>NZ_CALJPG010000011.1 GCF_937980635.1 uncultured Campylobacter sp.
AGCGGTCGCCGCGCAGCGGGTTATTTAAATTTAGCGCCAGCCACTGTTTGCTTCGCGGCTGCCTGATTACGAGGCTTTCTATGTCTTTAAACTGCGCTCTAGCCGCCTCGCAAGCGCCTTTAGGCACCGACCAGAAACAAAGGCGTTTTAGATGCGGTAGTTGCGCCCTCGTCGGAAAGCGTTCAAATCCGTAAACGTCGCTAAGCCAGACGTCTTTTAGGTGTTTAAGCTTAGCGAGCGCGTCGATGTTTTTTAGCGTGCCGCCCTGTGCGTTGATGAAAATTTCGCGCAAATTCGGAAAACTCGCCGCAACGCGTGCGAGATCAACGCACTCGCCGCACTGCGAAAATATCTGTAGATCGCGCAGTTTCTCAAGCCCGCGAATGCAAAACCCGCCGCCGTTTAGCTCTAGTTGGACGCTCAAAAGCTCGCCGTCAAAGGGGCAGCGCACGCTTTTTAGCCGCGCAATATCGCCGTTTATCACGAGCTGCCACAGCGAGCCGTTTAGCAGGACCTCCTCCGTGCCGCTTGCGTGCAAGACGAGCTGCTGCAAATACGTGCGCGAGATATCTAGGCTTTTGCCGGCGCAGTTTAGCTCAAGCTGCGTCATTATCGGCGTCGCTTCTAAAAAATTTTTCAAATTTTCATCCCAAACCGCACTTTTTATCTCGTAGCAAAACGGATTTTTACGCGCCAAATCGGCGTAGAATTCCCTGCCTTGCGGCTGTGAAATTTCAAGTTTTTGCTTACGGATGGATTTAAATTTAGCGCGAATATCCTTGGGAAGCTCGTTCCACGCAAGCTGCATATAGATCTGTTCGATGTTTTGCAGGCTCACGCACTCGGGCGGCTTGCAAATCGAAGCGGCATTACCGATAAAAACGGGTTCGGCGTCTAAAATTTCATCCACGCCGAGATAAAATTCTCCGCGCTTCCAAAAGTGATGATCGAAGTAAAACGGCTTAAGCTTAGCCGCCTCTTTTAGGCTGGGCGGCACGCTCGCAAAGCCGTC
>NZ_CALJPG010000012.1 GCF_937980635.1 uncultured Campylobacter sp.
GCGAGGTCACGGGCCCGAAAATATATCTCATTTTTGCTCCATGATTTGATTTGCGGGGTCTGTTACTCGCGCGCAGAATTTTGCTTTAAATTTCGCTTTAAATTTTGCTTCCGCATGCCAAAATTCGGCGCCGCTTTTATGCGAAATTTCACTTCTACGCACCGCCCCGCTACGACGAAATTTTAAGCTTAGAGCTTTGAATTTATCCTTAAATTTGGGGCGTGGAGCCATAAATTTAATATGCGGGCTAAATTTAAACTCGCAAGCTCGCGGTATTTTACGCCGCCACATACATAGCGCGTAAAATTTTAAGCCTCGCTTAATGTAAAAGCGGCATAAAATTTCAAATTTAGGCTAAATTTTAAAATTTAGCGATACCGCCGCGCAAAACGGCGCAGAATTTTAAAATTTTAAAGCTTTGCGTTCCGCGAGCTGTTTTAACGGCGTGAAAGCGGTGCAAAATTTAAAATTTATGGGCAGCGGAAAAGATCGTGCGGAAGCAAAGCAGGCTGACCCGGGCGAGTGAAATTTTAAATTACGGCTCTATGAAATTTCACAGTGGCGCGCTGCAAGCGAGCTCTCGCAAAATAAGATCTTAGCGCGCGCTTAGCTCGTGCACCAGATCCACCAGATATTTGGCGTTTTGCACGCTTACGTCGGGCAAAATTCCATGGCCTAGATTAAAGATATGCGCAGCACCCTTCATCGCTGCTAAAATCTCGCGCACGCCCGTTTCTATCGTGCCGCGATCGTATAGCCGCATCGGCTCCAGGTTGCCCTGAAGCGCAAATTTGCCCCCGAGCTGCTCGCGCGCAAGCCCCATAGGAGTGCTCCAATCCACGCCCCATACGTCAAAGCTCGCTGCGCCGCGATACGCCGCGATACGGCTCAGCCGCGACATCTGCGCGCCCGTGCCCTTGGCAAAGACGATGAGCGGGATATGCGGGAATTTCGCTTTTAAAAATTCCGTGATTTCCAAGATGTATCGCCAGCCGAACTCCTCGTACGCGCTCGGCTCCAGCGCACCCGCCCAGCTATCGAAGATCTGCACCGCATCGACGCCCGAGCCGATCTGGCGCGCCAGATAAAGCTTCGTCGCCTCCGTAACGAGGCGCAAAATTTCATGCAGAAGCTGCGGATTTTCGTAGAGCATCCTTTTGCAAATGGCGTAATTTTTACTGCCGCCGCCCTCGATCATATAGGTAGCGATCGTCCACGGCGCGCCGCAAAAGCCGATGAGCGCTTTGTCCGCGACAAGGCGAGAGCGAGTAAGCGAGATCGTATCATAAACGTATCCGAGCTCCGCCGCGGCCTTTTGCGGATCAAGGCGCGCCAAATCGCCCCGGGAGCGGATCGGATCGCTAAAGCGCGGTCCCTCGCCCGCTTCGAAGCGCAGATTCATCCCCATCTGCATCGGCACTACCAAAATATCGCTAAATAAAATCGCCGCATCGACGCCCAAAATCTCCACGGGCTGGATCGTTACCTCGCTAGCGGCGCGATAGTCGCGGCACAGGCTCAAAAAATCGCCCGCCCTCTCGCGCACCGCCATGTATTGCGGCAGGTAGCGCCCCGCCTGGCGCATCATCCAAATGGGCGTGTATGGGGTCTCTTTGCCGAAGCATGCGTCGATGAAAACCATTTTTATCCTTTAAATTTACTCAAAATATACAAAGCTAAACAAACCGCAAAGATAGCTCCTGCGAGCAAAAGCATATCCAAAGGGGTAGTAAAATCGGTGTGCAAAATTCGCTTGAAAAAATCCACTACGAGCACCATTATAATGACGCTGCCGAGTTTGTGCTTCAGCTCCTCGAGCGAGGCGATCTTTAAAACTTGCAAATTTAGATCCACAAACTCGTCGATAAACAGCTCGTAAATTCCAAATACGAAGATTAGCAGCACGATAGCGACCAAATATAGATCGATCGCCGTTATTATCTCGCTTAAAATATCGACGTAAAACGCTCGCTCGCTCTGCGGAGCTAGAAAAAATTCTACGATTTTATAGATCGCCGAGCCGATTTCGTAGCTTGCCGTCACAAATATCGCTGCGCCTGCCGCGATGCAAAAAAGCACGGGCAGGAGGGTTAAAAATTTGCTGCAAAGTAAAAATTTTTCAAATAGAGTTTTCATTTTTTCCTTAAATTTTAATTCGGGATTATCCGCTCCGCAAACGAATGTATAAATTTAAAAGCCGCTCTATGCCGAAGTGTCCGTTTAAATTTACACTCGTTTGCAATCACGTAAATTTACCCCATTTGATGGCGTCCGTTTGAGTCTTTAAAATTTTGCGCCAGGTTAAAGGCGCAAAATTTCAGCTCACGGCGTTAAATTTTAATTAGGCTGATTTGCAAATTTTATTCGCCAGATCTCGGCGCCGAAATCACGCGCGCGACTGTATTCGCGTGCAAAAACTCGGCAGCCTTGCTAAATTATCCTACTTATCTTGCTGCATATCGATCCAGCGAAGCGCGATGCGCACGGCGTTCGTAGCCGCTCCGACGCGGATCTGATCGGCGCTGCACCAAAGATGCAGAATTTTATCGTCGAAATTGTCCCTGCGGAGCCTGCCGACGTAGGTTTCGTTCGTATCGCTAGAAAGCAACGGCATCGGGTACTCGTTTTTGCTCGGATCGTCTGCAAGCACGATGCTAGGCGCGTTTCTTAAAATTTCTCGCACGCGGCTAATCTCAAAATCTTTTTTAAATTTTATCGTGATCGCCTCGCTGTGGCTGCGAAGCACCGGCACGCGCACGCAGGTAGCCGAAACGGCGAAGTTTTTATGCAAAATTTTCTGCGTTTCGTTCACCATCTTCATCTCTTCTTTGGTGTAGTCGTTGTCCAAAAATACATCGATGTGCGGGATGACATTCATCGCGATCTGATGCGGGAAAACCTTCGGCTCGCACTCATCAAGCTTAAAAGCGAAAAACTGCTGCAACTGCTCTACAAGCTCGCTCATACCCTCTTTACCTGCGCCGCTTGTCGCCTGGTAGGTGCTTACGTCCACGCGCTCGATATCAAACGCGTCATCAAGCGGCTTAAGAATTTGAACCATCTGGATGGTAGAGCAGTTCGGATTAGCGATGATGCCTGTCTCTTCCCATAGTTTTATATCCTGCGGGTTGCACTCCGGCACTACGAGTGGGACGTCCTCTTGCATACGAAAGTGGCTCGTGTTGTCGATCACCACCGCACCGCTTGCCGCCGCAAATGGCACGTAATGCGCCGAAATGGAGCCGCCCGCGCTAAAAAATGCGATGTCGATCTCGTTTTCGTCGAAGGTGCTGTCCGTTAGCTCCCTCACGACGTATTCTTTGCCGCGGAATTCCACCTTCTCGCCCGCGCTCTTTGCGCTTGCAAGCGGCAGTATGTCCTTTACGGGGAAGTTCATCTCGTCTAAGACGCGCAAAATCTCCTCGCCTACGGCGCCGGTAGCGCCTACGATGGCGATATTGTAACTACTCATCCTCTCCTCCTTTTAAAATTTCATCGCTAGGGCCGTCGCTCTGCGAATTTTTACTATCTAAATTTGAATTTAATAAATTTTCATCCTGCGCAAGCTCGTCCGCTTCGCCCTCGTCGCCCTCCTCGGCTTTCGGGCAGGTCGCGATGCTTACGACGTCGTCGCCCTCGACATTTACGACGATGACGCCGCTGGTATTGCGGCCCGCTTTGCGGATGCTTTGCATATCTACGCGGATCATCTTGCCGCTGGTGGTTAGCGCCATGAGATCCATCTCCTCATCGACCATCACGACGCCGATGAGCTCGCCCGTGCGGTTGGTGAGTTTCATGCAGATGACGCCCTTGCCGCCGCGGTTTGTGAGGCGATACTCGCTCGCGGTCGTGCGCTTGCCGATACCCTTTTGGCTCACGCTTAAAATTTCTTGCATATCGCTTAGAATAAACGCGGCACCAATGACCTCGTCGCCTTTTTCTTTAAATTTAATCCCTTTTACGCCGCGAGCGATGCGCCCCATCTGGCGAATTTTATTTAGATTAAATTTAAGACACATTCCCTTTTTCGTAGCGATGAAGAGCATATTTTCGTTAGCGCTTTGCGGCTCGCCCTCTTGCGCGCCCTCGTCTTGCGAAATTTCATCTGAAATTTCATTCTCGCTTCCCTCTAAAATATCCTGCTCAGTTTGCTCTAGAATTTCTTCAGCCTCGCCGCCGTCCAGATCGTCGCCGCTTAGAGCGCCTCCTTTGTAGTTTTGCATCTCCTCGGCGCTGTTTGGAGCGATGAGGGCGGTTACTAGCGTATCGTCCTCATCTAGGCTGATAGCGCGGATGCCGAGCGAGCGGATATTTTTAAACTCGCTTAAATTCGTGCGTTTTACGATACCGTTGCGAGTGAAAAATACGAGCGACTTGCTCGGATCAAAATCGGTCGTAGGGATGATCGCCATGATCTTTTCGTCCGCGCCGAGCTGGATTAAATTTACTACCGCCTTGCCCTTTGCGGTGCGCGAGCCCTCCGGAATTTTATAAACTTTGAGCCAGTAAAGCTGTCCGCGGTCGGTGATAAACATAAGCGTATCGTGGGTGTTGGACGTAAAAAAGCTCTCGATGAAGTCGTCATCGTACGTCGTAACCGCCACGCGCCCCTTGCCGCCGCGCTTTTGCTTCTCGTAAGTCTTGCTAGGCACGCGCTTGATGTAGCCGCGGTGAGTGATCGTAACGACCATATTTTCATTCGCGATAAGATCTTCGATGTCGATATCCTCGTAGTCATCGACGATTTCGGTGATGCGCGGGCATCTGAATTTATCCTTGATCTCCAAAAGCTCATCTTTGATGATGCCCTCAATCAGCTCCTCGCTCTTTAGGATCGCGTCAAGCCGCTTTATCTCGGCTAAAATTTCTTTTAGCTCCTCCTCGATCTTTTCACGCTCAAGCCCCGTTAGGCGGCTTAGCCTCATATCCAAAATCGCGCCCGATTGCGCCTCGCTGAGGCCGAATCTGCTCATTAAATTTTCGCGCGCGACGTTGGTGTCGGCGGAGTTTCTAATTACGTCGATCACTTCGTCGATATTATCTAGCGCGATCTTTAAGCCCTCCAAGATGTGCGCTCTAGCGCGCGCTTTTTGAAGCTCAAAAATCGTGCGGCGGATGATGACGGTTTTTCTGTGGTTCAAAAACAGCTTCAAAAGCTCTATAAGCGTGAAAATCTTCGGCTCCTTGCCGTCGATTGCGAGCATTATCACGCCGAAGGTCGCCTCCATCGTAGTTTGCTTAAATAGATTATTCAGCACGATCTCGCTCATCGCGTCGCGCTTAAGCTCGATTACTACGCGAATTCCGTCGCGATCGCTCTCGTCGCGCACTTCGGAGATGCCTTCGATCTGCTTTTCTTTTACGAGATCCGCGATCTGCTCGATTAAGCGCGCTTTATTTGTCTGATACGGCAGCTCGTCAATTACGATGACGTCTTTACTAGCCTTTTTTTCGATATGGGTTTTAGCGCGAATTTTAACGCGCCCTCTGCCCGTTTTATACGCCTCGATAATCCCTTTTTTGCCGTAGATGATGCCGCCGGTCGGAAAATCGGGACCCTTGATCTCGCCCATGATCTCCTCTAGGCTTGCGTTTTTATTCTCAAGCAGTATCAAAAGACCGCCCACGAGCTCATCTAGGCTGTGCGGTGGGATATTCGTCGCCATTCCGACGGCGATTCCGCTCGAGCCGTTAAGCAGCAAATTCGGCACGCGCGCAGGCAGGACGTCGGGCTCGTTCAGGCTCTCGTCGTAGTTCGGCACGAAATCGACCGTCTCTTTGTCTAGGTCTTTTAGCAGCTCCTCGGCTAGCGGCGTCATACGCGCTTCGGTATACCTCATCGCCGCCGCGCCGTCGCCGTCGATCGAACCAAAGTTACCCTGCCCGTCCACGGAAGGAATTCTCATCGAAAAGCTCTGCGCCATTCGCACGAGCGCGTCGTAAACGGCGGTATCGCCGTGCGGATGGTATTTACCGATGACATCGCCTACGATACGAGCGGATTTTTTGTATGGCTGGCGAGAGCCTACGCCAAGATCGTTCATCGCGTATAAAATTCGCCTATGCACCGGCTTTAGGCCGTCTCTGGCGTCCGGCAGCGCACGACCGATGATAACGCTCATCGAGTAATCAAGATAGCTCGTCTTGATCGATTCTTCGACGTCGATATCGATGATCTCCTGATTTTCAAACATATTTGATTGCATAAATATCCTTTTAAATTTTAAAGCGCGATTATAGCGAATTATTCTTTTGCATTAGCTAAAACCAAGCCGCATACGGGCGTAAAGCCGCCCTGCATTAAAGTCTCGCGCGCTTGCAGCATGCTAAGGCCCGAGGTAATGATGTCGTCTACTAGGATTACGGGGAATTGCGGCGGGGTTAAAATTTTAAAATTTCGCTTGTGCTTTAGGCGAAATTCCAGACTCTGCCCGCTGTATTTGACGCGGTTTTGCGCGCGCAGGCAGTGAAATTTAGGCCCCACAAGCTCGCTTTTTAGTGCACGGGCTAAGATCGCCGTGTGTGAATAGCCACTGCGTGCGTCATCATCTAGCGGCACGGCGTTAAATTTAAAAACCCCGTTCGTTTTAAACGCTTCGTAGTTTTGCGGATTTGCTGAAATTTCGCGCTGCAGATGAAGCGGGAATTTTGCTAAGCTTAAAGAGGCTATGCGCGCAAGCACCGCAGCGCCGTATTCGTGATGTTTAGAAAGTATAAGCTCTCGAATTTCGGAGTAGCCGTAGTAGTAAAACACGCTAAAGCCCTCTACTTGCCGCATACTTAGGCGGCACTCGGCTAAATTTGCGGCGCAGGCGGCACAGATCGTGCGCAGGCTAAACGCGCCGCAATTTACGCAGCGCATCTAAAGCGTCAAGATGATTTGATCGGCGGATTTTTTGACGATGTCGCCAAGTAAGCTTTGCACAAAAGGATTAAGCGATCTAGCCGTGCGAAGCGCGGTAAATTGGCTCTGATCCTGCGAAACGCGCTTGGTCGTAGTTTTGTTGCCCTGCACGATAGAAATCGCGATCTCGCCTCTTGCGCTCATATTTTCCTTCGAGTAGCCGTTGATCGCTGCCGAGATGCTTCTGATATTTACGGTTACGATATTCGGGCTTGCAGGATCAATCCTTACGCCGCGAGCCTCAAGCTCCGCGCGCAAAGCCTTATCGAACCACGCCGAGAGATTGTTTTTTAAAAGCACTTCATCGACGAGTTTGCCGTCGTTGTCGTTTATAACGGCGATTACCATCTGATTTTCGCGCTGATCGTTGATCGCGTTGATATTTACCGACTTGCCGCTTACGGTCTGATCGGCCTTAGAAAGATACGGATTTAGGCTAATGACGCTGCTGGTTTGCGAGCAAGCGACAAAAAATAGCGCAAAGACGCCGAGTAAAAATTCTTTCATTTCGATCCTTTTTCTGAAATTCGGGCGCATTGTAGCACTAAATTTAAAATTTATAGATTTTTTTGTATCATTAGCAGAATCAAAGGAGAAATTTTGCAAGCACTCGCTTTAAAATACAGACCCAAAAGCTTCGAGCAGCTCATCGGTCAAGACGCCGTCGCCACAAGCCTCGCGCACGCGCTGGATTCGGGCAGGCTGAGCCACGCATATCTTTTCAGCGGACTTCGCGGCAGCGGCAAAACCTCGATGGCTAGGATTTTTGCCAAAGCGCTTTTATGCGATAAAGGCCCTACCGGCAAGCCGTGCGAGGTCTGCGATAACTGCGTAATGGCAAACGAGGGGCGCCACATCGACATCATCGAGATGGATGCCGCCAGCCACCGCAAGATCGACGATATCCGCGAGCTTATCGAGCAGACGAAGTATCATCCCGCAAGCGCGCGCTTTAAAATTTTCATCATCGACGAGGTGCATATGCTCACCAAAGAGGCCTCCAACGCGCTTTTAAAGACGCTTGAGGAGCCGCCTGCTTACGTAAAATTTATCCTTGCGACTACCGATCCGCTCAAGCTTCCCGTCACGGTGCTATCGCGCACGCAGCACTTTCGCTTTAAGCCGATCGCCAAAAGCGCCGTCGTAGCGCACCTCGTGCAAATTTTAAAAACCGAAAACATCGCTTACGAAGAGGGCGCGCTTGAAATTTTGGCGCGTAGCGGCTCAGGCTCACTACGAGACACGCTCACGCTCCTCGATCAGGCGATTATCTTTAGCCGCGAAGGAATCACGCAGCGCGCGATCGCCGATATGCTGGGCTTGCTCGATCCCGCTAAAATCGGCGAAATTTTAGACATCGTGCTGCGCCAGGACCGCGCGGGCGCGATCGAGATCATCAAAGAGGTCGAAAACTACAACGCCGAGACGATAATCGACGAGATGATCGCAAATTTAAAGGATAAATTCCTGCGCCGCGACGCGAAATTTAGCCTGCTGATGTACGAGCGGTTTTTCCGTATTTTAGCGGGCGCTAAGAGCATGCTCGCCATCAGCCCGGACAACACCTACGCGATTTCTATGATGATTTTTATGATGATGGAGGCGGTAAATCTGCGCGAAATCGACGAGCTCATAGAGGTCGGCAGATCGCTGGATCAAGGCACTGGCGCGATGGGCTCTTTTGCGAACGATCGCTTTTCGGCTGAACCGAATTTCTCCGGCGACGGAAATTTTAGATCAAGCCCAAGCTTTGCGGTGGGCTCTGGAGCGGGCATAGACTCTAGGGCGAGCGCAAACTCCACGCCAAATTTTAATCAAGGCGCCGAGCAAGGCACGGACCGCATTCTCACGCCGAGCGGCGCGGCGAAAGCGCATGGCGGCGATTCAAATACGGCGACGGGCAGTGTGGCTGCCGATAAATTAAACGGCACATCTAGCGATGCGAGCAAGCGCAGCGATACACCTGATACCGCAGAAAGTGAGCGAAGCCTTGCGGCGCGAAACGACGCCAAAAGCGGCGCCGCACAGCAAGATGCAGCCGTCGCCGCAGGCACCAAGACGGCGCGGAACGGCGTAAGTTCCGCCATCAAAACGGGCGCTCAAAATGAAATTTACGAGAATTTTTTAGCCAAAATTTACGATCGCGATTACGATCTGGGCGAGAAATTTAGCAAGTGCGTGGAATTTTTAAAGTTCGAGCGCAGCACGCTGTATCTGCTCTCGCGCGCGCAGGGGCAGGACAGAGAGTACCTACGCAAGGGCTCGCGAGCGATAAATAGCGTGCTAAAATCGCTTTTCGGCGAGAGCGCGGCCATCAAGATCGAGCAAGGCGCGCCGCAAAATAGCGATGATCCCGCCCAAAGCGAGCACGATCGGAATTCCGCGCGCGGCGCAACTGCTACGCAAAGCAAGAATTTTACGCAAGGCGCGGCTTCCAAATCCGGCGTCGATACTACACGCCCTGCAAATTCGGCCTCGCAAAGCCCTGTAAATTCCGCGGCACAAAATTTTACTGAAAGCCCCACTTCTAGCAGCGTGCAAGAAAATCCCGCAGCTACGCAAGCAGGCAAGCAATATCATAAGAATTTAACCGGCGAGCAAGAGAGCGAGCAGAGCTGTGCGCCGCAAATAAATTCCACCGCAAATGAAGCGCAAGCCGCAAAATTGCAAACGGATGCGGCAAGAAATTCCGAGCAACAAAATTTGAAAAATTCTGCGACGCAAAATTCTGCGCAGCGAAATTCCACGACGAATTCCAATTCGCAAAATTCCGCTTCAAATTCCAAGCTGCAAAATTCCGAAATTTCTGTAGGAGATGACGACGGGGAGAAGGACGATCTGTTAAGATCCACCGATCCGCAAAACTACGCCGCAAAACCCCGCGATACGAGCAAGAGCGTGCGCGCCGCCAAGGCAGGTCTTGCCGAGCTCGCAAACGGCGCGCAGGACGGCAAGGAAATTTTGATCTCCGAGATAAATAGGCTATTCGGCGAGCCCACCAAAATCACAGAATAGCGCTTTATGCGGATTAAATTTACCTCCGTGCGATTTTAAAATTTAAACGTGCAAAAGCAATTCCGAAATTTACACGGCGAAGCAAGCCTGCACGATTTTAAAATTTAAGCGGTAAAGGCAATATATAAATTTACGCGACGAATGGAGCTTGCACGATAAATTTTAAAATTTCGCGGCACACGATCAAGCTCTAGATAGCGAGCTTTAAATTTTCGCCAAAGCAAAACGCATTTTAAATTTAACCGCCCAAGAAATATAAAATTTATGCGCCGCGGTAGTCGAAATTTAACGTATCGCAAAGTATTCGCGCAGTCGTCCCGCACAGGCTTAAATCTAAATTTATGCACAATCTCCGCAGCTTTAAAGATAAATTCTACCCGTCTGTATCGCAAATATAAAATTTCGCACTCATCGGCACCATGCCCTCCGCGATACGATTTTGACCGCACCACTTGTTTGATGCGCTCCATCAGACTTTCATAAAACTTTTCAATACGGTTTTAGTCGCATCCGCGCAGATACTAGCGAGAAAACGCGGGCTCCGATGACCTGCGCGCGTATCGGTTACAATCCAAAGCCAAATTTCACCCTAGTAAGACCGCGGCAAGCCGATCCGCCCTGAAATTTTAAAGAATTTATCTCGCAAACGGGCAGCGGTCCGCGATGCTTGCTTATGAATTTTACGCAAGCGCGGCGGGCGAATTAGCTAAAATTTAGCGCTTTTGATGTAGAATTCGAGCAAATTTCAATTCAAAGGTCATCAAAATGCGCGGATATAAAATTTTCTCCGGCACCGCAAATCCCGAATTTGCCAAAAAAATCTCCAAATATCTCTCGCTACCTCTTAGCGAATGCGCGATCAAAACCTTCAGCGACGGCGAAATCAGCGTCCAGATCGGCGAGAGCGTGCGCGGTAAGGATGTCTTCGTCATCCAGCCCACATGCGCGCCCGCAAACTCCAATCTGATGGAGCTTTTGATTCTAACCGACGCGCTGAAGCGCTCCAGCGCGAACTCAATCACGGCGGTCGTGCCCTACTTCGGCTACGCTCGCCAAGACCGCAAGGCAGCCCCGCGCGTACCGATCAGCGCAAAGCTCGTGGCGAATATGATGCAGACGGCAGGGATTGACCGCGTCGTCACGATGGATCTGCACGCGGGGCAGATACAGGGCTTTTTCGACGTGCCCGTCGATAACCTCTACGGCTCGCTGATATTTTTGGACTACCTGAAAGAGAAAAATTTAAAAAATCCGATCATCGCTAGCCCCGACGTGGGCGGCGTCGCGCGCGCCAGAAGCTTCGCCAAAAAGCTCTCACTCGATCTCGTCATCGTCGATAAGCGCCGCGAGGAGGCGAACAAAAGCGAGGTGATGAACATCATCGGCGACGTCGCGGGCAAGGACGTGATCCTAATCGACGATATGATCGATACCGCGGGCACCATCGTCAAGGCTGCGGGCGCGTTTAAGGAACAGGGCGCGAAGAGTGTCAGCGCGTTTTGTACGCACGCCGTGCTAAGCGGCCCGGCATATGAGCGCATCGAAAGCGGCGCGCTGGACGGCCTAGTCGTGACCGACACGATCCCGCTAAAGCAGGAAAGCGACCGCATCAAGGTAATCAGCGTCGCTCCGCTCTTCGGCGAGGTCATCAGACGCGTATATCACGACGAGAGCGTAAACAGCTTATTCAAATAAATTTTAAAATTTAAAGCGTTGTGCAGTTTGTTTTAGACAGCCGCAGGAATGCGAACTAGGCGCTTTGTAGTAAGAGACGCAACGCAGCCCAAGCCAATCGCTTGTGCTTATGGGCTCTAAATTTACGGCGTTTTAACTCGCTGCCGATTTAACTTATTGTGGATTTAACTGCGACGCGAAATTTAGCTTCTACGCGGCGAATTCAATTTATGCGCGGCATTTACTCCGCGCGGCGGAAAAATTTAACTGCAACCACAGAGCAAATTTACCGCATTAACCGCTACAAGCCGCATTTTAATCCGCCGTATTGACTTCGAAAAACTGCGTTTTAAATTTGCCCGTAAAATTTTCCGTATATTTGATGAGATCGCACAGCGCCGCTACGCTTTAAATTTATGATAATTTGCGCGCATTCGCATCGCCCGTGCAGCTGCGCTTCTGCAAAACTCGCACCCGCTAAATCGTGCAAAACTACGTTTTAAATTTCGCCGCAAAATCCGCAGCACGCGCCGACAAGCATACACCAGCCAGTGCGTTTAATTTTAGCGCCGAAATTCTTTATATTTAGAGTATTGTAAGACTCAAAATGCCGTGCTTATCGAGCGCTTGCCGCTCTTAACGGAGTAGCTTCGCCTGCAAAGCTTCTGTAACGCTTTATTGTGATCTTAAGCTAGACGGTCAAATTTCAAATCCTTTAAATTTGAAACCAACTTAAATTTCAAAGCCTCTTCAAATTTAAAATTTAATCCGAATTTGATCTGAAATTTTATAAAATTCCGCTGTTTTAAACGGGCTTTAAAAGCGCGCGCAAGCTGTTTTGCAAGCCCGAAAGGAAGGAAGCTGATGCCTACTTTTACTACCAAAGACTACAAAGCCGCCCTTCGCAGCCGCGGCGCACGAACCACGAGCACAGGCGGATTTAGCGTCAAAAACGACAATTCCTTCATCGTGATCTTCTCCGTTACGATGATGGCTTTTATATTTTTTTACGGCATGTCGGCAGGGCTAGATTTAGATAAAATTTTTTTAGGAAACGGTCACGGACGCGGTGGAGGCGGGATTTTAGGACTTTTGATCGCCGGCATAGCTTGGTATCAAGGGCGCGATGGTGGCGGGCTGTTTAAATTTAACGACCACGCGATTACCTTCGTTTCAAACGAGCGCAAGAGCGAAATTTTGCTCTTTAACATCGACTACGTTAGGCTCACTCCAGGCTTTTTGCGCACCTGCACCGGCTACACGGCGCTTAGCCACTCCCGCTACGTAAAACACGAGCGACTCTTTAAATTCGGGATCGGATCGATGATCGTGCTATGGCTAGTGGGTATCGCCATGAGCGAGCAGTTAACTATGGCATATGAGATGCTGGCGGCGGGCGTCGTGATATTTTTCTTCGCCAAGGCGCTCTCGTCGTGGCGGCTAAACGGCGACTTTCACGACATCTTGCTGCGCGACACCGTGCTGATCCGCGGCAAGGATCTAAACGACCGCGTGCTGTGGTTTGCGATCACGCCCGGTCGCAACGACCGCCGCAGGCTGCGCGCTTATTTCAAAGAGCATCTTGACTTCGACATCGACGGCGGCTGATTTTGGTTTAAAATTTAAAGGCTTGGGCGCGGATAGAGTAGCGGAATTTTACGGCGTAAAATTTAAGACAGAATTTCACTTGGCGGAATTCCGCGATGCAAATTCTACCGAGCAAAATTCCAAGGCGCAAAATTCTACGATATAAAATTTGCAGGGCAAAATTTCACGGCGTAAATTTCAAAGCCGCGAATGCACGGCACGATATTTGCGGCTCTATACGGCAAACTCCACCTCGCTTAGCCGCCTCAAATTATCAAACGAAAAGAGCGCATCATTTTTAAAATTCGCTACGATCTTGCCCACCGCTTCGCTAAATTTCGTGCCGTTTCTCATCAAAAGCGCCCCCCGATAAAACGGCGTGATTTAGCTGAAATGTGCCTATGTAATCGCACGCCAAAGAGATAAGCTCGCTTGCGTCCATACCGGCCTTGATCGTACTATCTGGCGCCACGCACTCGCCTGCCGAGAACCCACAAACACCGCTCCGCCGGCGTGCGGGCAGCGGTAGTAGATTGCGGGCTCCTGCGATAGCCCGCACGCGATCGCGCTTAGAGCATGCCCGTTTATCTCCTCGCTTAGTGCAAGCTTGGACATGCTAAGCTCTGCTAGCCCGTGCTGCAAGCCGAAGTCGCGCACATCTCGCGCAAGGGTAAATAGCCGCTTATCGAGACGGTTTATGTTCTCGTACCCCACGGCCACGTGCGGCTGCCGCTTGCTTCGCTACCGATATACCAAATAGTGCGCGGCGCATCGTCGCCCAAGAGGGTCTCACCGCGCTCAAAATCCACAGAGCGGCACCTGCCCTTCATGATTAGCTTCGAGCCCATCTCTTGCACCCTTGCGCCGCAGCCTAAACATGCCGAAAACAGATCAGTAAAGCTGCTCCTATCCACGCCCAAGCGGTCTAAAAATTTCATCGTTTCTCCCTTGATCTTGCACCGATAAATTTAACGCTTTTGCTGAATTTATCGGCGCTCTCTTATACACCGCGCACGCCGTTTTGCTATAAAACACTCGCACTATGGAAATTTCATGCGGCGCGCAGTAAAATTTAATCAAATTTTATAAATCCGCAGCGGATAAAATTTCATAACAGAACGCCACCCGGATAGAATTTTGCAGAAGGCGACGGGCACAGCGAGTGCAACTGTAGGAGATGACGGGCGCGACCGCAATGATCGGCGGGCGGCAAAAATTTAAACCGCTCGGAGATCGTCAAAATTTAAAGGCAAAATTATTTTAGCCTAACGGCGAGCGGCGTAATTCTACGACCGAGTAGTGAGCAATAGAGCTTAAAGCGGCGCAAAACGGGCACGTAGAAGCGAATGTATCAGATCGGGCAGCGAGCGAGAGTTTAAACGCCGTGCAGTCATAAAATTTAAATCGCCTCTTAAGATCGTTAAATTTAAAGACGAAATTTCATACCGAACGGCGAGCCGCTAAATTTAAACCGCCCAAACGATCGTCAAAATTTAAAATCAAATTTTACGGCCGCGCGGCAAAAGATGAAATTTAGATCACCCGCGCGCTAAATTTAATCGATCTTCAGTACGCTCAAAAATGCCTCGCTCGGCAGATTTACCTTGCCGATTGCTTTCATGCGCTTCTTGCCCTCTTTTTGCTTCTCGAGCAGTTTGCGCTTGCGCGTGATGTCGCCGCCGTAGCATTTGGCGGTCACGTTTTTGCCCATGGCGCGGACGTTTTCGCGCGCGATGATCTTGTTGCCGATGCTAGCCTGGATAGCGACCTCAAAAAGCTGCCGCGGCACGATCTCCTTCATCGCTTTGACGAGGTCGCGCCCCTTGGATTCGGCCTTTGAGGCGGGCACGATGATCGAGAGCGCATCGACCGCTTCGCCAGCGACGCGGATGTCGAGCTTTACGAGATCACCGCGCCTGTAATCGATCGGCTCGTAATCAAAGCTCGCATAACCCTTGGTGCAGGACTTGAGCTTGTCGTAAAAGTCCATTATGATCTCGTTTGTAGGCACGTCGTATTCGAGCAGGACGCGCTCAGGCGTGATGTAATCCATCTTGGTTTGGATGCCGCGGCGCAAATTTAAAAGGCTGATGAGATTGCCCAAAAACTCGCTCGGGGTGATGATGGTCGCCCTGACGTAGGGCTCCTCGATGCGCTCGATGAAATTTGGCGCAGGAAGCTCGCTGGGGCTGTGTATCCGTACGCACGAGCCGTCCGTGAGATACACGGCGTATGTAACGGTCGGCGCCGTAGCGATGAGATCGAGATCGAACTCACGCTCGAGCCGCTCTTTTACGACCTCCATATGCAGCAGCCCCAAAAACCCGACGCGAAAGCCAAATCCTAGCGCGAGCGACGTTTCAGGCTCGTAGCTAAGCGAGCTGTCGTTTAGGTTCAGCTTATCCAAAGCGTCGCGCAGGTCTTCAAATTTATCGGTCTGCACGGGATAGATGCCCGCAAACACGAAGGGCTTAGCCTTCTCAAAGCCGCCCACGGGCGCGGCGGCGCGATTTTTAAAAAGAGTGATCGTATCGCCCACCTGCACGTCGGCGACGTTTTTTAGCCCCATTACTACGATGCCCACTTCGCCGCTGCTAAGCTCGCGGGTTTTAGCGGGCGCAAGCGGGTTGGGATACATCAGATCAAGCACCTCGTGGCGGTTCTCGCTACCCATAATATAGACCTCGTCGCCCTTTTTCAGCACGCCGTCGTAGAGCCTAACTAGAGCGAGCGCACCCAGGTAGTTATCGAACCAGCTGTCGTAGATGAGCGCCTTAAGCGGCGCAGCGTCGTCCGTTTTGGGCGCGGGGATGCGAGTGATTATCGCCTCTAAAAGCTTCTTGATACCCACGCCCGTTTTGGCGCTGACCTCGATCGCACTGCTGCAATCAAGCCCGATGACGTGCTCGATCTCATCTTTTACGCGCTGCGGATCGGCGGCGGGCAGATCGATTTTGTTGAGCACGGGGATAATCTCGAGGTTGTGCTGCAACGCGATATAGACGTTTGCGATGGTCTGCGCCTGCACGCCCTGGCTCGCATCCACGACGAGGATCGCCCCCTCGCAGCTAGCCAGCGAGCGCGAGACCTCATAGCTGAAATCCACGTGGCCAGGGGTGTCGATCAAATTTAAAACGTATTTCTCGCCGCCGAGCTCATACTCGAGCCGCACGGACTGCGCCTTGATCGTGATACCGCGCTCCTTTTCGATATCCATCGTATCCATGATCTGGCTGCTCATCTGGCGCGCCTCAACGGCGTTGCACTCGCTAATCAGGCGGTCTGCGAGTGTGGATTTGCCGTGGTCAATATGCGCGATGATGCTGAAATTTCTGATATTTTTTGTTTTCAAGTGGCTTTCCCTGATAAAATTTTAAGCCGCATTGTGCCGAAATTTCATTTAAAAACGGGTAAATGGACGAATAGAATTTATGAGGCGAAATTTATAAGGCGGCTCTAGGCGGATTGGAATTTTACGAAATAAAATTTTGAAGGATAGGGGAAATACGGGCGACTTTGAGTAATTTTAAATTTTATCGGCGGTGCGTTTTGCCGCGATAGAATTTTAGGATGAGGATTGAGCGCAGTTTTTCCTAATTGATTTTTGCGGCTGTATTGAAATGTAAAATCTAGCGCAATAAAAATTTACAATAAGCCTTGCATGATCGCGCTACGCGAAACTCGCAATGCCGATGGCTGAAAATTTTAATAAACGGGAGGAGGATCGCCATATAAAATTTTACTTTGAAATTCTACCGCTTGGGATTAGCGCGCAATTCTATGCCGTTACGGCGCACAAATCTCAATGAGTAAAATTTTATCGACAAGTCTTATAGTAAAATTTCGCAATTTAAAATTCCAAAAAATTTTATCTCATGAAATTTACAGACAAAAATTTGCAAAGCAAAATTTCAAAATATCTGTCGCCAAGAAAACCAAAATTTCGCTCATAAAAAAAGGCTAGCCAGGAGGCTAGCCTTCATATGCTACCAGCTTAGCGTGGGATACTACCAATCGGTCTTTTGATTGTAAATATCGCGAATGTCGCCCGTACCTAGCTTGCTAGTCGAAGTGTCGCTAGTACTATTATCCGCTGTACTACCACCAGCGAATGATCCTACGTCGTCTTCCGTACCGGACTTGACTTGACCTTCTCCACCCCAGACTGTAGGTCTAACAGCTCTTACATTTACAGTAAGAGGATTAAAATACTGCGGCACACCAGGGAACCTGCTAGAGTAAGCTCCAGTAGTAGGAGGTACGGTAAACATAGTTCTCTGATTTTCAGCAGGCGTATGGATAAGCCATGGGTTAGTTTCAATACGTATCCTAGCCTGACCTGGTACGGTAGCCTGGATAGCTATATCTTCCTTACCGCCGCTTACTACATTACCCCTGCGAACAGTTACGCCAGTAGGTGTAAAGCTAGTATAAGCGCTTACGAATTCTGCTCCTATATTATTTAGAGTAGCCCTAGTATTTACTACGAACTTCGTAAAATCAGTTAGGCTACGATCTTGAGCCGCTAGCACGGTAAATATATTCGAGTTAGGGGCTTCATAAGCAAGTTCTGCGCTAGGAGCAGGCATATTCGCGCACCTATCGGTTCTGCCGCAATAGATCTGTGTATAAATAGGCACGGTTACCCCGGTTCTGGTAGTGGCTTGATACACTCTAGATCCCAGGCTCTTGTCATATGACGTACCATAGACGAATAGCGCATAAGTGCCTACATTGTCACTATAGTCTATAACGGTTTTACCTGTTGCATATGTCTTGCTATTGGAATTAGCAGCGGCTATATAAGCAGCTTTATTTGCAACGCTCATTTTTGCTTTTTTAACTCCCGTCGTCTCTTCTACTTTCCTAGTAACAAAGTCATCGAAGCTCTCATGAGATAGCTTTATATCATCTTTCTTATATTGCTCCGAAGTTGTATCTGAGATAGCATTGTATGATTTATCAAATTTTGATGGCCAAAAATTTTCGGCGATACTAATCGTGCCATTTCCGATATTAAAGTCACTAGCGTAGATAAGCACCGGAGTGCTAGGGGTTTTATGCATCCTAGCGAAATTAAAATATACAGTTGAACCAGGGGTCTGCCC
The DNA here is from genome assembly GCF_937980635.1 of uncultured Campylobacter sp. GTDB lineage: Bacteria > Campylobacterota > Campylobacteria > Campylobacterales > Campylobacteraceae > Campylobacter_B. Next base: position 18,292 of record NZ_CALJPG010000012.1, read on the forward strand.
CTCTCTAAATCCTTGTGCTAAAATCCTGAAATCCGTTGACTTAGAATCGTACTTAATTCCTGTGCCGCCTTTTGGTCTATTAATAAGTCCGCCTATTAATGAAGCGTCGGAGTAATAATTAAGCGCCATTCCAAGCGGTATAGGCAAGCCGTAGCCCGTATCAGCAGCGGAAGCAGCTTCTTCCCAACCTCCGGTAACAGTTGAGCTTAAGGTTCTTGCGTTATATGTATAGCATCTGCTATCATATCCTGTAGGGCCTAGGCACTCGTTAGAATTCCTAGCGAAAAACTGTGTACCACCACGGATATTGTAGACAACGGTAGGTCTATTAGGATACGGCACGTAATTTGTATCTCCGCCGGTCCTGCTAGCGGTAGCTGTGGAGCAACGTCCGTCGGCACTATTGCTTTGACAATCAAATCCAAAATTTAGCGCAAAATCAAGATCGCTCGAAAATCCGCACACGGCTTGAGGAGTGCCGCCAACATCCTGCTTATATCCGTCATAAAGCGTAGCGATGACATCCTTATAAACTTTGTCAGATAGATACGCTACAGCATTGACTTTAAGTTTGGCAAGCTGACTTATCTGACGCGTTACAGCTAAATTCTGTGCGGGATTTTCGCCCGGATATACTACGACATTATTCTCAATATACGGATCATTAAAATATGTATATGCGGATGTTCCACCCGTGATATTATTATCGCCTACGCCGGTTGTTATACCATTATCAAGGCTTACGAGCGACACTCTGATACGATCCGGCTTATAGCGCAATACAATATTGTCGTTTATAGCTTTATCTTTGTTAGCAGCAATTCTCATGCCTACGTCGCAACCTACCATACCTTTAGCGTCCGGAGTATTGCTAGATGAATTGATAATGCATTTAGCGCTCTTCCACTTTTTAGAGTATGTCTGATCGGAATAAGCATCCGTCCACGAATTATCATAGATGTTTACGAGTACATCGCCGACATTATAGTAGTTAAAAATTTTATCGGCATCTTTACCTATGGTTTCGGTATAGATAACGGCATAGCTTTTATCTTTAGCTTCCGGATCTTTTCTGGACTGGGTCATCAGATATGCACCTTGAACATGACCTTTGCTATCAAATTTTGCAACGCCTCCTGCTTCTACGATATTTCTAGCGTTAAAATTCGCCCATAAGCTTACGGCATTTTTATCCCATACTCTTCTATACGATGCGTCGAATTTTGAGCTTGTCCCATTTAATACGCACGAGACATCATCGCTCTTGCCAAAAGAGCCTTTTTTGATAGCTTCCGGATCAATCTCATATTTGCCTGTTTCGGCATTGTATTTAGCACCGGAATATTCCACTGCGGTACCGCCATAACAACTATCTTCTTTAACGCCACGTTTTAATGTAGTGGAAGCATTCTTTCTATCTACGTAATAGGATTGAGTAGTGACATTAGCCGCGCATTCATTAGATATAAACGGACGCAAATAGGTTTGAATACCACGAATCTTAGTTGATATATCTTGAGTATCGTCGGAATCTGCGCCATAACTTTTACGCAGATGATAACGTTGATTGCCAAGATCGCCACCGATTTCTGCTGTGTAGTTAGGTACGCCGTTGTCACTATAGCTTCTGGCCGATATTACATGAGCCAAGATATCTGCGTTCTGCTCATAGTCACCACCCACGCGAAGTTCGGTAGGATTATAAACATCGGTACTAACGCCTTTTTTAGTTATATCGCCGCTAGCAGTGGTATCTACGATCTTGCTATACTTGCCCAAATTCTTCAGTGCTTCTGTATCTACATTAAAATATGCTGGGCGAAGCACGAAGTTATCGCTACCACATATGTGGAATGAGCCGTCTTTTGACATTTTAATACCAAACTCATCGCTAGCCGTATCTATACTATTTTTAAGCTCGTCTAGCTTCTTTTGTATGATATTATCCCAGATATCCTTCTTTTGTTCCGCAGTCAGACTTTTATTGCACCAATCAAAATCTTCATTGGCTTCACAATACCCGTATTGCTTCTTAAGCTCCCATTTCTTAAGCTCTAAATAATAAGCCTTAGGATCGCTATTATTTAAATCTTTATTTTTTATATACTGATCTAAATCAGATCTTGAGGTAGCTTGCTCGTCCGGACGATAGCTAAGCATAAACGTAAGACCCTGATACGCGTCTCCTATTTCTATATTATTTAGCTCTAAAATAGACTTGTCTTTAAAATCCACTTTCTTATCTATGGAATAAGCATCGCCATTTAGTTTAAATGGAATTTTTAAAGAGTCTGTTACGGATCGGCATGAGTAAACTGCACTATTTCCCTTATCACTATCGGCAACTTTATCTGAGGTAGTAGCAGCATTTCTTGCTCTAACAACGGATAAATACAATTTACCACTCAAATCAAATTTTTCAAGCTTTCTAGCCTCGCTACCGATATATACAAGCTTGCCCGTAAGAGGATCCCTTTTAAAGTATTTGGAATTTGCAGCCGCATCAATATACTCCTCGCATTTACCAGTTTTATCGTCATAAGACTTACAATATTGGCTCTCGTAATCCGGTCTAAAGATAAGTTTCGCATCGAAAGGCTTATCGGAAACTTGAGTATATAGCCTATCGTCGTCGTCATTTTTACTAAAATTCTTATTGACTACCTGCAAACCGCTTAAAGGTAGGATATTAACGCTTTTAGAAACCTTTGTCGCATCGCATAGCTCAAGTTCAGAAGCGCTATCCATCTCTATGAAGACTCGCTGACCGCCGCCGATATCTATACTCATCTTGTAGCTTAATGTCACGGCAGGAGCCTGCAATATGGTTGCACCCGTATTTACGGTAGCATTAAACTCGCCGTATGCCGCCTTACCCGGTTGCATTAATCCGCCTACAGGTACAGGACTACCGCCCGGTGTTGAAGAAGGAGTTAAGTCTCCCGCGCCTTGACCTATATAAAATTTCAATATATTACCATCAAGCGCAGTAAACTGTCTATCTTTATAAATAGCGTCCTGAACATCAGGAGTTTTAGTATTATCTATGACGTCTTTCATCGTCTTAAATGCGCCCTTTTGACCGTCGCGCAGATAGACCATTTGCTCTGCTGCCGCCGCAGGTATGGTATCCGTAGTGGTATTGATAGGATCATTTACGACTAGCTCGTTATTTATAGTAGCGCTATCTTTGGTATAGGTAGCGCCGGCTTGACCAAAGTCGATCGATATTACCGCACCTGCTGCATCTTCGCTATTGCCGCCATTCAATCTATTTTCAAATTTCATTCTATAATAGATATTTTCACCCGCAACTACCGGGTTTTTGATCTGCTCTGGCTTATTGTCGTCAATCTCAGTCTTACTATATCTGCTACCGATAACTTTGCCATTCTGCGGATCTTCGTCTTTGGTTCTAAAGAATTTTACCCAGTTAGCGGCGTTATATACCTCATACTGATAGCACATTTGAGGGACATACAAATCGGCGGAAATAGCAATCATACTTATAAAGTTTTGATCGGCTTGACCTCCGTTGAGATCTTCATACGCCGCACCCAAAGAGATGTTTAGACTAGATTGCGCATTCTTCATCTTTGAACCGATATCGAATTCGTCCAGATCAAATCCACCTAAATAACCAGTGCCGTATGGATAGCTATACTTATAGGTGCCGTTATCATTTATAAGTAAAGCGACAGAGCCGTCGTATATATTAGCGCGATCGTTAGCTAACCGTTGATTAACCACACCGGATCCGTATAGCGAATCCATTTGTGCGGTTCCTTTGTGTTGAACTTTAAAATACTCGTCGGAGGTCATTTTTCTCTCGCCACCAAACCCTAAAAACCCTAGCTTTGCACTTACGGACCCACTTCTAGGTGTATAAAATCCATTGATGGTAGCGTTAATGTTTATAGGCGTATATCCATTATCCCAAGGGGTGAGGACAAAATAATCGCCGTAAATAGTTACGTTTTTTGGTTTAAAATATTTATTTTTATATTCTACGGCCTCTTTATAAGTCATTTTTTGACCCGTTACGCTATCGTTAGATTGTAAATTATCTAGCAAAGCCCTTCTGGAGTTGGCGGTTTTATCATATACTACGATTATTCCCCATCCGCCGTACGGCCCAATACGAGCGGTGGTGAACTCTCCATTGGTAAAATCTGCACCGATTGGATCCATACCATCACTCGTTTTTACGTCTCCTACAGTAAATTCAATGCTGTCGGAATAAGGTTCAAAATATTTCTTGACTAGATCGGTAATATCTTTAGTGCAGCCATATTTTAAACGCAAACGTAAGGGCTTGCGAGATTTTGCCAAAAAGTTCCAAGCAGCCGTTCCTTCGCATCTATCTCTATAAACATCTTCTATTATGCTAGCTTTACCTTTCGAGCTTTTCATTTTAAATTTCACCCGTGTATACCCCTTAGCAAAACCGGTCAATTTTTTTCCGTCTTTGCTGTTGTATTCTGCTTCGCTGTCAAAATCAGTCGTGCTGAATATATTTCCCTGCCAATAAAGTCTCGCATAGACTATATCGTTTTTAGTCACGCCCTTAGGAAGCCTCAAAACAGCTTTTGAACTATTCAAATAAAACTGTCCGTCGCCGTCATCTTTAATGTATGTGCCTTTTGCTCCCCACATGTAATCACGGCCTAGAGCAGAAGGCCAGCTTAAACTAATCACCGGCTTTCCGGTCACGGCGTAGTCTCCAAAGACGTATGTGCCCGCACCGCCGAATCTAACTATCGGCTTTTGGTTTAATTCGTCAGACCGATTTTTTATAGTGGTGAAATTATACAAACCCTGATCTCCGTTCCAAGTCCAACCACTTCTGCCTGCCTTTCCGTCCAGCACGCCATCGTCACGATACTCGTTGCTCATTGGGGTAGCAGGATTTATCTTCACGTTCGACCTGTCACCATCTGCAAACGCGTTTGTCAAACAACAAACGAAGAGTGCCAAAATCGGCACCAACTTAAAACTCTTAACTTTCATGATACTACCCTCCGGTCAATAACATAACTTTTGACTATTATTTTACATTTTTTTTGCTTAAATTACAGTGCAATTTGAAAGATTTATAATTAAAATTTAATTTATTTCAAATGGGACGGCAAATAACGACAACGCGATGAAAACTTAACGATGAAAAAATTTCATAAAATATAAAAAATACGGAAATTTATCAAAAATTTCAGCAAATTTTAAAATTCAAAAGCTCTGTTACGATTTGATGTTGAAATAAATTTTACATCCGCTACGAAAAGCCGGCTCGCTTACGGCGAGTTGAGCGCGATTTTTTGCTCACGCAACTTCACCCACATTCGCTTTACGGCTTCACTGCTCGTAGATAATTCTCGCAACAAGGCTTGTCACAACTAAAAATCGGGCGGTATTACTCTGTAAAAATTCCTAGTGCAGCGAATTAAAGACATCGCAATTTGGACTTTGCAAAAACATGACCAGCTATTTTTCCAAAGTTCATCGGCGCTATGTTATAACAGAGACGATTTAAAAAAAGCACCCGATCCGAATTTCATCAGAACTCGAGCGCTTGAAATTTCAAATACCCGAATATGAAATTTAGCTAAAACAGACCGAATTTACCGTCTTTACGCTTGTAAAGCACACGCATTTTGGCATCCATATCATTAAAAACCAAAAACTGATCAGTGCTTTCTTTCAGCTTATTTAGCGCTTCATCAATCTCTAGCGGTTTATAAAGCTCTAGCTCGGTAGGGACGATTTCATCGACCTCGTCGTTTAAATTTGGCTCATTAACGCCGATTGCATTATCTACGGCGTTTTGCTTCATTTCGTCGCGATTTTTGTGAGAATTTACCTTATCGTGGTATCTGCGAAGCACTTTTGAGGCGCGCTCGACGATGAGATCGACGGCAGCGTAGAGATCTTTATCTTTTTGACGCACGACTATAGTGTCTTGATGCGCTAAATTTAGTGAGAAATCCACCACGAAGCCCTTTTTGCCTTGCTTCTCGTCGGCAGAAATTACACAACGCCCCGAGATGATGTCGAGATTATATTTTTCTAGCGTCTCAAATGCGTTTTCGACATAATTTTTGATAGATTCCGTTAGCTCAAACTGCTTACCTACGATATTTAAATTCATCGCCTCTCCTTTACATTATGGTTTTTGAATAGTACGCCTATGATATGTGATCTGTGGCCTTCCCATAACTTCTACGTTAGATCTCACTAATACGTCTACGAGTGCAGCATGGCTTAGAATTCTACCCACGCTACCATTTGCAAGCCTTTCGGACGAACCCTGCCCAAAATTACTATAAGCGACGGTATGATTGCCGGGCGCACCCAGCTGTCTATCGAAATATCCAAACGTCACGGTGATATCAAACATTTTTTGAGCCGGATCATTTGACGGGTACTCGAGCGTAATCGTATTTAGTGTAGGGTTGCTCGCAGCTGTAGCGCCTCCTGCCTTAAGATCGGTAGTTAGATACTCATGCTTTTGCATAGCAAGGACAGCTAGCTCCGTAGCACTCTGAGCTAGTAGTAGCGCCTGCTCTCTGCCTTGGATATTATTGACATCGCGAGCCGTCATAGATGCTATAGATAGTGCCGTAATAGCCGTAGTCGCTACAATGATGATAAAAAATATGGCTGCTACTAGAGCAAAGCCTTTTTGCATAGTTTTCATTAGTACACCACCTGTGCTTTACAAACGTTTAGATCCAGCTCCGAAGGATCGAAATTTCTGCCGTCGTCTCTCATACATAGCTTAAGCGCAACGGCACCGTTATCATCCTTAAATCTAAATAAGCTCACATCCTCAGCAAGCAATGCGCTGCCAGTATTATTATTGTTATATGAATGTGCATCGCCTGCAACGGTGCTCCAAGGACGATAGTTATACCTCAATACTAGATCAAAATTCTTACTCAAATTTCCCGCATTGTCTTTCGTATAAGTTACGACATTAGCGGGAACGATCGCGTAGGCGCTATGAGCTATATAGTACTGCTCAGAAAATTCCTGTGAGTTGGCATTGTTTGGATTGAACGGATATTGGTTGATAGTAATAGTTTCTCCTTGTATACTACCGCTACCCGCAGCACTAGGAGTGCCTACGGCGATTAGCACGCGGTTTCTGCCGTCTGCCCAAACAGCCCTATCGTAGCCGAAGCCTATGCCTACACTAGTAGGCGAAGCATCATTAGTAACAACTCTAAATATAACGGCGACTTGGGTATTATTAGATGGAGTATTGTAAGCAGTAGCCCTTAAATTCCGAACTATCCTAGCTACTTGCGGAAAATCACTACCCAAGGATACCATATTAAACGGGGTTCTCGTATCTGCGATATAACCGGCGTTATTCGTGTCGGCTACCCATGTAGTATCTCGAAGCTGCGACATTGACATAAAGCCGCTCCAGCCAGGATTTCTCTGATTTATATTTCTAGTCTCTACGCTTTGTCCGATCCACTCTAATATATCAAATCTCGGATTGGTAAGATCGCTAATCGGCACAAAATCATTTACGGCGAGATCTCTACCTATGGTAGAGCTTTTTATTCTATCCTCTAAACGATTTGTGATTAGCATCATCGCATTTTGCGTTCTGGCTTCCAGCTGATTTACCGCACGTACATGCACGTAAGATTTATAGATCTTGGTGTATAGATCAGCGCCAAACATCGAGATGATCCCCAGCACTACGATAACAAACACAAGCTCTATAAGGGTAAAGCCTCTTTTCATCTCGCGCTCCTATTAGTTATGTAGTCTAGTGACGGTTGTCTGAACGCCGACGCCGATATTAGATAAAAATGCCTTTAAAACAACTGATTTAGCAGTACCATCTTTAGCTACAGCGTCGTTTATATCCGTAGCAGCGACCCTAACCATCTTTATATTAGTAGGGGCAGCAGACTCGTCGTTAGGTAGATCTCTAAGAACACCTCTTATATCGGTACCCGTAGCATACTCCGCCGCGTTAAAAGGCTCTGCTACATAATCTACATCGACATTAATCCTAGTATTGAGGATAAAATCACCTCTACTGCTAGAGCCTACTAAATTGCCTACTGTCATTTGAGTAGTAAATTTATCGTAGTCATCAACATCGTTATAACGACCGCCGCCAAAAGAAATTCCATTTCTACCAAATTGCTTTTTCGTAGCTGGAGCTTGGGAGCTGATTCCACGCTGACTAGCTTCCGACAAAATCCCCGGTCTAACTTCCTTGGTACTATTGCCCGAATCATCTACGACTGGAGTTACGGTCAAAATTCTATCCATGCAGCTCGCATCTCCTCCGCACGTAGCATCTGCTGCGTATGCGCTATCCCATTGCGCCTTAGACACACGCGACATCAAAGCTTTGGCGTTATATACGAGCTCCTCTTTGATCGCGAGGGCGTTTAGCTCGGTGGTTTGCGCGACGATACGCGGGATCGCCATCGTAGTGATCGCTAAAATCACGATGGTAAAGATCAGCTCGATTAGAGTAAAACCTTTTTTCATCTTACATCCTTTCTTTAAAATTTTGAAATTACGGAAACGCAAACTTACTCTGCGTTATCGGCGCTAATTATACTATTGTTAAACTTAAATTTAGAATTTATCGCGTAAATTTTTTCGGTTTTCAAAGATTTTTAAGCCCGAACGCATAAAAATTTTAAAGAAATTCCATTTTTAAATTTGAACGCGGAATTTAAGCTTGCATTTACTCAAAGACTATAAAATTACGAGCTAAATAAATTCCAAGGATTTTTTATGACAAATCTAAGTAAAATTCTATACGCTCTCCTATTTATCGCGTTTATCGGCGGTTGCAGCGGCAAGGGCGACGGCGAGCTTTTTAATCTAAGCCCTGAGGCATGGTATTCTAAAATTTTAGAAGATATCAATAACGCCAGCATGGAGGATGCCGAGAAGCATTATACTAGCTTTTCTAGCGAGCATATCGCTTCGCCTCTGCTTGAGGAGATGACACTCATTATGGCGTGGGCTTTTGTGGAGGATGAAAACTACGAGAAAGCAAACAAATACCTAGACGAATATATCCGCCTCTACGGCACGACGCAAAAGATCGAATACGCGAGATTTCTAAAAATTAGAGCAAATTTCGACTCCTTTAGCCGCCCAAATCGCAACCAAAAGCTAATGCTAAACAGCATCGACGAAATTCGAAAATTTATAGCTGAATACCCGCAGAGCGAGTATCGTCCACTACTTGAGACGATGCTAACAAAGCTTAGGCTTGCCGAGCATCAGCTAAATATCGACATCAAAGACCTTTACCAGCGTACCGACCGCGAAAGTTCTGCCAAAATCTACGAGCAGCGCATCGAAGAATCCCCGCTAAACGGCACCGACGTCATTAAACCGCACTCGCCTTGGTATCGCGCGATTTTTGAGTAGGAGGAGCGATGCAACTGATGCAAAATACAACCTTCCCGAGCGATCTGCCTATCATCGTCGAGGACGAGCTATTTTTATATCCGTTTATGATAGCGCCCCTTTTCATCGGCGACGAACATAACAAAAAAGCCCTCGATCTAGCCGCCAAAAACGAATCTATGATAATGGTCGTAAGCTCAAAGTCGGAATTTAGCGGCGATAGAAGCTTCGGCGGTATCTACAACGCAGGCGTCGTGGGCTCTGTGATGAGAACCGTGCCGCTTCCCGACGGTCGGGTTAAAATTTTATTCCAAGGCGCACTAAAAGGCAAAATCGTAAAAGAAATTTCGCAAGATCCGCTGGTCGCTACCATCGATATCATCCACGACGAGCGCGGCAACGACCAGAAATTAGACGCGCTGGTAAGCGTGCTAAAGGAAAAAACTAAGACGCTTAGCACGCTTACGCATTTTTTCCCGAACGATCTGCTAAAGACCATCGACGACGGCACCGACGCCGCACGCGTCTGCGATCTGATTTTAAGCGCACTGCGGCTAAAAAAGCAGGTAGCCTACTCATTTTTTACCGAGAGCAATTTGCAAAAGCGCCTTTTCAACCTCATCAACTACATCTCCGACGAGATCGAAGCGCAGAGGCTCGAAAAGGAGATCAAAAGCAAGGTTCATTCTAAGATCGATAAGACGAACAAAGAGTATTTTTTAAAAGAGCAGCTCAAACAGATCCAAAAGGAGCTAGGCGGCGATGCCGATCGCGACGTCGAGATCGAGGAATACCGCAAAAAGCTGGAAGCCAAAAAGCCCTATTTGGGCGAGGATGCCTACAAAGAGATCAAAAAGCAGATCGATAAATTTGCCCGCCTTCATCCCGACAGCGCCGATGCGGGGCTAGTGCAGAGCTATCTGGACTGGGTTTTGGAGGTGCCTTTTGAAAAGACTGCCAAGCATAAGATGTCCATCGAAGGCGTTACGGCGCAGCTAAACAAAGACCACCACTCCCTAAAAAAGCCCAAGGCGCGTATAGAGGAGTATTTTGCGCTAAAGCAGCTTTTAGAGCTTCGCGGCACAAGCGGTAAGAAAAGCAAAGAGGACGGCAAAAACGGCGGCGCGATTCTGTGTTTCTACGGCCCTCCGGGCGTGGGCAAGACGAGCCTTGCAAACTCTATAGCGACCGCGCTTAAGCGCAAACTCATCCGCATCGCTTTGGGCGGGCTTGAGGACGTAAACGAGCTGCGCGGACACCGCCGCACCTATATCGGCGCGATGCCCGGCCGCATCGTGCAAGGGCTCATCGAGGCAAATCAGATGAACCCCGTCATCGTGCTTGATGAGATCGATAAAATTTCAAGCTCATACAAGGGCGATCCGACGGCGGTTCTGCTTGAAATTTTAGACCCCGAGCAAAACTCGAGCTTTAGGGATTACTATCTAAATTTCAACATCGATCTTAGCAAGATTATCTTTATCGCCACGGCAAACGACGTATCTCTCATACCCGCGCCGCTGCGCGATAGGATGGAGTTTATCGAGCTTAGCTCATACACGCCGCAGGAAAAATTTCAGATCGCTAAAGACTATCTGATCCCTCAGGAGCTGCAACGCCACGGCTTAAAATCAGCCGACGTAGCGATCAACCCAGCAGCCCTTGCCGAGATCATCGAAGAGTACACGCGCGAAAGCGGCGTGCGAAACCTGCGCCGCCAGATCGCTGCGATCTTCCGCAAGGTCGCGGTTAAAATTTTAAAAGACAAAGAGTTTAAAAAAATCGTCGTAACGACGAAAAATTTAAGCGAATTTCTAAATAAAAAGATTTTTGAGATCGATGAGGTCGAAAAGTGTGATCAAATCGGCATCGTAAACGGGCTTGCGTGGACCGCGGTAGGCGGCGACGTGCTAAAGATCGAAGCGGTCAAGATCAAAGGCAAGGGCGCGATGACGATCACGGGCCAGCTCGGCGACGTGATGAAAGAATCCGCGCAGATCGCCTTTAGCGTCGTAAAGGTGCTTATCGACGAGGGCAAGCTACAAGCGGCTCAAGACGCTGAGAGCGGCGCGACAAAAGCCTCACGCGCGGGCAAAAACTCCGCATTGCGCGCAAACGGCGGTGCGTCTAAAAGCTCGGCGGCACGAAATTTAGGCGAGGAGGAGAATTCCGAAAGCTCGGAGCAGATTTATAATAAATTCGACCTTCACATCCACGTCCCCGAGGGCGCGACGCCCAAGGACGGACCGAGCGCGGGCATCACGATGAGCACGGCGATCGCGTCGATTTTAAGCGAGCGCGAGGTGCGCGCCGATCTGGCGATGACGGGCGAGATCACGCTAAGCGGCAAGGTGCTGCCGATCGGTGGGCTTAAGGAGAAGCTCATCGCCGCGCACAAAGCCAAAATCGCCGAAGTGCTGATCCCGCGCAAAAACTACGAGCGCGACCTAGCGGAGATCCCGGGCGAGGTCAAAAACGATCTGAAAATAACGCCGGTAGATCGGATCGAAGAGGTTCTAAAGCTGGCGCTAGTCTAAATTTAAAGCGCCGCTTTAGCCGCGCGCTGGAGGTTAAGAGTCTGCAGGAGTATCTGAGCGGCGGGTGAGGTTAAGAAACTAAAACCGTAAATTCGGACGTCAAATTTAGTCCGTAAATTTGACGTCCGTAAATTCAGCCAAATTTATAGGTTAAATTCGCATTCTAAATTTGGCTGAGCGCTACCGTAGACTCTGAAATTTTAAAATCCTACCGCATGGCGTACGGAATTTAAAAACTCTTTAGATTCCCGCTTGTGCCGTTTGCGATCAAAATATAAAGCAATAAAATGATAAGACTAAAAGCAAGATTAAGATTAGCCGCAGTGAAGCTTAAAACCGCCTTTTTTTATTAGCCTGATCGCTTATGCTTTGGCAGCTCTTAGCCTCTTTGTCATACCCGAAGAAATTTTGTCTGCTCATGCGGTTTTTAGAGGCTTTACGGCGTTTATGGCGGATTTTTATCCTGCTATAAACGCGGCACAGACAAAAACCGCCTTTGGCGACGTGGCGGCGTTTCATCTTAGCTATTTATGCTTTTTTATGCCCGTTTGTTTGCTGTTTGCGGGGCTTTACGGCGTGGCAAAAGGAGCTACCGGCAGGCTTGAGGAAAACAAAAACAACGCCCAGGCGCTTTCGCAAGGTATTATTTTGCTTGCGCTTATCGTATGCTTTTTGGTATTCGGCGGACTTGATGATTTTTTCTCGGGTTATAGCATATGGCACTCTTATCGCCCGACGCGAGAGTTCATAGCACAGGTGAGGCTAGAATTATTTTTATACTATGAAATGATAGGCTTTGGCATTGCAAATTTTTGCGTGATGATGTCGGCGTATCTTATTGTGCAGATTTGTAGGCAGCTGCGGGCGTTCATTTTGCTTAGGGCTCACCAAACGGCTGTGTTTTTCGGACGGATATTTAGGCAACACTAGCCGACTCGTTAAAGCTTGTTTAAATTTGACCGTACTCGTCGATAAATGAGCGCAAATTTAGCTCAAATTTGACGCGTGAAACGCTAAATTTAAACGGCTAAAACCATAAATTTAAGCCGCACGGCGTATTTGCTTTAGTTTTATTCTGATAAAATTTGCTTGCAGTAGCGCTTCTTCTTTATTCGGCGAGTTTGTGAGCCACTCTAGCGCCTCTTTGGCGAGTTTTTCGGATTCTCTTAAATCCTTTTTCGCGCTTAGCCCTTCTAGCAGTTTTGCATTTGCTTTCGCCGTGCTCAAACACAAAAAGTCAAAACATACGCAAAATACGAATAAAATCTATGTGCAGGCGAGATAATGCTAAAAATTTTCGTCGAAACCAGCGCGATATAAAGCGATAAAATGCACGCAGGCACAAACATGGCGGGGCTAAATTTAGGGTCTTGCAAGCAAAGGCGCGTGGCAAATTTGATAAAAGCGTAAAATTTCGCCAAAACGCCCAAAGCGAAGTATCCTACCGCTGCCAAAAACAGTGCGCAAGCGCAGTAAAATATAATCATAAAAGTCGTTTCGCCCAAATTTTCTCCTTTTTGTTTTTAAATTTTAGGTTTTTCGCCATTTAATTTGACTTAATCAAATTTAGCTTTACCCTGCTAGCTCTCGCCCAAATTTAACCCCAGCTTAAGCATAAGCTTGTATACTTTGGCTTTAAATTTAAGGCGGCAAATGAGATCACAGAGCGAATTTTTTGGCGTTTTCATCACTCTTCTTGGCGGCGTATTATGGGGATTTAGCAGTGTTTGCGGGCAGTATCTGTTCACGCAAAAAGGCGTCAGCGCCGACTGGCTCGTGCCCTACCGCCTAGGCCTCGCCGGGCTTGCGATGGTAGCGTATTACATCGCTTGCTCGCCGCGCCTAGCCTTTGCGCCGCTAAAAGATCGCGTGCTTTTGCCGCAGCTGCTCATCTACGCGTTTTTTGGGCTTATGATGACGCAGTATTCGTACTTTTGCGGTGTCGAGCTCTCAAACGCCGCCGTCGCGACCGTGATCCAGTACTCCGCGCCCGCGCTCATCCTCGCCGTCGTTTGCTTTTTACAGCGGCGCGCGCCTAAAAAGGTCGAGCTCATCGCGCTCATTTTCGCGGTGCTGGGCGTCGTGCTGCTCGCCACCCACGGCGATCTTGGCTCGCTGGTTATCAGCGCGGAGGCGCTGGTTTGGTGCCTGATTAGCGCGCTTGGCGTCGTGATATACAGCCTCATTCCCACGAAGCTAAATCAAAAAACCCCGTCGCGTTAAATTTAGGCTGGGGGATGGTCATCGGCGGCGGCGCGCTCGCGCTTTACACGCGGGTTTGGCAGCTAGGCGGCGTGAGCGACGCGCAGGGCTTTGCGGCGCTTGCCGCAGTAGTGGTACTTGGCACGATATGTGCGTTTAGTTTTTACATGACGGGACTAAAGATAATAGGCGCGAGCAGGGCGAGCATGATCGCGTGCATCGAGCCGGTGAGCGCCGCGGCGTTTGCCTATTTTTGGCTGGGGACGGAGTTCGTGTTTCTTGATTTTGCGGGCTTTACGCTCATTATCTCGTGCATATTTTTGCTGGCTAAAGATAGGAAAAAGGCGTAAATTTGGAGAAGAGATGATCTATTTGGCGCAGACCGATACGACGGCGGGATTTTTGAGTAAGGATTTTCGCGAGATAAACTCGCTCAAACGCCGAGCCGCGGATAAACCCTGCCTCATAACGACGGCAAAGCTTAGCGAGCTAAAAAATCTAGCTCGCGTGCCCGCTAAATTTAAAAATTTAGTGCGCCGCGCGAGAAAAAAGACGTTTTTGTATCCGAACGCCAAGGCCGTGCGCGTCGTAAAAGAGTGCGCTCACGAGGAGTTTTTGCGTAAATTTGACTGGCTTTACTCTAGCAGCGCAAATTTAAACGGGAAAAACTTCGATGAAGCCTGGGCGAAAGCGGCGGCAGACGAGGTAGTGGATCAAAATTTCAGCCAAAATGCAAGCTCGAAAATTTATAAAATTTCAAAAACTAAAATTTTGCGGATTAGATAGAGCTGCCGATTAAAATTTACACGCGCAAAGAGCACATAAAAAAGAGGCGCAGCGGGAAGTAACTTTACAAATTTAAACGGCTTTGCAAATTTAAAACCGGATACCTCGTTTCGGCTACTTTGTCCTCTGCACAATTTAAAACGGCCTTCTAAATTTAAAATGGCTCTGTAAATTTAGCCGAGCCGTGAAATTTCGTCACATATAAACCGCATAAAATATGTCTGAAATTTTAAAAAATTACGAAAAGTTCACGAAAAACTCTCAGAAAAATCATATAAAAAGCTGTAACCCCCCCCCCCCACTTCCCGTTGCCTTCAAATAGTAAAATTTCTGCCATTCTCGAAGCCGTAAAATTTCGCTATTGCTAGCTTTTGAATGAAATTCTATCGTCAAATACTCTCGATCAAAATTTCAACTCAGGCGAGCTAAGATTGTCGCTATAAATTCTTGCATCCCGAGCATTTTCGATTAAAATTTTAAAGATCGGGCATTGCCGCTGGTTTTTATCCTAGCCGCTACGCGCCGTTTTATCGCAGCCCTACCGACGCCGCTTCTGCCTTTGATTAAAATTCCATCTTGTGAAAACAGCTTCTCTGACGCCGCCAAAATCAAAATTTCGCCGCTGTACCAATAGTTTTAATAAAATTCGGCCGCCGCTTCTGCCGATAGTTTTAATTAAAATTTCATCACCGCGGGAGTAAATTTCGATCAAAATTCTATCATCGCCGATTGTATATCAAAAGTCCCGCCGCCGCCGATACTATCGCCTTTCATCGCCGCTATCGCCGCCGCGGCTATTGCGCTCTATCTTCACTGCTTCCGCCGCAGCAAGCGCCGCAAAGCCGTCCGCGTCGCTCACGCCCCCAAGCCGCCAAAGCTGTGCGTAAAGCGCAAGCGGTCTCCATTGCCGCACCAAGACGACGACCGATCCGCGATAAAATTTCCGCCGCCGCGCAACGTGTGTCAAGTCAAACGCCGCAAATTTTAAAATTTAAACCGCCTCTCGCCGCGCGGCACCGATAAGCTCCAACCGATAAACTCCGCTAGCTAGTCCATCATTTCCGCATAAATCATAAATTTCCATAAATTTAACGCCGCCTTTCTTGCTTTATATTAAAATTTCGCTAAAATTACCGCATTAAATTTGAGGCGCAAACGGAGCTTAAGTTTAAACCGCTTGCGGGCAAATTAAATCCATTCAAGGAGCTTTTATGAGCGGTGTTGCGTTAATCATCTGCTTCGCCATAGCGGTCGTCGTGATGATTTTTTTGATCTCCAAAGCAGGCGTTCACCCATTTTTGGCGCTAATGCTTATCTCCCTGGCGCTCGCGATTGTCGCGGGCATACCGCTAGCCAAGATCCCTGCGATTATCGGCGACGGATTCAGCGGCACGTTTAAGAGTATCGGTATCGTCATAATCTTCGGCGCGCTCATCGGCACCGTACTCGAAAAGACCGGCGCGGCGCTCAAACTCGCCGATATGGTCGTAAACGTAGTCGGACAAAAGCGCCCCGAGCTTGCGATGCTCATAATGGGCTGGATCGTGGGTATCCCCGTATTTTGCGACAGCGGCTTCGTCGTTTTAAACCCGATCCGAGAAGCGATCAGCAAAAAAATCGGCGAAAATCCGGTCGCTCTTGCAGTAGCGCTTTCCGGCGGACTTTACGCCTCGCACGTATTCATCCCGCCGACTCCGGGACCGATCGCCGCAGCAGGCGCCGTGGGTCTAGGCGGCAATCTGCTACTCGTAATCGCAATGGGCGCGGTAGTATCATTGCCGGTGCTGATCGCTACATACTTTTTTTCTAAAAAGGTCGCCAAGAGCGTGCATATAAGCGAGGCTGAAGCGAATGAAGTCATCGCTAAAAGCTACGACGATCTGCTTAAACAATACGGCAAATTGCCGGGCGGATTTTTAAGCTTAACCCCTATTTTGGTGCCGATCCTATTTATGGCGCTGGGTTCCGTCGCCAAGATCCTAAAAGTAGGCGGGTTTGCGGGTGAAATTTCGCAATTTTTAGGAAATCCTATCATCGCGCTAGCCTTGGGCGTAGTTTTTGCGGTATTTTTACTCATGCAAACCGGCAAATTAGGTGAATTTAGCGAGATCACCAACGAATCCTTAAAAATCGTAGGCCCGATCCTCTTCATCACCGCAGCGGGCGGAGTGCTAGGCAAGGTCATCACCGACGCCGGCTTCGTAACCTACATCAAGGACAATGCGACTGCCATTAAAGCCGCGGGGATTTTCTTCCCGTTCTTAATCTCAGCCGTCTTAAAAACCGCACAAGGAAGCTCCACCGTGGCGATCATCACTACAGCTTCGATTATGGGGGCGTTTAACGCGGACGGCTCGCTGATGCAGGTGTTGGGATTCACCTCCGAAATGTCCGGCGCACTCGTCGTAATGGCGATCGCAGCGGGCGCGATGACGGTTTCGCACGCTAACGACAGCTACTTTTGGGTCGTTACGAATTTCAGCAAGATGAATCCGCAGCAAGGCTACCGCACACAGACTATGCTAACCCTAATTATGGGCATTACGGGTATGATCAGCGTGTGGATTTTGTCGCTGTTTTTGATATAGGCTAGCTTATTTAGCCGCTACAGCGCTAAATCAGTGCGGAGTGCAATACGCGGCATCTACCAGCGGCTAGCTACATTAAATTCTTTAAATTTACGTAGCTAGCCACCGCGTAAATGCCCTAGTATTAAAATTTCGTATAGCGGAGTTTTAAATTTACACACAAAGCCTCAAGGAGCAAAATTTTAAAATTCTATCGCTACGGAATTTTAAAATTTAGCCGAAATTTTGTGGCTTACAGAATTTTAAAATTCCACGACATGAAATTTTAAAATTTGCCCCATAAATTTGGCGACGAGATTTTAAAATTCTACTCTTGCTTCGATCTTGTCATCGTAAATTTAGCCTATGCGCTGTAAAATTCCAAAATTTTAAAATACCAGCTAAAGGAAAAATATGAAAGTTTTAGTCGCGATCGACTCGTTTAAGGGCTCGCTTAGTTCGCTTGAGGCGGGCAACGCCGTAAAATCAGGCATCGAGAAGCTAGGCTGCGAGGTGCTCGTCAAACCTATCGCAGATGGCGGCGAAGGAAGCGTTGAAGCCCTTGCCGACGCGCTAAAAGCTAGGTTCATGGACGTCATCGTAGCAAATCCGTTAGGCGAAAAAACGCCCGCGCGCTACGCCTTAAAAGGCGAGCTAGGTATCTTAGAAATGGCGTCCGCATCGGGTCTGCCGCTCATCGAAAAATCGCGCCGCAATCCGCTAAAAACGAGCACCTACGGCTTTGGCGAGATGATAGCGCATGCGATTGCGCACGGAGCGCGAAAGTTTATCATCGGCATCGGCGGAAGTGCTACGAATGACGCGGGCATGGGGATGCTGCGCGCGCTCGGCTTTAAATTTAAAGATGCAAATGGCGCAGAGCTTGCGGGAGCAGGCGAGGATCTGATTAAACTCGCCACGATAGATTGCACTTCGGTGCTACCACATCTTAAAGAGTGTGAGTTTCTTATCGCCTGCGACGTAGATAATCCGCTTTTTGGCGAAAACGGCGCGGCATATATTTACGCTCCGCAAAAGGGTGCGGATGCAGCGATGGTAAAGCAGCTCGATGCAGGACTTATAAATTTTGCAAGCGTCGTAAGCAAACATCTTGGACGCGAGCTTTGGAATAGCCCCGGAGCAGGAGCTGCCGGCGGGCTAGGCTTTGGCTTCGTAAGCTTTCTAAACGCGACGCTTAAGCCGGGCATCGACATCATTACCGAAGAGATCGGACTGGATCGCGATATGAAAGACGCCGAGCTCGTCATCACAGGCGAAGGAAGGCTCGATTTTCAAAGCTCGATGGGCAAAACCCCTTGCGGCGTCGCGAAGATCGCCGCTTCCTACGGCGTGCCCGTAATCGCGCTAGCAGGCGGTATCTCGCCCTGTGCCGGTGGCTGTAACGAGCGAGGCATAGGAGCATTTTTTTGCATCCTAAACGAACCGATGAGCCTTGAGCGCGCGATGGAAAAAGAGACCGCAACACAAAATTTAGCCCGCGTCGCCGAACAAGCGGTGAGATTGTTTATGCTCGGACGCGGCGCGAAATAGAGCTTTTGGGCTGAAATTTTAAGGCGCGGGCGCTAAAACTTGCAGCGAGCGCGGTATGTATGCGTGACAGGTGCGGTTGCGAAATAAGGCGGCGGCGGATCGCAACATATAAGCACGACAAAGTGCGGCAGGAGGCGAGAACAGCGAAGAAACGAAATTATTTGCGTGCTTTAAAGGCACGGCGTGATATTGACGCAGATGCGGTGACGCGCAGCTTACAAGGCGCAAAAATATACGCGAAGAAGCAGGCGAGAGCCTACAACGATGGACGTTAGTAAAGCGGCGGCTTGCGGCAAGAGGATACGGGCTATGACGTGCATGCGCGGCAAGCAAATACTATACGCAGCTTGCGACGGGCAACAGAATTTCATCCGCCGCAGTCTGCGGCAAGCGGATAAATTTTGCATTAAAGTAAAATTAGAGAGGAGCTTTGTTTGAAATTTTAGCGCGTTTAAAAAGGCGGAGGCGGTTAAGCGGCGGCGCAGCGACGGGCGGCGTGAAATTCTACTTTACTACGCGCGATACAAACGCAAGGCGGGCTTTAAAACTCATTTCCAATCAAGTGGTTCGCGAACCCTCGCAATACATAACCTCAAGGCATGATTAAGACAGACAGAATTTTAAAATTTAACCGCTGTATTCGCAGTCTATGGAATTTGCAACGTAAATTTAAAAGCAGCGATCCTCTTTATAAAATTCCGTTTAAATTTTAGCCCGCGATATGTTCATTTTGAGGTAAGAAAGGCTGCTCAATCGCAAGATCGCGCTTCCTGCAAAGATGACGGCGGCCGGCGGCGGCGCACTACTTCGCCCGCCCACAAAGCCCATCAGCCTTCCGATGACGCTTTGATGAGAGGTGAGTCGCGTCTGCGTAAATTTGTATTATTAAGATCGCGGATTTGCTTATCGCTAAATTTAGTGCGGATGCGGCCGCCGTATGCCGCTACGATAGGGCCGGGCTTGCGTTAAATTTGCTCCGATCGCGCTATGTTTTGCGATAAAAATTTATGAAATTTTATTTTCGGTCGGCGCCAAAAAATTTTATAAAGCTCCATTTTAAAATTTGCGGCACGGGCGCATACCGACCAGGTTCAAGCTAAAATCAAAATTCCAAGCGGCGAATGCAGAAGCCCCTCGTGCCTAGCGTATCTGCGGCGGCGGTGCGGACACGCTAAATTTATCGCTTTTAGGACGCAAAAGACGCGCAGGCGCGGGCAAAATTTATTGATTTTAGAGTTTAAAGCATCGAATTCGCGCGTCTAGGCTAAATTTTAAAATTTAAGGCGCGCGACGCTTCGGACGTATCCGCGCGACTGCGAGCGCTCATAAAATTCGCCCGAAGCAAGGTTGTAAAACCGCGGGCAGGCACAAAATTTATCTCCGCAAAAATCAAAGCCGCGAAAGCAAAAAGGCTCCGCGAGCGCTCGCTGCCGCACCCGCCCGAGTAAATTAAAATCGCATGATCCGCCTGGTTGGCATACGCGGAGGGTGCTGCTGCGGGCATTTGCACTTAAATCCGGTGCGATCGCAATGCGATTTAAAACCGCGTCTGCTTAAATTCGCGCCGTTTCGGTTCGCTCGCAACCACATCTCGCCGCAGTAGCGCTTTAAATTTGCACCGCCGCGATTTGTGTGCATTCAATCGCTACGGCAAGGGTAAAATTTTAAAATCTAGGTCCATACGCGCCGATTTGCCCGCCAAAATCGCTCGGATCGAATTTACGCTACCATAATCTGAGCAGATTAAAGCGCCGCCGCTTAAAAGCGCAAATTTTACCTCTCAAACGGCGGCGAGAAATTTCGCTAAAATTTCATCTCTCAATTCGGCGCGCGGTTTATAAAATTTCGCCCTCGCCGCGCTCCGAAATCTGCGGCTTAGGCAAAGCCAGGCTTTTTGCGGTTTTGCTAAAAAGTATCAGATCCTCGGTACTTTGCACGCTCCACGGCAGCCGCGAGAGCGCGAATTTGAAAATTTCAAAGCAGGAAACGGCGTCGCTAAATGCGCGGTGGTGGACGTTTTGCACGCCTAAAAGCTCTTTTAGCGAGCCGAGCCCGTATCTTTGCGCCTCGATCGTGCGGCGCGCGAGCTCGACGGTGCAGAGCCTGCGATTTAAAAGCATCCCAAAGCCGCATTTTTGCAGGCTTGCGTCGATGAAGCCGTAGTCAAATTTGACGTTGTGCGCCACAAAAACGCTATCGCCTAAAAACAGTCTGAACTGCTCCAGCACGCTAGCTAGCGGCGGCGCGCCCACCAGATCGTCCGCGCAGATCCCTGTAAGCTCCGTGATATTTTCGGGCACGACGGGCGCATAAACGAAGCTCTCGAAGCGATCAAGCTCCTGCGTGCCGCGCGTTTTTATCGCGCCGATTTCGATGATCTGACCGTTTGAGAGCCCGCCGTTCGTCTCGATGTCCACAAAGCAAAAAATTTCATCTGAAATGTCCGTCTCGCGGGTCTTGAGCGTGATTTTGCCGTTGTCGAGTTTTATTATCTCTATGCCGAGCGCGCGCCACATCGAGAGGTCTTTGGGCTCAAAAAGCTCGGTAATTTCGGCAATATCGCTTGCTTTTGAGATAAAGTCGTAATAATTTATGCTCTTTTGAGCCAGTAAATTTATTAAATTTTCGATTCTATGCGTCAAAATTTTACCCCTGTGCCGCGCCTAAATTTTAAGCGCACGGATCGCCTCCGCGTAGTCGTTTGAAGAAAATATGTAATTGCCCGCTACCACGACGTCGGCGCCTGCTTCGTCGATATCTGCGATATTCAGCCCGTTTACGCCGCCGTCGACCTCGATGAGGCATTTTGCGCCTTTGCGATCGATCAGCTCGCGTAGCTGCTTAATTTTCTCAAGCGCCGAGGGGATAAATTTCTGCCCTCCAAAGCCCGGATTGACGCTCATTAAAAGCACCATATCGACCTCGCCTAAGATAAACTCCAGCGTGCTAAGCGGAGTGTGCGGATTTAGCACGACGGCAGGCGAGACGCCGCTGCGGCGGATATGATCTATGAGGCGCAGCGGATGGATCTCCTCCTCGATGTGAAAGCTAAGAAATTTCGGCTTTAGCGGCAAAAAAAGATCGACGAAAAACGGCACGTTTTTAACCATCAGATGGATGTCCAAAGGCTTGCTGCTCGCCTTTGCCGCGGCGCTTGCTACGAGCGGTCCGATCGTGAGATTGGGTACGAAATGCCCGTCCATCACGTCCACGTGGATGAGATCAGCGCCCGCCTCGCAGACTGCGCGAATTTCCTCCGCAAGCCTTCCAAAATCCGCCGATAAAATGCTGGGTGCGACATACATTAAGATTCCTTTTAAAATTTCAAGATGCGGAATTTTACTTAGTTTTGTCATAAATTTCGCTAAATTTAAACCGCAGCGGATTTTAAGCATAATTTGAAATTTTTTCGCTATAATTGCCATTTATTTTAATCATCAAGGATTTATTATGGCAAGAAGATGCGCAATCACCGGCAAAGGTGCGATGGTAGGAAACAACGTCAGCCACGCAAATAACAGAACCAAAAAGAAATTCCAGGTCAATCTACGCACCATCCGCGTTCAGCTAGAAGACGGCTCAACCAGACGAATCAAAGTAGCCGCCTCAACTCTACGAACTATGAAAAAACAATCAAAATAACCTCTTAAAGAGGAATTTATGTCTGTTTTGGACAAGATCAAGCGATTCCTCGACTGGTCCGGCTCGACTAAGCCGGACATCAACCTCTACACAGAAATTTACGACCAGCTACGCCCGTTTCGCTTACCACTGATAACCATCGTGCTGATGATGCTAATCGGCACATTAGGCTATGTCTTTATAGCGGGCTTTTCGCTAGTAGACGCCTTTTATCAGGCGGGTATGACCTTTACGACGGTAGGTTTTACCGAAGTAGCGCCGATATCGCCCGCGGGTAGAATTTTTACCGTCTTATTCATCCTCATGGGCTTTGGAACCTTTTCGTTTTGCCTGGGCGTCGTCGTCGAGGTCATAAAAAACGGCAAACTTCAAAATTTACTTAGGGAGCAACGAATGATCAATAACATCGCAAGGCTCAAAAACCACTACATTATCTGTTACAACAACATCTATTGCGCCGAGCTTGCCAAGCAGTTTCGCGAAAATCATCTGCCTTTTGTCGTGATCGACCCCGATCCCGCTCTAGCCAAAATCGCCGAGGAAAACCGCTATCCATATTTCATCGTAGGCGAGCCGCACGTAGAAACCACGATGCTAAAAGCGCATCTGTCATCTGCGAAATCTGTCATCACGCTAAGTCCAAATTTAGCCGATAATATCGCGATAATCTCGCTAGTGCGCCTATACGAAAAGGAGCTTGGCCGCATCACCCCCTACTTCATCATGGCAAATAGCGATGATGACAGCGACACCGAGAGGCTAAAAAAACTCGGCGCAAATTCTATCGTCTCGCCATCCAAACTCGCTGCACAAAGGCTCTCTGCGATCAGCGTGCGCCCCGATATGGAAAACATTTTGGAGCGGTTTTTGTATAAAAAAGACTCGCTTATCGATATCGAGGAGATCACGGTGCCCGATTTTTCATGGATCCGCTTCAAACGCTTAAAAGAAACTCGCCTGCGCGATTTTACAAACGCCGACGTCGTGGGAATCAAAGAGCCCAACAGCCGCTTTATCCCGATGCCGGATGGCGACTACCTCATCGGTACTGGGGTAAAATTTTTAGTAATCGGTACGGCAGAGGGCATCCGCAATACCAAAAAGCTCATCCGCAGCAAATACAAGCCGCAGGAGATGAGATATGTTTAAAATCGCTAAGCTTGAGGGCGGTTTGCAAAACGTCGAGGGCTTTTATTTTGACGGCGTAAATTCGGGCTTTAAAAAAGAGGGTAACGATCTGGGATTTATCCGCGCGGACGAACCCTTTGCCGTAAGTGCGATCTTTACGAGCAATAAATTTCAAGCCGCGCCGATTAGGCATTTCAAAAGGGCGCAAGAAGGCGCGGGTGGAGAGCTTAAAACAAATTTTATCCTCGTAAATTCCAAAAACGCAAACTCGATGACCGGGGAGCAAGGCATCGCCGATATCGATGAAATTTTTAGCGAGCTTGGCAAAAAAATCGCTCTGACAAACCCCGTTATGAGCTCCACCGGCGTAATCGGCTACCGCCTCAAAAAGGAAAAAATTATCGCCGCCGCGCAAAATTTTAACCTCTCGGCGCGAAACTCAGATGCCCTAGCCACCGCCATCATGACGACGGATAGGATAAAAAAGGAGCTTGCGTATGAAATTTCTTTAGAAAACGGCGAGAAATTTCACATCGCAGCCGTTTGCAAGGGCGCAGGTATGATCAATCCTGCGCTTGCAACCATGCTCTGCTTCGTTCTAACCGATGCAAAAATCCCGCGCGCTGATATGGACGAGCTGCTACAAAAGGCGACTGAACAGAGTTTCAACACCGTAAGCGTCGACGGCGATACCTCCACTAATGATACGATTATGCTCTGCAGCAGCGCTAAATGCGCTTACGAAAAGGATGCCTTCGCATCCGCGCTAAACGCCCTTACGCATGAGCTTGCGCTGATGCTGGTAAAAGACGGCGAAGGCGCAACTAAGCTGGTGCGATTTAGGGTAAGCGGTGCCGCAAATGCTGGGGATGCCCGCACGGCGGCAAAGGCGCTAAGCAATTCGCCGCTTGTTAAAACGGCGATCTTCGGCGAAGATCCGAATTGGGGTCGCATAGCCTCGACCATAGGCGCCTGCGGTATCGAATGCGACGAAGAAAAGCTGCGTATTAAATACGACGATGTGCTGCTCTATGACGCGCAAAATCGCGAGCTGGACGCCGCACGCGAGGCTGCGGCTCACGCCGTAATGCAGCAAAAAAGCTTTACGATCTGGTGCGATTTAGGGCTCGGAGAGGGCGAGTTTAGCGCATACGGCTGCGATCTTAGCTACGACTACGTAAAAATCAACGCCGATTATAGATCATAAAGATTCACAGCTTGCTTCATAATAAAAATTTCGTCTCGAAAATAGCGATAGCAGCAGGGCTTTAAAGCTATGCTCTTAAGATTTTATCATTTAAAATTGCCTGTTTTAAATTTTTAAAGACTAAAATTTCATCTCTTAAAATTTAGAATTTCATCCGCTAAATTCAGTCTAAATTTGATAGCTGAAATTAGGTTTTAAGCGCTTTATTGATATACTTGAATAAATTTTTTAAAGGAGTAGGCATGTTTCATGAATACAGAGATTTAATCACTGAGTTAAAAGGCAAAAACGCGCGATTTGATTCGCTTTTTGAGAAGCACGACGAGCTAGATCACAAAATCGCCGATGCACAAGCCGGCAGAGTGCATATGAGCGATCTGGAGATCGATGCGATGAAGAAAGAAAAGCTTCGCATAAAAGATGAGCTAGGCACCCTGCTAGCGCAATATAAAGCCGAAAAGGCAGATAAATAAAGTTGCTTGCGGCGAAATTAAGATGCAGCAGAGTGCTAGCAAGGCTGATTTCGCCGCTAAGCTTTAATCCGCGTTTAGAATTTTTTAATCGTAATAAGTTTAACCGCTTAAATTTGCCGCGCGCGATAAATAAAAACAGCGCGCCAAAATGAGTTAAAATTTACACCGCACGCTTTACCATATTGACACCGCTAAATAATTTTTACGTATCGGCTACATCACTGCATGTACCAACAATGCGGTATTAGCGCAATAAAATATAATTCGTTACGGCTCTCTATCGCCCTTTCCGCTTCCGAAAATATCTCTTGCTGAATGCGTTTTGCGCTACAGAGTAAATTAAAATTTACGCTGTGTCGCCCTGCAGCCTGGCTCTTAAATTTTACTTTGCAGCGAGCATTTTCTAGTAAATTTCAAATCTTGCGTTTTGCTTGTTTCAGGCGTAATACCTACTTTAAAATTCCGCATTTCGTAGAAATCTAAAGTTGGCGCTAGAATTTTAGATTCCCGTTTCGCGCTAACCGCGAAATTTTAAATTCATACCTCCAACTAAGCGATAGTTTATGTTAAAGCCTACTTTAATCTCTTCAAAGAATTTAGCCAAGCTTGCTTGTTTCAAACCCGCTTCGTTGAGCTTTAAAAATTTAGATTATTTCTTTGATCGTATCGGATAATGCCTGCCGGCACGAAATTACTCAAGCCACCCTATTTGCTATATACACAATTAAAAGCGGCGCTAACGCGGAATTAAATAATATAAGCGGATCTGCAAAAGGTATGAAATTTAATCATAGAATTTTAAGCGCTAAGGATTTGCGATAGAATTTCGTCGCGCAAATCAAATCCCAAAGCTAGCCTAGCCTACTCGAAAACCTTTGCTTCTAAGCCATGTAGCCTTTGCAAGCCGATATCGATATATTCGTTAAGCTTCTCATTATTTTCCAGCAATTTGTCGTAATAGCTCTTGGCTCTTTCTCTCGCGGTCGCATCAGGCTCGATATATTTTAGCCCACTTTTGAAAAATCCTTTAGATTCCACAAAATAGATCGAGTGGATCTTCTCGCAATGCGATAGCCCTGCTTCAGTGTAGTTTAAAATCGATTCGTACGCGATGTTGCCCAACAGCTCCTGCAGCCTATTTGCGGGATTTTTGAAAAACTCGGCGAACTCCTTATACGGCGTAAAAACCTGATCCAGGTTTTTCATCGCATCGCCGTAGATACCCTTTTTCAGGCGGAACATCGTCATTTCTTGAGAACTTACAAACTTCTCTATTGCTTTTATCGTATCGTTTTTATTCACTGAATTTTTCCCTTTTAAAATATGAAACGCTCGGATTATATCGTTTGTTTTATAAAAATCCGTTAAAAATCGGTTAAATTTTGCCCTAGCGTTTTAGCTAAGCTTTTTTGAGCGCTTTTGATTAAATTTCCCGCCTCAGCCGCCGCACTTCTCGCACAATCCTCGCACAAGCACACTTTTGACATTTTTTTGTGGCAAAGTAGGCATCGAAATCTCCTCCATTTTATGGCAGTTTTCGCAGACAAAATACGCTTTGGCGCCGTCAGTGAGCTCATAAAAGCTTTTATGATTATTTTCGCTGGTAATTATCAAATTTTTCTCTTCCAAAAGCGCTATATTGCGATATATCGTGGTTTTATTAGCACCCGTTTGTTCTACTAGTTCATCGTAGCTTACCGGGCATTTTTTCTCGCTTAGGATCTGCACGATCTGCACTCTAAGCGCAGTAGGAGCGATATCGTGACTCGCTAAAAAATCTTTGGGATCCATTTTACGCCTTTTTTAAAATTTAAGCGATGATAGCGAAATTTAGATAAATTTATATTAAGTTGCAACTAAGTTGCTTTTGATATACTTCCGCAATTTTTTTTGGAAAGGAATTTTATGAAAAAGCTTGTTTTCACGCTTTTAGCAGCTAGTTGCGTAGCATTCGCCAAACCTACGGTCACCACGACCATACTTCCTACGAAGTATTTTGTTGAACAGATCGCAGGTGATACCCTGCAGGTAAATACGATGGTTGGTAAAGGCGCTGATCCGCACACATACGAGCCTAAGCCTTCAGAGATGAAAATGCTAGAAAATAGCGATCTGTATTTTGCAGTCGGTATAGAATTTGATGAAGTCTGGCTACCAAAGCTTGCCGCATCGTATCCGAAGATGAAGATAATCCGCACAGAAGATGGCATCACCAAAATGGCTATGGCAGAGCACCACCATCACGACGAACACGATCATAGCGCACATCACGATGACCACGATCATGACGCGCATCATGAGCATGGCGACAAAGACCACGAGGCGCACGAGCACCATCATCATCACGGCGGCTTAGACCCACATATCTGGCTCGATCCGCAGCTTGTAAAAATTCAAGCTAAAAATATTAAAGACGCATTAACCAAACAGTATCCTAAGGATGCTAAAATTTACGAAGCAAATTTCGATAAATTTGCTAAAAAGCTGGACGAGCTGGACGCTTACGCAAAGCAGAAATTAGCGGGCGTAAAAGGAAAGAAATTTATGGTTTATCATCCGTCTTGGGGCTATTTCGCACACCGATACGATTTGGAGCAGATCGCAGTCGAAGTAGAGGGCAAAGAGCCTAAGCCTGCGGATTTAGCCGAGCTAATCGAGGAAGCCAAAGAGGAAAAGATCAAGGTGATTTTCGTCGCACCGCAGTTTTCCAAAAAGGCAGCGCAAACCATCGCCGCGCAAACGGGCGCAAAGGTGATAGAGATTGATCAGCTGCCGCTAGATTGGTACGAGACGATGAAAAAGACGATCGACGTTTTCGGAGAAAATTTGTAGTTGATGAAATTTATTAAAATTTTACTTTTATCCGCGATCTTTAGCTCGCGGATATTTGCGTGCGCTCTGTGCGCCCTATACACGCCCACTGCGCACGTTAGTATTACCCCCGTCGCACAAGACGGCAAGATCGTGAGTCTGCATTTTTCGTGGCTTTTCTCTCAAAATTTTACCGACGTCATAATGCAGACCTACGATATAAATTCCAACGGCAAGCTTGAAAATAGCGAGCTTGCCGAGATAACTAAGGCGATGACCGATTACCTAACCCCCAAAAACTATCTTTGCGAGGCGGAATTCTACGATCAAGCGCCAAAAAACGCAAAGCCTGCGCTTAGCAACCTCGTAGGCACGCAGATCAAGGGAAATTTTAAAAACGCAATAAGCCTCGTCAAAAAGGGCAGACTCGTGTTTGAGTTCGATCAAAAGGTCGGCTTCGAGCTACGAAACAACCGCGTTCTTAAAATTTCCATTAACGACGATCAGGGATTTTTCAATTTCAAAATGCTTGACGATAAGCCCATTAATCTAGGCGAGGGCTTTGTAGCGAAGCCCAATTCAAATTTAGCCACCACTTTTATAGAATTTAGCGGCGAAAAGCCAAAAATCGCAGATAAAAAATCGCCAATTTCAAGCGCGCCGAACTCCGATTTAGCGCAGGATGGTCTTGTATCTAGCGAGCAGAGCCTTGCGGGCTCAGAGGATAAGCTTGCGCAAGGCAGTCAAGCTAAACCTGATGCCAGCTCAGCACGCAGATCAAACCAAAGATCGGTCGGCGATATTGTTTCGGAAGCGGCTGCAGAGGCGCAAAAAAATATCGCCGCTTCGGATACTCTCGCGCAGATTAATAAAGCCGCCAAAAAAGACGCGCAGGCAAAAGGCGGTTCCGTAAATTCTACGGCGCCTGCAGATAAAGGCGTGAGCGAAAATTTTGCGGCGGGACGAGGCAACTCTTTAAATTCCGCGCATTCTACGCAAAATTTTGCGACGCCGCCCGTGGAGAGTTCTTTAAATTTAGCGCAAAATAGCGCGAGCAAAAACGGCGCCGCATCCGACAGTGACAATATTTCAAGCGAGCCACAAAAAGAGGCTACGCTGGGATTTGTCGCGCAAAAGACGGTGGATTTTATGAAAAGTCTCAAAACGGCGTTTCGCGCAAGCAGCGAACATGCAAGCGCGAGCACGATCCTATGGGTCTTGGCGCTTTCTTTCATATACGGTTTTTTCCACGCGGCAGGCCCAGGGCACGCGAAGCTGCTAACGGCGAGCTATTTCTTAGCCCATGGCGGCAGCTACATCAAGGCTTTTGGATTTGCCCTTAAAATCGGGCTTCTACACGTCCTAGGAGCGCTCGTTTTGGTAAGCGCGAGCATGTTTGTGTTGCAAAATGTCGCAGGCATAGTTTCTGCAAACTCCGCCTCGATCACAACGAAAATTTCGGCACTTCTGATCATCGTCATAACCGCGCTCATCATCTACGACAAAGCTCGCCGCGTAAGATCGGGCTCCCGCCACGATGTGGGCTGCTCCTGCGCCGCCTGCGCTTCCGCCGCAAACACCGCAGAAACGGACGCGCACTTAAAAAATACGGCGTTTGCAAACGCCGGGGATTCCGCTGGCGCAGCGTCAAAGAGCTATAAATTTTCTAAATTTAATATCCAAAGCGGCGAATCCGCGCAGTATTTAGATACTCAAAATTTAGGCGTCGCAACAGCAGAGATAAATTCGAATTCAAATTTAATCGCAAGCCTAGAAGAAAACTCGTCTAGCCAAAACGAGCAAAAAAAGTCCTTAAATTCTGCAAATTTAAAAAACCAAACTTCATCTCGCTCGCTGCAAAATGGCGAGAGTGGCAGTGGCGAAAAAGGGCGGGAGTGGCTTATCGCGCTTGCTGCGGCGCTCGTGCCCTGCCCAGGCACGATCCTTATTTTCGTGCTTGCCTTCAGCCTCGGCAGCTTCGCGCTTAGCGTCGCAAGTGCGCTTTTCATCGGTTTTGGGATGAGCGTCGTGATATTTTTAGCCGCGCTTTTCGGCGCGAAAGCAAACGAGCTAAGCTCGAAGCGGCTCGTAAGCTTGAAGCTTTACATCGAATTCGCGGGGCTTTTCGTGATGTTTGGGCTCGGAGTTTTTATGTATTTCATCTCAGACACCCTCAGGATACTGTGATTGCAAGCTTTGGATGCAAATTTTAAAAAGCGGCTCGCGTGAAATATAAGCTTACGCGATATATTAAATTTTAAATCCGGTGCGGATCTAATTTCAAAGAGTAAGATTTTAAAATTTTACGCTGCGGACCCGCGTAAATTAAATTTCGATCCCGACTATTCATTAAG
>NZ_CALJPG010000013.1 GCF_937980635.1 uncultured Campylobacter sp.
TTGGTACCATCGGTCACGTTGACCATGGTAAGACTACTTTGACAGCTGCTATTTCTGCTGTTCTTTCCAGGAAGGGTCTAGCCGAGCTAAAAGACTACGACAATATCGACAACGCTCCAGAGGAAAAAGAGCGCGGTATTACTATCGCTACGTCTCACATCGAATATGAGACCGAGAAACGTCACTATGCTCACGTTGACTGCCCAGGTCACGCCGACTACGTAAAAAATATGATTACCGGTGCGGCTCAGATGGACGGCGCTATTTTAGTTGTCTCTGCTGCAGATGGTCCTATGCCTCAAACTCGCGAGCACATCTTGCTTTCTCGCCAGGTAGGCGTTCCTTATATCGTAGTTTTTCTAAACAAAACCGATATGGTTGATGATCCAGATCTTTTAGAGCTAGTTGAAGAGGAAGTTAGAGATCTTTTAAAAGAGTATAAATTCCCTGGCGACGAGACCCCAATCATTAAGGGCTCTGCTCTTAAGGCTCTTGAGGAAGCGAAAGCCGGACAAGACGGCGAATGGTCTGCAAAGATTATGGAGCTTATGGACGCGGTTGATAGCTACATTCCAACTCCTGTTCGCGATACTGATAAAGATTTCCTTCTTCCGATCGAAGATATTTTCTCGATTTCCGGTCGCGGTACCGTTGTAACCGGTAGAATCGAAAAAGGTATCGTTAAAGTTGGTGATACTATCGAGATCGTAGGTATTAAACCTACTCAGACTACTACCGTTACCGGCGTTGAGATGTTTAGAAAAGAGATGGATCAGGGTGAAGCAGGCGATAACGTAGGCGTTTTATTACGCGGTACTAAGAAAGAGGAAGTAGAGCGTGGTATGGTTTTATGCAAACCAAAATCGATCACTCCTCATACTAAATTTGAGGGCGAGGTTTATATCCTAACTAAAGAAGAGGGCGGACGCCATACTCCATTCTTTAATAATTATAGACCGCAGTTTTACGTTCGTACGACAGATGTTACCGGTTCGATTACCCTTCCTGAAGGAACCGAGATGGTTATGCCGGGCGACAACGTTAAAATTACCGTTGAGCTAATCGCTCCGATTGCTCTTGAGCAAGGTACTCGCTTCGCGATTCGCGAAGGCGGTCATACCGTAGGCTCAGGCGTCGTTTCGAAAATCATCGCTTAATTTTTTGCAAGCGGAATTTTAAAATTCCGCTTGCTTTTTTATTCAAGGAAACCAAATGGCAAAGAATTCAAGTAGAGTAAAGGTCGGATTAAAATGCTCCGAAAGTGGCGATATTAACTATACTACTTATAAAAATAGCAAAACTACGACCGAAAAACTAGAACTTAAAAAATATTGCCCTAGATTAAAAAAGCACACGCTTCATAAAGAAGTAAAGTTAAAAGGCTAATTGTTATAGGGCAATAGCTCCAATGGTAGAGCGCCGGATTCCAAATCCGATGGTTGGGGGTTCGAATCCCTCTTGCCCTGCCACGAGGATTGGGTATGGAAAAAGTAAAAGAGTATTATAAACAAGCAAAAGTAGAGTTAGATAAGGTAATTTTCCCGACTAAAGATCAGACTAAAACAGCATATATCTCTGTAGTCGTCGTAGTTGTAGTTATCGCACTGTTTTTAGCGTTAGTGGATCTTATTATGTCCGCTTTGATAACGGCTTAAGTAGGGATCGCAATATGGCAAATAAATGGTATGCGATACAAACTTACGCCGGCAGCGAGATGGCGGTAAAGCGCGCAATAGAAGCGCTAAAGCAAGACGAAGCACTTGAGGCTAAGATCGGCGAAGTGCTAGTGCCTACCGAAGATGTTATAGAGGTCAAAAATACAAAGCAAACCATTAAAGAACGTAGCTTATATCCAGGATATTGCTTTGCAAATTTAGATCTGGATACCACTTTATGGCATAGAATTCAGATGTTACCTAAGGTCAGTCGCTTTATCGGCGAGGCTAAAAAGCCCTCTGCGTTACCGGAAAAAGATATCGAAATAATTCTAGAAAAGATTAATAATCGCGAGGCTCCTAAGCCCAAGATTAATTTCGATGAGGGCGAGACGGTTAGGATCGTCGATGGACCTTTTGCTAATTTCAACGGCATCGTAGAAGAGTATGATATGATTCACGGCAAGCTTCGCCTCAATGTTTCGATCTTCGGACGAAGCACGCCGATTGAAATTTCATACTCGCAAGTTGAAAAGATTATTTAAATTTTATAAGGAGTAAATTTATGGCTAAGAAAGTTGTTGGCGAAATCAAGCTGCAAATAGCGGCCGCAAAAGCAAATCCAAGCCCGCCAGTAGGTCCTGCGCTAGGTCAAAAGGGCGTTAATATTATGGAATTTTGCAAAGCGTTTAACGAACGAACCAAAGATATGGCGGGCTTCAACATTCCTGTTATCATCACAGTTTATGCTGATAAAAGCTTTACTTTCATCACTAAACAACCGCCTGCGACGGATTTGATCAAAAAAGCGGCGAAGATAGATAAGGGTTCGGACAACCCTCTTAAAAAGAAGGTGGCGTCCTTAACCAAGGCTCAG
This sequence comes from uncultured Campylobacter sp., assembly GCF_937980635.1. Lineage (GTDB taxonomy): Bacteria > Campylobacterota > Campylobacteria > Campylobacterales > Campylobacteraceae > Campylobacter_B. The sequence goes on from NZ_CALJPG010000013.1 coordinate 2,533, forward strand.
GTTTTAGAGATCGTCGAGAAAAAGATCGCCGATCTGAATACCAAAGATAGAGAGCAGGCGGCTAGGATTATAGCGGGTTCGGCTCGTTCTATGGGTATTACGGTTACTGACTAGACCTTTTGACCGCTAAGGTTTAAAAAAGCGGTAGCACTTTAATTGCGGAGAAATATATGCCAAAAAATTCAAAAAGATTCAACGAACTTTTAAAAAAAGTTGACGTAAATAAAATTTATAGCGTAGACGAAGCGGTAAGTACGGTAAAAACTCTAGCTTCTGCTAAATTTGACGAGACGGTAGAGATCGCTCTTAAATTAAACGTAGATCCAAGACATGCCGATCAGATGGTGCGCGGCTCGGTCGTTTTACCTGCCGGTACTGGCAAGAGCGTTCGAGTAGCCGTGATTGCAAAAGATGCAAAAGCTAGCGAGGCTAGCGAAGCGGGTGCCGATATCGTGGGTGCCGATGATCTAATTGAAGAGATTCAAAAAGGAAATATAAATTTCGACGTTCTTATCGCCACTCCAAATTTAATGGGACTAGTCGGTAAGGTAGGTCGTATTCTTGGTCCAAAAGGCGTTATGCCGAACCCTAAAACCGGTACCGTTACTATGGATGTTGCTCAGGCCGTTAAAAACGCTAAGGGTGGACAGGTAAACTTCCGCGTCGATAAGCAGGGAAATATCCACGCAGGCCTTGGCAAGGCTAGCTTTAGCAAAGAGCAGCTTTTAGACAATCTTACGACGTTTATCAAAACCATAAATAAGCATAAGCCGGCGACTGCGAAGGGTAGATACGTAATTCATGCATCGCTTTCACTCACTATGAGCCCTGCGGTTACGCTGGATAATCAAGAAATAATCGATTTAAAATAAAATTTTAAATTTTTATCTTAGATTGGAGATAGCTCAAGGTTTTTGACTTAATTGATCGAAATTTCAAAATTTCGATCGCTTGGCTTGAAATCACCGATCGGAAAGGAGACCTAATGACGAGAGACGAAAAATCAAAGATAGTAGCGGAGCTTGGCGAGGCTTTCAAAGCTAGCGAAGCTATAGTAATTTCCGATTTTAAAGGCCTTAGCGTTAAGCAGCTTGAAGATCTTAGAAATAGCGCGCGCGAAGCGGGCGTAAAGGTTCGGGTTATCAAAAATACCCTAGCCAATATCGCTTTAAAAAATGCCGAAAAAAACGGACTTAGCTTTAAAGATACCAATATCTTCTTATGGGGCGAGCAGCTTTCTGTATGTAAAGTAGCGGCTAAATTTGAAGAGAAAAATGAAATTTTTAAGCTTAAGACCGCTCATATCGATGGGGAAGTAGCCGGCGTAGATAAGGTTAGAGCGCTTTCGAAGATGCCTTCGAGAGACGAGCTTATCGCGATGTTACTTCAAGTATGGAATGCGCCGATTCAAAATTTTACGATCGGCTTAAATGCGCTTAAGCAGAAAAAAGAAGCTAGCGCTTAATTAAAATTTAGGAGAATAAAATGGCAATTTCAAAAGAAGATGTTTTAGAGTATATCTCTAATCTTTCGGTGCTAGAGCTTAGCGAGTTAGTTAAAGAATTCGAAGAAAAATTCGGCGTAAGCGCAGCTCCGGTTATGGTAGCCGGCGGCGCAGCCGCTGGCGGCGCAGGCGCGGCAGCGGCTGAAGAGAAAACAGAATTCGACGTCGTATTGCTTGATGCGGGCGATAAGAAAATCAACGTAATTAAAGTTGTTCGCGCCCTAACAGGTCTTGGTCTAAAAGAAGCCAAAGACGCTACCGAAGCTACTCCGTCCGTTCTTAAAGAGGGACTTAACAAAGAAGACGCCGAGAAGGCCAAAAAAGAACTTGAAGAAGCAGGCGCTAAAGTCGAACTCAAATAAATCGCGGAATTTTAAAATTTCGCATACAAATGTGTGCCGGTGCGTCGCATCGGCACTTCTTTCTTTAAAATACAACTACGAGGTAGTGGAATGTTAAACAGCCTATATTCAGGAAATCGTCTTAGAGTGGATTTTTCAAAGGTTCCCAAAGACATCGAAATTCCGAATTTATTACAACTACAAAAGAAAAGTTTTGATCATTTTTTAAATCTTGATAACTCGGGTGGAGAAAGCGGCATAGAGAAGGTTTTCAAAGCCATTTTTCCTATCCACGACGCACAGAATAGACTAAGTATTGAATACGTAAGTAGCGAAATTTCAAAGCCAAAGTATTCGATTAGAGAATGCATGGAGAGAGGTCTTACTTATTCGGTAAATTTAAAGATGAAGCTTCGTCTGCTCGTGCATGAGCGCGATGAAAAAACGGGCAAAAAAATCGGCGTAAAAGAGATCAAAGAGCAAGATATATTTATTCGCGACATTCCTCTAATGACCGATAGAATTTCATTTATCATAAACGGCGTAGAGCGCGTAGTCGTAAATCAGCTGCACAGAAGCCCGGGCGTAATTTTCAAAGAGGAAGAGAGCCCTACGGTTTTAAATAAACTCATCTACACCGCTCAAATAATACCGGATCGCGGCAGCTGGCTATACTTCGAATACGACGTAAAAGACGTACTATATGTGCGCATAAATAAAAGGCGCAAGGTTCCGATCACGATCCTATTTCGCGCACTCGGCTACAAAAAACAAGACATCATAAAATTATTTTATCCTATTAAGACGATCTATATTAAAAAAGGAAAATTCCTGACCGATTTCGATCCGAAAGAATACGCGGGCAGGCTCGATTACGACATTATAAACGAAAAGGGCGAAGTGCTTCATCAAGCAAGTAAGCGCCTAACATCCAAAAAAGCAGAGAAGTTAGCAGAGGACGGACTAAAGCTCATTGAGTATCCGGCTGAAATTTTAGCCGAGCGCTACCTAGCCGATGCCATCGTCGATAAAAACAGCGGCGAGGTGCTTTTTGATTCGCTAACTGCGCTAGATGAGGGCAAGCTAGCCAAGATCGCTAACACTGAGAAAAAATTTACGATCGCTAACGACCTAGCTAGCGGCGTAGATACTTCGATCATAAATTCCTTCATTCAAGACGCCGACGCGCTTAAGCTCTTGCAGCAAAGCGAAGGCGTAGACGACGAGAACGATCTGGCTGCGATTAGAATTTACAAGGTTATGCGCCCGGGCGAGCCGGTGGTAAAAGAAGCGGCAAAGAGCTTCGTAAACGATCTATTTTTCAACCCGGAGCGCTACGATCTGACCAAGGTGGGCCGCATGAAGATGAACCACAAGCTGGGTATCGAGGCACCGGAGTACGTAACCGTGCTAACCAGCGAGGATATTATCAAGACGGCGAAATATCTAATTAGAGTTAAAAACGGCGACGGCTTCATCGACGATCGCGATAATCTCGGAAACCGCCGCATCCGCTCGATCGGAGAGCTTTTGGCAAACGAGATGCACCTTGGATTTATCAAGGTTCAAAAGGCGATCAAGGATAAATTTACCGGCATTAGCGGAAATTTAGACGAGCTTATGCCGTATGATTTCGTAAACCCTAAAATCATCACCACTACGCTTATGGAATTTTTCACCGGTGGCCAGCTAAGCCAGTTTATGGATCAGACCAACCCGCTTAGCGAGGTTACGCATAAGCGCCGTCTATCTGCGCTGGGCGAGGGCGGACTAGTTAAAGAGCGCGCCGGCTTTGAGGTGCGCGATGTCCATCCTACGCACTATGGTAGAATTTGCCCTATCGAGACGCCGGAGGGTCAAAATATCGGTCTGATCAATACCCTAGCAACCTATGCAAAGGTAAATGATCTAGGCTTTGTCGAGGCTCCGTATAAAAAGGTCGTAAACGGCAAGGTCACCGACGAGATCGTCTATCTTACCGCTACGCAAGAAGAGGGGCTCGTAATCGCTCCGGCGTCCGCTAAATTGGACGAAGAGGGCAATATCGTAGAGGAGCTTTTGGAGGTTAGAAAAGACGGCGAAAACATCATGGCTAAGCGCGAGGATATTTCGCTGATTGATCTTTGCTCTGGTATGGTCGCGGGCGTAGCGGCATCGTTGATCCCATTTTTGGAGCACGACGATGCTAACCGCGCGCTTATGGGCTCGAACATGCAGCGCCAAGCCGTACCGCTTCTGCACTCTACTGCCCCTATCGTAGGAACTGGCATGGAAGCGATAATCGCGCGCGATTCATGGGAAGCGATCAAAGCTAATCGCGACGGCGTCGTAGAAAAGGTTGATAATAAAAACATATTCATTTTGGGCGAAGATGAGAAGGGGCCGTTTATCGATCACTACTCGATGGAGAAAAATTTACGCACTAACCAAAACACTACCTTTTCACAGCGTCCGATCGTGCGCAAAGGCGACGTGATAAAGGCGGGTCAAATCATAGCCGATGGTCCTAGCATGGACGGCGGCGAGCTTGCGATCGGTAAAAACGCCCTCATAGCTTTCATGCCGTGGCACGGCTACAATTACGAGGATGCCGTCGTCATGAGCGAAAAGATGATCCGCGCCGACGAATACACCAGCGTGCATGTTTATGAAAAGGAGATCGAGGCTAGAGAGCTTAAAGACGGCGTGGAGGAGATCACGCGCGACATCCCTAATATCAAAGAGGAGGAACTTACTCATCTTGATGATAGTGGTATCGTAAAGATCGGCACTCACGTCAAACCAGGCATGATCTTGGTAGGCAAAGTAACTCCGAAGGGCGAGGTTAAGCCGACCCCAGAGGAGAGGCTTTTACGCGCGATCTTTGGAGAGAAGGCAGGGCATGTGGTAAATAAATCTCTCTATGCTACCGCTTCGATGGAAGGCGTGGTGATCGACGTTAAAATTTTTACCAAAAAGGGCTACGAGAAGGATCCACGCACGAACAAAGCCTATGAGGATGAAAAAACCGAGCTCGAAAGGGAGCATCACGACAGGCTTTTGATGCTTGATCGCGAAGAGATGCTAAAGGTAGTGGCGCTACTTTCTAAAAACGCTTTACAAAGCGATCAAAGCCTAAATAAAAAAGATTATAAAAAGGGCGATAAGGTTAAAAAAGAGGAGCTTGAAAGCTCCAACCGCTTTACGTTAAATTCCTTCGTCAAGGCTTATTCTAAAGCTGTTCAGAAGGAATACGAGGAGCTAAAAAATCACTTCCAAAACGAGAAGCGCAAGCTAAAAGAGGAGCATGACGAAAAGATCGAAATTTTAGAAAAAGACGATATCTTGCCAAGCGGCGTCGTTAAGCTCGTAAAGGTCTATATCGCTACCAAGCGCAAGCTAAAAGTGGGCGATAAGATGGCGGGTCGCCACGGAAATAAGGGTATCGTTTCAAATATCGTCCCTGAGGTCGATATGCCGTATCTTCCTAGCGGACAGCGCGTGGATATCGTGCTAAATCCTCTCGGCGTTCCAAGTCGTATGAATATCGGTCAGATAATGGAGAGCCACTTAGGTCTTGTGGGCTGGCGTCTAGGAGAGCAGATCGCTAAAATTTTAGAGGAGAAAACGGGCGAGTGGCTTGCGAATTTACGCGCCAAAATGATTGAGATCGCAGGCGTTTCCAAACTAATGCAGGCTAAAAAAACGCTTGAGAAGATCAGCGACGAAGATCTTTTGAAATACGCTAGAGACTGGGCTAAGGGCGTTAGATTTTCCGCTCCGATATTCGAAGGCATCGTGCCGGAGGATTTCAAAAAGCTATTTGAAATGGCGGGCATCGATCAGGACGGCAAGACCGAGCTTTACGACGGTCGCACCGGCGAAAAGATCAAAGAGCGCGTAAACGTGGGCTGCATGTATTATCTCAAGCTGCACCATCTAGTCGACGAGAAGGTTCACGCAAGAAGCACCGGTCCTTACAGCCTAGTCACACAGCAGCCGGTCGGCGGCAAGGCGTTATTCGGCGGTCAAAGATTCGGAGAGATGGAAGTTTGGGCGCTAGAGGCATACGGCGCGGCATACACGCTCCGCGAAATGCTAACGATCAAATCCGACGACGTTGATGGACGCTTGGCTGCGTATAAGGCGCTGACAAAAGGCGAGAACGTTCCGTCTACAGGAATTCCTGAGACATTTTTTGTTTTAACAAACGAGCTTAAATCGCTTGCTCTAGACGTTGAAATTTACGAGAATGGAGAGAATAAATGAGCGATAATTCAAATTTAGAAAGAATAGAAATAAAAGAGGACGCCAGAGTCCACGACTTCGACGCGTTTGCAATCAGGCTTGCTAGTCCCGAGCAGATCAAGGCTTGGAGCCACGGCGAGGTCAAAAAGCCCGAGACTATTAACTACCGCACGCTAAAACCAGAGCGCGACGGTCTATTTTGCGCTAAAATTTTCGGCCCCGTAAGAGATTATGAGTGCATCTGCGGCAAGTATAAAAAGATGCGCTACAAAGGCTGGAAGTGCGAAAAGTGCGGCGTCGAGATCACGAGCTCGAAGGTTCGCCGTACTAGAATGGGGCATATTGAGTTAGTAACGCCGGTAGCACATATTTGGTACGTAAATTCCTTGCCTAGTCGCATAGGTACGCTGCTAAACATCAAGATGAAAGATCTTGAGCGCGTGCTTTACTACGAGGCGTATATCGTAGAAAGTGCAGGCGAGGCATTTTACGATAACGAAAATTCTAAAAAGGTCGAGAAATACGACGTTTTAAATGAGGAGCAGTATCAGAGCCTAAAAGAGCGCTTTTCGCAGACGGGCTTCGTCGCTAAAATGGGCGGTCAGGTAATCCGCGATATGCTAGCTGAGCTTGATTTGGTCGAAATTTTAAATTCTTTGAAGGAGGAGATGGCTAATACAAACTCCGAAGCGAAGAAGAAAACCATCGTCAAGCGCCTAAAGGTCGTCGAGAGCTTTTTAAATTCCGGCAATAAGCCCGAGTGGATGATGATTACGAATCTGCCCGTACTGCCTGCCGATCTGCGCCCGCTTGTAAGCCTTGAGGGCGGAAAATTTGCGGTTTCTGACGTAAACGATCTATATCGCCGCGTCATAAATCGAAATTCTAGACTTAAAAGGCTGATGGAACTCGACGCACCCGAGATCATCATCCGCAATGAAAAACGAATGCTTCAAGAGGCGGTGGATGCGCTTTTTGACAACGGACGCCGCGCCAACGCCGTAAAGGGGGCTAATAAGCGACCGCTTAAATCTCTAAGCGAGATCATTAAAGGTAAGCAAGGCCGCTTCCGTCAAAATTTGCTCGGCAAGCGCGTGGATTTTTCGGGTCGCTCCGTCATCGTCGTAGGTCCAAATTTACGCATGGATCAGTGCGGTCTGCCTAAGACGATGGCGCTTGAGTTATTCAAGCCGCATCTAATCGCTCGCCTTCAAGAGAAGGGCTATGCAACGACCGTTAAGCAGGCTAAAAAGATGATCGAAAATAGGATCAATGAAGTTTGGGAGTGCTTGGAGGAGGTTGTAAAGGATCACCCGGTTATGCTAAACCGCGCGCCGACGCTTCATAAGATGTCTATTCAGGCGTTTCATCCGGTGCTCGTCGAGGGTAAGGCGATCAGGCTGCATCCGCTAGTCTGCGCCGCATTCAACGCGGACTTTGACGGAGATCAGATGGCGGTGCACGTGCCGCTTAGCCAAGAGGCGATCGCGGAATGTAAAATTTTAATGCTTAGCTCGATGAACATCTTGCTTCCTGCGAGCGGAAAGCCAGTCGCGGTGCCTAGCCAGGATATGGTTTTAGGAATTTATTATCTAAGCCTCGAAAAGCCAGGTGCAAAAGGAACGAATAAAATTTTTGCAAACGTCGATGAAGTAATGCTTGCCGTAGAAGCAAACGCCCTAGACATCCACGCCAAAATCAAAACGATGATCGATCGCCGCATTATCTTTACGACCGCGGGCCGCTTGATCATCAAATCGATCCTGCCTAGCTTTATTCCGGATCATCTTTGGAATAAGATTATGAAGAAAAAGGATATCGCCGAGCTTGTCGATTACGTCTATAAAAACGGCGGTCTTGAGATAAGCGCGGAATTTTTGGATAATCTTAAAAATTTAGGCTTTGAATCCGCGACTAAAGCGGGCGTTTCGATCTCCGTTTCGGACATCATCGTGCCGAAGTCTAAAGCAAGCCTCGTCGAAGAGGCTAAAAAGCAGGTCAGAGAGGTTCAGAACCAATACGGCGCAGGCTTGCTAACCGACGGCGAGCGTTATAATAAAACGATCGACATCTGGACTAGCACCAGCAAGAAGCTAGCCGATGAGATGATGAAGATGATGGAGAAGGACAAGGACGGCTTTAATTCTATTTATATGATGGCCGATAGCGGCGCGCGAGGTAGTGCGGAGCAGATCAAGCAGCTAGCGGGCATGAGAGGCCTGATGAGTAAGCCGGACGGCTCGATCATCGAAACGCCGATCACTTCAAATTTTAGAGAGGGTCTGAATGTAAACGAGTACTTCATCTCGACTCACGGCGCGCGTAAAGGTCTTGCCGATACGGCGCTTAAGACCGCAAACGCGGGCTATCTGACGCGCAAGCTGATTGACGTCGCGCAAAATGTCAGAGTTACGATGCACGACTGCGGCACGCACGAGGGTATCGAGGTTGCCGAGATTGTAGAGAATGGAACGCAAATAGAAAGCCTAGCCGATAGGATTATGGGTAGGGTGCTAAGCTCGGATGTAATTGATCCGGTGTCGAATGAAATTTTATTTACTGAAGGCACGCTTCTGGGCGTTAATGAGGTACGCACCATAGTCGATGCCGGCATCAAATCCGTAAGCATCCGTACGCCTATTACGTGCAAGGCTGAAAAAGGGGTTTGCGCGAAGTGCTACGGCGTAAATTTGGGAGAGGGCAAGCTGGTAAAACCGGGTGAAGCGGTCGGTATCATATCGGCGCAATCCATCGGCGAACCGGGCACGCAGCTTACGCTACGAACCTTCCACGCTGGCGGTACAGCATCTACCGAGCAGCAAGATCGCCAAGTAATCGCCGATAAAGAGGGCTTTATCAGATATTACAATGTCAAGACCTATGAAAACGGCGGCAAAAATATCGTGATGAACCGCAGAAATGCCGCGGTGCTTTTGGTTGAGCCAAAGATCAAAGCTCCAATTACCGGTAAGGTAAGTATTGATATAACTCACGACGACGTAAATATAACGCTAAAGGGTAAGAAGGAAGAATTTAAATATACCATCCGACGCCACGATCTGGCCAAGCCTACCGAGCTTGCGGGCGTAAGCGGTAAAGTTGAGGGGAAATTCTACATCGTGTTTAAAGACGGTGAAACCGTTGGAGAAAATGATAGTTTAGTAGAGGTTATAAAAGAAGACTGGAATATCCCTACTCGAATTCCGTTTGCAAGCGAACTTCGCGTCAAAGACGGCGAGCCGGTAACCCAAAAGATCAAAGCGGGAGCAAATGGTACGCTTAAATATTTCATCCTAAAGGGCGATTATTTAGAGAGGTTAAGAGATATCAAAAAAGGTCATGTCGTAAGCGAGAAGGGTATGTACGTAGTCATCTCCGATGAAAATGGCAGGGAGGCGATCCGCCACTACATTCCGCGCGAATCGGTCATTACCTATGATGATAATAGCGTCGTAAAAAGCGAAGATCTTATCGCTAAGCCTAAGAAAGACGATCGCTTGATTATCGCCGAGTGGGATCCGTATTCCATCCCGGTAGCTGCAGAGTGTGAGGGTAAGATCAGCTTTGAGGATATCGAGCCTGGATATACCGCTACAGAGCAATATGATGAGACTACCGGTCAAAGCCGTTTGGTTATCAACGAGTACCTACCGCAGGGTGTCAAACCGGCTATCATCGTAACTCCTAGCAAGGGAGAGCCTATCAAATATAATCTAGGACCGAAGACCGCGATTTTTACGAACAAGGGCGATCAGGTAGCGATTGCGGATATTTTGGCTAGGACGCCGAAAGCTGCTGCGAAATCAAAAGATATCACCGGCGGTTTGCCGCGCGTATCGGAGCTATTTGAGGCGCGTCGTCCGAAAAATACCGCGATTATCGCGGACATCGACGGAACCGTCCGCTTCGATAAGGCGCTGCGTGCAAAAGAGCGTATCGTAATCGAGGGCGAGGACGGAACGAGTGCCGAGTATCTAATCGATAAGAGTCGCCAGATCCAGGTGCGAAACGGCGAGTTCGTCCACGCGGGCGAGAAGCTTACCGACGGAGTTATCAGCTCGCACGACGTGCTTAGAATTTTAGGTGAAAAGGCGCTGCATTATTATCTGATAAGCGAAATTCAACAGGTTTATCGCTCTCAAGGCGTCGTCATCAGCGACAAACATATCGAGATTATTGTATCTCAGATGCTCCGCCAGGTCCGAATTGTCGATAGTGGCGATACTCAGCTAATCGTCGGTGATCTCATTAGCCGCCGTAGATTTAGAGAAGAAAACGAGCGCATTATGAAAATTGGTGGTGAACCTGCGATTGCTGAGTCCGTGCTACTGGGGGTAACTCGTGCAGCTGTTGGAAGCGATAGCGTCATTTCGGCGGCATCCTTCCAAGAGACTACGAAGGTTCTAACCGAGGCTAGTATTGCGGGTAAATTTGATCGATTAGAGGACTTGAAAGAAAACGTAATTTTAGGTCGCATAATTCCGGTCGGAACCGGTTTGTATAAAGACAAGGAAGTTAAACTTAAAAAATAATTTAGGGCAAAAAGCCCTAAATTTAAAGGATGAAACATGAATATGATCAACATAAATTTCGGTCTGTTGTTTATCAGGTTGGGGCTTGGAGTTTGTCTTTTAATGCATGGAATTTTTAAGCTTACTCACGGTATCGACGGCGTAAAATCGATGCTGGTAGCCAGAGGAATTCCAGATTTAGTGGCTTACGGCGCATACGTAGGCGAGGTACTGGCGCCAGCGATGATAATCATAGGCGTATTTTGCCGCATAGGCGCTCTACTTGTGATCGCAAACGTGCTCATGATAATATATGTCCTACATACTCCGTTGAGCGCGCTTACCGGCGTGGGCGGATTTGAGCTGGAAATCATATATCTATATCTTTCCGCTGCGATCTGCTTAGTGATCTGCGGCGGCGGAGAGTTTGTACTGATTAGAGATTAAAATTTAGTTAAATTTACGTTTCTGTAAGTTTAAACAAAGTATAATCCAAATCTTTTTGAATAAATTTTTGTGAAAGGAAAGATGTGCCAACCATAAATCAATTGGTCAGAAAAGAGCGCAAGAAGCTTACCGAGAAATCGAAGTCTCCGGCGCTAAAGAATTGCCCTCAACGAAGAGGAGTTTGTACTAAGGTCTATACCACGACCCCTAAAAAGCCAAACTCCGCGCTTCGTAAAGTTGCCAAAGTAAGGCTTACTAGCGGATTTGAAGTCATCAGCTATATCGGCGGTGAAGGTCACAATCTACAAGAGCACTCCATCGTGCTAGTTCGCGGCGGTCGCGTAAAGGACCTACCTGGCGTTAAATACCACATCGTCCGCGGTGCACTCGATACTGCAGGCGTTGCGAAACGAACCGTCGCAAGATCAAAATACGGTGCTAAACGACCTAAAAAATAGTTTAGCCGAAACAGACCGGCACTAGATTTTGCCGAGTTTGAGTAAAATTTTAAAATTTGAAGGAATAAAATGAGAAGAAGAAAAGCTCCCGTTAGGGAAGTTATGCCCGATCCGATTTATGACAGCAAAGTAATCACAAAATTTATTAATTCGCTTATGTTCGACGGCAAAAAGAGCGTCGCTACCGAGATTATGTACGGCGCCTTAAATTTCATCGACAATAAAGGTGGCGAGAAGAAAGGTATCGAAATTTTTAACGATGCCATTGATAACGTTAAGCCTTTGATGGAGGTAAAATCTCGTCGTGTAGGCGGCGCAACTTATCAGGTTCCGATAGAGGTCAGGCCGGCTCGCCAGCAGGCTCTAGCTATTCGCTGGATCATCTCTTTTGCGAGAAAAAGAAGCGAGCGCACAATGATAGAGCGCCTGGCTTACGAGCTTATGGACGCCGCAAATTCTAAAGGCTCTTCATTTAAAAAGAAAGAAGATACCTACAAGATGGCGGAAGCCAATAAAGCTTTCGCGCATTATCGTTGGTAGGAGGGTATCATGGCAAGAAAAACTCCTTTACATATGGTTAGAAACATTGGTATTGCTGCCCACATCGACGCCGGAAAGACGACTACGAGCGAAAGAATTCTATTTTTTACCGGTATGAGCCATAAGATTGGCGAGGTTCACGAGGGTGCTGCTACTATGGACTGGATGGAGCAGGAGCGTGAGCGCGGCATTACGATTACGTCTGCGGCAACGACCTGCTTTTGGAATAATCATCAGATAAATTTGATCGATACCCCGGGCCACGTTGACTTTACTATCGAAGTCGAGCGCTCGATGCGCGTTTTAGATGGTGCGGTAGCAGTATTTTGCTCTGTAGGTGGCGTTCAGCCTCAAAGCGAGACCGTTTGGCGTCAAGCTAATAAATACCATGTTCCGCGCATCATTTTCGTAAATAAGATGGACCGCGTAGGCGCAAATTTTTATAATGTCGAACAGCAGGTCAAAGATAGGCTCAAAGCTCATCCTGTTCCGATTCAAATTCCTATCGGCGCCGAGGATGATTTTAAGGGCGTTATCGATTTGGTTACTATGAAGGCGCTCGTTTGGGATGATAGCAAGGGTCCTTCTGCTCCCGAGATCGTTGAAATTCCTGCCGAGCTACGAGAAAAAGCACAGGAATATCGCGACAAGATGATTGAGGCGGTAGCAGAGACTGATGAAGCTTTGATGGAGAAGTATTTTAACGGCGAAGAGCTAAGCGTGGAGGAAATCAAAAAAGGCATCAAAAAAGGCTGCTTAAGCCTAAGCTTTTTTCCTATGCTATGCGGTACCGCGTTTAAAAATAAAGGCGTGCAGCCTTTGCTAGATGCGGTCGTAGATTATCTACCTGCGCCGGATGAAGTGCCTGCGATTAAGGGTCAGTATGAGGACGGCAGCGAGGTTCACGTAAGCTCTACCGACGAGGGCGAGTTCGCGGGTCTTGGATTCAAGATTATGACCGATCCGTTTGTGGGTCAGCTTACATTTGTGCGTGTCTATCGCGGCGTTTTGGAAAGCGGTAGCTACGTCGTAAATACCGGCAAGGGTAAAAAAGAGCGTATCGGTCGTTTATTAAGAATGCACTCGAATAAACGTGAAGAGATCAAAGAGCTTTATGCAGGCGAAATAGGCGCCGTCGTGGGTCTGAAAGATACCCTTACGGGCGATACGCTAGCCAGCGAAAAAGATAAAGTAATTTTAGAGCGTATGGAATTTCCTGATCCCGTTATCAGCGTAGCTGTAGAGCCTAAAACCAAAGCCGATCAAGAAAAAATGGGTATCGCGCTTCAAAAATTGGCGCAAGAAGATCCGAGCTTTAGGGTCGCG
>NZ_CALJPG010000014.1 GCF_937980635.1 uncultured Campylobacter sp.
GGCCGTACGACAAGCCGCAATACGCCGTAACCGTGCTCGTAGAACACGGCGGCGGAGGCGGAAGCGCGGCAGGTCCCGTGATAATGCAAATCTACGAAAAGCTCGTCCAGATGGACTACATCGACGCCAACGCAACGACTAACAAAGACAGCGCAAAGAAAACGAAGTAGAGCGGAATTTTAGAATTATAAAATTTTAGAATTCCGCTCGTGCTTTGTCTGCTTTAAATTTTGAAATTTATCCACCTTCCGTAAGTCTGAAATTTTAAAATTTCATGCAGGCTAGAGGTATAGAATTTATCTTGTCTTTAGGATTTGGAATTTTAAAATTTCATACAACCATGCTTTATCTGCTCTAAATTTTGAAATTTAACGCAGCTCGGTAACGTTAAATTTCAAAATTCTACCTAGCAATGGGCTTGAAATTCGGCAAGGCTAAATAATTTTTAAATTTTAAATATGCACTAAGAATAAAAAGATAGAATGCGGTTGAATATTTTTTCAAAAATGGGGAAATTTTATGAGGGATTATGATAAGGAGCCGATCAAAATCATAGACAGAGCGGTGTATTTCCAAGCAAATAGCCTATTTATCGCCTTAATATCTTTTTGCGCTCTATATAGATCCGACACTACAGCCATCGATCTCTTAAAATTTAACAACAAAGATTCGTTCCTGCTCCTTATAGCCGTAGTTTTATTTATCGCACAAATACAATGGTATGTAAAGTGCAGGCGCAAAATTTCGTATTTTGAGTTTTTTAACGATAAAATCTCTTACGAATTTGCGCACGATTCAGAGCGCAATAAATGTATCGATGCTTCAAATGCCGATAAGATAAACTTCTGCATCGTATCCGAGCTCATAGATAGCTTCGGTAGATTTCACTACTTTACCTCCTACGAGCTTTATAAAAAATCATCTATTGGGGTGCATATCGGTAAACTGGCGCTGTTTTTATACTATACGATAAATTTTATCTTGCTTGTTTTGCCGTTTAAAATTTTTATGTTGATTAAAAATAAAGAGCCGCTAAGTCTGCTAAATAAAAATGTCGTGATTAAATTTAAAAATCGCAACTATTTTTTGATAAACATCTACTCAAAGCGCGAATTGGATGAAATTTTGCAGTATTGCAAAGACAAAAATATAACCGTAGAGCAGAAAACAAATTTCATCCCGCATTGGCAAAATTTTACCTATTTCACTGATAAAAACGAAATTTGGAGTGATGATTTCGGCGATACGCAAATTCCAAAAGACACGTTTAAGCGAAAGCTTAGGCGGTTTTTTAGTCTAGATTAAAAATTTAAATCCATGGATAAGGAGCTGGAAATGGGACGCGATGAAAAAGTTGAATTGGAAAAAGATTCTTTAGATCAAAATAAGAAGCAGGAAATGACGCACGAAGAAAAAGCGGAGTTGGCAAAAAGTGCTTTAGAAAAAATGTATGAATTAACAATGACTGCTTTAAATGCTATGACTGTCGGTGCGGAAGGCGTGGCTGGAACAGCCATATCTGTTTACTTGGGAGGAATAGATATGGTGTTTGACCTTGCTAAACACCCAGGAGAAAATCATTATAAGGGTATAGGTAGAGCTGTTGGCAATATGCTTAATATACCTTTATCAATTACGGGTGGTATGCTATTAAAAAATAGAGAAATGAGTATTAGAATGCTTGGTGGAGCTGGTACTTACCAAGTTTTAACTAAAATTAATTTAGGTGATATGTCTGCTGATTTTTTTAATACTTTCGTGGCTAATGCTGATAGATTTTATGAGGAGATATTGACCAATAAAGCCTTCTTTAAACAGACATTAAACGGATTAAAAGAGCGTGGTATTATGAATTTCTGTGATTATTTTGATCCAGATGGCGACGGAAATGTATCCGCGAGCGATATAGTTAATGGGTATAAAAAGCTATTTTCTAAACCCGCAGGGTTTGGAACTATGGAATTCGAAGAAAAATTTAAAGTTAGAAAAGAATTTGAGGTAGATATTTCTTTAAAAGATAAAACCCTTACCCTTACCACCCCTACATCCACCGCCACTGCAGGCGCTGTAGGCGCTACAGGCACGCTAAGCGGAACCGCCGCAAGCTCGCTGCTATCCTCTGCCTCCGCAGCTCTTAGCGCCATCAATGCAGCCTTAAATTCAGGCGGAGCTATCGAGCATTTGGCTCTAAACGACCGAACATATGACGTCAAGCAACTTTCAAATTTACAGATCAGAAATATTATAGATAAAATTCCTGAAGTATCGTTTTTACTCTCAAATATCCTGATAAGACCGGGAGAGAAATTGGATCTGGGAGAGGGTAGAATTTATACCGTTAAAAGAGGCGATACCCTATCACAGATAGCCGCCAGATATGGACTAAAAACCAAAGATGTGGTTATGAAAAATATGTATCTGGTAGATGAAGGCAGGATAAAATTTCAGCAAGATAGTATTTTGATACAGACAAACACTTATGAATTAAACTCTCAAGCGTTCGATACCGCTCTAAACGGTCTTGCTTACGCACAATCCGTATTGGCAGCAGGTATGCAAGCGGGCGCTTCACTTATAAACGATGTTCTTATGAGCTACTTAAATAATTCAAACGCCTATCTAAACTCTCAATTTAACTTCTTAATCTACGACCCTCTCGCCCTTGATCTTAACGGCGACGGCAAGA
>NZ_CALJPG010000015.1 GCF_937980635.1 uncultured Campylobacter sp.
GGTAAATAGCCGCCTGCCCTCCTTTCCTATCTTACGCTAAGTCCTTCGTCTAGGTATTTGATGACAGGGTAGATAAATAGCTCTATTACGCGTCTTTTGCCTACTTTTACCTCCGCCGTTACGCTCATACCGGGCTCGATCTCCTTTTTGATCCCATCTACGATCAAAAATGTAGAATCGGGTCTAATCTTTACTTCGTAAATTTCTCCTAGTTTCTCATCGTTTATCGCATCGTTTGCTATGTGAATCAGCCTACCCTCTAACTTGCCGTATTTTTGAAAGTCGAAGGTCTGAACCTTAATCGCTACGCTTTGATTGTTTTCCAGATAGCCTATGTCTTTATTAAGCACGTTCGCTTTGATGATTAAAGGCTTATCGCTAGGCACTATAGAGATTAAATTTTCTTGATTTGTGATGGCGGTTCCTTGCGTATTTACGAGTAGCTTTCCTACAAAGCCGTCAACCGGAGAGGAGATGATCTGCTGTCTGGTTTGAAACAAGATCGCATTGATCTCCGCTTTTAGTGAGCTTGCTTCCTTCTGTTTGGCTAGCATCTCATCAAGCCACTTAGATATGCTTTGGCTTTTAAAGGCCTCAAGCTCTTTAGCTAGCTCATCTAAATTCGCCCTTTGCTCGGAAAGTTTCTCTTTTGAAATTTTAAGATTGGAGTTTAGCTCGATTACCTTGGATTTAAGCTCATATAGATCCTTGCGCGCTATTATATCTTTTACTTTATTTAGATTGCTTAGCCTTGCCTCATCTATCTTTAAAATTCCGCTTAGCCTCTCGACTTCTAAATTGGTGGAATTTATCCCCATTTGCAGCGCTTGCATTTTTAGATTATAGACATTTATGCTCTCTTCGTAGTTTGATTTTTGCGTATTGTATAAGCTAAGCTCGTCCGCGCTGATGTTAGCATCCAGACTCCTACCCGAGCTTAGAGCGTCGAGCCTTTTTATCGAGTATTCAAGTAGAGCCAAGCTCTCTTGTTTGGTGGATAAATTTACCGTAGAAACACTAGGATCGATTAAGATTAGATGATCACCCTTTTTTACTCTATCGCCCTCTTTTACTAAAATTTTAGAGACGACGCCGCTTTCGAGAGATTTTAAAATTTTAATCTCGCCGTCGGGCACGACCTTGCCGTTAGCGCTTACTACTATATCAACCTTAGCAAATATAGTCCACAGCACGGCAAATATCAAAGCCCCGCAAGCGATCCATAAAATTGATCTTCCTAAAGGGTTTTGCGGAGCATCCTCTATCTCGATCAATAAAGGCTTAAACTCATTTGAATCATCCTCTATTCTTTTGAAAATTTTTAGCATTGTTTATCCCGTCTCGCTCTTCGACCTATCCAGCCTGCTTATCGTATAAGCTCTTGTAGTAGCCGCCCAGCGCCATTAGCTCCTCGTGCTTTCCGCGCTCTACGATCTCGCCCTTATCCAGTACTAAAATTTCGTCGCAATTCTTGACGGAATTTAGCCTATGCGCGATGATGATGAAGGTTTTTCCCTTTTTGATCTCGCTTAAATTTTGATTGATGATGCTTTCACTTTCATAATCAAGCGCAGAGGTCGCCTCGTCGAAGATCAAAATTTTAGGATTATTTATGAGCGCTCTAGCGATTGCGATGCGCTGTTTTTGTCCGCCACTAAGGCTCGAGCCGCGCTCGCCTACGAAGGTATCGTAACCTCCCGCAAGCTCTGCGATAAAATCATGAGCGCCCGCAATCTTGCTAACTCTAATGATCTCCTCCATACTCGCTCCGCTTGCGGCAAAGGCGATGTTTTCTTTGATACTGCCGCTAAATAGATAGTTTTCCTGTAAAACGACGCCGATGTTTTGCCTTAAAAGATATGGATTTAGATGTCTGATATCTATGCCGTCTATGTAAACAGCTCCCGAGCTTTGCAGATAGAGCCGCTCGATCAGCTTCGTAATCGTGCTTTTGCCGCTGCCGCTTCTGCCGACTATGCCTACGCTTTTGCCCGGCTCTACGTGAAAGCTGATATCTTTTAGCACTAAATTTAGATCCGGTCTGTATCTGAAATTTACGGCGTCAAATTTTATATCTCCTTCTATATTATTTAGCGCAATAGGCTTATCGGTGCTCTGCTCGGTTGGAGTATTTAATATATCTCCTAGCCTATCTACGCTAAGAAGGGCTTGCTGAAATTCATTCCAAAGGCCCACGAGCCTCATTACAGGAGCGCTAAATTGCCCCGCAAACATCTGAAAGGCGATGAGCTGACCGACGCTGAGCTTGCCTTCGATTACGAGCCCCACGCCGAAGTATAAAATGCAAAGCGTCATAAGCTTTTGCAGTGCGGAGGCAAAGCCGCTTGCGACGTTGCTTAAATTCGAAAGATTAAAAGATGAGCGGACGTATCTGCCTAGATTTTCCTCCCACATCTTTTGCATACTGCCCTCGATCGCTAGAGATTTTACAGTCTGCATTCCGGTTACTGCTTCTACGAGATAGGAGTTTGAAGCGGCCCCCATTTGAAATTTATCCTCTAATCTCTTTCTAAGTACCGGCGTGATGAAAAAGTATATTGCAGCAATTACGCTTATAAATGCGATTGCGATCAGCGTGAGTTTAATGCTGTAAAGCAGCATCATAAAGACAAATACGAAGCTAAATAAAATATCAAGTAGCACGCTTACGCTTTTATTTGCGATAAACTCCCTTATGCTATCTAGCTCGCGCACTCTAGCTACGATGTTTCCAACCTTACGGTTCTCAAAATAAGTCATCGGAAGTAGAGCTAAATGGCTAAAAAGCTCGCTTCCTAATCTGGCGTCAATTTTAGTGGTAGTGTGCGCGAATATATAATTTCTACTTAGGCTTAAAAGCATCTCAAATATGATGGTCGCCAAAAATGCAAATGCAATTACGTTTAGCGTGCTAATGCTATGATGAGTTAAAACCTTATCGAGCACCACCTGCGTAAAAAGCGGCGTCACTAGACCGAAAAGCTGCATGATGAATGAAGCCAAAAGCACTTCAAATACCACTCTTTTAAAGCTTAGCATCCGCTTGTAAAACCAGGCAAAGCCGAATTTAATCTGAGAATTCAGAGTTTTATGGGCTAGCACGATAAACTCGCCGCTGCAAAGATCAAATAGCTCGCTCGCGCCTAGCTCCTTTACGGAATTTCCGCCGTCAAATACGATAAATTTAATAGCTGCTTCTTGTTCTTGCGAGGATTTGAATGAGCGGGAGGCTTTAGCTTCTTTGGCAGAGGAATGGGATATGTCCGCGGGGGAAGAATTTGCCGCGCCGCCGCTAGGGCTTAATATCTCCTTGGAGCCTGCCACGTCTTTGGAATTTGCGCTATCTAAATCAGCGGCCGTCTTGTTAGCATTTGCCGCTTTAATATCCGCTTCGCTTTGCTGCTCGATCTTTAAGACGTTAAAGTAGCTTCCATCCTTTTTCTGAAGGATAAAGGGAGGCTTATAGCGCATCAAATTTGAAAGATTTAGCTTTTTGATTTTAGCCTTAAACTCGCAATGCTTTGCCATACGCACCAGCTCTTCGATCTGCGGCTCCTCGCTGCTTAGCGCAAATTTATTTATAAGCGCCTTGGCATCGAATGGGATATGATTTACGGCGGCTATCAGACCTAGCGAGCCCAGGGCGGTTTGCATCGAATACCTTTGAGTGAAATTTGAAGGAATTCTATTAAGTCTATTTGAAACGGGGCTTAAATT
>NZ_CALJPG010000016.1 GCF_937980635.1 uncultured Campylobacter sp.
GCGGTGCAAACCGCGCTCGTAAAGCTAGCCATATTAAATTTGCCGCCGATAAGCGCGGCGGAATTTAGCGAAAAATTTTAAAACCAAGCTTGTGATCAGATATATCTTGCCGCATGAAATTTAAAAGCTAGAATTTTGCCGCGCAGAATTCCGTTGCGCTGTGGAGCTTTGCAGAAAAAAAAATGAGAGGATTTTTTAGCTGAATAAACGACGCCGGGCAAACAGCGCGAAATTTTTAACTTAATCTTGGAGGATTATGCGAAATAAGCAGCCTTATATCGAAGGCAGGATAAAAAACTTGCGCATCCGCGTCCTTAGGCAGGAGATCGAGACGCTCGTGCTTTTTGAGATCGGCGGCGTTCGCTTTCGTATGCGTTGCAGGGCGTTCTCGTTTAAGCAGGGCGATTTAGTGCGCGTAAAATACTGCGAGCAGGGATATTTAGGCAGCCTCGTCGCCTTGGAGGTCGAGCGTCACAGAATGCCTTTGGAATATGCCCGCGATTTTGAATTGAGCGTGCTGGATGCCGCAAGACGCGCGCTATATTTAGTTTGGGACATTTTGATTACGTTTGGTCTAATTTTTTTCGTCACGGCGGTGTTTTACGCGATCTACCTTGCGCCCAAAAAAGACGCATTCCCAAACCTAGGCGATTTTTTCTACACTTGCGCGGCGCTTGCGTTTGTTGCGATGATAATTCTGGCATACATTTACGCAGCCGCCTGCGCTATTAAGAGCCGCGCACCTCGTTTGACACAACTGGTGTTTAACTTTGCCGAGAGACTACTTAGCTTAGCGCGACTATTTTGGGCAGTATTGATTGCTTGTGTTGCTGCGATTGCGGTGCTGGTTTGGATTTATATGATATTTATTAAGGATAAAACGGCAAGCCTGAGTGATTTTTTCTATTCTTGCGTGGTGCTTGCGTTTGTGTGCGTGATATGCATGGTTTACTCCACTTGCATGCAAAAACTCTCATCGTGGCGCAAGCGTCGTAAGAAATAGCGCTACTCCGCCGCATAAATACACAGTGCGGAATTTTATAATTACGTAGCCTCAAATTTTGCATAGCAGAATTCTGCACTGCGCTATAAATTTTATGCGCCCGAAATTTTAAAATTCCGTTTCGCGAGAATACGGAAGCGGCAAAATTCCGCCACGCGAATAAAGCATACCGCTGCAAATTTTACATTTTTAAAATTTCCGTGCTCCTAAGCCTTTAATCGTTCGCCGTTTATTTTAAAGCTGGTGGAAGCTCAAACAAACTAAAGCTCGTTTGAGCCGGAATTTCGGATAAATTTAAATCGCGCTTCGCACTAGAGTCTAAGCAATCGACCCAATAAGCGACGATTTAAAACGTTATCTCCCAGTTAAATCTAAAATTTCTGCGCGGCGCGTAAAACCTGCCGATGCCCGCACCCGTCGCCTGATCGATCATATTGACCGTTCCGAAAGCCCTGATCGAGCGCGCGCTATCCCAAGTGATATATTTGGCGTTGGTTAGGTTGTAAACGCCTAGACTAAAGTTAAAATTTTTTTGCGGCTTTGCATAAGCAATAACGTCCACTACCGTATAATCACCGCTTCGCCAACCTTTGGTATTATCGGTTACGGGCTCTCCGTTTACTATAGAAGCATCGATGTGTCCCCAATACGGATCCGTTCTTTCGACTTGGCTTTTCCAATACATATTGTAGGTATCTTTGCGCTTCTTGGCTCCTACGTCGGTGATGAAAAGATCAATGCCATATTTGTCGCCTGGCGTGGAATAGCCGATATTATAAACAGAAGTAGGCGGTTGGATCGCATTCATAGGCACCTCTTCGCCCCTGCTGCATCCGGAGTTTGAATTATTGGCGTTTGAGCCGTTGCTGGCGCACGACATTCTGCCTTTTTGTCTGCTATATTTATACCCCAGCCTAAATCCCTCCAGGCTCTCCGATACATCGCCGAGCTCCAGATGGGTATTTATCTCAAATCCATGCACTTTGGCGCTATCTCGGTTTACGTTTTGATAAAACGGATACGGTATCTGTTGATCTACGACTTGTAAATTTCCCAAAAATTCAAGATCGATAAAATTTTTATAATCCGTCTTAAAAACATCAAAAGTTATGCGACTTCTCTCGCTATAAAAGGTAAGAGCGATCTCTTTCGTCCTTGCGATCTCGGCTTCCAGATCGATATTTGGACGGATAGAAAAGTCTGGATGCTTAAAGGTCATATACGCCTCATCCGATGTCGGAGCACGGAAGCCCTTGGAGCCCTTTAGTTGTATCCTCATCCAATCCAGCGGGTCTAAATTTAGACCTAGTTTATATGATCCGCTTTTGTATTCCTTCTCTCTTAGTAGAAATTTTAAATTTTGCTGATAATTCTCTTCTCCATAAGAGGATTTATAGCTATATGTTCCGGTTCCGTCAAAAGGATTATAAGGATAGGGCACCCAAAGACCTATTATCATACCCCTTGGCACTTCGGGATAACCTGTATATTTTGGTTTATGCTTTACCTTGTCGTAGCGGTAGCCAAGATCAAAGCCTACATATTTGGTGATTTGAATTTCATCCCCGATATAACCCGCCGTAGTCGTAGTTTGCACCGGAATCAGATAGGTGTTAATGTCAGTAGTATTATTTCTTAATCTTCCAAGCCTATTCCAATCCGGATTTATTACTCCCTTGGCTGTTTTGCCAAAAAATATATCATTCCACCATTGCGAATTTCCTTCATAAAATCCGTCTCTATTGATCATGGATTTATCTGTTCTATCAAAAAGCCCGCCGTATGATATGGAGTTATCAATGACGTTAAATAGGTTAAGCTCTTTATCAAAATCCAAATTTAATTGCTGGGTATTGGTCTCTAATGTCCTATCGGAATATATTATACGATTATAGCCATCTGTATACGGAGTTAGAAAAAATAACTTATGTTCTTTCGTCATATCGTCTGCATCGCTGGAATCTTTTTTTATAGTTCCGTAAACCCTTCCGTCGGGAAGAGTATGTTTTTCTATCTCTCTTTCTACCAATTCATAGTTATAATCCCAAGTATCCCCATCGTATGTTTCTTTCAATACTTTAAATTTTTTATTGCAATCTATTTTGGAACAATCTAAATAAAGTCCATCTTTGATTGTATAATCGGAATAACGGGAAAGCGCATTGCCAGAACCATCTTTAATAGCGCCCTCTTGCCAACCACCAGGAGTAGGATCGACACTAAGTGGCTTATTATCTTTATCTACGAGATCATATCCACTTGAGTTTTCATTTAGATGCATTCCCGATGGATTTTGTGTTTGCTGGCAGGCGCTCCCCTGGCAACCCTCTTTATTGATCGCGCGATTTTTAATGTTTTGCTTCGAGTATGAAATTTTAACGTGATCCCAAAGCGGCGTCTCGCTGAAATTTTCGTAGCTGAATTGCACGTTTCTTCGATCGGAGCTGTCGTGGTTCGTCCTGCTTCCGTATCGTTCCGGAGCGCCCGGGCGACTGCCGAGCCTGAGCGTGTAAGATAGGTCTTCGCCGTCGGAATTGAGCTTTGAGTTATCCACCGCAACGGAAAATCTATTCTCATCGCCCGGCTGAAATCCCACCTTTACGAGCGTGCTTTTTTTGGTTATGGTATATGGGTCTGCTTTTTCGCGAGTTTTTCCTATATGAAGTTTGTCCTCTTTGCTATCATATATGTCGTAGAAATAGTTTTTTCTTTCATGTCCGTGCCTATCGGTGTTTATAACCAAAAGATCAAACCAGCCGTACCTAGCTGCACCGGTGAAGGAGTGAAAATTTTGACTATCGACGCTTTGATAGCCCTGCTTAAAGCCGAAATGGTAATTCTTTTCCGTCAAGAAATCCCTGGCGTCTTTGGTTTCAAACATAACCGATCCGCCGAGTGCGCCGCTTCCCGCTTTTATGGAATCGGCTCCTTTGGTGATATTGGCCGTTTTGACGTTTTCCATCTCTACGCCGTTTCTTGTGTTGTTAAAATTTCCATACCCCTCAAAGAGGTCTTTAAAGCCTTGCGAGCTTAAAGTCTCCGCTTGACGAAGCCCGTCCACCGTGATAGCCACACGGTTTTCGTCCACGCCGCGAACGGCATATCCGCTAGCGCCAAATCTACCTGTTTCGACTGCCGTGATACCCGTTTGGTATCGCACCAAGTCTCTGCTATCGGTGATCTGCTGCTTCTTGATAGTCTGCGCGGTAGTTTTAGTTTCGCCAACCTTTTGCTCGGCTACGCTTTGCGAATCGACATTGCCCGTTACCTGGATAGTTCCCAGTTCTTGTGAGTTGGTCGGCTCTTCCGCGTAAAGCGAGCCATAAAAGAGCAGCGAGGCATAGAGAGAGAATCTTCTAAACATTCATATTTCCTTTAATGATTATAGAATTGATTATTAACGCGGCGAATAATAATACAAAGATTTTTAATGTTTAATTAAATTGCAGTTTAAATTTAGGGATAAATTTTAAATGCTTGAAATTTTGATTTTTAAGAAGTATAAAATTTTGAATAGGTCTAGGAATACGTAACAGGCGTATTTTGAGCTTTAATCTAGCTCTAAATTTTGCAAAGCGTTTTTAAAACGGCTAGCAAAAATACTGAAAATTATAAAAGAGCGAATGATAACAAAGCGCATTTTATAATATGTAACGCGCTTTTTTAATTATGATATTTTTACCGGTAATTTTAAAATTTTATACCAAATCGCTGCATTGTAAATTTATAATTTTATAGATTGTTGTCTCGCAGGATTTGTTAGCAGATCTATTTATCGGTGCCGGAATAGGGCATAAATTTTGCCGGGCAGAATTCCGCGCCATGCTATAAATTTTATACGCCGCGAAATTTTGAAATTTTGTTTTGCACAAATACGGCGAGTGGCAAAATCCTGCCACGCAAATAAACCATACCGCGTTGCGGCATTGATAATTTACTCGTTTATTCCGCCAAATTAACCCATGCCGTCGTAAATTTTATGTTTTAAAATTTCACGCCGAATCTTTTGCGGCTAAAAAATACCCCGCAGAGCCGCTGTGTCCTCTACATGTCTGTACGGCAAGAAATAATGCACGAAGTTTGTGCAAGCGCCGTCAGGCACGCATATTTCGGCGCTCAGTCTGTGTTTGACATGCGCAGAATCAAGATCAGGTATCTCCAATCCGCCGCTTTTGTAACCGCTATAGCCCATCTCTATCGGCACCTCTAGCTTATCTTTTTCAAAAACGACGCGTCCGCTTTGCACCTGCTCGAGTTTGATGTTTTTTAGCACGATCTCGGGCGCGCTCACGTGGTCAAAATTTATACTTAGTTCATACGGGGCGCCGGTGGAGTTGTCGTCCGAGAAGTCGGGCTTCGGTTCGCGCTCGTCGCGCCATAATCGTCCGCCGATAGTGGTAGCTCTTAAGCGGACACTGACGCTAAAATCCTTCAGATCCAGCGAAGCGCTGCTAAAATCACGGATGAGCGTCCAGGCTACGACGGTGCGGCCGAAAAATTTATCGGCGATCATATATGTGCCGAAAAGCGAGCTTATGACCACCCAAAACAGAAATATAAATTTAAAAATCTTACGTAAAACAAACTTTAACATCTTCATCGCTATCCTTTCAATCTAAAGCTTAAGCGGAATTCCGCCCGCAAATCCGCGGATTAAAATTCCGTGTGCGGATTTCGCTTATGAAATTTTGCGCTTTTTCAGTCTGCGGCGGAATTTTAAGACAGAATTCCGTGGCTAAATTTTACTGCGAAATTATAAAACAAATTTCGCCCATGAAATTTTCCCTAGAACTGCGCCTGTAAAATTCCATAAACGAAATTTGGAGATGAAATTTTATGGGCGGAATTCCATAGTTAAAATTTCACGGCAAGGCTCAGAAATCAATTATCGCGGCAAAATTCCACGCCTTAAAATTTTAAGAAAGTATGAAATTTTTTATCTGATCGCAGATCACCTCTTCGGACTGTGCGGCGTCGATTTGCAGGGTCTCGACGCCGCACGCCGCGCATGCCCGCGCCATAAGATCTTGCACACGCATTAGGTATTTTAGCCCGCGAGCCTCGATTATATCGCTGCTAGCGCGCGTTTTTAGCCGCTGCCCGATGAGCTTCTCGTCCGCCGAAAACAGCACGATTTTATCTGCAAATTTGCCCCCAAGCGCAAATTTGTTAAGCGCGATAAGCTCGCTAAGATCCGCGTTTTCGTCGTTTGCCAGCGCATAGGCGATCCCCGAGATGAAGCCGCGATCGCTTAGCACGAGCCTGTCCGCGCCGCCCTTTATCACGCGCTCGTAGTGCTCGGCGCGGTCTGCGAGAAATAAAAGCAGCTCGGCGCGCTTTGAAATTTCGCCGCAGACCTCGCGCAGATTTATGCTGCCGCGCCGCCACTTAAAATCCTCGCCCAAAACGAGGCTTCGTACCGCCTCGCCAAGCTTCGTGCCGCCGGGCTCCTTAGTCACGATCGCTTGCGGAAAAGCCGCCGCCAGCCGCGCTATCTGCGTGCTTTTGCCCACGCCGTCGATACCTTCGAATATTACATACATTTTTCGCCTTTAAATTTGTGCGTTATTTTACAAGCTTATAGCTAAATAGCGGCTTGTTTTAACAGCGGGGCGTAAAATTTCGCCTCAAAATCGGGCTTCTACGAGAGCTTGTGCGAGCCGATTTTTATTTTTCGGCATAAAATTTATCGGGCGCTTTGTTGCTCGGCTCTTACTCTTTGCGGCACGGCTCGCGGTTAAATTTAGCGCTTGGGCGGATGCGCCGAATAGGCGGTGAGTAAATTTTGCGCTTTCGGACATATACCGAGCGGAGCAGGACGC
This sequence comes from uncultured Campylobacter sp., assembly GCF_937980635.1. Taxonomy (GTDB): domain Bacteria; phylum Campylobacterota; class Campylobacteria; order Campylobacterales; family Campylobacteraceae; genus Campylobacter_B. The sequence continues at coordinate 6,826 of NZ_CALJPG010000016.1, forward strand.
CAGTCGATAAAGATGGCGCGTCGTGCGGATAGAATAATGGCACGTTGGGCGAAGCAAGGCGTCATCATACAGAGCAGGACATGTACCATACGAAGCGTATGGCGCTAGACGGAAATGGCGGCGCTTCTGGCGGAGTAGGGCGGCAGCATCATTCGGCGTAGGGTATGTTTATTGGCAGTGCGGGTGGGCAAACGCTGCGCGCAATGATAAAATCGCGACGATGAAATTTAAATTTTGCCCTTATACGTGCTTACGAGCTCGGGATTTATCGCTATGAAATCTTTCCTCAGATCGCCAAGATCGCAATCGGTGGCCGTGATCGTAAAATCATCCGTCATATCAAGCGCAAATTCGCCAAGACCTGCTTTGAGCTGCTTCACGCACTCCCAAATGAGCTTTTTAGCCTGCGCATATTTATCATTTAGCTGCGTTTCTTGATTGAAAAGATCAAAAATTTTCGCCGTTTCGTAGTCTACTTCGACCTCGGCTCGAAACTCGTAATCAGGAACAAGCCAAAGAAGCCAACCGTCCTTTCGCGCAAGCCACTGCGCGCGCTGTTCTTGCGAGCCGAATCCGATGATCGGCGGCAAACTCCTATTGTCGCAAGCTAAATTTATGCAGTAGAGTTTACAGGCGGGCGCGTGCTTTTTGATCGTCTCTTTAATCGCGGGCAGCAGCCTTTGAGCGGCGAGCTCATAGAGCTTTTTGTAGCTCATTTTTTTATCAGGTTTTTTGTAGTGCACGTAGCCGCCCTCGACTATTAAGCTTAGCTCGCCCATTGCGTCAAATTCATAGTTTGTTACGTCATTCCTTCTGCCTGCGCGAGGGTGCTCTACATACTCCCGTCTTTGTGCGAGCTTGCCGCCTTCGTAAGTAAAATTTTCTATCCCATAGGCGTTGTTGTCAAAGGCCGAGTAGATGGACTTTAGCTCGCCATTTTCATAGATAAATCTTTTTATATTGAAGCATCCTACGCATCTTTTATTGTAGCAACCGAAATGATATTTTAAAACTTCGTCCCGCCCCCAAAAATAAAGGCTTTCAAAGAAACTTTTTTTGCCGTCATGTTGTCTTTCAAAAACGACGCGATCTTGCGCATCAAAGCCGTATTCGTAGGCGTTTACGATCTTTTTTGGTTTAGCTTTTAAAATTTTGCCCTTTGAGAAGCGGTTATATTCGAAATAAAACGGCTCTAAATTGATATAGCTACCAGACGCCCAGCGCCTACTTACGACCTGCGCTTCGGCTATTTTATTTAGGGCTTTGTATTCATCTCTCACGCTTTTTAAAAACGTTCGCAGTCTTTCTATCTCATCCATTGCTTCGTTCATTTTATCTCCCGTGTGGTTTGTAAATTTTAAATTTAGCTGCGCCTGCGAGCTAAATTCAGGCTAAATTTCAGTCGCTTGCGAGCTCATTTTTTTAAAAATTTTAAAATTTCGCTCGGCACGAGGTGCGAAACGTCGCCGCCGTGGCTCAAAACGGAGCGGACAATCGAGCTTGAGATGAAGGCGTTTTTGAGCGTCGGCATCAAATACACGCTCTCAAATTCCTCCCATAGCGAGGCGTTTGCATAGCCGATCTGCAGCTCGTACTCAAAGTCGCTAACCGCGCGGAGTCCACGGATAACGAAGCGCACGCCGCAGGATCTGGCGAAATCCACGAGTAGATTATCAAAGCTTTGCACGCTCACGCCGCGAAGTTCGCGTGTCGCGGCTCGCGCCATCTCTAGTCTGGATTTTAGGCTGAAGTAGGGCTTCTTGCTCTCGTTGAGCGCCACTGCGACGATAACCTCATCAAAAAGCCCTAGCGCGCGCTTGATGACGTCCAGATGACCGTTCGTGATAGGATCGAAGGTGCCCGGATAGATACATTTTCTTGAGTTTTGCATTATTGCCACCTTTTAAATAGCTCGTTTTGCACGCCCAGCGCGTCGCACCACTTGCCGATTATGAAATTTTTTAAATTTTGCACGCCGCAGTAACCTGCGATCACGGGTGGAGCGATGATGACGCCGAGCGCGGCTAGCTCGCTCATCTGGCGCAGGCTGATCGCAGAAAGCGGCATCTCGCGCACGCCAAGAACCAGCCGCTTGTGCTCTTTTAACGCGACTGCAGCGGCGCGGGTGCTTAAGCTGTCGCAAAGCCCGCCGTAAATTTTAGCCAAAGAGCCGATAGAGCAGGGCGCAAAGATTGTGGCGTCAATGCCGAACGAGCCTGAAGCGGGCGGCGCGCTCAGATCGTCGTCGGGATAAAATTTTACGCTCCTAAATTCCGCGGATTTTAAGACCTCGTCCGCGTCTATGCCGCTTTCGGCGCGCAGGACGCGGCGCGCGCCCTGTGTAAGTACGGCGTGAATTTCATGCGGCGAGCTGGCAAGAAATTTAAGCAGATCAAGCCCGATCTCGCAAAAACTCGCGCCGCTTATGCAAACTAAAATTCTCATTTAAAGGCTTTCATATCGAAATTTTGCAGTTTAAAAACAAACGCGGCGGAAGGAATTTTAAAATTTGAAATTAAGATGGAGCGGGAAACGAGAGTCGAACTCGCGACATCAACCATGGCAAGGTTGCGCTCTACCACTGAGCTATTCCCGCATGCGGTAAAAATAAAGCGCGATTGTAGCCTATAAATTTTCATTTGTCAATAATTTCTCGCTTAAATTTCATAAATTTTTACGATTTCTCCAGCGCGAACTTTGTCGCATTCGGGATCAGCCAAGAAAAAATGCGATGCCGCAGCCAGCGGTCTGATACGCCCAGAAGGCGACGGCATAGGCGTAAAAACTCCGCCTTCATATGCGCCTACGGTTAAATTTACTCTGCCGCTTTTTAGCTTCAGATCGCTTGCGAGCTTGGCATAGATCGCCGCTTCTGCGCTAAAAGCCTCGCTTGCGCCGCTAAGCTTAAATAAGATCGGCAGTATGACTGCGCGCGTAAGCACGAAAGCAGCCATCGGATTGCCCGCCATTGCAAAGACGAATTTGCCGTCTTTTGCGAAGCACTTGCTGGGGCGGCCGGGCTTGATATCAATGTGATCGAAAACCTGCAAAAATCCAAGTTCACTCATAGCGCTTTGCATAAAATCCGCCTCCCCGGCACTTGCTCCACCGCTGGTAATTAGCACGTCAAATTTACGCGTAGCAGTATCTAGCGCCTCGCACACCTCGCTAAAATCATCCTTTAAAATCCCTAAATACTCATTTTCAAAGCCGTATTTTTGCAGCAATGCAGCAATGCCACTAGAGTTAGCGTTATAAATTTCGCGCTCACTTGCGCTCTGCCACGGCTCTTTTAGCTCGTTGCCGCTTGAAAATAGAGCGATTTTAGGACGCGCGTAAACGTCCACTTCGTAAATTCCTTGCGCGGCAAGAAGCATGATTTTGGCAGGGTTTAAAATTTCGCCACGGCGCAATAAAAGCTCGCCCGCACGCACTTCTTCGCCTTTTTTACGAAAGCCGTCGTGGGCATGAACGGAAGCAGGGATTTTTAGAGTTCCGCCTTGCACGTCTACATCCTCTAGCCTCGCGACGGAGTCCGCGCCTGCAGGCATTGGCGCGCCGGTCATTATCTTTTGCGCTTGTGCAGCCTTTATTTCGTAGAATTTCTCATCTCCCGCAAAAATCGTAGGCTCTACGATCTTTAGCTTTTCGTCTTTGAAGTCCGCCGCGTAGGCATAGCCGTCAAGCGCCGAATTATCGAAGCAGGGTAGGTTTTTAATCGCTGAAATATCACTAAAAAGAATGCGACCTAGGGCGCTGGGAAGAGGTACCTTTTCGCTTTGCTTGCTTGATGTGATTCTAGCCGTAGCCAAATCTATAGCCTCATTTATTCCTATCATTTTTAAGTCCTTTTTATCATTTTTACATTTAAAATTCGCGCAGTTAATATCTCGCGTGGTCTTAAATTTTATGTTGCGCCAAAGCTTGCAAAGCAAAATTTACCCAAATAAATGCGCGAAATTTTATGAGCTCAATTGCCTTATTTTACTGCGAGCGTTGCTTAAAATTTCAAAGCATATAGCTCGTAGAATTCCGCTTTGCCCTAGGAATTCCACTCACATTTGCTTAAAGAATTCCACCACGGCTCGTTCATTAAATTTTACCAAAACTTGCTATTTAAATTTAAAGAGACTCATCCTTGAAATTCTACCAAGATTTGCCTTTAAAATTTCGCCACACTTAGCTTTAGCGATTAATGCATTGCTGCTGATAGAATTTACGTGGTGCTTACGCAGCGTGGCTTTTAAACGCGTTTTGTGTAAAATTCCGCATCGCTTTATTTGTACAAGATTTTTATTCCGAAGTCCTCATTCCTCCAGCCTCTGTATGTCCGCGCCAAGCGCACCAAGCTTAGCCTCTAGTCTCTCGTAGCCGCGATCTAGGTGGTAAATTCTATGTATTTTGCTCTCGCCGCGCGCCGCAAGGGCGGCTAAAACGAGCGCCGAACTAGCTCGCAGATCGGTCGCCATCACGTCCGCGCCGTTTAGCTTGCCGCCGCTGATCGTCGCGATGTGTCCGTTTAAGCGGATATCTGCGCCCATTCTTGAGAGTTCGCTAACGTGCATGAAGCGGTTTTCAAAAAGCCTCTCGTCGATGGTGCTGACGCCCGTGGCTACACACGCCAGCGCCATAAACTGCGCCTGCATATCGGTAGGAAAGCCCGGATATTCGCTCGTGATGATTTCTACGGGTTTTATCTTTGAAGCGGGCAGGATCGTGATCTCGTCGCCGCCGTTTGAAATTTCAAATTTAAAGCCCATATCTTCAAATTTTGCAAGCACAGCGCCAAGATGAGCCGCGCAAGCGTGCGTGATCGTGATACGAGAGCCGGTGATCGCGCCTGCGCACAGATAGGTGCCTGCTTCGATGCGATCGGGAATGATCGAAATTTCGTTCAAGCTTAAAAGCTCTCCGCCACTTCCTTTGATGAGGATCTCGTTCGTGCCGATGCCCTCTATGTCGATACCTGTGCTTTTTAATGCGTTGCAAACGGCGATTACTTCGGGCTCTTTTGCCGCGTTTATGATATGAGTGGTGCCGCTTGCTAAGGCCGCCGCCATTACGATGTTTTCGGTGCCGGTGACGGTAATTTTGTCAAAATTTATAGTCGCGCCCTTAAGCCCCTTTTTTGCGGTGCAAACCACGTAACCTTGCTTGATCTTAACCTCCGCGCCCATCTTTTCAAGCGCGCTAAGGTGCAGATCAATCGGTCTGGCGCCGATCGCGCAGCCTCCGGGAAGGCTTACCTCGCAGTGTCTAAACCGCGCTAAAAGCGGCCCCAGCACTAAGATCGAAGCTCGCATTTTACGCACTATGTCGTAGATCGCCTTGGTCGAGTTTACCTCGCGCGGATCGATTTTGGCGGTGTTGGCGTCAAGAAACTCGCACTTTGCGCCTAAATTTGAAAGTAGCTGAATTAGCGTGTGGATATCGGAAACTGCGGGTAAATTTTTAATTACGACTTCGTTTTTTGAAAGAATAGATAGGGCTATGAGCGGCAGTGCGGCATTTTTTGCGCCGCTTATTTTGACGCTACCGCTTAGTTTTTTGCCCCCGTTAATTCGTAGATAATGCATGATTTCTCCGTGTAAAATTTCGGCGATTATACAGAATTTAGCTTTAAAGTTACCATTTTGTTACCACTGAGCGCTAAAATTACGCCTAAATTTAACCGTTACATAATTTTATAAGGATTTTTTATATGAAACAACTAATTATTTGCGCTTTGGGTGCGTTTTTGCTGGTCGGTTGCTCCTCAAAAGCCCCGTCTGCCGGCAGCCAGCAAGCGTATGTCTTAAACGATCATGAAGAAGGAATAACTTCGGTGCCGGGAAGCGAGTTTAACCGCCCTTTAATTGCATCTGTAGACGATTACACTGGCACTCGCGCAGGAGGGGACTGCAGCGGATTTATCACCGTGCTAAATGATAAATACGATGATCTATTTTTCAATTCAAAAGATCTGCCGAAATACTTCACAAACGGACGCAAATCCCAAGCAATATATAATTATTACAGCCGTAAAAATTTACTCAGCAATACGCCGCGAGTGGGGGATTTGGTGTTTTTTCAAAACACTTTGCGTTCTAACAAAGGTAAGGTCAATAACGAAATCAGCCATATCGGTATCGTGCGCGAGATATATGCCGATGGTCGCGTGAAATTCGTCCACAATACTCGTGGTAGAAATCAAGCGGACTTCGTAAATTTAAATAAGAAAAACGTCCATGTAGCGGGGCAAAAGATGGAAAATAGCTATATCGTGCGCTGCGGCAAAGACCGCATAAGCTGCCTAGCATCGAACCGCTTCGCAGGATACGGACGGGTGAATAACTAGAATTTTGAAAATTCTTTCGCCGTATTTTTTGAAAAATTTCTCATAACTTTTGGAATTTATTAGATTTTATGGAATTTTGTTAGACCTTTTAAAAATTCGCAGCGGTTTGATTTATGCTCTAAAATTTCAAGTGAAATTTTGCAGATAATTTAGCTTGGAATTCTAGCTATGACTTGCTTTATAGAATTTATTAAATTCCTAAAATTCTAATCAAATTTTAAAATTTTTATGGCTTTTAAACTCCTGCAGCAAAAACTTATGAATAAAAACTCACTTTGATGCTGTTATGGCAAATCAAATTAGCATTTTTAACGCGTAATTATATATAACAAGCATTTAAAATATTTACTCTAAAATTTATTTTGAAATTAATTTGAACTCAAATTTTGTTATTCTTAGTAAAATTATACTTATAATTTTACATAAAATTCTACGAAATAGCTTCATATAGCTGAAATTCCATCTTTATTAAATTTAACGGCGTGCTTGTTTTTTGATTGATGTCAGATACGCTCTATAAATTCCGTAAAACTTTCAAAAAAGATTTACGGTCTAAATTTTATTATGGAGATTTTAATTTAAAGCTCTATATCTAAATTTTAGCGCAGCTATTTTGATAAGGCGCTTACAACCAAAACTATTGCCAAAATTGTGATGCTAGCTTATCTATAATTTATCTCGAGCCTATAAAATTACACGACGCCTTTAATTTAATCAAAATTTTGCTACTATGCGTGAAAAATTTAAGGAGCTTCATGCAAACAGGCAAATTTACTCTCGCGATCATCGCGGTGAATATCCTATTTTTCGTGATTTCATTCGCATTGGAATATTTTTTCGGCTTTAAGTCCTACCTGTTTTTCGGGCTCAATCCATATTTTTTCGAGGGGATGCCGTGGCAGCTACTAAGTTCATTTTTTATGCACGGCGGAGTGATGCATCTAGCGATGAATATGGCAGTTTTGTATCAATTCGGCGGGATTTTAGAGCGAGCGTTCGGTGGGATAAAATTTACGCTACTTTACATCGCAGGAGGGCTGCTGAGCGGCGCTTTATGTCTGATTTATATCCGTTATGCCATGAGCATGGGAGAAATCGTCAATATCGTAGGCGCTAGTGGCGCTATTTGCGTGCTTTTAGGCGTGATTGCTTATTTTGATGAACACAATGCGGGCGGGATTTTTATCGCAATTTTGATAATGAGCTTTGCGCCGATGTTAATGGGCGTAAATGTGGCATGGTATGCACACATAGCGGGATTTGTGGTTGGTTATGGCTTTGGAATTATCCAGAAAAAATTTAGAATTTTGTAGAATTTAACGCTAAATTTTACATAAAATTTTATGAAAGGATGCAGATGAAACGGATATATTTTATAAGACATGCCGAGGCGCAAAGCGGCAAAAGCGATTTTGAGCGGGCATTAAGCCAAGTGGGCGAACTTTGCGCAATTAAACTCGGAGAAAAGCTGCGCAGCTTGGGACTTATGCCTGATTTGATTATTACAAGCTCGGCTATACGAGCACTCCATACGGCGCAAATTATCGCTAATGCGCTGAGCGCGACAAAAAGGGTAGTGCCATTGCGAGAGTTATACGACATAAGCTTATGGGATTTAGCAAAGTTTGTTCGCAGCTTGGATGAGAAACGATTTTTTGGGTGCAGTGTGAATGTTGAAAAATACAATGCGGTCGGTCTTAGTAGCGAAAAACATCGCGACGCAAACGCTGAAAATTCTGCTTTTAAGAGCACTAAAATTCCCGCTAGCATTAGCGAAAATAATGCGCTATCTTGCAATGATGTGGAAATTTCTAGCACAGATGTTATGCGAAATTTTAACGCAGCTAGCGCAGAATGCGTATTTATCGTTGGACATAATCCGGCAATAGGCGGAATTTGCTCACTTTTAGGAGAAAAGGAAGTCGATAAATTTCCTCCTTGTTCGATTTGCGGCTTAGAATTTAACGTTTATAAATTCTCAGATATTACCGATCATAGCGGCAAAACGGTAATGCTACAATGCCCTTAATTACGCTTTTAATGTTTAATAATTGCATTTTTGAGTATTTAAAGCTGCTTTTTGCCCAGCATTATCATATGCTCGTGAAATAAGACCATATAGCAAAATAGTAAATTACTTTGAGATAACTTTAAATTCTAAAAAATTTCCAATGATATGGCTAGCCTTGAAAATCGCAGACTAAATGAGTCAAAAAACTAAATTTCATATTTTTAGACGATCGAGCGTTAGCGCTTTTGCTTGAAATTCTATTTGCTTTGAAAAATCTTAAGTTTAAATTTTTCGGACGAAAAATTCGTGCCAAAATTTTCTCAAAAATATAAATTTATTGAGAAGAATAAAATTTATTAAGTAAAATTTAATAGTAGCTGTGGTATCATTCCCCAAAAATTTTGATAGGGAATTGAAATGAGACAGTATGAAACTTACAGATGCGAAAAGTGCGGTGCAGAGGTCGAGGTTCAAAACGTAGGCGGCGGCACGCTTAGTTGCTGCGGCGAGCCGATGAAATGTATCACCGAGGATCTGACGCAGGTAAATTTGATGAAGGCGTTCGCAGGCGAGTCCCAGGCGCGCAATAAATACGATCTTTACGGCGATTTGGCCAAAGAGGCGGGCTTTCACGCCATTGCGCGACATTTTTACGAGGCCGCTGAAAACGAAAAATGGCATGCCAGAGCTGAGCTAAAGGCGCATCATGCGGCCGCAGGTATTCCGCTTGATAAGATGGATAAAAATCTGCTTGATGCCGCCGCCGGCGAGCGCTACGAGCACGAGAGCATGTATCCGAGCTTCGCTAAAATCGCGACCGAAGAGGGCAAAAAAGAGGTTGCGCGCCTTTTTAACGCCATCGGCAAGGTCGAGCAGGAGCACGAGCGCGAATACAACGAGCTTCAAAAGATCCTGCTAGAGGAGGGCTTTTTCGAGAGCTTTGACGAGGAAGTTTGGGTGTGCGAGGTCTGCGGGCATGTTCATCGCGGCAAGAAAGCCCCAGGCGCCTGTCCGCTTTGCAAAGCTCCACGTGAGTATTTTAAAAAACAAAGGCTCGTTTAATTTTGATGCTTGCGGCACGGCGTTTTTTTTGCGATAGTTTTTGAAGCCGTCGCAAATCTCGTTTATTGTCGCGAGCCGATCGCTTAAATCTTGGTTTAAAATTTTGCGCGAGATTTCGTCTTTTTGCTCCTTTTTGCCGCGGACTCCGTGGCTAGACGAAATCTCGGGCTAAATTTATTTAGCCTAAACTCCTTTTCTTATCCCCCTAAGAAATGAAATCCTGCTCGCAAGAGCGGGATTTCCGTCGTAAAATAAATCTAAAATAATCATGCCGATGATTTTATCTCTTTAAATTTTATTAGAAATTCCTATATGATTCCTGCGCTATTTACGTAGCAAACTTCGCGCCAGTAAATTTCGTAGCAAACTTTGGTGGCAATCTTTTGCGTCTTTAAATTTTAAGGAGAATTCGGTGCGATGAGAATTTGAAAGCAAATCAAACTATAAAATTTCGATGGTTGAAATTTTAAATCAGAAATTCCATCCTTGCGGAATTTGCAGATAAATTTTATATCTACTATCTCTTAATATGCCGTTTATCTTTTGCTTATAAAATCCTCGGATGAAATCCCGTATCGTAAAAATTTAAATGAAATTTTGCACTAAATTTATCTGGAATTTTAGGCAAAATCACAAGGTAAAATTTTAGGTTTTGTTATGCGAATATGAAAAACAAATTTTAAGATTTTTCAAAATAAAATTCTAAACCTCTTGTAAAATAAATTCCATAAAAAACGATTTAAAAGCCGCCTCAAAACGAAATTCAAAAAATCTCGCTCAAGTAAGCCTCGCGCCGCTGCAAATTTTAAAATTTCACTCCTCGAATTCCTCCGCGACCTTCGCTGCAAGGCGCAGTTTGTCGCTATCGAAGTGGGTGTAGATGCGCGAAGTATTTAGGCTCGCGTGGCCGAGGGCTTCTTGGACGAGTACGAGGTCCTTTTGCTTTTTGTAAAGCATCGTTGCGAAGGTGTGGCGCAGCATATGAGCGCCGTTTTTTTCCTTGCGTATGCCCGCGCTCATTAAAATTTTCTCCACGATGCCGCTGACGTATGCTTGCGTAAGCGGCGCGCCGTTTTTGGTGACGAAAAGATAGCCCTCTTTGTTGGCAAAGTTCGTCTCCAGCGCGTTTAGATGCTCCTCGATCAGGTGGCGTTTGATCATTACGATGCGATATTTGTTGCCCTTGCCGCGGATTCGGATGACGAAAAGATCGCCCTCGGGCGCGATATCTTTGCGCTTGAGATTTATCGCTTCGCCCACGCGGATGCCGGTGTAGACGATGATTTTTACGATCAGGCGGTTGCGATGCGCAAAGGAGCGAAACTCGCTTAGATTTATCGCATCCAAAAACCGCTTCAATTCCTCCTCGCTCATAAACTCCGGAAGCTTCGTACCGCGGCTACCGCTAATGCCGCCCCAGTGCTTAAGCTCGATGCCGAAGTTATGTGAGGTGCCGTCCTGCTCGTTCTGGCGGTCGATGAAGCCGAAAAAATTTATTAGCGCGATTCGGTAGTTTTTTTTGCTCGCATCGCTCAGCCCGCCCGTAATCGAGGCTAAAATTTCGCTCAAAAGCTCCTCGTCGATATTTTTCATACTCTCAAGACCGTACTGCATGATCGCTTCGTAAAATTTTTTAAGCGGATTGAAATAGGTATTGATGCCGGTAAGACCCGCGTTTCGAGCGTCTTTTGCGAGCCGCTCGAGTTCATTGATATTTGCTACCTCGTGATTTAACGCCAGGCTTGCACGGCGAAACAGCGCGTCGTTTTTCAGCTCCTTATTCGATAGCGCGCTTAGCTTGTAGCGCACGAATTTTACGAGCCAAAACAGCAGCGATTTTTCAAAGCTATCCTTATAGTCGAGCGGGAATTTCATCTGTTCTCCTCGCTGTCGCCGAAGATCACGAAAGGTAGCATCAGCGTGTTTTTGATGAGATTATAAGGCGTTTTTAGCACGTCGGTCGCAACGCCGGTCGAGTAGGTAGGCTTTTTCATCGTGCCGCGAATCTCGATGATCGTGGAGATCGTATTGTTTTCGCCCAAGATGATATGATTTAGCAGCGGGATTTTTGAGATTATCGAGCTTGCGTCTTTAAGGTATTTAAGCTCTAGATCGATATTCAGCGCGCCGCTTTTCATATCCACTTCGCCGTTACCAGCAATGTCTGCGCTACTGCCGGTAAAGTTCATCGCGTTTATGTAAATTTTATCGCCGCTGCGGCGAAAGTAAATTTTACCCTTCTGGACGCTAAAGCCGCGATCGTTGAAATCGGGCGTCTTAAACGTTAGTAGCGACGGCACCGAGTTTATAAAGCTAAGCAGCCTTTGATAGATGATGTAGTCCTTCAGATAGGTGTTTTGCACGTTGATCTCGCCGCGGTAGTTACGCGGATCGATACCGCTTGCTTTTAGAGTAAATACCCCTCCGTCGAAGCTCTGCGAGCCTAGGAATTGATTGAGCGCCTCGCCGCTGATGTTTTGCGCAAAAATTTGAAGCAGGCTCTTTTTAAAGATCAACTTCACGTCGCCGCGTTTGAAATTCGCGTTTAGGTTCATATTTTTGCCGTCCAGCACGCCGTTAAAATGCGTAAATTTAAGTGTCTTATTAAGATCGGATAGTACGATCGCAGAATTTTGCCCGCTGAAATTTATCGGCGAGCGCTCCTTCGTGCCGCTATTAAACTCGCTGGTTTGCACGCTCGTATTGATCGCGACGTCCACGTCTTTTAGAGCGACGAAGTTACCGCCTTTGTTTATTTTAAGAGAAATTTTACCGCTTCCGCTAGAGCCGTCCAGATCGCCCCCGCGCACCCGAAGCGCGAAAGAATCGTTTTTGTAGGCTCTGCCGTCTTTGTTTAGCAGACCGAAATCAAAGATAAGATTGTTGCTGCTGATATCCAAATTTGTAAAATCGCTGGTTAAAATTTTAAGATCTCCGCCGCTAATGCCCGCGTTTTTAAGCGTCTTAGAAAAGGGCAGAATTCCGCTAATATCGGGCGAGCTAATCTCGATCCGCTCGCCGAAACTCATCTTTGCGCCCAAAAATTGCGAACTTAGCACCGGCGCCTTGCCGCTAAAATCAAGGCTTATATTATCTCGCGCGTCACCAAATTTTAAAATTTCTTTGCCGTTCGGGGAGAGATTAAAGCTATGGATTATGCCGTTAAATTTGGCCTTGCGCGTGGCGATATCGATACTGCCGCTTGCCGTGGCGTTAAAAATTTCATTTTGTAGATTCGCGTCTTTGATGTCGATCTTTTTTTCTGTGATATGTACCCGCGCAGCTTTGGAGTGAAATTTCGCTTTAGAGATCATCAGATCGGCGTCTTTTAGCGTCACGTTCGCATCCACCTTGGCGCTTTCCTTCTCGACGTCCACGTCTATCAGCACGCGTGCATCGATCCCGCCGCCTAGCGGATATACGGGCTCGTTTATGCCGTAGCTTTGCAAAATATCCACAAGGTCTTTGCCCAAACTCTCCTTGGTTCGCAGATCCAGATATACGATCGGCTTCTCTTCAAAAAGCCCGCCGATACGCACACCGCTTCCCTCCAGGCTTTTGCCTTTAAATTTAGGCTCGTTCAGCGCAAAATTTAGATAATCGTTTTTGAGCGTGATGTTGGCGTCTTTTACCGTTACGGCTTCGATTTGCGGCTGAAATTTTATCGTAAGATCCTGCGCATAAGCCGTGGCGCTAACGTTTTCGGCGATCGGGCGCGGATCTTTTAGATCGACTTTGGCATGCAGATTTTCGATGTAGTAGTTTTGCGCGACCGCCTTGCCGTAGATCCACTCATTCGCAAGAGGATTTAGCCCTGTTAGCGCGCCCAGCTCATTCATAAAATTTTTCAGACTCAAGGCCGAGGCGCGGTTTATCTCGATATTTAACTCCGAGCCGATATTGTGCACGTCAAGCTCGCCTGCGATCTCGTGCGAAGCGAAGGTGCCGTTAAAATCATACGTATCGGCTTTGAAATTTGCTCGTGCCGTGCCGTGCAGAGTGAGATTAAAATCATTTAGCTTAAGCTCGATCGGATCGAAGTTCAGCCCGTCTGCGCCAGGCGTGATCTTTGAGCTTAGCCTAAAAAACCGCGTGTCGGCGTAAAAAACGTCGCTTTTGTATTTTAGCTTTAGGCTTTCGCCTTTTATTTTCATATTGTCTACGTCGATCTCTTCGAAAAAGGAGTTGATGAGCGAGATTTTTTTGCTAAATTCTAAAATTTTCTCGCTTTGCGTGCGCAGATCAGTGGAATTTTGCTCTAAATTTTGTGTATTATTTTGCGTAATTTCAAGATTTTTGATGCGCAGCACGAGACTTTTATTTAGCTTGAGATAAAACCCCTCAAGCTTTGCAAAGCCTACGTCCAGCTGCGAAATCGCAATACCGTGCTTTAGAGCCACGGCGCATATTATAAAAAGTATAGTAAGAGTAAGAAAAAATCTAGCTAAAAATTTATACATCATCGTCCCATTAAAAAGCTACGCTCAAAACCAAATCGAGCGTGCCGAAAAACTGCGCTTATAATATGAAATTTATTCAAAATTTTGGCTTATTTGCCTATAATTTCAGCTAAATTTTGAAAGGAATGCATGAAATTCTTTATAAAGCTCATCAAAGCGGCGTGCATTTGTATCGAGCTTGCGGCTATCGTTCTTTTGGCCGTGGGCTTTGATCTACACGAGCGCGTCGGCAACGCGAAAACCGTACAGATAGGTCAGGGCAGCTCAACGAAAATTTTATCGCAACTCTCAAAGAGTTATCCAAAATTTACGAAATTTGATGCGAGGCTACTTTCTTTTTACGGCGGCGCAAAAACCGGCGAGCTGGAGCTTAGCGGCGAAAATTTGCCCAAATATCAATTTTTGTATGAGCTAAGCGTCGCAAAGCCCGTGATGAACGAGATCAAGCTGATCCCCGGAGAGACTACGATCGTGTTTTTAAAACAACTTGCGAAAGATCGCGGACTAAGCTTTAGCGAGCTTGAGCGCGAATACAACGCCACAGCGCCGTTTTACGAGGGCTTTTTGGTTCCCGAAACCTATAAAATAGGCAAAAACGAAAGCGAAAAAAATATCATCGACCACCTCGTTTCAAGCGCGCAAAAATTCCACGAAGACTTGTCGCGCGAGCTTATCGGCGAATATAACGCCACGGCGTGGAAACAGGTGCTAATCAAAGCCTCTGTCATTCAAAAAGAGGCCGCAAACGCAGATGAGATGCCCCTCGTAGCTTCCGTCATCGACAACCGCTTGGCCAAAAATATGCGCCTTCAGATGGACGGCACGCTGAATTACGGCGAGTTTTCGCATGTCAAGATCACTCCGCAGCGCATCCGCACCGACACCAGCCACTACAACACCTACCTCAACGACGGACTTCCCAAAGAGCCCGTGTGCGTGGTCTCTCGCGATGCGATACGCGCCGTTTTCACGCCCGCAAAGAGCGAGTATCTGTATTTTATGCGAAATAAAAAAACGGGGCTTCACGATTTTGCGCGCACGCAAGCCGAGCACGAGCGCAACGTAAAGGCGCAGAGGTAAAATTTAAGGTCGCTTCGGCTTAAATTTTAAAAACGAAATTTCGTCTTTAAATTTTAAAATTTAAATCCCGCAGTTATAAAAATGCGGGCTGATATTTAGGAGATAACAATGAAAATAGCGATATTCGGCGCGGGAAACATCGGCGCGGCGGTAGCAAACGATCTTATTGTAAGCGATTCTTTAAGCCAAAAGATAGATAGCATCGTGCTTGTGGATACGGTAGAACAGATCGCGCGCGGCAAGGCACTCGATCTTGCCCATACGGCGGCGGTTTACGAGCGCGACCTGCGCATAAGCGGCAGCACCGAGCCCGGCGACATAGCGGACGCAGGCGTTGTCGTGATCACGGCGGGGCGCGCAAGAAAGGCGGGGCAGAGTAGGGAGGAGCTGTTTGGCAGCAACGCCGCCATCGTCGCGCAATGCGCGCGAGATGCCGCAAAATACGCGCCTAGCTCCATCATCATCGTCGTTACCAATCCGCTTGATATGATGGTTTATGCGGCGCTGCAGGCTAGCGGGTTTGCAAAAGAGCGCGTCATCGGCATGGCGGGCGAGCTAGATGGCGCGCGGCTTAAATTTGAACTCGCGCGCGCAAGCGGTAAGGAAATTTCATCGATGAGAAGCGCGATCGTGGGCCCGCATAGCGAAGAGATGATCGCGCTTAAAAACGAGCTGGGATTTGAAATTTCGGATGAAATTTTCGAGCGCGCGGTACAAAATACCAAATGCGCCGGCGCGCAGATCGGCGAGCTACTGGGCACGTCGGCGTATTTGGCGCCCGCTGCTGGGATCGTAAAGATCATAAAATACATCCTTTTTGATACCTGCGGCACGCTCGCCTGCTGCGTCGCGGATAGATCCGGAGTGCCTTTGGGGCGCTTCGTAAGCGTCGGCAAAATGGGCGCGATAGAGAAAAATTTTGCCTACTCTGGCGAGTTTTATGAGCAGCTTGAACGGATGCGTGAGCGGATAGCGGGGCTGAAGTTTTAGTGGATATAGAGCGAATTCGACGCGACGCGGAAACGGGATTCGTAGATTTAAAATTTCAAAGCGTAGAATTCTTGCGATAGAATTTTGCGGCATTAAATTTAACTTTGGCAAGAAATTTAAGCTCGCAGAATTTTACAGCGTAAAATTTCATTCACCATGGAATTTTAAAATTTGCGTAATTTTGCCCGCTGTGAAATTTCGTAGATTAAAATTTTACTTTGGCGAGAATTCTGTGTGGCGTAAAATTTTTAAACGCCACAAAATTTTAAAATTTAAACTCCGCAAAATTTAAAAACGAGAGGACTTTAATGCGATCAAAGCAGGCTTGCGCTGCAAAATTTCAAATTTTAAATCGCAAAGCGGGATTTAGTGCGGATTTTGATAAATTAAGGAGAAAATATGAGCGAAAATGAGAGCCAGCGCGCCGTCTGGACGGATGAGAGCCGCTGTAAGGCGTGCAATATCTGCGTAAGCGTCTGTCCTAGCGGTGCGATCGCGATGAGACAGGACGAGGGCGCCGTGCAGGGCATGATGATCGACGTTGTGGATGAGGGCGCCTGTATCGGCTGTAGGGAGTGCGAGTTGCACTGCCCTGATTTTGCGATTTTCGTTGCGCCCAAAGGCTTTAAATTCGCTCGTCTAAGCTCGCAGGCTAGAGAGATGGCAGAAAAGATCAAAAACAATAATTTTATGAAACCCAAGGACGCATAATGAGAGAGGTAATTTCCATAGGCAACGCCTTAATTGCGCGTGCGGCGATTGATTGCGGCTGTAATTTTTTCGGCGGCTATCCGATCACGCCGAGTAGCGAGATCGCGCACGAGATGAGCCGCTTGCTGCCTAAGGTCGGAGGCAAATTTATCCAGATGGAAGATGAAATTTCGGGCATTTCGGTAGCTTTAGGCGCGTCGATGAGCGGTGCAAAGGCGATGACGGCAAGCTCCGGTCCTGGAATTTCACTAAAATCAGAGCAGATTGGGCTTGGTTTTATCGCTGAAATTCCGCTTTTAATCGTAAATGTTATGCGCGGAGGTCCTAGCACAGGGCTTCCTACGCGAGTGGCACAGGGCGATATTTTGCAAGCTCGCAACCCAACTCACGGCGATTTCCAAAGCATCGCGCTGTGTCCGGGCTCGCTAAAGGAGGCTTACACGCAAACCGTGCGCGCCTTCAATCTAGCCGAGCGGTTTATGACGCCAGTATTTTTGCTACTTGATGAGACGCTTGGGCATATGCAAGCAAAGGCGGTGCTACCTGAAATTTCGGATCTAAAAATCGAGCGCAGGGCGGAATTTAAAGGTAGTCCTAAAGATTATGAGCCCTACGATGCTGCGCCCGATAAGCCTGCGGTGCTAAATCCCTTTTTTAGAGGATATCACTATCACATAACGGGGCTTCATCACGGCGCGAAGGGCTTTCCGACCGAAAATGAGCAGATCGTGGATCGCTCTATAAAAAGGCTTTTTAATAAAATTTCGGCGCATGAAGATGAGATCGTACAATATGAGGAATTTATGCTAGATGACGCCGAAATCTGCATCATCGCCTACGGCAGCGTTAGCCTAGCAGCAAAAGACGCGATTTTAAAGCTACGTAGGCAAGGCGTGCGTGTGGGACTTTTTCGCCCGATCACGCTGTGGCCAAGCCCTGCGCGCAAGCTAAGGGAGCTAGGGGAGAGATTTAATAAAATTTTGATCGCCGAGCTAAATTTAGGGCAGTATCTGCTAGAGGTGCAGCGCGCTTGCTTGAGGGATGATTTTAAGACGCTTCTTAAGGCAAACGGCAGACCGATCAGCCCTAGCGAGATTATCGAGAAAGTAAAGGAACTCTAAATGGCGTTTGATTACGATAAATATCTAAGAACGGACAAGATGCCTACGCTTTGGTGCTGGGGCTGCGGTGACGGAGTGATCTTAAAAGCGATCATCCGCGCAATTGACCGCTTAGGCTGGAGTATGGACGATGTGTGCGTGGTAAGCGGTATCGGCTGTAGCGGCAGGATGTCGAGTTACATAGATTGCAATACCGTCCATACGACGCACGGACGCGCGATAGCTTATGCTACGGGTATCAAGCTCGCAAATCCAGGTAAGCACGTAATCGTAGTCACTGGCGATGGCGATGGGCTTGCGATAGGGGGCAATCACACGATACATGGATGCCGCCGCAATATCGATCTAAATCATATCTTAGTAAATAATTTCATCTACGGGCTTACAAACTCGCAGACGAGCCCTACGACGCCGCGCGGGTTTTGGACGGTTACGGCGCAATACGGCAATGTCGATCCCAGCTTTGATGCGGCAAAACTTGCGATTGCCGCTGGAGCAACTTTTGTCGGACGTGAGAGCGTGACAAATCCCGAAAAAATCGAGCGACTTCTAGCCAAGGGCTTTGAGCACGATGGTTATAGTTTTTTTGATATTTTTAGCAACTGCCACGTAAATTTGGGTCGTAAAAATAAAATGAGCGAGGCGGTGCAAATGCTAAAGTGGCTCGATTCGCGCACGATTTCCAAAGCAAAATTTGACGCTCTTAGCGAGGATGAGCGAGCGGGGCTATTTCCGATTGGAGTTTTACATGAAGATAATGAGCACACCGAATACACAAAGGCGTATCAAAAGGTGATAGATGCGGCACAAAGCGGCGAAGCGATAAATTTTGAAGGACTAAGATGAATCAGTTAAGATTTGTGGGAGTGGGCGGTCAAGGCGTGATCTTAGCAGGTGAAATTCTAGCTGCGGCAAAGATCGCGCACGGCGGCTATGGAATCAAGGCATCTACGTATACCTCTCAGGTACGTGGCGGACCTACGAAAGTGGATATTATCTTAAGCGATGAAGAAATTCTATATCCTTACGCGAGTGAGGGCGAGATCGATTTCATGCTCGCAACGGCGCAGAGTAGCTACGATGCTTTCAAAAATGGCGTGAAAAAAGGTGGCGTGATCGTAATCGAGCCGAATTTAGTAGCGCCGAGCGATGAGGATAGGATAAACTTTAAAATTTATGAAATTCCAATCATCACCATCGCAAAATACGAAGTTGGAAACGTCATTACTCAAAGTGTCGTAGCTCTAGCGATCGCAGTAGAGCTTAGCCGCTGTATGGACTCAGGGCTCGTAAAAGAGCAAATGCTCCGCTCTGTGCCTGAAAAAACCCGTGCGCTAAATGAAAAGGCATATGATTTGGGGGTGAAATACGCGAGAGAGGTTTTAGAGCAAATTTAAAGACTTCATATAGAATTTATGATTAACCGCAAGAGTAAAATTTAAAAATTTTTATAGGTAAGATATAAAGTTTCTAGATTAGAATTTCAAAATTATATAGCTAATTGCTTACATTATTTTTTGATGGGTTGTACTAATTCAAATTGCCCGCCGCGACCTTTTAACTTTTCAGACTTTATAAAAAATTATTGCCGTTCTTTTATCCTGTTAAATTAATCTTATTCCAAAAGTTCTTTAGCTTTTTTCACCGGATTGCATTCATCGTCATTTAAACATGGCTCCAAACCATAGCTCATCTTACAAGCCAATTTTTTCTTCGAAGGCTCTATCGCCGCATCGCATACCTTTTTAAGATTTATAAATGCTCTTTTTATATTGCCCGTATAGTATAAATCATGCATCCCTGCGTTTAGGCAAAAATTTAATAATCCGGCATTGCAAGCTTTGTTTAACGCTTTTGTTGCGTCTTTATCTCTGCGCAAATATATTAATAAAATTCCCAATGCACCGCAGCTCTCAAAATTTTTTTCGTCGCATTTTGTCGATAAAGTATCTTTTAATATCGAGCAAGCTTCATAATCGCCTTTGTTCCAATCGCATTTATTCGCTAAATTTTTTAAGTTTGTATCGTTTATTGCGGCAGAGATATCAATGTCTATATTATTTTTTGCCAGCAAAGGCATGGATAAAAGTATCGCTAATGATAAAATTTTTCTCATGGTTATAGTCCTTTGATAATTTCTTTGGCTTTCATTAGCGGATCGCACTTTGCATCTTTAGAGCAGTCTTCAATCTCTTTCCTTATGCTGCAAGCAAGCCTTTTGTCCTCTGAAATTCCCTGTTTGCAAATTTTATCAAAACCCTTAGCGGCTCTTTCAAGATTTCCCGTAAAAAGTATATCGTTAATGGCAAGATAGGAGCAGTAAGACATGATATTTGCTTCACATGCTTTGATCAAAGGAGCGGATGAGAATTCGTATTGACCCAAATCCGTAAATATTATTCCGACAGCCCCGCAGCTTTCGTAATCTCCGCCGTCGCACTTCTTGGATAAAATTTCGACTAGCCTCGTGCATGCGCTGTATTTTCCGTCGCCGCTATTGCAAGCAATCGCTAAATCTTTTTCCTCTTTGGTTTTTAATAAATAATCCAAGCCTTCCGCCGCCGCAGCGGGGATCGCTGCAAATGCCGCTATAAACGCAAGTGCCAAAATTTTAATATAGAATTTTTTCATCGCAGCCCCCTATTTTTAAGCGGCGATTATATATTAAAATATTTTAGCGGGCTCTTAAAATTTTGCATAGTTAAAATTTCGATCGCCCGCTAAATTTTAGCGGCACCGTTTTCAAAAGCCGCGCCGCTTCGGGATTTAAAACACCGCTTTTAAAATTTTAAACGTCGCGATTAAATTTCAAATGTCGCTTGGCGGCTAAGTAAAATTCGCGGCGCACGATGATAAAATTTTAAAATTTCACCGCAAGCTTTAGGCGGCTTTAAATTTAACATACCGAGTTCTGTTAGCATCCCGAGTTCGGCTGTACCCGCGTTTCGCTGCCCGTGTGGATTAGCAGAGCCTTGCCGCGTCTAAATCTGCACGGCGGATCGGCTTGCACGGATGAGTACTCCTTGCCTTTAAATTTATAGATAATGTTGGAGCCTTGCATCGTCTTTTGGGAATTTTCGATCGCATCTCCGGCGACCGCGCCTACTACTGCGCCGCCCACGAGCCCCACCGTCTCAGCTAAGCGCCTGCCGCTGCTATGTTTGCCGAGCTTATGCCCGATGACCGCACCCGTAGTTCCGCCTGCGACGCCACCTAAAATTTTACCCGTATTGCCCTCGGAGCGCTCTACGTTGATTTTGGCAGGCAAGACGTCGACGATCTCGATCCGATCGCTCTGCCTCATGCGGTTCGTCTCGCTCGCGTCATAAACATCTCCGCCGTATCGATCCTGCGGGGTCGCGCAGCCACAAAGTGCGATCGCTGCAATCAAACATAATGTGAAATTCTTCATGTTTTCTCCTTTGTAATGAGCTACGGGCGGCATTATACTATTGATTTTTATACGAGCGGTTAAGTAGCAGCTTTAAAATTTTGCTGGCTCGCTGCCGCTTAAAATTAGCTGGATATGAGGCATCGCGCTATATCTGAGCGCCTTATAAAATTTTTATTTCACTCAAAATTTATCTTATTTTGTTAGAATCATTCTTATTTTTAAGGAGAGAAAATGAAAAAACTATTAGTTTACGCCACCAAAGGCGGCGACACGAAGGTCGTGAGCGAATACATCGCTTCAAAGCTCGGCTTTGAGATCAAGGAGGCCAAAGAGCTAAATGAAAAGGATTTGGCGGGCGCTAGCGCGTTTATTTTTGCGGCTTCGACGCACGGCGACGGACAGATCCAGGCTAAATTTGACAACAAATTGGAGCTTTTGAACAAAACCGATTTTGACGGACGCAAGGTCGCGCTCATAGGCGTTGGCAACGTCGAGCGCCACGGCAGCGATTTTTGCAGCGGTATGAGTGCGTTTTTGCCGGTGCTTAAAAAGGCCGATCTCATCGGCGCTTGGGGCGCGGAGGGCTATAAATTTCAACATTCGCGTGCCTTCATAAACGGCAAATTCGTGGGTCTTACGATCGATTTTAAGGGCGACGAGCACTGGCAGGCAAGGGCCGATAAGTGGATCGCCGCGGTTAAAGGCGAGTTTTAAATATTTCAACTTTTGCGCGACCGAGCGAGATTTGGGCTCATCGAGCCTAAAGCTCGTTAAATTTCCCATTAAATTTCACGCTCCGCTTCTGAGCTAAGCCCTCTTAAATTTCACTCGCCACAGCGTTAGAATTTCCGCGCGTCTAAGCACCGCCTACTCATACTGCGTAAAATTTTATCGCTAGCGAGAGCCCATAAATTTCAACTCGCCGTGCCGAATAGCTCTAGGCAAGGCGCCGCGATAAATTTAGTTCGCGGTAACTTGCGAGATGTTCGTATGATAAACAATAAATTCCGCCCGCGACGCTCGCATGCCGCTTCGTGCGATAAATTTCGCTCTCGCGACGAAATTCCGCCTGCAGCGCTAGTGCGGCATCGCGCAGTAAAATTCCGCTCGCAGCACCTATGTATCGCTCGCCCGTCAAAATTTCACGCTCCGCTTCCGAGCGAAGTCTCCGCATTAAAATTTTAAAATTTTTAGCTCAAAAAGTCGCTGTGTTTTACAAGCCACACCGCTTAAAATCGCGCAGATAGGCTAAATTTTTCCGCCCAAGCCTCAATTCTACTCGTGCGGCGGTCAATTCAATACGGCAAATTTAATGCGATCGATTTATAAAATCACCGTCCGAGCCTCAAATATCAGCGCCGCATTAGAAAAATTATTTTATAATAACCGCATATCAAAATTTAAGGCGGTCTATGAAAAGGCTTCTATTTTTCGTCGTTTTTGCGCTGGCCGCTCTCGCCGCGGCGATCTACTTCAATCTCGATAGGCGCGAAGAGGTCGCGCACAAGGCCTACGGCATCATCGATATCAGGCAGAGTTCGCTCAGCTTCGAGCGCAGCGGCCGCATAAGCGCGCTTTACCGCGACGAGGGCGATTTCGTGCAGGCTGGCGACGTCTTGGCGGCTCTGGATACGGCGGATCTGAGCTTTCAAAGACGTATTCAGATCGCGAGGTGCGACGGGCTTAAATTTAGCTTGCAAAAGCTGCAAAGCGGCTTTCGCAGCGAGGAGATCGAGATGGCGGCGGCGAACGTAAGCGCGCTGCAAAACGCCCTACAGCTCGCTACTTTGACGAACGAGCGCCTAAAGAGCCTAGGCAAAACAAACTCCGCATCCAAGCAGCAGATCGACGAAGCGTTTTACTCGATGAAGCGCACGCAAGCCCAGCTGCAAAGCGCCCAGGCCAATCTGCGCCAGCTTCAAAGCGGCTACCGCGGCGAGGATGTCGGCGCCGCCCGCGCAAATTTGGCAAGCTGCGAGGAAAATCTGAAATATCTGAATTACCAAATCGAGACGCAAAGCGTGCTAAAAGCGCCCTTTAGCGGGCAGATCAGAGCGCGCCTTAAGGAGCTTGGCGACATCAGCCTGCCCAGCGTGGGCGTTTTTGAGCTTAGCGAAGTAAAAAACAAGCGAGCGAAATTTTATCTAAGCGAAAATCAGCTCCGTTTCCTGCGCGCCGGACAGAGCGTGCGGATCATCGCTGCGGACGGCTCTAGCGCGAGCGCAAAGGTCGCCTACGTGAGCCAAACCGCGATGTACACGCCGCGCACGGTGCAGACCGAGGAGCTGCGCGCAGATCTCGTGTGGGAGGCGCGCGCCGATTTCAGCGACGATGACGGCAGCTTTCGCCTAGGACAGCCGATTAGCGTGGAATTTTGACGGGCGGGTAGCGCACATAAGCATCGTGAACGAGGGTAAAATTCAAAGCGCGGCGCGGGTGGCAGGAACACTACGGATGGAATTTTATCGCGGCGCAACGCCCAAAGCTATCAGGTGCGGCGAGTTGGAATTTAAACGGTTGCCTTAGCGATAAAATTTTAGCGGCATAACGACGCGAAATTTATGAGCGATTTTGGCGGCGGCTGCGAGCGAAATTTGGATAGCAAAGCTCACTGCCCGAGAAATTTTACGCAATATCGCGCGAGCCGTGCATACGGCGTGAGTTTGATGAAATTTTAAAAGCGCGCTTCGAGGTAGAATTTAAACGGCGCCTGTTCGGCAGGGCAGGGCGATAAATTTTTGTTGCGCCTAAAATACATCATCTCGGCGGCGATAAAATGCTGCGCGCTCATAACTAAGCCGTAAAAAGCGGCGTAAATTTTATCGCGCGGGTTTTGCGCGAGCAGGCGGAGGCTTTGGATAAAAGATCAGAATTTTGCAGCGTGGCGAACAAAATTTCGGCGAAATTTTGCTGCAAAGTAGCGCGAGTTAAATTTTAAAATTTGCGGCTCGGAGGAGACGAGGTAAAAGCTGGGCAGTAGAGCGGCAGCAGGCTTTGTTTTGAGCAGGCGTTTGCGATAAACAAGCGGTGATCGAACCGAGCGCGGACGGCAGTAAAATTCACTACGAAACAAGCGGCTTGATTAAATACAGGTTGCACGTGGCGGTAAATTTTACTCCAAAGGACGCGGTAGCTGAAGTCCGTACTATGCTAAGGAAAGCCGAGACTAGGTAAAATTTTGCCAAAAGACATGGTGGTGGTAAATTTTACCCCGAAAGGTAGGCGGAAGTGAAATTTTGCCCAAAAGGCGCGGCAGCGGTAAAATTTCGCCGAAAGAAGCGCGGCGCAGATAAAGAGTTCGGCGATCACGGGTCGCCAGGTGTTTGAAACTCGCTTTTGTTTGCGTTTTGAAGCGAATTTATCGCGGATACTCACAGGTCGCTTCATGTTTTGGAGACCGCCCTGTTCATGCGCGTTGTGTGCGCATCGTTAGCGGCGCGGCTAGCCAATGCGATATGCACACGCTAAAGACCGGATCGGGCGTCGCGCGGAATATTCGGCGCGAGCCGTAAGCAACGCCGATCGTGCGGGCACGCAAAATTCGAGCGGGCGATTTGCAAGGCACCCCGACGCGATAGGGCTTGGTTTCGCGCGCTTGCGGTAAGTTGCGTCGAATTTATGCGAGGTTTGGGCGAAATTGTTCGACGTGCGTTGCTAAATTTAAAGCGCGCGGCGGTTGTAAAACCAAGATGCCGCAGCGACCACAAAAAAGACGTCGCGTCGGCTACGAAACCACGACGTCTCGGCTGCTGCAGAAGCAAGGCGTCGCGACAAAAAGCGCCTTTTAGGCGTGCACAGGTCTCGTTCATCGCGCCGAGCGACGAGGCGAGCAATAAAATTGGAGCTAAGCTTGGATCTACTAAATATCGTAAATTTAAAGAAATTTTACCTGCGAGAGGATCGCAGCAGAAACGTCGTTTTTGAAAATTTTGATCTGCGAATAGGCGACGCGCCGCGGCTCATCAGTCTCACGGGTCCCGACGGCGCGGGCAAATCCACGCTTTTAAAGCTCATCTGCGGCATCATCGCGCCCGATTGCGGCGAGATAAAATTTGCTGGCTTCATCCCTAGCGGCGAAAATAAAGAATTCGTCCGCGCAAACGGCTATATGTCGCAGAGCCTGGGGCTTTACGAGGAGCTTAGCGTCTGGCAAAATTTAAACATCTTCGCAGGCCTAAAAGGGCTTGATCTAAAAGGCGGCGAGGAGTATCTGCGTGGGCTTTTGCGCCGCGTGGGGCTTTTGAAATTTAAAGATTATGCCGTGGATTCGCTCTCCGGCGGGATGAAACAAAAGCTCGGCGTCGCCTGCGCGATTGCGGCTCGTCCGCGGCTTTTGGTGCTCGATGAGCCCACAGTCGGCGTCGATCCGCTCTCGCGCAGCGAGCTGTGGGCGATCGTGCGCGAGTATCTGGATCAAAGCGGCGCGAAATGCATATTTTCGACGGCGTATTTCGACGAAGCGGCGGATGCCGATCTGACGCTGATTTTACTCGGCGGCAAGATCATAGCGCAGGAGCGCGCGGCAAATATCACCGCGGCGTTGCAGGACCGCACCTTTCGCATTGGCGGCGAGGATTATCAGAGCCTGGCGCGCTGCTTGATGTTTAAGACGCAAAGATTTTTAAAAAACTCCCCACTCATCGACATCTGCCCCAGAGACGGCAGCGTCGATCTGCTAAGCGAAGAGCCGATAAGCCTGCGCGATCTACAGGAGTTTTTAAACGCGAGCCTAAGCGGCAGCGACGAAGATGGGGGCGGCGAAAATTTTAAAATTTCAAACGAAAACGAGGGCATTAAATTTAACGAAAGCGGGGGCGCTAAATTTAAACTCAGCCCGCGCGAGGCGAGCCTAGAGGATGCGTATATTTTTTTAAACAAAGCCGAAATCGGCGCGGCGAACTTCGGCTACGAAAAAAAGAGCTTCGATGCGGCTCAAACCGTCATCAAAGTGCGCGACGTGAGTAAAAAATTCGGCTCATTCACCGCCGTGGAAAATACGAGTTTCGAGGTCAAAAAGGGCGAGATTTTCGGCCTTCTGGGTCCAAACGGCGCGGGCAAGACGACGACGTTTCGCATGATCTGCGCGCTTTTGGGGATGAGCGGAGGCGAGATCTCGGTCATGGGCGAGGATCTGCGCTACGCCAAATCGGCGATCAGATCGCGTATCGGCTACGTCTCGCAGAAATTTTCGCTTTATAAAAAGCTAAGCTGCTATCAAAATTTAGAGTATTTCGGCCGCAGTTACGGTATCGGCGGCATGGCGCTGAAGCGGCGCATAGAGGAGCTTTTGAGCGAGTTTGGCTTGCAGCGGCTACGAAATGAGACGTGGCAAAACCTGCCGTTCGGCGCGGGGCGCAACCTTTCGATGGCATGCGCGCTCATCCACCGCCCCGAGATTTTGTTTCTCGACGAGGCCACCAGCGGCGCCGATCCGCTCTCGCGCAGGCTCTTTTGGAACCGCATAAACGCGCTGGCGCGCACCGGCGTGAGCGTAGTCGTGACGACGCATTTTATGGAGGAGGCGGAGTATTGCGATCGGTTTTTGATCCAAGATCGCGGCAAAATCCTGGCGCTAGGCAGTCCCGATGAAGTCTGCGTGCAGCACGGGCGGCGGCTTAGCGTGCAGCAGGCGTTCATAAACGAGGTGCAAAAATTTAGAAGCGAGGCGGGCGATGAGGGCTTTTGATCTAAATTTTGCGCGAGCCGCGAGGATTTTTGATCCGAATTTTATGCGGACTTGGCGAAAACCGGCGCACCCGCGCGATAAAATTTTAAACGGCGAAAGGGTTTTGCGGGACGATGAAATTTTTAAAGGCGATGGAATTTTGAGCGACCGAGCTTTGAATGTCGGTGAAATTCCAAGCGGCGGAATTTTAAACGACGGCAAAATTTGGATCGATAATAAAATTTTGAAAGGCGGCGAAATTTTGAGTGGCAGTGGAATTTTAAATCTGACGTCGCGCGGCGGGATACAGCGCGGATTTAGTAGACGGGTACTGCGCGAGCTCTGCGGCGAAACGAGCCCGCTTCATCTGCGCCGTAAATTTCAAAGCGCGAGTGGCTCGCAAGCAGATTATAAATTTAAAAGGGCGACCGCTCTGCAAACAGATCGTAAATTTAAAATGGCGGTCAGTCTGCGAGTAGCTTATAAATTTAAAACCCCGATGCAAGAATTTCATAGTAGGTCTTGCGCCGTCGAGGGGCTTTTGCGTCAAAAATCTAGCAGCGAGACCGTGCTTCGCAACTGCTTAAAATTTCAAAGTCCGCCGTATGCGCTCGCGCGATTAAAATTTGTGGGCTCGATGAGTGAAATGGGCGCGGGCAGTCGATCTGCACTGCTAAAATTTCAAATCTCGGTCGCCGCACTTTTACAATTAAAATTTGAGGGCGTGCCAAATGCGATTACGCGGTTAAAATTTCAAAATGCGGTCGCTGAATTTGCGCGATTAAAATTCGGGGGCTCGCCGCGAGCGGCGCAGTACCGTAAAATCCGAGTACAGGGGCAGGGCGGATGAACTTTACCTTTTTAAAAATCCTCATAAAAAAGGAGTTCGCGCAGATCGCAAAGGACCGGTCGGCGCTCGTGATCGCGTTTTTGATGCCGCTAATTTTGGTCGTGATCTACGGCTACGCGATGCGAATGGACATAAAGCCCGTCAAAGTGGGCTTCGTAAGCGATCTGGGCTCCAAAATCGAGCGGGATCTGCTCGGCGGATTTTTGGGCTCAAAATACCTACAAACCCGCGTTTACACGGACTTAGAGAGCGCGAGGAGAGATTTTAGGGCGCACGAGATCGAGAGTATTTTGTATTTTGATCCGCGCTTTGCGGCAAAATTTCAAGACACTTTGAGCGGGCTCGGCGGCGCGAGCGGCGGCGTAAATTTAAATCTCTCTAGCGACGAAAGCTCCTTCGCGGGCGGCGCAAGCGGTATCCAAAATACGGGCGGCGGCGCAAATGTCCGTCCGCTTGAGGACGACAGCGCGGGCGCTAGTACGGAGAGCGGCATAAACGCCCCTGCGGGCGGCACCGGCGTAAGTGGCGAGGGTTCATACGGCAACGGCTCGGAAGCGGGCGGCAGCGGAGTAAATTCAAGCAGCGCGACTGCAAATTCCGGCAGCGGCGCAGGCGACGTGAGCGCAAATCAAGGCAGCGCAAATTTAATCGGCGGCGCAGGCGATATCCAAAATATGAGCGGCGGCGTCAATGCAAGCCCCTCCGCTAACGGCGCGGATAGTGTAGGCGACGCTGCAAATAACGGCGGCGGAGTAAGTGGTGCAGGCGGCAGCTCAAGTAATGTAGGAGGCGGTGCGAGCAGCTCAGAGAAAGACGGCGCCGAAATTTTTCTTATCCAAAACGCCACGCAGTCGCAGCTCGCGCTTCTTAGTTACGTTTACGTTGCAGGCGTGATCAAGCAGATTTTGGCGCAAGATTACGGCTTTTTAAACGCAAATTTAAACTCCGCAGCAAAGCCCGTCAGCGTGAATTATCGCAGCTGGTTCAACGAAGCCAACGAATCGACGTGGTATCTCGTATCTGCCGAGTACGTGGGGATTTTGGGACTCATCTGCCTATTTATGGTCGCGGTCGTGATCTCGCGCGAATGGGATCGCGGCACGATCGCCTCGCTTTACAACTCCAACGCAAGCGCGCTTGAGATCGTCACTGCCAAGGTCGGCGCGTATTACTTCCTAGCGCTTTTGGGCGGCGCGATGACGCTCGTTTACGGGCAGGTACTTTTGGGTATCCCGATCCGCGGCAGCGTAGCGATGCTGCTGGCGACGCTGTGCGTCTTCGTGTTGGAGATGACCTGCCTAGGCATGCTGATCTCGGCGATCTGCAAAAATCAATTCCTAGCGCAGGAATACGCCATCGTCATCGGCTACCTGCCCGTGACGCTCCTTAGCGGTATGATCTTCGATCTGCGCGGACTGCCCGCGACGATCAATTTCATCGGGCACCTACTGCCGCCCACATACGCGGTCGAGTCTTTTCGCATCTGCTTCCTCTCGGGCGGACAGAGCGCGACGCTGTGGGTAAATCTCGCCATTCAGGCGCTCGGAGCGGTTCTATTTTTCAGCTTGTGCGTGCTTAGCGTAAAAAGGGGCGCACGATGAAATTTTTATTTTTGCCTTACGCTTGCGCGGAGAAATTTCGTGCCGCAAAAATCGGCGCAATTAACGTTTCGCTTTCGCCCGAGGCATCGATGGCGGAATTTCACGCCGCCAAAAGAGAGGACGCGATGAAATTTTTAGAATTTTTTTGCAAGCGAGCGGAGCGCGGGCTTGAAATTTTAAAATTTCTTAGCGCGAGGTATTTTGGCTCGCATAAACAGGCGGCAGGGCGTAGATCTGAAATTTTAAAATTTACCGCCGCAGAGCGCTTAAAAAGCCGCGCTGCGCCACAAAAGCAAGCGGCGGAATTTTTAAATTTTGCGCCTATGCCGTGCAATCGGTTTGAAATTTTAAAATTTACGCGCGCTTCAGCGCCTTTTGCGGATACAACGCAAAATTTTATATCGCAGCGTGGATTTAAAATTTTAAAGCTTATTTGCTCGCTGCCGTTTGCTCTGCGTCGTACTTTGCCGCGCGCAGATAAAGCCGAAACAGGGCGTGCGGCGCGGCTTACTTCGCAGCATACGTACGACGCGGTAGAAAAACGACGTGCGGTTAAGTTTAATCATGCGGGCGGATATTTGAATTCTGCGCGGCGCTGCATAGTGCGACTTTATGGTACGGCTGCACGGTACGGCTACAAAGCAGGGCGCGCAGAAAAATTTAGCAAATTTAGCCTCGCAGCCACGCTTTTAAATTTCATCTCCTTGCCGCCACGTAAATTTAAACTTGCGCTTTTGAAATTTGCGTCCGAGGTGCCGCGCAATAGATCTGAAATTTTAAATTTTATGTTCGCGTTGTATAAGCTCAAGCTCGCGCTGCGGAAATTTACGCCCGAGCCGCGCAAAATTAAACCGACGCCCGCGGTGCGTTTAAATTTCGCTTTAAATTCCGTTCCGCACGCCCGCGCCGCTAAAGTTGAAAATGGCGTTAAATTTGAAGGTGCCGCTAAATTTAAAAGGGGCGTGCGATGAACGCTCTGCGAAAATCCCTGCTTCGAATTCGCGCGCTGATAAAAAAGGAATTTTTGGCGATGTTTCGCGACAAGGGCACGCGCATGGTGCTGATCGTGCCGGTGCTGGTGCAGGCGATCATATTCGGCTACGGCGCAAATTTCACCCCCGAGCAGGTGCGCTACGCGATTTTGGACGACGCCCGCGATGCGACGTCTACCGCGCTGGTACAGCAGATCGCCGCTACGCCGATGTTTAAAACAGGTCTTGGCTGCAAAGACCTAACCTGCCTGCGCCGCGCGGTAAGCGAGGGCGAGGCGATCATTGGGATCTATTTCGGCAGCGATTTTAAGGACACGCATGAGCTTTTGATCATCGCGGATTCGCGCAATACGACCTTGGCAAACACCATCATCGGCTTCGTGCAGGCCATAGCGGGGGAATACAACGCGCAGCATTTTGTCAATTTAATCAGCATAAATCCGCGCTATGTTTTTAACGAAAACACGATCACGCGCTACACGATCATGACGGGGATGATTTTGGGACTTTCGATGATTCAGGTGCTAATGCTATCGGCGTTTAGCGTCTCTCGCGAGCGCGAGGAGGGGAGCTTCGACATGATGCTGATGACGCCCGCGAACCCGCTTGAGATGCTAATCGGCAAAGCAGTGCCGCCCGTGCTGATCGCGATCGCGCAGGGGCTCGCGCTGTTTTTGATCTGCGTATTTTACTTCGAAATTCCGTTTCGAGGGCGCTTTGCGGATCTTTTTGCGATCATCGCGATCTTTAGCGCCTGCAACGTAGGCATCGGCCTCGTGATCTCGACTGTCTGCAAAACCTCGCTACAATCGGTCGTGAGCTCGTTTTTGTTCCTGCTGCCGTGCATTATGATAAGCGGGCTGATAACGCCTGCGGACGCGATGCCGCGGTGGTTTTACTACATAGCGCACCTCGATCCGATGTATTATGCCAACAACTGCATGTGGCGGATCTATCTGGAGGGCGCGGGTCTAGGCGAGCTGTGGCATCTCATCGTGCCGCTGCTGCTGATCGGCGTAGGCACGTTGAGCTTTGCGGCGTCGCTTTTTAGAAATAAGCTGGATTAGGGATTTAGATCGGAATTTTAGTTTAGAATTTCAGCTGGAATTTTGACTTGGATTTTGCTTCGTCGGAATTTTTGGATTGAGCCTCTGCTTAAAATTTTAAATTGATCGCGGAATTTCGGCTTGGAATTTGCCCTAAATTTTGCGCGTTCGTAGCGGATAAAATTAAATCAAAATTCCGTGTTTCCGCCCGATGCGCCGCGCGTCTCGATAAAATTCCGCGCTTTAAATTTTAAAATTTTGCGAAATTCCATCTTGCGAGTAGAGTTAGAATTTAAATCCGGGGTTGCCCGGGCGTCTTGCGGCGATCGTATCATCTGCGCTCGCCTTGGAAGCGGGCTTTTTAGCATCGTCCGCGTCCGATTTCTTAAAAGCGGCGAGTTTACTGTAAATGCTCAGTTTTTCGCCGTTCGCGCCTAGCTTGGCGCCGTCAAGCTTGCTAGAATTTTCCGCGCCGCATAACCTTGCGGGGTTGAATTTTATCCACGCTATGATTAGCAAAGTCCCCGAAAACGCTGTTACCAGCGATGCTGCGATTAGATACGGCAGCGCGAGGATTACGCCTATTTTAGCTAGCGCGCCCAATATCGCTTCGCAGAGCCACGCCACGGACACTGCTATGCCGTAGATTTTAAATAAATCCACGCCGCTAAGTGTGGCTAGGCGGCAGTTTAATACGCCCCAGATTATCACCGCTGCGCACGTCGAAAGGACGTAGAGCAGGGTGTAGAGTAGACCTAGCATCGCGCCCTCTTTTAGCGCTACTATCATGGCACAGTAGCACAAAATCGCGACGATTGGGATACTTTCTATCAGCCTATAAGTCTTAACGAAGCGCACGCCTAGTGCCTTTTCTAGGCAAACGAAGCAGTCGTAAAATATCGCTAGCGTCGCTAGCAGCGCTAAAACTCTAAAAATCGCGACCGCGTCCTCGTCTATGCTGCTTAAGCCCACCGTACCGCTTACGCCGATGCCTAGCAAAATCACGGCGCCTAAAATTCCGCGGAATTTCGCCTTACGAAGCAGACCTTGCTTTGAAATTTCTTTCATTTTTATCCTTTGAATTTTCTAAATTTACGCGCTATCTTGTGGCTTTGCTGCGTGCGGTAGCGGCTGTGCCGGATGGCGCGGCTTTTGGACGTTGCTGCGATTTAGACTTGCAAAAGCGCGCGGTCGCTGCAAAACGAAAGCGCTTCGGCTTAAGCGAGCTTTTCTATCTTGCTCCAAGCTAGCAGATGCACGATGCTAGTTATTATGAGGGCAGCAAACGGCAAAAATTCCTTCAATGACGCGATAATTAAAACCGCATCGGAATCGCCAATTTGCGGCTTGGAGGTAGCCAAACCGAATGGTCCTGCGCCACATAGCCAATTTAGCGCAAAAAAGAAGGCGCAGAGCCACACATAAGCTCGAAAGATGTTCACGCCGCTTACGCGCGCAAGCGAAAAATTTATGCGAAGCCACGCGATCATTACGTAGATTGTGCCCACTAACGCTAACAAGCTCCATATCGTTTCTTCCGTCTCTTTCATACAGCAATAATGCGGGTAAAATAATAAAAACATCGCGAAGCAAACGCATATCATTACGCAGTTGCGGTAAAGCGTCGCTGCTTTTATGCCGCTAAGCATTGAAATTTTGCGGAGCGCTCTTAACCTATAAATCACCGAGAAACAGATAAGAGCGATAAAAATTCCGCTGACGATCACAAACATTCCGCCGGGAGCAAGGCCTATAGCCTTAAAAACCGCGAGCACCGCCGCTAAAAATAGATCGATGCCAGTGCTGATTATCCCCTCTTTTCTTGCCTGAGATACGATATCTTGCATACATAAGCCTTTTTGAAATTTATCCCGAAGTATAAAACGCTAATCAAACCGAAAAGAGCGAAATTTTATCGTGACAAGAGGTTTATAAAATTTAAAATTTAAACCTCTGTGCTTATCCTTTCTATCTTGCTCCAGGCTAGTAGGTGCACGATGCCGGTTATTATGAGAGCGGCAAACGGCAGGAGCAGTTTAAGCATTACGACAGCAATAGCTAAAGCCGAGACCTGCTCGGTCCGCGGCTCGGAGGAAATAGCTATAGCAATAATCGCTGCATTGCATAGTATATTTAGCACAAAAAGTCCCACACAAAGCCACACATAAGTCCGAAAGGTACTCACGCCGCTTACGCGCGCCAAAGAGAAATTTATGCGAAACCATGCGACGATTATGTAAATAACGCCTACGAGAAGTGCTAGTCCAAATATCGCCGCAAATGGATTATCACTCTGTCCGCCGTCTGCGTCAGGTTCCCTTGGATAAAGGTGATTGAGCACGAGCGCTAGCGCGAAAAAGCAGACGCAGATTATTATGCAGTTGCGATAAAGCGTCGCTGCTTTTATACCGCTAAGCGCTGAAATTTTTCGGAGTGCCTGCAATCTGAAAAATGTCGAAACACAAATAAAAGCAATCAAAATTCCGCTAGCGATATAATTTATCATCTCGTCGTCAAGGCGCCATGGCTCGCTGAAAGAGACATAGCCTACTACGATAAAAACCGCGGGTAGCGCCGCTAAAAACAGATCAATGCCGGTGCTGATCATCCCCTCTTTTCTTGCCTGAGATACAATGAATTGCATATATAAACCCTTTTTAAAAATTTGACCCGAAGTATATATAAACAAACATAAAACACGGATTAAATCGCAAAAATCGGAATTCTATCGCGACAAGAGGTTTATGAAATTAAAATTTAAACCTCTGTGCTTATCTTTTCTATCTTGCTCCATGCTAGTAGGTGCACGATGCTGGTTATTATGAGAGCGGCAAACGGCAGGAGTAGTTTAAATAATATGGCGGTGATAGTCAAAGCCGAGCCCAGGTCAATCTGCCGCTCGGAAAGAGCTAAAGCAATTACTGTTGCGTTACATAGTATGTTTAGTACGAAAAAGATGACGCAGAGCCACACATAAGTCCGAAAGGTGCTCACGCCGCTTATGCGCGCCAAAGAGAAATTTATGCGAAACCACGATACGATCACATAGGCTGCGGCTGCGAGAAAGATCAGAATCCGCGTTATTTCTCTGAAATGAGACTGATAAAAGTACATACACACCGTAGTACAGACGCAGATCACTATGCAGTTGCGGTAAAGTGCTGCCGCTTTTGTGTCGCTAAGCGCTTCAATTTTATCAAGTGCCCGCAATCTGAAAAACATCGAGGCACAAATAAAAGCGATCAAAATTCCGCTAGCAATATAATTTGTCATATCGTCGTCAAAGATTCTCGGTCTGTCGAAAGAGAGAAAGCCAATCATGATAAAAACCACGGGCACCGCCGCTAAAAACAGATCAATGCCGGTGCTGATTATCCCATTTTTTCTTGCTTGAGATACGATATCTTGCATATTAAGCCTTTTTAAAATTTGCCATGAAGTATACATAAACAAACGTAAAGCACAGATTAAACCGTAAAGATTAAAATTTTAAAATTTCGTTGCGGTCAAGCTTCGGACTGCGGAATTTCAGGAATTCTACCAGAGCGAGAATAAAATTCCGCCGCGGGATTTTAAAACGGAATTCCATCTATGGATTTGCAGGGTAGAATTCCACTGTGAAATTTCAAAATCTCAAGCGATAGCATACCTTCATAGCACGCTTTGAAAGTCAGCAAGCCGCAGGTAGAATTCCGCTATGAAGATTTCTACTCGGAATTCCGCGGTAAAATTTCACTATGGAATTTAGACCGGAATTCTAGGGCAAAATCTCGATATAAAATTTTAATCAGAATTTCAAGGTAAAAAATTCTACGATTTAAATTTCGCCCAGGACAAAAATCCCGCGATTTAAAATTTCGCGCTGATTGATACCGCCGCTTTGGCGCTACCTCACCTGCGCGCTGAAAATTTGCGTGATGCTGGATATTTGCTCGCCTGCAACGTCAAATTCCGCCGTTTTGATCTGTACGCCGTAGAGCGAGCTAAGCGCGGCTTCGGTTAAAATTTCGTTGCTTGTGCCGTAGTTGTAGCTAAGATCATTTCGCAAGATCAGTGTGCGATCGGCAACTGCGAGGGCGTGGTTAGGCTGGTGGGTGGTAAAAACTATGCTCGCATCGCTATTTGAGCGTAGATTTGCGATGAGGCTTAGCACGCGGTCTTGGTTTTTGATATCAAGCGCGCTGGCAGGCTCGTCCAAAAACAGCACGTCGCTACCGCTAGCTAGGGCTCTAGCAAAGAGCACGAGCTGCCTCTGCCCGCCGCTAAGGGCGTTAAAGCTGCGCTTTTGAAGATGGGCGACGCCTAGCGTATCCAGAGCGTCAAGACATATTTGAATATCCTTTTTGCCAGGTTTTGAAAAGAGCGAGATCTCGCGTACCCGCCCCATCAGTACGATGTCAAGCACGCTGTAATCAAACGCGACGTTAAAGCTCTGCGGCAAGAAAGCAAATTTTGCCTTGCGCACGATCTCGCCTTCTTTAGGCTGCAAAATCCCCATCATACACGACATTAGCGTGCTTTTACCTTGCCCGTTTAAGCCCAAAATCGCTAATGTTTGAGAGCTGGCAAGCTCGAAGCTTAAGTTGCGAAAGCAGAATTTTTCCGCCTCGTAGTAAAAGCCAGCGTTTTTTACCTCAATTAGATTTTGCATTTTTGGCGCTCCTTTTTAGAAGTAGGGCAAAGATCGGGCTTCCGATGAGAGCAGATAGAATTCCTAAAGGAATTTCGGCGCTACTTAGCGAGCGAGATAGATCGTCGATTGCCAGCATAAAGATCGCTCCTGCGATGAAGCAGGCAGGCATTAGCTTCACGTGGTCGCTGCCCGCGATGAACCTGGTGGCGTGCGGCACTACAAGGCCTACCCAGCCGATATTTCCGCTGACGCTAACTTGTACGGCGATCAGAGCGGTGCAAAGCGCTAGGATAGTGCAGCGCAGAAACTTAACATCCACGCCTAGCA
Source organism: uncultured Campylobacter sp. (assembly GCF_937980635.1). Lineage (GTDB taxonomy): Bacteria > Campylobacterota > Campylobacteria > Campylobacterales > Campylobacteraceae > Campylobacter_B. Next base: position 43,106 of record NZ_CALJPG010000016.1, read on the forward strand.
CGCGCAAATCATCATCATTTAGGCTGAGTAGATTAAACCGCCATCTCAGCGCGATTAAGACTGCAGAAGCGGGCAGGGCGATCGCGCACATCAAAATTACCTTATCGTATCCTGCGCTTACGAAGCTTCCCAGTAGCCAAAAAACGATATTAGGTAACACTTCCTCATCGTCTGCTAGATACTGCACTAAGCTCGTAAGTGCGGCAAATACGCCGTTAATGACTATACCTGCTAAAATGAGCGAGAAAATATCGGCGCGTGCTACGAATTTTGCCAAAAGATAGAGCAAAAATAGTGCCGCAAGCCCGAAGCAAAATGCAAAACCCGCAAGCCATAAGCCGCTCAATCCTAGCAAGATACAAAGCGCGCCGCCGAATGCCGCTGCGGTGCTAACGCCTACGATGTGCGGGCCAACGAGTGGGTTTTTAAATACCGCCTGCAAGCTCAAACCCGCGATAGCAAGCGCTCCACCGCAAAGGCTGGAGAGTAGAATGCGCGGAATTCTAACATCCATCATCACACTTTTGGCGGCTTCATCGCCGCCTCCGCTAAAGAGAATTTTAAAAATTTCTTCTAACGGTATATGAAACTGCCCGCTAGCGAGCGAGATTAGCGCCAGCACTACCCAAAAAAGAAGCAGGATTAGGTTCAGCATTATTTTTGATATTTGACGCGGTAAAATTTCTCGTAGAATTCCTCTACTTTTTTATCAAAGTTTGCGTCCTTAAAATTTTGCGGATAAAGTTTCATCGCAAGCCATTCCTCACCAAGCGCCATCGCTTCGGCAGTCGGATGACCCCAGGCTTTAACGAATTCGGGCATTAGATAAATTCTATCCTCTTTCACGGCGCTAAGACCTTTTAGCGCAGGGTTTGCTTTAAGCTCGGCAGGTACTTGAGGATAGCGGTTTTGCACTAAGATAATCTGCGGATTCCATGCTAAAATTTGCTCCGGCGAAACCTGCTTGTAGCCCTTTATATCCGCAGCGGCGACGTTCGTCGCGCCCGCTCTTGCTAGCATTACGCCAGTATATTTTCCGCTACCGTAGGTCGTAAGATCGGGATTTGCCATATAAACTCTAGGTCTTTTATCTACGATAAAATTGCTAAATTTGGCATTTAAATCAGCTTGCGATTTTTTAACGAAATCTATCAGCTCAGCGGCATCCTTTTCATGATTACTTAGTTCACCTAGAATTTTAACCCCCTCGTAAAAGCCCTCATCGTAAGCAGCGAAGCTATCGCGCTCATCTTTAAAGGTTGGATTTAGCTTAGCTTTTTCCTCTTGTGCAGAGCTAAAAAATGAAATGCCTACGACTGGGATTTTTAACTCCTCCATTTTAGCGATATATTCTTTAGGAAAGTAGTTTACCACTACGACCGCATCAGGCTTTAGACTAAGCAGGGCTTCGTAATTGACATCTTTGATATCGCCCGGATTAGGTAGGTTTTTAAAACTCGGTGCCAAACGATTATACTCTTTGCCTAGGCGTTGCTCCCAGCTTTTTAGGATGCCTACGACCTTATCTTGGGCATTGATTTCGTTTAAGACATTGAGCGCTTCGTGGTGTAGCACGACGATGCGATTTACTTGATCCGGGATTGTGACCTTACGACCGAGCTGATCGGTAATCGTGCGATCTGCAAAAGCCAGGCTAGCACAAAACGCTGCACCAAGAAGGATTGAGTGAAGTTTAAGCATTTTTTCTCCTTGAAAATTCCGCAAAATATGCGGGGTTAGAATAGCGGAATTATAGCTGATCGGCATAAAATCCAGATAAATTTTTATATAAATTATTTCATTTTGTCGTGGGGGATTTCAGATGCTTTCGTAGGGCAGAATTTTGTGATTTTACGCAGAATTTTGCTAGTAAAATTTTTGCCCTTCATATCTAGGCTAACCGGATACTGCCCGATGCCCAGCGATACCGATTAGTTTTTTGATTTATTTTGCAGGCGTCGTCCATAAGTTTTTATTCCAAAGCTCCGCGCCCGCAATGCCTTTAATCCTAATCCAGGCGATAAGTTCTAAAATTTCAGATAAAAAAATCGCTATAAGTATGATACATACCGCTGTTACATTGCTTATTTTCGGAAGATTAACGAATACATTCATAATATTTAGAAGTATCCAATACATAAAATATAATCCCCCACAGAAGTAAAAAATCTTATTTGTAGCAGCTTTGCCTAGTTTATAATACACTAGTATCAACACTACGTAATTAATAGTTTTAAGTGCTGGAATTACAACAAGAAAGATATTGCTCCATATGGCAATCAGCGTCGCTTCGTTTTGATAACTAAACCCTATATTTTGAGTTGTTCTAATAACAGAATAGAATGTATCTACAAAAGATTCTCTGTGGCTATGAAAGAAGTAATTGAGAGTTTCCGAGCTCGCGATATTTATAGCATACAATAAAAATGCGATAACCATGATAGTCCAAAGCACTCGAGCAATAAAGGTAATTAAATACGTCCTAAAGACCTTACTATCGGAGATATCAGAGATAATTTTGGTTGCCGAGAGTTTAAAAATCATCGAAGCGAAAATTATGGCAACAATTACGGCGTCAACGCCTAAAAATTTGCTTATTTCAACGTCATGCCAAAACTCGCAACAAGCCCAAATGATCAGATAAGTGCAGATTGCCAAAATGCTAGAGGTTATGCCGCGAAATTTTATGGCGTTTAAAATTTTAGGGTTCATAAAGTTGTGCCTTTGGATTTTTGAAATTTATGGCGGATTATACTTGCGGGGTTTGAAATTTAGATAAATTTAGAAACTGCGAGTTGCCAAATTTTAGAATTTAGCGTCGAGTGTGAGAAATCTACTAATAGCAATACGAGGGGGAGGGCGCAAGCAAAATTTGAATGGAATTTAATCTATTTTGTTTAAAAGGTTGAATTCCGAAAGAGGGCAAATTGGCAATTTGGGAGTAAACATAGGGTAATTTGGCTTTTGTGCTAATAAATTATGAAATTTTATTTTATACCGCACAGCGTGTTTGCATCATATAATTGACTTTAAATTTAAAAGCTAAATGGAACGATAGTAAAGTAAAAAAACTCATATATAGAGAAAACTCGCATTTTCGCATTTTGTCTCTTTGGGTTCTTTGAGTCGATATACGATAAATAGTATTAAAAAGCGCTATGGTTCCCATAATCTTAGATATTTTATATTGAAAACTATAATTTTCAAGTAAAAATTCAATACGAAATTCACGTATAATTGTATGAATAATTTCATGTATTTTTAACGCATTTGTTGTTTTTATTAGAAGAATTTTTACATAAATCTAAATTTAATAATTTATGTGATTTCAAATGAAATCAGCAGGATAATGGATGGTATTTATTGCAAGAACGAAATAGGATAAATATCTAAATTGGGTGGAAATGAAATTTTGCTTATGGTAAGTGGGAAGTTATGCCCCTAGAAAACGCCCTCTTTTATTCAATAACCAGGCGCATAAGATACATATCCTCGCCGTCGATTACGCTGATTTCGGAGCTTTTGCAGCGCGGGCAAGAAAAGTCATTTTGCATCAAATCTCCGCTAAAACCGCAGTTTTTGCATTTTACGACGATCTCTTGGGTATGAATGATGAGATCCGCATTTTCGCAGACGGTACCTGCGCGAAAGACTTCATAGCAGTTTTGCAAATAATGCGCTTCTACGCCGCTTAGTCGCCCTATTTTTACGTGCAGTTCCCTTATCTGCGGACTTTTTAAAGCAAGTGTATCGTAAGACGTCTGTGGATTTGCATCCAGATTTTTATAAAAATCACCGTTTTTGCCGTTCGAGTCCATATTCGCAACGCCCGTATTTTTGGTATTCTTAGTGCCTATGTCGGTATTTGCGAAATCCGTATTTTCATTGGCGGTATCGGCGATGTCGCAGCTATTTTTATCGCCCTGCTCGGTTGCGCCTTTTTTCTTTGCTTTTTCAGCGTTTAGCGCCTTTTCACATAGCGCCACAAGATCCGCTACGATCGACAGTTCATGCATTTTTACCTCTAAATTTTACGGCCGTGCCGTATTCTATACGAAATTTTGTTGTAAATTTAAAACGTGCTCTGAAATTTAGGCTTAAATTTGCCAAATTTACACGCAAATTTAACAAATCCTCGGCAGCAGTTCGCCTTTCGGAAGCTCTAAAAATCGCTGCGATCCGTATGCGTTTTGCAAAACCACTCGCCCTTTTGTCGCATGCGGAGTTTGAAATTGCCCCGCCCTATTTTCTGATACCGCGCCCGCGTCACTCGCGTCCGTAAATTCGTTCCGTGCGCTAAGTCTAGGTGTTAAAACACCCTGAAATTCACCTCCACCGCACCCTACTTCGCGTACCTCGCCGATGATTGCGGCATTTTCGTCAAATTCGCGCAGTATCTCAAGCGCCCTATCCGCCTCGGTATCATCTTCTACGATCGCTACGAAAGTTCCTTCGTTTGCAAGTTCGTACGGCTCGAAGCCCAGCAGTTCGCATACGCCCACTACTTCGTCGCTGATTTTGATATCCTCTTCGCGCACCAAAAATTCAAGCCCGCTGGAGTTTGCAAATTCGTTCAAAACCGCGCTGAGTCCGCCGCGCGTCGCATCTCGCATCGCCTGGATCTTCACGCCTTGCGAGATTAGCTTTTCGACCGCAGCGCAAAGCGGTTTGCAGTCGCTTCGCAGCTCGCTACTTAGCGCGATTTCGTCGCGTGCCGCGAGTATCACCGCCCCGTGTCGCCCGATGTCGCCGCTAAGCAGGATTTTTGCGCCCGCTTTGATGTTTTGCACGCGCGCAGGTCGCAAAATACGGCCGATGCCGCTAGTGTTGATGAAAATTTTATCGCATTTGCCGCGCGGCACGACCTTTGTGTCGCCGCAAACGATACGAACGCCGCAGCTTCGCGCGGTGCTCGCCATCGAGTCCAAAATGCGTCGCAGCTCGCTTAGGCTAAGCCCCTCCTCAATGATGAGCGCGCAGCTTAAAAACAGCGGCTTTGCGCCCACCATCGCAAGGTCGTTTACGGTGCCGCAAACGGCGATCTTGCCGATGTCTCCGCCGTTAAAAAACAGCGGCGTGACGACGAAACTATCGGTGCTGAAAGCTAGCTCGCCGCTGAAGTTTGCAGAATTCAAAGCAGAGCTCGGCGCTGCGCGATCAAAACTAGCCCCGGCGTCTAAATTTAGTATCGCGCTGTCGTTGTTGGCGCGCAAAATTTCATTATCAAACGCCGCAAAGATGGTCTCGTTGATGAGCTTATTCATCTCCTCGCCGCCGCCGCCGTGGCTTAAAAGTATAGTTTCGTTCAAATTTTTCCTTTTCACTCGGTTTTAAAATTTAAAGCCCGTATTCCGCAGCCGAACAAGCCGTGCCGCTACGGCGCCGCACAAAATTTTAAAGTAAAATTTAGCCCGACGTTTCGCTTCGGTTAGAATTTTAAAGCATGACTTGTTTTTAAAATTTACGCTCTGCTAGCCGGATACCCGCGCACAAAATTTAGCCCACGTTTTTGACGTCGCCGTATTTATAGTACGCCGCGCACGCCCCTTCGCTTGAAACCATGCACGATCCTATCGGGTTTTGAGGCGTGCAGTGTTTGCCGAAAACTTTGCAATCATACGGGCTTTTTTTGCCGCGTAAAATTTCGCCGCAGATACAGGCCTTGCTCTCGGGGGCGCTCTGTACGCTGCAATCAAACTGCACCCTGGCATCCAGCGCCGCGTACTGCGGGCGCAACTTCATGCCGCTTTTTGGAATTTCGCCGAGCCCTCGCCACGGAAAATCGCAAATTTCAAAATATTTATCTATTAAATTTTGCGCTTTTTGGTTGCCGCTATCTTTTACGACGCGCTCGTATTCGTTGAAAACCTCGTAGGTGCCGGCGTTTTGCTGCTCCACCAAATTTAACACGCCCGCCATTATGTCAAGCGGCTCAAACCCGCTTACGGCGATCGGCTTTTTGTAATCCCGCGCGATGCTCTCGTAGACCTTCGCGCCGGTGATCACGCTTACGTGGCTAGGTCCTAAAAACGCATCGATCTGCACGTCCGCGCCGTCTAAGATCGCTCGCACGGGCGCCGGCACCGTGACGTGGTTGATGTGAAAAAAGAGATTTTTTAGCCCCAAACTCAGCGCTTTATCGATCAGCACGGCACTCATCGGCGTCGTCGTCTCAAAGCCGATCGCAAAAAATATCACCGTTTTTTGCGGATTTTCCTGCGCGATCTTTATACAATCAAGCGGGCTATAAAGCGCTCTGATGTCGTGCCCTTCGCTGCGCAGCTTCTGCAAGCTGGTGCGAGAGCCGGGTACGCGCAGCATGTCTGCTAGAGTGCAAAAAATACTCTGCGGCATCGCGGCGAGCTTGATCGCCTCGTCGATGCGACTGCGCGGCATCACGCACACCGGACAGCCGGGACCGTGGATAAATTTGATATTGTCGCCGACCAGGCTCGGAAGACCGAATTTCATGATCGAGTGCGTGTGTCCGCCGCAAATTTCCATGATGTTTAGCGGCTTTTTGCTTTTGGAAATTATCAGCTTGCTAAGCGCTAAAATCAGCTCCTTATCCCTAAAATCCTTGATTAGATCCATTATTTACCTTAAATTTTACGGGTTTGCAAGTCGCTTTAATTCTCTGCGCCGGCTCTCGGCTCTATGCTTTCATACACGGAGCCCTCTTCCGCCCTCATCTGCTTTGCAATCTGCTCGTAAATTTCGATACTCTCCTTCGCTCGCTGCGTATCGATCTTCTCCATCGCAAAGCCAACGTGGATCAGCACGTACTCCCCAACCGCCGCAGGCTCGGGGAGCAGATCCAAGCTCACGCCGCGGCGCACGCCCAGAGTCTCCACGGTCGCGAAATTATTTTCGTCGATTGAGATGATTTTTGAAGGGATTGAAAGGCACATTAACGAAATTCCTTCTTGTATTGTAGGAATTTCAGCCATTTCTCCACGCCCTCGCCGCTTTTACTATCAAGCGCGATGACATCGGCTTTCGGATTGAGTTTGTGCACTTCGCGCACTACCTCCTCCATATCAAAGTCAAAATGCGGTAGCAGCGCGGTTTTGGTGATTACGACGCAGTCTGCGCGGCGAAATATCACGGGGTATTTTGCGATTTTATCGCTACCCTCGGGCACGCTTAGAAGCACTACGTTTAGGTGCGCGCCTACGTCGAATGCCGCAGGGCAGACGAGGTTTCCGACGTTTTCTATAAAAACTAGATCCAAGCCTTTCGTATCGATATGATGAAGCCCCTCATGAACCATAAAGGCATCCAGATGGCAGGTCTCGCCGGTACTGATCTGATGCGCCTGCGCGCCCGCTTTTATGATGCGATCGGCATCGCGGTTAGTCTCTAGATCGCCCTCGATGACGCCGATTTTAAATTTACCGCTTTTGATAGTGGCCTCAAGTAGCGTCGTCTTGCCGCTACCGGGGCTACTCATCAAATTTAGGCATAAAATTTTATCCTCGTCAAAATGAGCTCTGTTGTGAGCGGCCTCCTCGTCGTTGGCGCTTAAAATTTTACTCATCACCTCGATCGTCTTGACGTCGCTAATAGCGACATTTGCGTGGGCGTGATCGTGCGCGTCGTGCTCATGATTGATCCCCGCCTCGTGCATATGAGCGTGGGAGTGGACGGTACCGTCCGCGTGGGTGTGGAGATGCTCGTGCGAATGAGCGTCATGAGTATGGCCTACTGAACAGCCGCAATCTTTACACATTTTTTATCCTTGGAAAATAAATTTTGCGCGTAAAATACCACGTTTTTGCTTTAAACGGCGTAAATTTGATAAATTTTATATCGAAGCGCGAAATTTTATGAAATTTAACAGGCTTGGAAATTTATGCGCTTCGGTTTTATCTAAATTTCATACGTTGTTTGCGAAGGCTCGCCGCAAAATTTTAAAGCTCACGAGTAAAGCGCTGCTTTAAATTTAATCGCCTGCTCACAGATTGCAGAGCCGCGCTCTGCAAATTTAGACCTCGCAGCTCGCAACGGCTCAAAACAAACTAAAGATCGCCGTAGATAAGGTGCGAAATTCAGGACTTGCGAGCGGATTTTATCCCGGCGCTCTACAATCTCGCACGTGCTCTCCGGCATGCCGAACATCAATGCGGCGGTCGTTTTTATGTCGATTTCTCGGATTCGGCTTTATAAATACAGCACGAAAGCGGCACAGCGACTCACTGCTAGATTTATAAGGCGCCGATCTCGCGCCAGTGCAGTAAAATTTAAACTCGCGGCAAGAATGTTTTTTGATTAAAATTTATAAAATTTTGCGCTTTCGTTTGCCGCGTAAATTTAAATAAATTTTATTTGCACGCCTTGCGCAGCCGCGTCGCCTGAATTCTCCACTCGATCGAGAATCGCGCTTCGTAACCTAAAAAAATCGCGCCGCAGCTGCGTTTAAATTTAAAAGCGCGTAAATTTAGCGCGACACGCTGTTTTTAAAAATGCGCAAAAGCCCTACGCTTCGGTGATAATAGCCTTTACGAGCTTGGAAAATTTCACCCCTTTTAGCGCGCCGATTTTGGCGCTGAGCCGCTCGATCTTTGAAATTTTATCCCGCATCGTGATCTCCTCGAAGCAGTGGCGCTCGTCGATGTGGAAGTGGCTGGTGCTGACGATGGTGACGTTTGCGTGGTGCTCGATCTCTACGAGCTGCTCGATCAGATCGCTTTGGTGATGATCGTAAGCGATGCAAAGCACGCCCACGCAGTCATCCTCGCCATCTCCGTGAAGCACGCCCTCGACCATCTTTTCGCGTATGAGATCGCGGATAAACTCGCTGCGGCTTAGGTATTGCTTGGCGCGCACCATCTCATCGAGATCCTCAAAAAGCTTCGTCGGTAGCGAAATGCTAAATCTTACGGCGCTCTCTTTTTCCTCTTTTTTCATAGTTTCCCTCATTTCGCGTATTTTGAACGTAATTTTACCGAAATTCCGCTCAAATAGTAAGAATTTTGCGCTAATTTGGCTTATTCTTTAAAATTTAAAGCTCCAAGGCATCGTGCGTATTTTGAAATTTTGCTCGCGATTTCGCGTTGTATTTTAGTGCTAGCGCGATGAAATTTACCGGTGCTACCGTTATTTTAAATTCTACCGCGAACTTGCCCAATTTTAAGAGTCGGGCGCTAAATAGCGTCTTAGTTTGGGATTTGCGCAGTATCTAGCCATTCGCCGCGGTAGAATTTTGCATCGATTGTCATAGCTGCGCGCGTAATGCTATGGCGACAGCGTGGGCGCGCCGTTAAATTTTAAAATTTTAACGTTTCGGCTGCGACATATGAAGACGGCAAGGCGTAAATTTGTTCGCTGATTTTGCGATTTTAGAAAAGCTAGCCGCAGTGGATTTTATCGCCCGTAGCGTTAAAATTTACGCAAAGAGCAGGCAGGGCGCAGAGTTCATAAATTTAGCGGCGAGATGATACGATAAATTTTACCAAGCGAGCTTAACGGCTATAATTGCGTTTTTTGTGGACGAGCTTAGCGCGAAATTTCGCTTAGATACGCCGCGAGCTGCCCGTATGCGATGCCGCTGTCGTTGCACGGAATCTCGCGGTTTAGATGAAATTTTACTCCTCGTTCGCGCAGCTTTTTGCACGTAAGATTTAGAAGCGTCGCGTTTTGAAAGACCCCGCCGCTTAGCACGACCTCCAGCCCCGCGCCCTCGGCGAAAGCTGCGATGAAATTTGCGATGGCGTTTATAAATTTCGTCGCAGCCAAGCGCGGCTCATCGCGCAAAGCCTGCAAAAACGCCTCTTTGTAATCGATCACATAGCATTCGCCCTCAAGGCTCGGCGCGCAAGCTCTATTTTGCGGGGTTTGATCCGCATCGGCGGCGCTTTTGCTTTTAGAATTTATTAAATTCAGGGCGGATGCTTGGTTTATAGAATTTGAGGCGGAACTTTCATTCTTTTTATCGCTGCTTTCGGCGATGTTTTGGGTCGCTAGTTTAAGCTTGCCTTTGCTCGCCGCATTGCCAGCAAGCTTTTTAAAATCGCCTTGCAACGCGCAGCTATCTTTCATACCGCTATGATTTTTCGCATTTAAACCGCCCTGCCCCGCTTCGCGCGCCAAATCATCGGCGCTTTGCTGCTGCGAAGCGGATTGTGGCGCGTTTTGGATAAAATTTTTGCCCTCCTTTCGCAGCGTAAATTCGTAGCTCTGCTCGCAGCCGTCGATATAGAGGTTTTCTAGCCGCATGCCCGCCTCGCCGTCGAAGCTTACGGTTCGCAGGTCGCAAATGACCGCCGCAAACGCGTCGAACAGCCGCCCTAGCGAGCTTGAGCGGACGGCACGCGGTGCGATTTTTTCTAAATTTGCGACTTCGCCCGTGCTAAATTTTGCCAAAAACTCGCGTGCAGCGTCCTTTGCGTTAAATTTAAATATGAGCGCGAGCGCAAGTTTGTAGATGTTTTTGATCGCATTCTCGCCGCCGATAAGCGCGATTTCATCAAATTTTGCGATGCGACGATAGCCGTGCGGGTCAAACACCATCACTTCGCCGCCCCAAATTTTGCCGTCCGTGCCGTAGCCGGTGCCGTCGAAGCAGAAGCCGAGGTATTTTTTGCCGCTAAAAAGAAGATCATTTTGCGCTAAATTTGAAACCAGATGCGCGAAATGGTGCTGGTAGCGGATCACGGGGTATCCGCGCCGCTCGAAAAAACGCGTGTGCGAAAACTGCGGGTGCAGATCCGCGATAACGGCGTCGAACTTCAGCTCGTAGGCGCACACGAACATATCCAAAAGCGCGAAAAATCGCTCATTTGTGGCGACGTTTTTAAGATCGCCGATGTAGGGCGAGATGAAAATTTGCCCGTCTTTGTAGATCGCAAACTCATTTTTAAGCTCTGCTCCGAGCGCTAGGAAAGTGCCTTTTAGCTGGAATTTGCTAGGGAAAATTTTTGGATTCATTCCGCGAGAGGTTCGCAAAAACAGCGCTCGATTTAAAATTCCGCTCGCTTGATCGTTCGCGCTTTTGAAATTTAACGCTGTGACGCCGTTTTTAAAATTTAATGTTGTGTCCTGGCTGCCTGGGGTCGCGTCTCGCTTGCTATTTGAGGTCACAAAGCGCTCGCTATCCTGGGCTGCGATATTATGTTTGGTCTCGCTTGGCGCCGCTACGTCGCTTTTTAAATTTGAAGGTGCGGCGCCAAATTTATCGCTCAATGTTGCTGCGCCCTGTCCGCCTTTTGCTTTTTCGAGATTTTCCGCGTTCTCGGTGCCGCAGCGCTTCGTATCAATCGATGCCGCGCCGTTTTTAAAATTTAAAGATGCGCCGTCACGTTCATCGTTTGATGCCACGACGTCGCGCCCGTCATCCGAGAACGCGTCGCAACTATCTATCGCCGCATCGGTGCTTTCATCGGCTATCGTCGCGTCGCAGATGCTACCTAGCGCGGCGCTTTCTTGCTCATTTTTTGCTTTTTCGGATAAATTTTGCGAATTTTTTAGCTCGCAAACGGCTACTCGCGAGCTTTGCAGACCTTCACTCGGATCACGCTTCGAGCCTTGCTTGGAATTTGCCCGTTTTAGAGCATCGCTTTTCGAGTTTGACGTATTTTCATTCGGCTGCCGCTTTATAATCACGTTCAAATCGGACTTCGTATCGATCGAGGGAAGCGACACAGCATGCGGTGCTTCAAAATTTTGTGCCATATTCTCGCTGTGAGCCCGGGTCTCAAGCGTGTATATATCGTGCGTGCAATCGTTTGCATTCGCGCTTGCAGCTTCTTTTTTAATTTCCTGCAAAAACGCGATACTATCGTCGCTCGGCGTTAAAATTTCGCGGTCGTTATCCAGGTAAAACGAGATGACGCCGCTCAGCTTCGCGCGCAACTCCTCGCTGCTAAAAATAATGGGCTCGCCGCTGATATTTGCGCTTGTGGCGACGATCGGGCGATCAAAGTGTTCAAAAAGCAACAGATGCACGCCGGTATTGGCTAGGAAAATGCCAATTTTATTAAGGTTTGGCGCCACGCTTGGAGCGATAAAAATCGCACCCGCCCTAAAAATCGCCGAAAAGCTCGCGGGCAAACGCACGAAATCGCCCCCGTTATCGGAATATGCGCCACGCACGTCCGCCACGCACGCCTGCGCAGAGCATGAGCCTTGCGAATTTATCGTCTGTTGCGAACTTGGCTCGCTCACCGCACATTGCAAAGCCGCCTTATCTGCAGCGTTTTGCAAGTCCTGCTCACACGCCCCATATCGCGAGTTTGCCCTATCCGCGGCATATTGCAAACTTGAAATATTCGCGGATCTTTGCGAAACGGGCTCGCTCGCTGCAGGCTGCAAATCAGATATCTTCGTTGAGAGTTGTAAATTTTGCTCGTCCGCATGCCAAGAACCGGGCGATACGTATCGCAGTTCTCTGCCATTTGCCGCAAATTGCGATTTTAACTCGTTAATCGTAACTTGCGCCTCGCTTACTGCTTGCGGCGAGCTCAAATTTTTAGCCGCGCACCGCAAATCAGATCCATCGTACGCGCGCTCTAGCTCGTTTACTGCACATTGCGAGTCGTCTGCCGCTAGCATATCGTAGGCGAAATTACGGTGCGCCGTTTTGCTGAAAATTTGCGCACTCTGTAATATCCCCTGCTCTGCGCAATTTTCAGCGCTTTGCGTACTAAAATTTTGCGTTGCGGAATTTCGTAAATTTTGTAGTTCAGAGCCCTGCCATTGCGCCGCCTCTTCTTGCTCGCCCGCAAATTTCGGCGATATAGGATTTTTGCCTTGCGCCTTTAAATTTTGCGTGCCGAAATCCGCCGCAAAGCCCGTCAGCGTGCGCCAAACGAACTCACGCTTTTTTAAAATCACGATCGGCTTGACGTTACAGTCTATCAGCGCCTCTTCCTCTGCGCTTAGGCTCGCTGCGCGCCCTGCCTGCGCTGCGTCGCGACACATGATCGCAAAGGGCTTACTCGGGCGCTTTTTGAGCGTTCGCAGCATGCGTACCGCGCGCTCGTTCGTAGCATCGCAAACGATGTGAAAGCCGCCCATCCCCTTGATCGCGCCAATCTGTCCACGCCGCAAAAGCTCCGCCGTGCGCGCTATCGCCTCCTCGCCGCTTGATAAAATTTCACCACCCGCGCCGCATAAAAACAGCTGCGGACCGCAGTGCGGGCAGGAGATCGGCTCGGCGTGATAGCGGCGCGTAAGCGGGTCTGTGTATTCGCCGCGACAGAACTCGCACATCTCAAATGCCCTCATCGTGGTGTTTGCGCGGTCGTATGGCAGCGCGGCGATGATGCTAAGGCGCGGGCCGCAATCCGTGCAGTTGATAAAAGGATAGTGGAAACGCGGATTTTGCGGGTCGTAAAACTCTTTTTTACACTGATCGCAGATCGCAAAATCGGGCAAAATCGGGTTAAATTTGCGCCCCTCTTTGGATTGCGTGATCTTAAAATCAGTAAAATTCTGCGTAAAATATTGCGTATTTAGATCGGTGCAGATAATTTTATCGATTCGACAAAGCGGCGGCGCTTCACTGCGAAGGCGCTGCTCGAAAATTTTCAAAATTTCTTCTTCGCGCAGATCTTGCTCGACGCTTTGCGAATCGTGTTTAAAGTCCTGCAAGTCCTCTTTCGCATCTTGCAAGTCGCGCTTAGTATTTTGCAAGTCTTGCAGCGATTCATTATGTGAAATACCTCGCTGCTGCGACGAATTTTGCACGATGAAATTTTGATCCGACAAAGCGGGCAAAATGGAGCCCTGCTCGTTTAGATCGGTCTCGAATAAGTTCGGTAAAAATTTATCGCTCGCTGCAGCTTGAAAATCTCTCATCAAATCATGTGGCAAACTCGTCAAATCAGGCGGATTTGCTAAATCGTTTGTTAGATCACGTAGCAAGCCGGCCGAATCATTCGGTAAGTTCGGTGCGCTTTGCGGCGAAATGGAGTCCTGGCTTAAATTTGAGCCCGTAAAATTTAGTGACGAGCTTGCGGTCTCGCTAGAATCCGACTCGGCAGAATTTAAAGACCGAGCAGCTGATGACGATACTTTCTGCGCTTGAATTTCGTTAGAATTTGGCTCATCTAAATTTAAAGGGGCGGAATTTTTATCAATCGAGCCTTTTTGCGGCTCGGAAAGATCTGCGCAAACGATGATTTTAACGCCCTCGCCGTCGTTATAAACCTCGCCTTTTAGCCCTAAATCCACGGCGAGTTTGTAGACGAACGGGCGAAATCCGACCCCCTGCACCGCTCCGAAAACCTCAAATTTAGCCGCTTTCATGCACGTGCTTTCATAAATTGCGCGGTGCAGGAGCTGCTTTGCAAGCAAGTTGCGCTCGCTGCAAGCGGACAAAACGTACCAGGCGCCTCAAAATATGCTCTAAATTTAATAAAATTTGTTCCTTTGCTTCCGCGCCCTTTGCCGCTTTTTTAAAATTTCGCGCGATCTCATCTGCGTTAAGCTTAGCCCGTATGGCGCAGCTATCGGCACCGCAATGCCCGCGCAACTCGCCGTTTTGCGAATAAGGCTTCAAAGCTTTGCCAAAAATACGCATATATGCCCGATCTAGCGAGCTTGAAGCGCGAAGCTGTCGCTAAAGCTCGCGTCAAAATTTTTGCAAAGTTTAAGCATTAAATCCGCGAATTTGCGCCCGCCAAACATCGCGCCGCCGAAGATCAAAACATCAAAATCCTCTTTGCGCTCATCCGCCAGATCGCTTAAAAAGTAGCCCAAACTATCGAAAAATCCGAACGCAAACAGCTTCTCATTGGCGCTTGCGAGCGCATAGCTCATCGCCGAGCGCAAAATTTTATCCGCTTGCAGGCAGCCGTGTTCGTCCGTGCAAAAATCAAGCCGCACCCCTTTGCCGCCCGCAAAATCCTCCGCAGCGGCAATCAAAAACGCCGCATCGCGCCCCCATATAAGCTGCGCGGCGACGCTAAAGATGGTGTGAAATCCCGCGTTTGCGCTTTTTAAAATTTCATCGATTTTTGCGGCGTTTACGTTAAATTTGGCGCTGAAATTTTCAAGCAGCTTCGCGCCCGTCTCATCCGCGCAAATTTGAGCCTTAAGTTCGTCGAAACTGCGCGACAGATTAAATTTCAGCAGAATTTTTTTAGAGCTTTCGCCGTAAATTGCGATCTCATCGTCTGCGCCCACGCCCAAAAAGCAGCGCAAAACGCGTTTTTTGGAGTCGTTCAAAACCCCCTTCTCGCGGCACGTAAGCGCAAAAAGAGCGGAGTTTTTGTCGTTTGAGTTTTTCAGATAGGAGCTCGCGCTGCCGCTTAAAAAATCCTCGTTTTGCACGATCAAAAAGCCGTTTTGCAGCGGCGCGACTTTAAAAATTTTATCTTTTTGCGCCGCGCTTTCGCATTTTGCGCTTAAAAAATAGATCCCGTCGCTTGCCAAAGCACGCCCAAGCGCAAACACGAATATATCGCCCGCAAGCTTTACGTCAAAAAATTTAGGCGCGTCCTCGTGGTTTTTTCTAAAGATCGCATTGGTTTTTAGGCTTATGAGCGGCTTTTCGAAGGCTGCGAGCGCAATTTTGCTCTTTTCGTCGCTCGCAAAAATCCCATCCAGCGCGCCCACTCCCGCGGCTATCAAAAAATCGGTGCTAAAATCCACATCCGCCTTGAGCGTGAAAGTTGCGCCGCCGCGCTTAATCTGCACCTGCTGAGCATGAAATAAGTTTATGCGGCAAAACTCCAGTAAGCAAGCAAAATTCTCCCTACCTACCGCTTCAAATTTTCCGTCATGAAGCACGCTGGCGCCGCTTATTATTCCGAATTCGTTTTGAGACGGCTCGGCGTGAGCGAGGTATTCTTTCATCACTCGCGGGGTAAAGTTATTAAATTTAGCCTGACTGGCTGCGTTTGAAATTTCATCCTCTAAAAATTTGCTTAAATCGCCCGAGGAGGCATCTTCAAACGTGCCGTTAAATTTCAGAGCTTTCGCTTCGGCGCCGCCCTCGTCCACCACTCGCACGGAGGATTTTGCCAAAAATATAGAGTTTGGAATCAGCGGCATCGCCTCGTCGCTAAATTTTAAAATTTCATCCTCGCCGCCGCGCACGAAAAGGCTTATTAAGCTCGCCTCTTTTTTCAGGCAAAACTCAAGTGCGCTTTTGCGAGCATAAAACAGCAAGAAGTGCGCTATTAGCGCATTTTCATTAAGGTAGTTAAACTCATATGCTACTATCATCTCGCCCCTTTTTTGCAAATCGATCCGCGATATCTTGGGCGCTGAGATCGGCGATTTTTTCATGCGCGAAACCAAGATTCGATAGGTACCTAAGCGCCGTTTTTTCCATGATTTTTGAGGACTGCAATATCACAGAACTTAGCTTAAAGCTTGCTTCCTCGATGCGGCGCGGCACGACCGCTAGAATTTTAACGTGAGGCAGATCGCCGCAAAGATCCATCATCTGCAGGGTTTGAAGCATTTCGACCTCGTGCGCCGAGCCGCTCCAGCTGATCTGCTTAGGCATCGCGTCGTAGTCGAAAAAATACACCTCGCCGCCCTTTGCGCCGTCCGCGTCTATGCAATCTACGAGCAAAATTTCATCAAATTCCGCCATCGTAGGCATCAAAAAGCTAGCCAGCGTCCCGCCGTCGATAAAGCTGATCTGATCCGCACTATCGCTCGGCACGGCGAGATTTTTGGCAACGAGGTTCGCATTGATAGAGCTTTGCGCTGCGGAATTTATGGCGGAATTCTGCGAAGTAGAATTTGAAGCGAAATTCTGCTTTGCGGAATTTTCTGAAGTAGAATTTCGGTCTAAATTCGCTGTCGCGAAATTTTGCTTAAAGATAGAATTCTCATCTGCAAAATTTTGCAAGGAGTTGCGCTCTATGGAATTTTGCGAGGTAGAATTTTGTATCGCAGAGACTTGGGCGGAATTTTGCATGAAATTCTGCGCCGCGAAATCCTCGCCCGCCTTAGAATTTCGTGCGGCGGCTTTAGGATAAAATTTATAGTTCTGCGCGAGCGCGCGGACGAAGTGCACGCCTATGCCCTCGTCCGCGTAGATGACGTTGCCGATACCCAGTACCAGCACCCTCAAGCGTGCTCTTCCTTTTTAAATTTATAGCCGCTTACGATCGCATCCATCGCGCCATCCCTGCCCTTGACGGCGTTAAAGACCGCCATATAGACGTGGATCGGCACGAAGATTATGATGATATTCATACAAAGATGATGTATCATTCGCACTTCGCTTAGATCGCCCATCGCAGCTTCTAGCGGGCGCAAGAGCCCGTATAGCGCGCCGCCGAGCCCTTCGTGATAGACGTGAACGTATAAGATCATACCCGTTAGGCAGATTACGAACAGCACTAGATAAAAGCCCAGATAGGAAATGAACTGTAGCGGGTTGTAAACGCCGCGAAGATGCGGGTGCTCGCCCAAAAAGATATAGTATTTGATCTGAGCGATCCAGACGCGCGGGCTAAAAAAATCCTTGATGCTTAAAAGCTCTTTTCTACTCTTTTTATCGAAGAAGAAAAGATAGGTTTTAAAGATCGCCGCACCGATCATCGCAAAGCCGAAGATCAGATGCACGAATCTAAATTTAGCCTGCATGAAAAGCACCGGCTCGGGACTCACCTCGGGCGCGGTGAAAACAAAGGCGATGTAATATCCGGTGATCACCAAAATCGTAATGCAAAGCGCACGCAGCCAGTGAGTGAGCCTAAGGCCGATTGAGAACTCGTATTCCGCAAATCTTTTTTTCATCGTTTATCCTTTGCTGGGATCTACCCTATAGCAGCCAAGCTCCGCCCCTTTAGCGTCCATCACGTGCACGGCGCAGGCTATGCAAGGATCGAATGAATGGATGCGGCGGATGATCTCTAACGGCTTGGAAAGATCGGCAAGCTTAAGTCCGATCAAGCAGGATTCGTAGGCGCCCATAGCGCCGTCTTTGTCCTTTGGCGTGGCGTTCCAAGTAGACGGCACGACCGCCTGCCAGTTTTTGATGACACCCTTTTCGATCCTGCACCAGTGGCTAAGTGCACCGCGCGGTACGTGGCCGATATAGCGACCTTTGTACTCTTTTGAGTTATCGATTACATATTTTGCGCAGGTTTCGGTATCGCCGCTTTTGATGTTTGCGATCAAATTTTCTAGCGCGATCAGTCCGTTGTCGGCTACGACTTTAGCCTCGATCATACGGCACGCCGTTCGTCCAAGCGTTGAAAATACCGCCTCAAGCGGCAAGCCGGCGTCTTTTAGGAATTGATCCACGACCTTTACTACGCGCTCGTTTTTCTTGGCGTAATTTACTACGATATTTGCAAGAGGCCCTACCTGAAGCGGTTTGCCGTCGTATCGCGGAGCCTTGATCCAGGTGTATTTGCCCTGAGTATCGAGCACCCTCGTATGCGCTTCTTTGCCGTGCGCGTCGATGCTCTGCCCGTCCTGAAGGCCCGTATAATTCGGCTCCTGTTCTCCGTCGTAAGGATGAAGCGCTGCATCGTTTTTATACCACGCATGCGTTGCCTCCTCAGTAATCTTGTTCTCATCAAGCTCCAAAACCTTGCTAATATCGCCGTTCATAATCATGCCGCTTTGAAATAGCCATTCGTTCTTTGAAAGCTGAAATTCTTGATGAGTCCATAAATTTGCCACGCCGATATCATTTAGCACGCTAGGTTCGTTACCGTAAGCTTTAGCAGCCATTACGAGATCAGGATAATAGGCGCGATTTACGAAGTCTGCGACCTCTTTAAATTTAGACATATATTCGCCAAGTCTCGCAGGACTTAGGATATCCATCACGCAGGTGACGCCACCTACGGTAAGGCTTTGCGGATGAGGCTGCTTCGCACCGAATATCGCCATCATCTGAGCCGCCGTACGCTGAATGCGCAAACACTCAAGATAGTGCGAAAGAGCGATCAAATTTTGCTCCGGGCTAAGCTTGTATGTAAGATGGCCGAAGTAGGCATTGGCAAAAGGCCCCAAAGCGCCCTTTTTAACAAAAGCGCCCACGCGATCCTGCACCTCTTTTAGCTTATCGGCACCGCACGCATAAGGGGTGTCGCAGTATTTAAACGCCTCTTCGCTTGCTTTTTTAGGATCGGCGCTAAGCGCGCTTACTACATCTACGAAATCAAGCCCGTGGAGTTGATAAAAATGCACCGGATGATCGTGTAAAAACAGCGCGTTAGCCATCAGCGTGCGCGTTAGCAAGGCATTTAGCGGCGGAGTGATACCGAGGGCGTTTTCTACCGCGACGATGCCCGCTTTGTAGTGCGAGAAGGTGCAGACGCCGCAAATTCTTTGCATAAAAAATCCCGCGTCGCGCGGATCTCTATTTTTTACTATGGTCTCAAGCCCGCGCCATAGCGTCGAGCTGCTATAGGCCTCGCGGACGACGTTTTCGTCATCCACTACGACCTCTATTCTTAAATGTCCCTCTATTCTGGTTATCGGATCTATTACGATTCTTTGCGACATGATTATTCCCCTTTATCTTTCTTAAATGACGCAATCGCCGCGTGTGCCGCTACCGCAACACCCGTGATCGCTAAAATTCCGACACCTATCTTATCTGCGGTAGCATCAGCGCCTAGCCCGCCAAAAACGCTTTCGTAAAGGCGATCCGCCAAAGGCTCCTCAAAAGGCCCCATATGATCCCAAAAATCAGGCTCTGAGCAGCCTATGCAGCCGTGACCCGCTTGTACCGGCCAGCTAGTGTGGGAGTTGAAACGCTCGCGCGAGCAGTTGTTAAACGTATAAGGACCCTTGCAGCCTACTTTATAAAGGCAGTATCCGTCCTTCGCACCCGCATCTCCGAAGCTTTCTACAAACTCGCCCGCATCGAAATGTCCGCGGCGCTCGCACAGATCATGTATTCGTAGCCCGTAAGCCCATTTAGGCCTATTATAAACGTCTAGGCTCGGAAGCGTGCCGAAAAGGATGAAATTTAGCACGTTGCCGACGATATTTTTTTCATTCGGTGGACAGCCTGGGATGTTGACGACAGGCTTACTTATGATCTTTTCTAGACCTACTGCGCCGGTCGGATTCGGAGCTGCGGCTTGGATACCGCCGAAGCTCGAACAGGTACCGATCGCAAATATTGCTGCAGCGCCTTCGGCCGCGTCTTTGCAGTGTTGAGCTCCGCTCTTGCCCTCAGGACCCACGGTTAGGAAAAATTCATTCTTGCCGCTTGGGATTCCGCCCTCGACCATTAAGATATAGCGCCCCTTGTATTTTTCGATCGCACCCTCTAAATTTTCCTCGGCTTGCCAGCCTGCGGCAGCCATTATCGTCTCGTGATATTCAAGGCTGATGTAATCAAATATTAGGCTGTCGATGCTAGGCGTCTCGGTGCGTAGCAAGCTCTCGCTACAGCCCGTGCACTCCGCCATATGAAGCCAGATTACCGGCAGGCGATCCGCAAGCTCCGCAGCTCGCGCCACGCTCGGTACAAATGCGGCCGGAAGACCAAGCATCGCGGTCATCGCTCCGCTCCATTTCATAAAATCACGACGCGAAAAACCTTTTCTCTTAAGCCTTTCTTGTATGCTTTCCTCCGCTTTTATTCGCGGCAAACGCTCAACGGCATCAAGTCTAGCCGAAATTTGAGCTAAATCAACCATATCGTCCTCCTGAAATTTAGGATATTTTTAAATGGCATTCTATCGAAATTTAGAATTCATGCACCTTAAATTTCATTAGATTTAATTAAAATTTTATATTTATTCATCGTCTAGCAGGTTTTAAATTTAAAAATAAAAGGCGGATTAAAATTTGATTCGCCGGGCGAAACGTTAAATTACGACAGAGAAAGCATTAAAATTTATGAAGCGTTAAAATTTATAAAGCAGTGAAATTTTATCCAAGAATTTTATAGTAGCGGAAAGTATTTTAGGATAAAGTAAGCGTAGGTCGGATGATTTTGTGCGATACTAGCAGGCGCACTGTTTGTGCGCCGCGGCGAAATATTTTTGCAAAATCATCCGTTAAATCTTTAGAAATTTCTCAAAGATCAGCTTACCAATCTCGTTGCATCTTGGATATTGATGTTTAGTCCGAGCTGTTCGTTGCTTAGCCCAAGTGCAAGGCCTACCAGCTGAGATAGGTGGATGATCGGCTTTCTTGCCTTTGAGTTCATCGCTTCTTGGTATCGCTCCTGATAGATATCAAGCTGCATCTGACATAGCGGACAAGGAGTAACTACGACGTCCGCTCCGTGCTCGGCAGCGTCATTTACGATCTCGCTTGACATTTTAGATACTGATTTTACCGCTGGATAGCTAGCGTGAAAGCCGCAGCAATCAAGGCGCTTTTCAAAAGGCACTATCTGAGCACCAAGTGCGCTAACTACCGCTTCAAAGCTTTTCGGATTGGTCGAGCTTTCTTTTTTAAGCTCGCGCTCCGGTCTTAATGAGTGGCAGCCATAAAATAGCGCTACTTTTAAATTTGAAAGCGGTCTAACAACCTTGGCTTTTAGAGTGTCTAAATTCTGATATAGCACCCAAAGCAAGCTCGTTATCTCGGTACTTCCCTGATACTGCATACCGCCCTCTTTTAAAAAGGTATTGATATAGCTTTTAGCACCCTTATCCAAAGTTAGCTTTGCTTTAGTTAGAGTTAGCATACAGGTGGAGCAGGTAGTTAGCAGAGGCATATTCATACCCTCGGCTAGCGCGATGTTTCTGGCATTGGCTACCAAGCTTGCCATAGGATCGACGCATTGAGCTTGACTAGCCCCGCAGCAGCTCCAACCTTTTATCTCGTGAAGTTTAATACCCAGTACCGGAGCGATCGCTTCAAGTGAAATTTTAGATTCCTTTGCGGCTTGACTTAAAACGCAACCCGGGAAAAATGCAAATTCGTTATTCATACTCTCCTCCTTATTCTATCTCGCCGCTAGCTTGAGCCTTGCGTGCGGCCTCTATCATCTTAACGAGCCCCGCATGTCCCTCGATCTCCTCGCCTCCGAATACGTGCAAAGGATTCATCTTACCCGCAGCCATTAAATTTGCCGCTACGTCCATCTTGCCCATATTTGCAAATACGCCTTCGCTTCTTAAAGCAAGCTTGATCTCGTTTAGCCTTCCGCTTCCCTCTACGATATCTAGCAGGAACGCCTCTGCGTGAGCTGGACCGCTTCCTGCGGTTAAGCCTTTTTTCATCGCTAGAGCGCGAAGTGCGGTGATGTCGCTTTGAGCGCTTATGCCTTTAGGGCAGCGATCGGCACACTCTTGGCAGTGCACGCATAGCCATAATCCGTTTAGTACCGCAGGCTTTAGATGAGGCATAGCATCCCTGCTTCTTGAATCAAACGCGGCGCGGTTAGCATGCGTAAAAACAAAAGGTTGCATATAATCGCTCGCATCGGCTCCAAGCTTATTGCATTCGCTAGCGCAGCAGCCGCAAAGGATGCAATCCCACTGCTTTTTGACGCGCTCCATCTGCTCCGGGCTTTGCTTACAGCCCTTATCGGCGCTAAATTCTTTCTTAGGGGTAATCGTAGGTTTGATCTTTCTTAAATTCTCGATACTAGGCTCCCAGTCCACCACTAGATCCGAAATCACTCGGAAATTATTTAGCGGCGAGATCGTAAAGCTATCCGGGTTCTCATACTCCGCAAGCAAAGCCTCCATCTTGGTATCGCAGGCGAGATATGAGTGCCCGTTTACCCTCACGGCACAGGCTCCGCATATCGCCATACGGCACGCTGCGGTAAAATTTAAAGTGATGTCTAAATTTTGCTTAATAAATTGCAAAACTCCAAGCAGGGTCTTTCCTTTGATCTGCTCCAAACTAAGCTCGTAGGCTTGCTTATAATTTTTGCTTCCGTCGAAGCGGTCTATGATAAATTTCATTGAGGTTTCCTTCCGTCAAGAGAGAATTCCGTAACGACAACCTCTTTGTAGCCCAAGCTTAGCTCGCCTGCGTCGTTCATCGTCACGATACTGTGCTTTAAGAAATTTTTATCGTCGCGCTTCGGATAATCCTCTCTGGTATGCGCGCCGCGGCTTTCCAGCCTCTTTTGCGCAGCCAAACACGCACAGCGCGCAAGCAGGATCAAATTTCCAAGCTCGACATAGTCGGTAAATGCGGTATTCATAACCGGATTTACATCCGCGACGTGCAGCTCGTCGTAGCGCGCTTTAATACCCTCTAAATTTTGCGAAAGCAGATCGAGCTTCTCGCCTGTTCTAAAGATGCCCATATTGTCCCAAAGCTGCGCGCCTAACTCTTCGCGTAACTCATACATCTCGTTTGCCTTGCCCGAGCCGTTTGCGATCTGCTTAAATTTAGCCTGCCATTTTTGCGCGAGCTCGCTCGCTCTTTTACCGTCACCAAAACCGCTTTGTTTTGCAGCATAATCCGCTGCGCCGAGCCCTGCGAGTTTGCCCGTTACGACGGCGTCGGTTAAAGAATTTCCGCCCAAGCGGTTTGCGCCGTGAATCGAGATACAAGACGCCTCGCCCGCGGTATAAAGCCCCGAAATTTTAGTGCTCATATCGTCAAATTTTGTGACTTCAATGCCGCCCATCGAGTAGTGTGCGGTAGGACGAATCGGAATCGGCTCCTCGATCAGATCAATACCCTCAAATAAAATGGCGGTGTGTCTGATCTTAGGAAGGGCTTTTAAAATTTTATCTTTTCCGAGATGTCTTACGTCAAGCAGCACGTATGCGCCGAGCCCCTCGCCGTAGCCCCTGCCCTCGCGAATCTCGGTTTCGATCGCGCGAGCTATGACATCGCGCGGCGCAAGCTCCATCTTTTCGTGGTAATTTTTCATAAAGCGCTCGCCTTTGTTATTGAGCAGATATCCGCCCTCGCCGCGCGCAGCTTCGGTAATGAGCGCGCCGCCGCTTTTGATACCTGTGGGATGAAACTGCACCATCTCGGGATCGCTAAATCCAAGACCTGCGCGCAGTGCCGCCGCAATACCGTCGCCGGTAGCGATATAAGGCACCGAGGTGCGGTTGTAAAACATCCTCGTGTATCCGCCCGTAGCGATTACCAAGGCTTTGCAAAGCACCGGATAAAAATCGCCGGTTTGGATATTTCGAAGCACGACGCCCTCGCATTTGCCCTCAGGCGCGCTGATCTCAAGCAGCTCATGATCGATTAAAAATTTCACGCCGTTGCTGACCGCATCGTCAAAACAGGCGTGCATCAAGATATGACCCGTCTTATCGGCGGAGTAGTTGCATCGTTTTTTAGACGCGCCGCCCATGAAGCGCTGCGCTACGCCGCCCGGGACGCCGCTTTCTTTGCCGTCCACGCCGCCGCTAGCGTTTCTGGAAAACAGCGTGCCGATGTAATCCATCTCGGCAATCGTAGGGCCCGCAAGCTCGCAAAATTTAATCGCGGCGTCCTGATCTACGAGATATGCGCCGCCCTTTACGGTGTCATAGGCGTGAAGTTTGTATGAATCGCCGCCACTGAAGCTCGTAACGCCGTTGATACCGCCTTCTGCCATACAGGTGGCGTTGCGCGAAGGCATCATCTTTGTAGCTACGACTACGCTGAGATTTGGATTACTCTTTCTTACCGCTACGGCTGCGCGCAGACCCGCGCCTCCCGAGCCGATAACGAGTACGTCCACACTAGGAAGGCCGCCTTCGTTGCCGCCGTCTGCGCTTTTACTCTTGTCGGTATCCACGCAGCCGCTAAGGCTAAGCGCGCCGACGCCGATACAGGCCGATTTTAAAAAATCGCGTCTGTTGAAATTTGATTCACTCATTTTCCTCTCCATTTGAGAAATTCTTAGCTTAAGTTTAAAGTTCTAAACTAAAAACGTAATTTTAGTTTCATTTTTAACATAAGTCAAATATTATTTAGTGTATCATTTCATAAGAATTAAATTATCAATTGGAGAGGCTAAATGAATTTGCATCGCATGGAGCTAGTATTAAAAGTAGCAGAATTCCGCAGCTTTACTAAGGCTGCCGAAGCACTTAAAATCCCGCAGCCGTCGCTATCGCAGAGCATTTTATCGCTGGAACGCGAGCTTGGAACGCAGCTTTTTAACCGCACGAGTAATCCCATTTCGCTTACGCGCGCGGGAAAAATTTATGCTAGTAAAGCCAAAGTCATTTTTGACGCCATAAACGACCTAAAAAGCGATATCTCTGAAATAAGCGACGTAAAAAATGATAAAATTCGCATTGGTTTTTCGCAGAACGGCTATAATCTACTGCCATCGCTGCTGCCGATGTTTTGCAAGAAATTTAAGGATTCGGATCTGCAAATTACGCAATTTTCTTCTGCGCTTAGCATTCGTGAAATGCTACTTCAAGGTGATCTTGATGTCGGTATGCTGATACTGCCCATCGATATGAGCGGACTTGACGGGGTTAAAATTCTAACGCAAAAAACCTATGTCGCTCTAAGCTCCGCCCATCCGCTCTCGCTTGAGTTTAAAAACGAATCTGTTCCCAAAATTGACATTTCGCGCTTAAAAGAGGAAAGATTTATCCTGCCTAATCAAAGCCTAAGGAGCGCCGAGCAGATAGATGCATTCTTTGCCGCCGCAGGCTTTGCGCCGAAAGTGCTATGCCGTACGGAGACTTTTGATATCGCCAATGCCATCGTCGCAAGCGGCGCAGGAACGTGCTTTAGCATACCGCAGATGATAAAAGAAGATAAGGCAAGTAGGATAAAGCTCTTTGACGTAGGCGCGCGCGAGCTCGATAATACGCTGATAATCGCCTATAAAAAAGGCAAACGCCTAAACCATCTAGCGCAGGCTTTTATCAAAACTGCATATAAAATTTCTAATGAAATTTAAAATTCATAGCTCGCAACGATAAATGAGAGATTGAGTTTTTGCGGCACTTTGCCTTTCTTTTAGCTTTTGCATAAAAATTTTTAGAGTAGATTTTGCTCAAGTTTAGGTAAAATTTCAAACTAAGCTTAAATTAGAATTTTGCCAATAGAATTTTTTGCTGCTAAAATTTCACTCACAATTTACGACGGAATTTAGCGCGAAATTCTAATTTTTACTCCGCTTAAAATATCCAAATCCTTGTTATACACCTTTGTATCTACTTCAAAAATTCCAAGCAGCGTGTGAAAAAGATTATCGTGCGAAAAAGCGTCGTCCTTATGCGATTTAAGCGCGCCTAGATCGTATCTTTCGCGCATTTTTCCCTCACCTAGCCAAACAATAGCACCGATATGCTTTTGCGCCTCGGGAGCGAAAAGATAGGGCATGCCGTGCAGATAAACGCCGCTCTCGCCGAGGCTCTCGCCGTGATCGCTCATATAGATCATCGCCGTTTCGTGCGTCTTAGAATGCGGCTTTAAAAAATCTATAACCTTGCTTAAAAAATAATCCGTGTATAAAATCGCGTTGTCGTAGGCGTTTGAAATTTCTTGCTGCGAGCAGTTTTCAAGCTCGTTATCGCGGCAAACGGGGCTAAATTTTTCAAATTCTTTCTTATAGCGCTTGAAATACGCAGGCCCGTGATTGCCCATCTGATGCAGCACGATTAATACGTCTTTGCCCGCGTTTTCGGCGACAAATTTATCAAGCCCTGCAAGCATCCCCTCATCCCTGCACTCTATGTCGCAGATAGGATTATTTTGCGGAATTTTAAAATCCTGATATTTTACGCGCAGCGCCACACCTTTGGAATCGGAATTATTATCGCGCCACAAAATTGCCATGTCATCAGCGCGGCTTAGTATGTCCAATACGTTTTGCTCCTCCGCAGCCTTTTCGACGCTAAATTCCTCGCGATTTAGCAGCGAAAACATGCACGGCACGCTTTGCGCCGTCGAAGTGCCGCAAGAATGGGTATTGCTTAGGCTTACGACGCCCTGCTCTTTGGCTAGTAGCGGATTAGTATCTCGCTCGTAGCCGTTTAGCGAAAATCTATCCGCTCTCGCCGCTTCGCCCACGACTACGACGACGAGTTTTTTTGGACTTGTGGAATTTTTATCGATATGCGCGTCCGTAGCGATTTGCATCAGAGGCTGCGAGCCTTGCTTTTTAGATTTTGCGATAAATTTAACGCCGCTGTAGATCCAATATCCGGGATTTGCGTAGCTACGTAAAATTTTATGCTCTCTGAAAAATGACGCGTAGTATTTGCTAAATCCAAAAAGCAGCGCCGCAATGATTATTATGCAAATGCCCGCTACTTTGAGCTTAGCTAAAATTTCAAATTTAAGCGGACGGTAGCTAACGCGCGCGCGAGCAATCAGCACGCAGGGCAAGACGCCCAGCACCAGCACGTAAATCGCTAGTCTCGGGCTAAAAAGATCCGCTGACTCGGCAAAGTTCGTCTGGGCTGCGTTACGGATCATCTCCGAATCGATTACGACGTTATAGCTATCCATGAAATACGCCGTAAACGACGAAATAAAAAAGCATATCATCAAAATCGGCTTTGTCGTATAGCGCGAGCTAAAAATCGTAAAAAATAGCGTCAAAAAAGCGATCAAAGCTGCCATGTCGCAGACAAGATAGATAAAATTTAGCCCCGAGATTCCGTAGGCATTTATGATATTTTTAAAAAACGAGAAGTTAAAAAACATCACAAAAGCAAGCGAGCTTAGAAAAATAAGCTTCTGCTGCGACGGATTTTTAAAAATGCTAGGCACAAAGCGTTCCTTGAGATAAAATTTCAAGTTGAAATTTTACGGCGTTTTGGTAAATGCTCGGAAATTCTGCGCTTCGTATCTCACAAATCGCAGCAAAATTTTTGTGAAATTTTAAAATTCTTCGCACATTCATCTTAGCTTCATCTTGAAGTTTTAAAATTGCGCCATCCAAAATAAATTTGGAAATAAAATTAAAAGGATTAAAGATGAAAAATCTTAAAGCTTTAGGCGCACTCGCCGCTACATTCGCCCTTGTGGGCGCATTAAACGCAGGAAGTTTTAGCGAAAAAGACGCTAAAGTTTCATTCGATCAAGCGATAGGGATCGCGCAGCAAAACTTTGGTGACGCGACTATAAAAAGCGTAGAAATCGACGATGAGCACGGAAGGCTCGTCTATGAGATCGAGTCGTATAAAGAAGGTAGCGAAAGCGAGATCAAAATCGACGCTCAAAGCGGCGAAATTTTAAAGACTCAAACGCAAAAGAAGCTAAAGCCTAATAAAATTGATTATTCGCAGGTCAAAATCAGTGCCGCAGACGCTCGCACTAAAGCACTTAGCGCAAACGCCGGCTGGGATTTTCGCGAGGTCGATTTGGAAAGTAACGGCGGTAAGCCTGTATACGAAGTCAAACTACGCCAAGGTATGAGCAAAAAAGAGGTGCTAATCGACGCCGCTACGGGCGAACAGATCTCGCAGCGTCAAAAATAAGCAAAGGCGTGAGATGAAAAATCAAAGCTTAAAGGGTGGAGCAGATAACTCCGCCCAAACTAGTGAGGCTTTGAACGCTAGGGATTTTAGCATAAACGAAAATGCTGATGCTATGACTTATGGTGCCCAAAATGCAGACGCGGCTAAAAATTTAGATGAAAATATGCAAGATTTTTCGGTAAATTTAGCAAGCGAAACAAGCGAGCGGAATTCTTCGCAGACGCAAGACTTATCAAGTGCGCAAAATTTCGCTAGCGAGCAAAATTTAGCCGATACGCAAAATTTTTCAGATACAAGTAATTTCGCAAGCGCGCGAGATTATGCCAGTGCAGCAAGCTGCGCGGAGGTTTGTAATTCTTGCAAGCCAGTGCTTTGCAGCCGCTGCAAACGCGAAATCGCTAAGCAAAATTTTAAGCTTGGCTGCGTAGGATTTGGGCTTTTTGCGCTAAATATCGCAGCAGGCGCACTAAATTTTTTAGGGTGGTTAGGAGGCGTAGCGGATAAAAAGGCAAGCGAGATTAGAGCTAGACAAAAGGCGCCTGCGAATTAGTGCAACTCCCTAACGCTACTGAAATTTAGCGGTGCGTAAAATGAGCGTGTTTACACATCCAAGGCACCGCAAAATTTATGCGTTTTTGGCTAAAATGGCGGATTGGAATTAGCAAAATTTTAAAGGAGCGCTTTGAAAATTTTACTTGTCGAGGATGAAAAAGATCTAAATAAAATCATCGCAAAATGTCTGAAAAAGGACGGCTACAGCGTAGATTGCGCCTTTTGCGGCAAGGAAGCACTAGAGTTTTTGGATGTCGCAAAATATGACGCTATCGTGCTTGATGCTATGATGCCCGTGATGGACGGCTTTGAGTTTTTAAAGGCGGCGCGGACGCGTGGACTGGGAACGCCGGTTTTATTTTTAACTGCGCGGGACGCCAAAGAAGATATCATCGCAGGGCTTGATCTGGGCGCAGATGATTATATGGTTAAGCCCTTTGATTTTCGTGAGCTTTTGGCGCGGCTTCGCGCAATTATTAGGCGTAAAAACGCTACTGCTGATAACGAAATTATCATAGGGCAAGTGCGCCTAAATCTAAGCAAAAAATCGGTCGTCTGCGCAGGCGAGGTAGTGGAGTTAACGGGTAAGGAATATAGAATTTTAGAGCTTTTGATGCTAAATCGCAGTGCGATTTTAAGCCGAGAACAAATCGGCGATAGCATTTGGGATTTTAGCGACGAAGCGAGCTCAAATGTTATCGATGTTTTAATCAAAAATATCCGCAAAAAGCTAGGCGAACACGGCAATATAATAGAAACGAAGCGAGGGCTTGGCTATGTCGTGGCAAGATAGCAAGATTTGGATTAAAATTTCAGCGATTACGAAGCAGATTTTTGCCGCTACGGCGCTTTTCATATTAAAATTCGTGCGAAATTTTAAACAGAATTTTACGCATAATTTTGCGTGTTTAAAGAAAAGCCGCAAGAAAAATCCCATGCAAAATATCGAGTTAAACCAGGCTCTAAATTCTACTCAAAGCCAGGCGTCAAATTTTAGAAGTAATTCCACGCAAAATCCGGCATCAAATTCCGCGCCAAATTTTTCTGCTACAAGCGCAAAGCCTGATCTAGCGCAAAATTCTAATAGCGTCCTCGCGCAAAGTCAAGGACAAAATTTCGCGTCTAAAATCGCGATAAGAAATTTTACTCAAGTCTTATCTAGAGTATTCGCAACTGCTAAAGAAAATTTTAGCTCGCGCGCGCTACCTATCAGCCTACGCGTGACGCTTTATTACAGCGTATTTATTTTGGTGCTTGCAGGCGCTATTATCGGCATTTGCGGCTATATTTTAGACGAAGTATCAGGAAGCTCCGTTAGCCAAAAAAAGCTTGCCCACCTAGTGCAAAAAGCCGCGCGCGAGGACAAGCTAAAAAGCTTTGATGACGGTGTATTTTTCTACGAACATGACGGACAGGGCGGCGTGATCGCGGGATTTGTGCCTAAAGGCTTCGATCCTGCGCTGCCGCTCTCGCCTCAAGGCGCGCGCGAGGTGGAGCTTGACGACGATGAGTTTTTCTATTACGACGCGCAGATCAAAGGGCGCAGCGCATGGATACGCGGCGTAATCGCAGTTAGCGAGTTTGAGCTTGCGATGAAGCGCGTGATGCTAATCGCTCTTATCCTATCGCCGCTATTTGTGGCGCTCGTCATCTACGGCGGCTATGCCATCATAAAAAGAGCGTTTAAACCCGTGCGCACTATGTCGCGTACAGCTAGCGAGATCGGAGCTAGCGGCGATTTTACGCGGCGAATAGAACTACCGCGAGGCAAGGATGAACTAAGCGCGCTTGCAGCTACGTTTAATGAAATGCTAGCATCGCTGCAAAGCGCGTTTGAGCGCGAGCGGCAGCTAAGCGCCGATCTTTCGCATGAGCTGCGTACGCCCGCTGCCGTTATACTGGCTCAAAGCGACTACGCCCTAGCCTACGAGCAAGACGCGAGCGAGGCGAAGGAGAGTTTCGCGGTCATCAACAATCAAGCGCGTAAAAT
Source organism: uncultured Campylobacter sp. (assembly GCF_937980635.1). Classification (GTDB taxonomy): domain Bacteria; phylum Campylobacterota; class Campylobacteria; order Campylobacterales; family Campylobacteraceae; genus Campylobacter_B. The sequence continues at coordinate 73,913 of NZ_CALJPG010000016.1, forward strand.
TTCGGCGCTAATAGAGCAAATTTTAGAGCTTGCCCGCTTACAGCGTGGCGTGCGTTTGGCACCCGTAAGCTTAAGCAAAATCGCAAGCGAGTGCGCGCAAGACTTTCAACTTTTGTGCGCACAAAAGGGGCTAAGCTTTAGCTCGCAGATAGCCGAGGGCGTGCGCGTAAACGGCGATGAGCTGCTTTTGATCAGGCTGATTAACAATCTTTTAAGCAATGCTTTAAAATTTACGCGCAGTAGCGTCGCTTTAGAGCTTTGCGTCAGTGCAGACGCGTGCGAACTTAGCATAAGTGACGATGGAGAGGGCATAGAGCCTGCTTTGCAAACTAAAATTTGGGACAAGCTCTATCAAATCGAGCGTTCCAGAAATCGCGAGCAAAATAGCGGTGCAGGGCTCGGGCTAGCCATCGCCTCACAAATCGCAAAGATCCATGGCGCGCAGATTTCGCTGCGTAGCGAAGTAGGATGCGGAAGCAAATTTAGCGTGGAGTTTAAGAAGGTTTAGGCGGTTTTGTGGGCTTGGTGGCGTAAAGAAATGCTGGGCGGCGAAATTCTTAAAATTTTATCGCCTATCGTTGCTTAAATTTAACGGCTATAGCACAGTATATAGGGGCGATGGTGTAATTTTAAAATTAGGCCGGCGTCGCCAATAATATCGGATGATTTTTGCGATAGTCGTGCGCTTTTAAATTTAAATGGGCCAAATTAAATGGGCCAAATTTTAAAATTTAGTTTTACCGCGAAATTCCACGGCGAATTAATAAGGCAAGGCGCGGCATTTTGCCCTTGGGCGAATTAATAAGGCAAGCGCTTTAGAGCTTAAGTAGGCCGGCGCGGGTAATTTAAGAATTTTGAGATATGCGGTAAAATAAGCCTTCGCTGAAATTTCACGGCGCAGTATTGCAAAATAAACCTTTGCTAAAATTCTAAGACGCCACATTCGGCTCTAGAGAATTTAAATTTAGGAGTATCTAGCGACCGAGTAAAAATTTAAATACGGAGCAAAAAAGACGGACTGAGATTTAAGGCCGCTTACATAAGCGAAATTTCTCTTTTTGCCCGCCTCTCTCTTGCAGCTTACGGCGATATAGCCGTTTGCCTTACCTCGCCCGCCGTTTATTAGTATGACCCTACCGCGCTCGTCGGTCTCGTATCCGTAGCGAGTGCTGTAGCCAAATTTTACGAGGATCTTGCACGGCGGTAGGTTAAATTTTACTAGCTCGCGGCGAGTTACTTTTTTGCGCCATATTCGTTGCAAAATATCGCACCTTAGCCGTGCGAAGCGCTGTTAAAAAGTAAAATTTCCTCGCCCGTTTTCATGTATTTGATTGCGAACTTGCGAGGTATGAGCTCGCCCTCATAAGTCTGCGGCGATGGACTTTTCTAAATTTTTCGCCCTGCCTAGGATCGTAATCGCCTTGTGCTCGCATATATTTACGCACCTGTAGCAAAGCGTGCACTCATCGCCGAATTGCGCCTTTTTGCAAGCGAGCTTTATGTTACGCATCGGGCAGGGTTTGACGCAAGCCCCGCAGCCGCTGCATCGCGATGGATCGAGGCTCGGCCTGCGCTTAGCAAAGGGGCTTTTGTCCCAAATTTTCATCCAAAGCCGCTGTCCTAAAAACCCTGCGATACGACAAAGCGCACCTAGCCCCTCTTGCGGCGGACGGCCTGCGATAAGCGCCTCCGCAACGCGTCTGACTTTAGCGTCCGCCTCTTTGATTATGCGCTCGTTTTTCGCTTGCGAGTAGCTAAAAATCGCCACATCGAGGATGAACGCGGGCATTTTGATATGAGCGCCGCCCGTTATGTTTGCGCCGAATTGTTTTAAAACTCTAGCCGCGCACCCTGCCCCGTCGCCGCTGAAAATCTCCATCGTAGCGAGGATGAATACGTTTTTGCCGCTAAAGCTCGCGCCGTTTCGGTAGAGGAAGTCGCGCACGATACGCGGCAGGTCGCTAAAATAGACGGGATATGCCAAAATGACGTCATTGTGGTGCTTTAAAAGCTCATTGCAAGCCTTGCTCTCGATCGAGACGCAAACGCCGCCAAGATGAGCGATAAGCCTATCCACGCAGTGCTTCGTGTTGCCCGTGGCGCTAAAATAGATCGCTATCATGCCCGCCCCCCAAACTATGTGAATTTCGGTGAAATTTAACCCTTATCGAACGAATAGAATTTTACGTTTCTTTTGCATAAAATTTTAAAATTTAGACGCGACAGCGAAATTTAAATATGCCGTCGCACCCTAAATTCAGATATTTTCTGCCGCCACCATGCCAAAAACCATACAATCAGCCATGCTCATAGTACCGAGCCTACTTGCGCCGTGAACGCCACCGGTGATTTCGCCCGCTGCATATAGCCCTGCGATCGGCTCGCCGATAGCCGCGTCAATAACCTGGGCTTTGGTATTGATCTGCACGCCGCCCATGCAGTAAAGAATTTTTGGGCTTGTTTGGCACGCATAAAATGGAGCTTTTGATACGTCGATACCGCCTACATCGGCTTTTGTCAAAGGCTTGCCAAACTCCGGGTCGCTTCCTGCTTTGACATAGCCGTTAAAATCCGCGACGGTTTTTAAAAACGGCTCCAGCGGAATTTTATAAAATTTTGCAAGCTCTTCCAAGGTATTAAATTTTTTGATTGAGCCTGCTTCTACGCCTTTTGACGTATAGACCGGATTATTTGCATCAACTGCGGCTTGATCGCAGATATTTACGGGGTAGTTGTCGTTATTTTCGCTCTCCGCCATGCATTTAAAGATCGCTTCGGTTTTGATCTTGCGCCCGGCGTGCTCGTTCATAAAGCGTTTGCCCGTCTTTGGATCGACGGTTAGACCATAGTCGTTAGCGCAGTGATTTGAAAATAGCGCAGAAGTACCAAATCCCTTCTCGCTAGGATTGGTATAAGGATTTAGTTGAATCCAGCTGAGTTGCAAAGGATTCGCACCTAGCTTCATCGCCGCGATAAGTGCACCTGCGGTAGCACCAGGTTGGCTTACGGTTTCGATATTGTCTTTTAGATACGGCACCTGCTGCGCGCGAAACCATTTATCTGAGCTGTATCCACCCGCAGCCAGAACGACGCCATCTTTGGCTTTAAAAAATTTTACTTCGCCACTTTTGTTTTCCCTATCATCGCTAGCAAGCTACGGATCGAACTTATATTCTTCGCGACACTTCACGCCTACGACGCGACCGCTGTCATCTACGACAAAATCATCAAATTTAGTACGCTTCTTAATTACAGCATTTGCATTTTCCTCGATCGCCTTATGCATCGGCTGGATGTAGCCCGAGCCGCTAGCATTTTTGGCCTGTACGGCGCGCTTTAGCGAGTGTCCACTGGCAGATATCACCTTGCCCGAAAACTCCACTCCGATGCTTTTTAGGTATTCAAAAGCATCGCCTGCGCGGTCGTAGATGACGCCTAGCAAATCTACGTGATTTAAATTTAGCCCGTCTTTTAGGCAATCTGCAATGAAAGCCTCTTTGCTATCCGTGATGCCCGCAGCTTTTTGGAATTCGTTATTTGGCACCGCCATATTGCCGGCGTTAATGACGGAATTGCCGCCCGCACGGCCCATCTTTTCGATCATAAGCACCTTTTTGCCGCGCTTAAGAGCCTGAAGTGTCGCCATCGAGCCTGCAAAACCGCTACCGATAACAACAACGTCATATTCTTCGTCAAATTTTACGTCTTTGGCGTTTTGCGTTGCACTCGCACTGCTTGCAGCCAAAGCTAGGGCTCCCACCGCGCCAATTTTAATAAAATTTCGTCTTGAAATTTCTTGCATTTTTTGCTCCTTGCGTTGAAATTTTATAGATTATACACCCACGTAGCGAAATTTAAAATTTAACGTAAAGACTTAGTGATAGAATTTTAAAAATTTAGAAAAGAAATTTTAAAAGTGCAAATTTAAAGCGAATAAATTCCGCTCCGATAGCCGAAGTCTAGGCGTAAATTTTAAAATTTACGGCGCACGGATTTGCTCGCCGCCGTTGCGAAATTTTACTGCCGATATAAAATTTTAAAGTGCGCGGTATTCAAATTTAAAACTCGTGCGGCAGAATTTTAAGCGCTTTAAATTTTAAAACGCTTTGAAATGCTGCGGCACGCTTTGCGGCTCTACCTTGAAATTTTAAAGACTCGCACAGTATTTCGGCGCAAAGCACGTACCGCTACTTTGCGCCGAAATTTAATAAAGCGCGCGTTGACAACCGCTTTGCGCCGAAATTTTGTAAGCGCTAAATTTACGCTCCGATGCTCTCGCCAGCGATCATTCCGAAAACCATACAATCAAGGATCGCGTAGGTTCCGAGCCTGCTCGCGCCGTGCACGCCGCCGGTTACCTCGCCCGCAGCCCAAAGCCCTGGGATCGGCTCGTGAGTAAGGCTCGAGATTACCTGAGCTTTGGTGTTGATCTCAAGTCCGCCCATCGTGTGGTGCACCTTCGGCATCGTGCGGCTTGCGTAAAACGGCGGCTTGGAAACGTCGATGCCGTCTAGCTTATCTACCACTTTGCCGAATTCGGGGTCTTTGCCCGCTTTGACGTAAGAGTTATAATCCGCGACGGTCTTTAAAAACGGCTCCAGCGGCAAGTTATAAGCCTTCGCAAGCTCCTCTAGCGTATCGAATTTCTTCACGACGCCCGCTTCTAAAGGCCTTGAAGTATAGACCGGGTTACGCGCGGCGACGGCTTGAGAGTCGCAGACGTTTACCGGATAGTTATCGTTTTTCTCGCTCTCGCCGATGACCTTAAAGCAGGCGTCCGCCTTGATCTTGCGCCCTGCGTGCTCATCCATAAAGCGCTTGCCCGTCTTTGGATCGACGGTTAGACCGTAGGTGTTGCAGCAGTGGTTGGTGAAATTTACTGCAGCGCCGAAGCCCTTTTCGTCGGGCGAGCAATACGGAAGGAACTGAATCCATGACGTTAAAAGGGTAAATGCGCCGATTCTATTTGCCGCAAGCATCGCTCCCGCCGAGCTTCCCGGATGGTTGGTGCTGTCTATGCTAGGCACTACGCGCGGATCTTGGATCTGGCGGTACCATAGATCGCGTCCGTATCCGCCCGAAGCCAGCAAAACGCCGTCTTTGGCTTTATAGCTCTTTTTCTCGCCGCTTTTGTTTTCCAGATCGTCGCTAAAGAGTTTCGGATCAAATTTATACTCCTCGCGCGCTTCTATGCCCACGACGCGGCCGCTGTCACCCACGATGAAATCGTCAAATTTCGTGCGGGTCTTGATCGTGACGTTAGGATCGTTTTGAAGTTTACCCATCATCGGCTGGATGTAGCCTGAGCCCGAGCCGTTGGTCGATTGCAAGCTTCTTGCGACGCTATGGCCGCTCTCAAAGATCAGCTTATCACTAAATTCCGCTCCGCAGCTAGTTAAAAGATCCACGGCGTCGTTTGCGCGATCAAACATCACGCCCAAAAGATCAGTGTGATTGAGCCCAAGCCCGTCTTTTACGGCATCGGCGATAAAAAGCTCCTTGCTATCCTTGATGCCCTGCGCTACTTGAAATTTATTCATCGGAGCAGCCATATTTCCGCCGTTGATGACGGAATTTCCGCCCGCGCGACCCATCTTTTCAAGCACCAGCACCTTTTTACCGCGCCCGCTAGCTTTAATCGCCGCGGCAAGTCCCGCAAAACCGGTACCGATGATGACGATGTCGTATTCCTCGTCGAATTTTACGTCCTTGGCGTTTTGCGCTGCAGTCGCACTGCTAGCCCCCAGCGCAAGTGCCCCCGCACCCACTGCGCTAATCTTTAAAAAACTACGTCTTGATACATCTTGCATTTGCAACTCCTTTAATTGAAAGTGTATATTTAAAAGAAATGATAACTCGAATTTAAAGGTAAGTCAAATAGAATAACGTTATAAATAGATAGTAAAAAGCTATAAAATATGGGCGTTGATATAAAATTTTGAAATTCGGCTGACGGGCGGGATTGAAATTTTAAAATTTTATCAGGCATTCGTTTGCAAAATGCTTGTGAACACAAAAGCGCGCTCGGCGCGAAAATCGCAATAAATGCAAAATCCGTGCCGAGCTTTAAAATCGCTACGCCTTAGCGAGCGACTTTAAATTTAAGCGTTTGCAGATCGTAGTTATTTACCTGCTCGTATTGCATATCCTCAATAGAGATCGCAGGCAGCGCGCACGAACCCGCCATAATCACGTTTATCGGAGTATAGATGACGCCGCTGCTATTCTCTCCATCTCGCGGATCATAATAGAAATAGCCGCTTTTTGGGAAGCGAAGCACTCTATCATACAGATACTCCGTGTGCTCTAGTGCCACGCTATCTTGCATGCCCTCGACTCTAGCCTGCGCAGCCGAGCCTAGGCGCTCATTGACCGCTTCAAAGCAGCTAGGCATCGCCTCGTCGATTACGAAATTATAAAGATAATAATTCGCTCGCCAGCTGATCTTAGAGTAAATTTTCTGCCCCACTTTAAGCCTATTTAGATCGACTATGTTGCCGCGAGCATCTATAAATTCACGGTAAATTTCAATCCTTTTGCTATCTATAGAATGGGCGTTTAGGCTCTGTATGCTCAAAGCCTCATGCTTTAAAGGCGCGCTTTCATATCCAAAGCCAAGAGCGGTAAAAAATAGCTCGCCATTGCCGCTCATCGGCGTAAATTCTATCGCGCCGTCTTTGACCGCCAGTTTGGTATCTAGCGGCGAATTGAAATTTTTCGCCTCGCCGTCGTATTTTAATGCAAAATGGGCTTCTTTTTTCGAGTCCTTAAAATATGCATCAAATCCGCGTATTACGCTTGCTCGCTCCTGCGTGTTGTTTATATTTTTTAGATCGCGAATGATCGCATCGACCGTGCGAGCCGTGCTATCATCTTTTATGCCAGCCTTGCCGAATGCGTAGAGCTTAAAGGCAGCATCTCTTATGTCGCTAGCAAATGTTAAACCTGCTCCGTTATCAGCGTAATCGTAATTCGCCTCATCTATTTTTTCGAGCATAAATTCAAACTCAGTCGTCATATTGTGCTTCTTAAGTATCGCAGCCAAGGCGATACTAGCCATCGGCGAGTCTTTATAAAGATCGTTGTCGTAAACGAAATTTATCTCATCATCATCCAGTTTGCCATATTGATCTAGCACGAAATCCGCGTATATGCGGAGCGTATCCTGATCTTTGTAGCTTGATTTTAGCGCGCTAAAAATTAGCGATTTTTGCTTATTGCTAAGGAATTTATAGCGCGCGTCAAGCTCTAGTAAAACGTCGCTTGCGTAAATCGAAGCGTAGTAGTTAGTAACGCCGTGAGCACTCCAGTATCCAAAATCGCCGTTAGGTTTTAGGCGAGATAAAATTCTACTTGCATACTCGTTTACGCGGTTGGTTAAGGTTTTATTGGAGTCTTTGCGTGCGACATAATCAACCGCTATCATTCTTGAAGCAAGCTGTTCGGTGCAGCCGTAAGGATAGAGATATAGCTCGTCTGCTAGGCTAAAAGCATTAGGCGTAGCGCTGATGTGAGTATAAATTTCTTTATAGCTCGGATCGATTTTGAGCGTTACTGGCTTATCGCCATAGCTTACGTGAAATAGCTTCGAGCGCGGAAACTGGCTGATTATGTCAAATTCCACATCGTTGCTAAATTTTTGCCCATTTGCGTCAAGATCAAATTTAATATTTGCATCCGCGATATCAAGCGCGCTCGCGGTGAAGTTCGTGTGCTTGACCTCCAGCGGTTTAAGCGTGAAATTTGCCTCGCCGCCGCTTATAGCTACCGAAGGAGATGAGCTGATTTTTAAGACCGCCTTTTGCTCTTTGTCGGTGGTGTTGATGAGCGTTAGCGGCACAGAAATTTCATCGCCGCGTACCATGTAGGTTAGATCAGCAGGCTTTATGATCACGTCGTCTCGGACCTTGGCTTCGACGTTTGCAGAGCCAATCGTAGCCGCCTCTCCGATAACCATGGCACTTAGACGGATCGTGGAGTTAAAATTTTTCGGCATCGCAAGCTCAAATTTCGCCTCGCCGTTTGCATCCGCTTTTGCGATTAGCATTTTGATAAATTTTTTCTGCTTTTTATTTTCGACCGGGCTTAAATTTCGTTTAGCTTTCGCCATCACGCCGTCTCCGCCGAAGCTTAGCTCTTTTGCAGTAGTTTGATACACGCTAAGATCGTCGTAAATGTCAAAGTATCGCAGCGCAAAATAAGCGCTAACGTCAAACGCCTTAAATGCATCGAGCTCCTCTTGTGAGATGATATCTAAAATTCCAAGATCGACTGCATAGAGTATGACTTTTGAATTTGGCTCGCTTTTTACGCTGATCTGCGCGTTTTGCCCGTTTTTGTAGCTTTTCTCGGCTAAAATTTGCACGCCAGCCTTGTGCGAGCTCGCATCTAGCGCCACTGGCACGTTTGCATAGGCTCTAAGCGGCATCGCAGCGGGTGTCGCGGCGCGCGCGATTACAGCGTTGATGTGCCCGCCGACGAAATTCTCCGGCACGCTGAGCTCAAATTCCGCGCTACCGCCTTTGATGGATAGAATTTTATAGTCGTAAACCTGCTCGCCTACGAGCGAGATATTTAGCATGCCGCTTTCTACCGGAGAATTGATGACGCCTTTAATTTTATCTCCGGCTTTAACCTTGTCGCTTGCGAGTTTGATTTTAGCGCTTTGAACGTCTTTAGCGTTTACCCGTCCATAATATCCCCAGCCGCTTACATCCACGCGCACGCCAGCACTTGCGCCGCTTGAGTAATCGTTTGCGACGATTAGGTAATTGCCGCCGTTTTGGAATTTATACTCAAACTCGCGCGCATCGGTGCTAACGGCGCTTACGAGATTAAAGCTTTCTTGTTCGACGTATCTGTTGCCGTCATAAACGTAAGTAAAATCGTCGCGGTAAATTTCAACGTCGATCTTGCCTTTGACGTCGGTTTTGGTTTTGGAATCTAGCAGCGCAAAGCCGAATTTTACGCTATCTCCGCTTGATATGAAATCCTTACTCGCGCGAATTCCTACGATACGATCATAAGGCAGATAGCTCAGGCTGCGATATGCGTTTACGTTTTTGCCCTCCTCGGTTACGCTGAAATTTAGTAAAATATTTATGGCGTTAGAGACATTTAGATCAGCTGCTGCCGGCGAAAGTGCAAGCTCCTTTTTACCGGCGGAGCTTAGCGTAAATTCTGCTCTGCGAAGCTGCGTAGCGCCCTTTTTCTTTAAGCGATCGTTTAGAAACGAAAAGCCCTCGTAGCCTTTAATTTTTAGCTCTTTTTCATAGGCGTTTGCTTCCAGCGAGCCTTTTAAATCTCCGGCCGGCGCGCCTGCAAGATAGTTTGAGCTTAGCTTTAAAGTTATGATTTCATCTGCGCCATATTCGTCTTTGGCAGTGAGAATTTCATTTTTAATGCGGTTTGGGAGGAAATTTTCTACGCTGAAGCTTTTAGAAGCGATGATTTTGTCCTCATAGATGAGATCCAGGCGGTAAGTGCCGCTTTTCTCACCCATCAGCTCATCGATTTTAACGCTGCCGAACTCATCGGTGTTTTGCGCGCGCGTGATGATCACAGTGCCGCTAGGATCGTAAATTTTAAATTTAATCGGCGTATTTTTTAAAGAGCTAAAATCGCGATTTTTCATCACGATCGTGCCTAAAAGCCGCTCGTTCGGGCTTATTAGCTCGCTTGCGAGATAAACGAACGGACGCTTTGAAGTAATCGTTTTCTCGACGCTTGCTACGGCATTATTAAATAGCACGAACGCATGCCCATCGCCTTTACTAATCTCGATAGAGCGCGGGTTTTTAGCTAGAATTTCCATATTTTCTAATCTTAAAATTCCATCTCCGTCCGTTTTATCCTCTACGATTAGCTCGTTTTTATCGCTGTAAATTTTAACCTTCGCCCTGCTTAGCTCCTCGCCATTACTAAGCCTAGAAGTATAAATCAGTGCGCCGCGCTCAAGTAGCACCACTTGAGCCGTAATGTCGCTAAGATAGGCTACGCGCGAAACCTCTTGCATCTTTTCGCCCACTTTGTAAAACGCCGTGATTTTATAAATTCCATCCTCGTAGCCTTTAAAATCCATCGCGATTTTATGCTCCGCAACGGCGTTTTTAGCGCCTCCTATATCAAAGCTCTTAACCGCGATCTCGCTAGCTAGCCCACCTACACTATCTTCGTTGCTTTCAAAGTTTAAAAAATACCTAAAATTTTGCTCAGGGACTTTAGCAATCGAAATTTTAACCTCATTTACGTTTGAGCTTTTAAATGCCAACGAAGCGGATTTTGGGATAAAATTTTTCTCGTCGCTAAAGGCTACGAAAGGCAGCCTGTCGCCCATTTTTACGCTTTGTTTTATCTCGTCACGCAAAATATATGAGCTATCTCCGAAGCCCTTTAGCAGCCTAATCTCGTAGCTTTTATTCGGCATAAACTCGTCGCTAACTATATCTGCATAGTAGTAGCATGAAGGATCGTCGCTTTCGCCGCCCTCTTCATCTTCGTCGTAATAATAATATCGCGGCTGAGTGAGGCTAAATTTACTCACGCCTGCGATCCTTATGTATTTGGCAGACAGCTCGTCCATATAGTTAGGAAAACACACTCTAGCTGCGAGCGAGCCGTCTTTTAGAGCCGCAGGGCGGATCTGCACGCCGCTTAAATTTGAAGCGTTAATGCTGTCGTTAAAAGGCTCCTCGTCCGTGCGCAGCTCCACCGGATTTTGCAGCTTTGCGCCCGCTTTTGAGGTGAGGGATTCTATTTGCAATACGACGTTTTGCGCCTTAGGATCGAAGCTGAATAAAAAATTCCGATCATCGTGCGAGCTAAGCTCATAGGATATGTCGTTTTGGGCTAAATTCTGCGCGCGGTAAATTCTAGTCGCTTGCTGTAGCGCGTCCTTGCTAACCGCATCGTTAAATTTGATTGCCACTAACCCCGGACGCAGAAGCGCAATATGCTCGGTGCTAAAAGGCTCTGTCTCAAACTCAAAGCGCACCCCGCGCACCTCGCACGAATAATTAACCCCGGCGCTAAGCATCGGCTTTGGATAGAGCCTGATTGAGCTCTCGCTCACGCTTTCGTAGGTGCCTGTGATTTTGGGAGTGCATTTTAAGATCTGCTTTTGCGTGACGCTAAATCCACTGCCGTCCACCCCGCTAATCTCGTAAGCCCCGCTAGCGTATTTGATCTCTACGCCCGCGGCAAAGCTAGCCAAAGCGCAAAATAGCGCTGCGCTTAGTAGTTTTGTCTTCATAAAATTCCTTTGCAAAAATTTTACGAAATTATATACAAATTAACCTTTTATTTTCTTTCATTTACTCTAAAATTTGCTTTAGCGAAATTTGCATTTTCATCCAAGCAGCCAAGCTCAAAATCCCCTGCTCCGAGACTTAGCGTAAAAGCCTCACCGTTAGTGCGCGCAAAATATTCTCCCGTTTTAACTTTAGAATTTGCAGGCGCTAGGCTTTGCGTGGTAAAATCTCGTGCCGCGAAATTTTGCTGCGAGGAATTTTGATCTGTGAAATTTTTCGCTGTGAAATTTTGAGCCTCCGAATTCTGCTGCGCAAAATTTTGCTCTGTAGAATTCTGCAAGATAGAATTTTGCGACGCCAAATTCCGTGTGGCTGGATTTTTAGCTATAAAATTCCATTCTACAGAATTTTGCTTCGTAAGATTTTGTGATTTTAAATTCCGTGGCGCTAAATTTTGTCGCATAGAATTTTGTACTGTAGAATTCTGTTCTGCAAAATTTTGCTTTAAATTATCTTGCTGCGCCGTGCTAGAATGCTTGGAATCCAAATTCGCGGAATTCTCCCCCGTAAACGCAGTGGAATTTAGCGCTATAAACTCCCGCGAACCGCCGCTTAGCCTGATATATACCCGCTCGCCGAAAACCGCCGTGCACTGCACCTTTAGCCGCAAAAAGCCGTCCGCGCCGGTCTCGTAGGTTTTGGCATTGATGTCGTTTAGCACGGGCTTTACGGCGGCAAATTTAGCCGCACACCTTCCTGCGCGTACCTTTTGCGGATCGAGTAGTCCGTGTTTTAGCAGATAAAAAAGCTCGCTCGTGCCGTAAATTTCGCACTCCTCGTTGGGCTCAACCCCATCTATAGTAAGATCATCGGCACTTTGCGCACACTCCTTTTCGCGGTACGCGTCGGTGCATACCCGCCGCAAGCTCACGCCCGCGGGACGCGCAAACTCCACTTCGCCTAGCATGCCCGATTTATCGAGGAAGGCAAACATATTAAACGCCACTTTTGCGGCACTTACGCCGCCGCTAAGATCCCTGGTCTTGGAGCCGTCGAAGTTGCCGAGCCACACGCCGAGGGTAAATTTCGGCGTCAGAGCGACGGTGTAGAGATCGCGCGCATCGGCGCTCGTGCCCGTTTTAAACATCAGAGGCGGCGCATTTAGGGTGTTTTGCCACACCGAGCCTAGGTAGGAGCGCGGCGCGTTTCTTAGCATCTGTGTTACGATGTAAGCGCTCTGCGGGGTTAAAATTTGCGCCTCATCGCCGATCTTTGCGCCCGCTATTTCGAGCTTTCGTAGCTTTCCGCCGTTTGCAAACGCGCTGTAAAGGCGAGCAAGATCCATTAGGCTCATCGAAATGCTTCCCAGAGCGATACCTGCGCCGTAATAATCCTTGTTAAACTCCGCCAGATGCACGTTTGATAGCATCTCATACAGCCCGTCGCCCTCAAGCATCAAATTTAGCTTCACCGCAGGGATATTCAGGCTCAGACTTAGCGCATCAGTCGCACTCACCGCGCCCATGAAGCCCTGGTTGTAGTTACGCGGCACGTAGCCCGCGAAGATTATCGGCGCGTCAATCAGCTTTTTTGAAGGAGTGATAAGCCCGTGCTGCAGGGCCTTGGCGTAGATGAAGGGCTTGAGCGTAGAGCCTACGTTTTTTTGCGAGCGCACGCCGTCGTTTTGCCCCTCATTGGCACTTAAATCGTGGCTGCCGACGTAAGCAATAACGCTCATGCTTTCGTTATCGATCAATACCGCAGCGCCGTTTCTAACGCCCTTATCGCGAAGGGAGAGGATCTCGCTTTTCAAAAAGCCCTCAAGCGCGATTTGGGTTTTCAGATCCAAGCTCGAATAAATTTTGCCCTCGCTAAGGCGCGCAAGCTCCTGCGCTCGCGCGGTTTGCTCCTGAGGCTGCGAGCTCCCTTTAAAGTTTTTGAAATTTTCCTGCGTCTTGGCGTTCGGATAGGAATTTATCTGCGCCTGGGCGGCTAAAGCGAAATTTTGCGACACCTTGGCGTTGGGAGCGGAATTTGCCTGCGATTCGGCGCTTGCAGCAGAAGCCGTCTGCATTTTGGCATCCGAAGCGGAATCAGTCTGTGCCCTAGCGCCTGAAGCGGAATTTGTCTGCGCAATAAAATTTACGTGCAACCGCTCGCCAGAGTTTGCATCTGCCTGCAAATTTTGCGGCAAACGCGCAGCTACTCGTTGCTCGTTTAAATTTAGACTTTGAGTATTTTGCGACGGGCGGGTGGCATTAATTAAATCTCGCCACTCATCCAAATTTGCGCCCTCTGGTTTATTTGGTTTTACGCTTTTTGATTCATTCGGTTTCGCGCCAATCTGTGATTCTGCGACTTCGCGCTCGTTTAAATTTAAGATCGTTCCGCCTAAATTTAAATTCTTTGGCGCATCCGTTTTAAAATCCGCCTCTTTGGGATTCATTTCTTTCAAATTCACTCCCGCCTGCGTGTTTGTGGCGCTAGATAAATTCTCCCCAACCTTCGCCGCAGCCGTAAAATTTGTTTCGGCACCAGCCGCGTCCGAAAAATTTGACTCTGCCCCCGCCGCGGCTCTGTGTGCAGACGAGCCTGCTTGCCCCGCTGCCCCGCCGGGTGCACTGTTAGAATCAAAATTTTGAGTGAAATTTGCGTCATCTTTTGCAGTAAAATTTTGCATTTTATAATTGCTAAAAGCTAGCAGTGCGTAATGCGGCGCATAATTGGGCGCTGCGTAGCGTCTGGGCGAAAATGGCTCCGCAAGAGCGCGCTCATACTCGCTTTGGGAGATCACGCCGCCCTGCCGCAGCTGCGAAATTAGGCGGTTTTTAAGCGCGTTGATGTTTGATCTGCGGTCCAGGCGGTTTTTGTTCGGGTTTTTCGGAATCACGCTAAGAAGCGCAATTTGAGCGTTGCTAAGCTCGCGCAGGTCTTTTTTGAAGTAAAAATACGCCGCCGTTTTGACCCCCTCGATATTGCCGCCATATGGGGCGAGGTTGAAATACATTCCTAAAATTTCATCCTTGCTGAAGTGCCACTCAAGCTGAAAGGCATTGAAAATTTCGATGATTTTGTTCTTGTAGCTGCGCTGTTTGGGGCGCATCATACGCGCGACCTGCATCGTGATCGTGGAGGCTCCGACGCGCTCGACGTTGCCCTCGCTTTTTTTAGTAAAATTTTGTGTAAAATTATACGTAGCCGCGCGCAGGATCGAGGCTGGATTGACGCCGAAATGGTAGTAAAAATAGCGGTCTTCAAAGTAGATCGCGCTTTGTTTCAGCCGCGGCGGTATCTCGTCTGCAGCTGCGTAAAAGCGCCAAATTTGATCGTCGCTGATCTGCATATTTAAAATTTCGCCGTTTCGGTCATATAAAATTCTACTCTTCTGCTTATTTAGCATATCCAAATTTAGCGGATAAAGCGCGTCCAAGATCAAAAACAGAGCGAATGCAAATGCGCAAAATAGCGCGATTTTTAACGTAAATTTTAGAAATTTCATCGCGCAATTATATCAAAGAATTTTAATGATTTTAGGCTATAATGGCGCCTTTTTGCAAAGGAATAATCTTGGACGCTCTAGCTAAGCTCAATACCGAACAATACGCCGCCGCAACCGCTCCTACTGGGCACAATCTAGTAATCGCAAGCGCAGGCACAGGCAAAACCAGCACCATCGTCGCGCGCATCGCTCATCTGCTAAATCTCGGCACGAGCCCTAGAAAAATTTTGCTTCTTACTTTTACGAACAAGGCCGCGAGCGAGATGGTAGCGAGGCTGCAGCGGCATTTTGATAAAAAAATCACCTCCGCAATCGTCGCGGGCACCTTCCACGCCGTATCCTACGCCCTACTTCGCGAGCTGGGCAAAGGCGTGATCCTAAAGCAGCCTGCCGAGCTCAAGACGCTGCTAAAAAGCCTCGTAGAAAAGCGTAAATTTTATCACGTAAGCGACGCGCGCCCCTACGGCGGGGCGTATCTGTACGACGTGTACTCGCTGTATCAAAACAAGGAGATGAGCGCGGATTTTGCGACGTGGTTTAGCAAAAACTACGAGGATCAGGCGGAATTTGCAGAAATTTACGCAGATATTTTGCGCGAATTTGAGGAGGAAAAGGCGAAATTTAACTACGCCGATTTCAACGACGTATTGTTAAAAATGCGCCATGAGCTGCGAAAGGGCGCGCCGCTGCGGTTTGATGAAATTTTAGTGGACGAGTATCAGGACACTAACTCGCTGCAAGGAAGCCTCATCGATGCCTTCGCGACGAAAAGCCTTTTTTGCGTCGGCGATTTCGATCAGAGTATCTATGCTTTCAACGGCGCAAACATCGACATCATCGGCAGCTTCGGCAAGCGCTTTGCGGATGCTAAAATTTACGCGCTGAATATCAACTACCGCTCAAGCTCGGCGATTTTAGCGCTTGCAAACCGCGTCATCGCGAACAATCCGCGCCTTTACGAAAAGAAGCTGATCGTGGGGCGCGAGGGAAAATTTAGCGCGCCTAGGCTGCATGTTTACGACGATACGGCGGCACAATACGCCCACGTAGCCGCACAGATCGCGCAAAGCGGCACTCCGCGCGAAAAGATCGCCGTCATCTTTCGCAACAACTCCAGCGCCGACGGCATCGAGGTTGCGCTTAAGGAGCTCGGTATCGGCGCGAAGCGAAAAGGCGGCGTGAGCTTTTTTGAAAGCCGCGAGATCAAGGCCTTTACGGATATCTTCGCGATGATAATAAATCCAAAAGATATGATGGCATTTATGAGCACGTGCGAATACGCAAGAGGCGTCGGCAGCGCGCTAAGCAAGGAGCTTTTCGACGCACTAATCGCGCTTGGACACGGAAGCATCCACGCAGGGCTTTTGCGTCCCGACGAGAGCGTTAAAATTTTTGAAAAAAAGAGGAAAAACTACCAGCTCGGGCTCTTTGACGATGTGGATATAATCGGCTCGGTATCGCGCTTTGAGGCTTTAGAATTTGACGAGTTTTTTCGCTCGCATCCAGTGCTAAAACACAATAAAATCACCGAGGGCGGCGCCGTATTTTTGCACGAAATTTATAAAATTTTTAAAAAAAGCGGCTCAGCTGCAAGGTCTGCCACGCTCATCTCGCAGATCAAAGGCTCGCGCCTTTTCGCGCTTGTGGCGGATTTCATCGCGACAAAGCGCGCGACGCTAAAAAACGGCAAGATAGACGATGAGCGCAAAAAGGATGAGATCTCCCGCATCTACGATAAATGCGGCATTTTAGAGCAGATCGCCGGTAAATACGCGGATCCGCAGAGCTTTTATAATTTCATAACTCTGGGCGCAAAGGAGATGAGCGAGGGCGAGGGGGTAAATCTGCTCAGCGTGCACGCAAGCAAGGGGCTTGAGTTTTGCAGTGTCTATCTCATCGATCTGGCGCAAAACCGCTTCCCGAACCTTAAGCTAATGGCGATGGGCGGCAGCCTGGAGGAGGAGCGGCGATTATTTTACGTGGCGGTTACCAGAGCGCGCGACGAGCTGGTGCTAAGCTACGCGAAATTTGATAAGATCAGAAAAGTTAGCTACGAGCCGAGCTGCTTTTTAAGGGAAGCGGGGCTGGTGAAGTAAGCAAATTTTGCTCGCTAAATTTGAAATTTTATTTTAGCGCGGGCGGATCGTTTGGGTAAGAATTTTACTCCTCGCGTACGCCTGGTGCGCCGCCCAGGCCTCTTTGACGGATTATTATGGCAAGAATTTCGCTGCATGATTTTGTAAATTTTGCGATTTGTAAATTTTTGCGATGCGGGCGCTACGACGATATTTTGCGGCGGGCTAAAATTTGAAATTTCGATTACGCTCCGCCGCCGTGTTCTATACATCGCGGAGCTCAAATTTTATTTAACAAATTCCAAAAATGCCGCAAATTCCACGACGAGTTAAAATTTTAAAGCGCTTCAAATTTACGGCGCTGCGAAATTTAAAATTTCACTACGTATTGCGCGCGCTGTAAAAAATACGCGCCCTACTAAATTTATTACAGCGCAAAATTCCGAGTGGTGGCAACCCGCATATTTATAAATAGATTTCGCATCGCGTAAAATTCCATTGCCGGTAAAGTTTACTGCCGATCAATTTATCGCCGCATAAAATACTATCGCGCAAATTTAACGCAACACAAAGTCCTTCGCCGCGTAATTTACATCGTATTAAACACCCTATCTCCCGCGTCTCCAAGTCCGGGCACGATATATTTTTGCTCGTTTAATCTCTCGTCGATCGCTGCGGTAAAAACCTCGACCTGCGGGTAGATCTCGCTAAATCTATGAAGCCCCTCGGGCGCTGCGATGATGGAGATAAATTTGATCTTTTTGACGCCGTTTTTCAGCAGAAATTTAACCGCATCGATCGCCGTACCGCCGGTCGCAAACATCGGATCGATGATGATTGCGGTGCGCTCCGTGGCGTCTGTGGGCAGCTTGGCGTAGAAAAACTCCGCCTGCGCGGTCTTTTCATCGCGCTGAAAGCCCAAAAATCCCACGCTAGCGTCCGGCATGAGCTTAAATACGCTATCCAGCATCCCCAGTGCGGCGCGCAAAATCGGGCAGATCATGATCTTTGTGGCGAGCTTATACGCACTGGTTTGCGCCACGGGCGTGTGCACGCTCACCTCCCGCAGCGCCAGATCGCGCGTCGCTTCGAACATCATCAGGTAGCTGATCTCATCGACGAGCATGCGGAACTGAAACGGATCGGTCCCCCGATCGCGCAGGATCGTGAGCTTATGCTCGATCAGCGGGTGCTTGATCAGCCTCACGTTAGGCAGCTCGCACGCGGTTTGGTGCGTACATTTTTGGCTTTGGCTCATTTTCTCTCCTTAAATTTACTAAATTTTGCGCCCTCTTGGGCATTTTAATTATCTGTTTTGGTGCGAACTCCAGCGCCGTGGCGCTAAAATTTTGCCGATAACGGCGGCTCGCTTTAAATTTAGCTCATTTTCACTCGCAATGCACGCGTTGCGACGTTTAAATTTAGCTCGGCAGCTCACTTTAAATTTAGCGCTTTTAAAAACGCAACGCTTTAAATTTGCCCGCTCGCGTCGCCTCTAATTTAGCCGCTCTTTAAATACGGCACGCCTTTTAAGGCACCTAGCGTTTTAATACGGTGGGCGCTTACGGCGTAAATTTCATCTGCGAAATTATCGTCTGAGGCGGCTTTAAATTTACTTAATGCTCGCGCTTGTGAGCCAAATTTTAAAATTCCCCGCTATCTTGCACGCCGATAAAATTTTAATTTCATGCATGCGGGCGCTGCGCAAGCAAGCTCAAACAAACCGAGCGTATCTTTTAATTTAACTCGCCGCAAGCTGTTAAATTTTAACGTGCCACCACCTGCCGATCAAATTTAACAGAGCCCTACTCCTTCACCACGCGCAGGAACGAATACACGTCCTGAACTCCGGGCGCGTGCGTCGCGTACCAGATCGCGTGCTTTTCGTGCTCGATGTCCGTTACTACGCCGCTAAATACCACGTCGCAGCCCACAATCGCCACGCGCACCGCAGTGCCCGAAACGTCGGTATCGGAAAAGAGATTTTTCTTTAAATTTGTAAAAATTTCAAACGAATTGCACGGATATTCGGGCTTTTTAACGCGCAGATAGGTATGCACGCGCCGCACGCCTTCGGTTTGCCGAGCCAAAGCAAGCAGCGGCTCGCGCATCGCCTCGCTCTCAAGCAGTCCGATGAGATAGACCTCGCCGTAGAAGCACTCGACCTCCAAATCCCAGCTACTAAGGCCTTTGGTAAATAGAATTTTGCTTTGAATTTTAGTCTGGATGAGCTTGTCGCTAGCGACCTCGCTGACGCTGCGGCGGTCGCGCGCTACGGAGTAGATGTCATACACGCTAAGCGCGTTGCCAGCGGGCGCAAGCGGAGCCGCGCACGAGCTAAATAGCGCCGCGCAAGAGAGCAAAAACACCGACAAAAATGCCAGAAACAAAACCCTCAAACCCTCTCCAATCTTGTTTAATTTCTAATTATCTCAAACCAGCTGCCGGCGCCGCTTTTTTAAATTTAGCCCCGCAGGTGCCGTTTCGCCGCGACCTGAAATTTTACGGCGCGAAATTTCACGGCGTAAAATTCCGAGCCGACGCACCGCAAAATTTTACAATGAAAATTTTAAAATTTGCGTTGTAATTCGCACGGCTTGCAGAATTTTGCGCTTTCGCCACGGCGGAATTTCGCGAGCAGTATTCGTCGCCGTAAAATTCTACGCGGCTAAATTTTCATTGTAAATTTGCCGCTGCGAATTCTACGAAGTAAAATTTCTCGCGGCGGAATTTGCCTCTGTAAAATTTTATATTTCAAAACCCGCGCCCAAAATTTCGCCCGCCCGCGGCTAATTCGTCGTAAGCCCACCGTCTATCGCAAATATCGCGCCGCTGACCCACTTCGCCGCATCCGACGCCAAAAACACCGCCGCATCGCCGATGTCCTGCGCGCTGCCGATTTTGCCAAGCGGATAGATATTTTGTACCATTTGCTCAAACGCCTCGCGTCCCTGCGGGCTAAGCGCGCTTAAATTTCGCTCAAACTGCGGCGTCAGCACGCTTCCGGGCGCTATGGCATTGACGCGAATGCCGAGTTTGCCGACCTCAAAGGCAAGCGATTTGGTGAAAGAATTTAGCGCGCCTTTGGTAATCGAATACGCCGTCGTGGTGCGCCCCACGAGCATTCGGTTCGCAAAATACGACGAGATATTGATCACGCAGCCCTTGCTAGCCGCAAGCGCGCCCAAAAGCCCCTGAGTAAGCAGATATGGCGCTTTGACGTTTAGGTTTAGATGGGCATCCAGTAACGCTTCGTCGGTCGCCTCAAACGGTACGAATTTTCCCAACCCGGCGTTATTTACTAGGATATCTATCTTAGGAGATTGCGCTAAAATGCGCTCGCAAAGGTCTTTTATCGTTTTGCTTTGCGCCAAATCCGCCTCTATCGCGTAAGCTTTCACGCCGTAACCGCCCAATGCCTCCTGCGCGATTTTTAATTTCTCCTCGCTTCTGCCGAGCAGGATCAAATTTGCGCCCTCTTTGGCGAAACACTTTGCTATGCCAAGCCCTATGCCGTCGCTTCCGCCAGTGATTACGGCTGTTTTGCCCTCTAATCGTTTCATACTTTTCCTTTCAATACGTAAATTTACGTTCTAAAAATTTGAGCGAGATTTATGGATCTTGCAAACTTCGAAATTTTGCAGGCTTTGAAATTTTATTAACTTTAAAATTTCGCCCGCTTTAAAATTTCGCGGCGAAGCGAAATTTCGTCGATAAAATTTTACTAACTTTAAAATTCTACCGATAAAATTTCACGGCAAAATTTCATCGTAAAGCTCGCGACGGAATTTCATCGGGAATTTTATCCGTAAATTCCACCCAAACTGCGCGTTGCTTGGCTTACAACACCTGTTTTACACTACTAGCCGTGATTTCAAGTAGCCTCGTAGCAAACGGAAATTTCGCCTTCGTTTCTTCAAACTCCGCGCCACTATCAATAAAGCGCGCCGTGCCCTTCACTACAAAGCCGCGCCCTGCGCCGAACCTGCCTGCTAGCTCCTTTGTAGCGACGCTAAGCTCGACGTTTGGATTTGCCTCCACGTTGCTTTGCGTCTTTTTCATGCCCGCAGCTGGGATGAGGATGCGATCACCTTTAATGACTAGATATCTGTTCCACGTGTTGCTGATATGAGCCTCGCCGTGCGCGCAGGTAGCGATACCCACGGCGCATTCATAATTTAAAATTTCTAAAAATTCCTTGCTAAACATTTTCTCTCCTTAAATTTACATTTTAAAGCTCGCGATTTTGGTTGACAAGCCCCGCGCGCAACTGAAATTTTAACTACCTCCGCCGCCTTTCGCTGCGGTTAATTTTATATTTCAAAAGCGCGTCTTTTTCGGCCTTGCTTACGCGAAAGCTATCGCGGATCTTCGATATCGCCTTGTTTTGGATAAATTTAACCGCCCGCTTGCTCTCCAAAAACGCAAGCGTGATCTCGCGCTGTTTGATAAACATCTCGGCTATCGCCCACGCTGCGCCCATCTGCACATAGTACCGCTCGTCGCTTTCGGCGGCGCAAATTTCAAAAAATTCCTCGGGCGAGATCGCGCTCATATTTTGCATAAAATAAACGTAGAAAAATCGCCTCTCAAACTCGTCCGCGCCGCCCTTAGCCTGCTTTAGCAGCGCGTCCGCGAAAGCGGCGCCCCTGAATTTCGGAGCGAACATATCGCAAACCGCCCAATTAGGCATCGTTTTGATAAAACTGCTCGCAAGGGTAAATTTCGCCTCATCCTGCTTTAAAAGCATGATGAAAAAGCCTTTTAGCACGAACTCCTCGTGAAAAATGGGCTCGTAATTTTGCAGCTCGTCCGCCCCGCCCAAAGCGGCGAGGCTTTTGTGAGCAAGTGCGCGCAGTGCGGGAGTGCGCACGCCCAAAATCTGCGGCGCGGGTATTAGGCGCTGCGAAAATTGTGCAAACTTCTCCTCGCTTAGCGCTCGTAGCTGCCCTAGCATCTTTTCTCGTAAATCCATAGCTTTCCTTTAAATTTTGATTGCGGATTTTACCAACCCCTGCACGCGAGCTGATCTCGGCGCGCCAAAATTTCACCGCATGGGTTATCTATTTAAACAGATCGCGCCACATGCTTAAACTAATCGCCTATTGGGTCGCGCCACTTTATAAATTGCCCGCCCCACTCGCTCAAAGTCTTTTGCTCAAAAAACACGACTGCCAAATCGTGCCGTATGGCGTCAGGCAAAGCAAGCCGTGCCGCTAAAGCCGCTTAAATAAAGCTCGGCGCGTCGTTTGAAAATAAAATCAGATCGCCGCTGTGCGTATTTTCGCTCAAAACCCGCTGCAAATCGCGCTTATCTTTCAAAACGATAGTCTTTGCGGGGTCGATCCTGCTTTGCAGCACCTCGGAATTTAGTTCGCCCGTAATGATCGCGAGATCAAAAATTTCATCGATCTTAGCGCCTAACGTCTCGTTGTCCTCGCGCGTACTCTCGACGATGCCCGGCGTGATGATGACCTTGCGCCCGCCGTAGCTTCGCATCAGCTCGTAGCTTTGCAGCATGCCGCTTAGATTGCCGTTGAAGCTATCGTCGATGATGATCTTGCCGCCCGCATTGAGCCGCGCGAGGCGGTGCTCGACGGCGCCGACGTGCGCGACGCGACTTTTGATCTTATCTGCGCTAAGCCCTAAAAATCGCGCGATCTTTATGCACGCAGCGAGATTTGCGGCGTTAAATTTACCCAAAATCGGCGCGAAAAACTCATGTCTCTTTCCTTGTTCGCTACGCCCGTTTGAAATTTTACACTCGTTTGCGGCCTCTTGCGTGCCCCGCTCTTTGTCGCTGCAAATTTTATCGTCGTTAGCGGCACGGGCGGCTTGTTCGTAAAATTCTTGCTCACTTTGTTCGGCGCAGGATACGGAATTTGTATCGTTAAAATCGGCGCCGTAATTTTTAGAATTTTTGTCTTTTTCCGCGCATGCCGCACTGACTGCATCTAGGCTCAAATCGCCCTGCCCTTCGCCACTTGCGGCGGATGTTTCTGCATGCGGCGTGGAATTCTCGCCGCTAGCACCGCTTTCATCATCGCTTAAGCAAAGGCTAAATTTTATTCCGTCCAGATCCGCGCCGTGGATTTTTAGTCCCTCGTTGTAGATTGTGACGCGCTCGTCCGCGCTTTTTTGCGTGGAGCTGTGCAAAAACGCATGCTTTAGCCGCGCGCTTGTGAGCGCTTCGAGCTTGGTTTTGCGGATGTTTTCGATGCTTTTAAAATACTCGATGTGTTGCGCGCCGATCTCGCCCACGACGACGATCTGCGGCGCCAAAAACTCGGTGATTTCGGCGATATCGCCGCTTAGCCTGGCGCCTGCTTCGGCGATGTATATCTGCGTATCTGCGGGTAGCGCCTCGTTTACGTCGCGCACTAGCCCTGCTAGCGTGTTTACCGAGCGCGGCGTCTTGTAGCAGCGAAAGTCATTTTTTAAAATTTGATACAAGAAGTTTTTAATGCTCGTCTTGCCGTAGCTCGCGGTGATCTGAATGATCGTAAGAGAGGGCATCTGGGCTAGTTTTTTGCGTGCGGCAGCCTTAAATTTCGCAGCCTGCGCCCGCTCATAAGCAAAACTCGCCGCAAGGCCCGCGCCAAGCGGTAAAAATATCGGCAAAATCGGGCCTCCCACGGCATAAAACGCGGCGTTAAAGCTAAACACACAAACCGCCAAAATCGCAAAAAATCGCTTCACGCGCGGCGTAAAGACAAGCTTTTTATCAAGCCCTCTTTGCCAAAAATAAAGCGCTAGCGCATAGACCGCGACGATTAGAATTTTAGCGGCGTGCAAGGCATAGAGGGACGCGGCTCCGAATTTAGCCGCGCCTGAGCTTGCCGCAATCTCGCAGCCAAAATACGCCGCCAGCGGCAAAATCAAAAAATAAAGGTGCCACGCGGGCTTGGTGAAGTGAAAGATGATGCGCGCGGGCTTGTACAAAAACCACTGCAGGCAGGTGATCAGATAAAAGCCCAGCAGTAGGACGAATGCCGCGTGCGCGATCAAAAATATTATATTCATCTTTTAAAATTCCTTTTTATAAGTTTAGGCGCCTGTTTTGCGAGCCTGTGCGGGCAAAAACGCGGTGAGCTCGGACTAACCGGCATTAGACTTCATTTGCAACTTTTACGAATTCTCGCTTTGCAAATTCTATTTTTGCAAACTTCGCTAGCTCGTAAATTCACGCTCTCGCGAAGGCTGCGCGAGCCGCGCTAGATAAATTTACACTGCTGCGCGCCGTCTGCGTTCTCGATACCACGCCGTATCTATCTTTCGCGATCTGAAATTTTCGCACGCTGCGTATTTTGCGACATTGCGCCCTATCTCGCGCGATGATTTGCATTATTTGCGGCACATAGGCCTTATGTCGCGGTAAATACATGACGCGGTTATGCGACTAAATTTAATTACTCGCCTTGCGGTGCACGCATGCGGTTTTGTCGTCTATTGTACGGCTGCCGCAAACACAGAGAGGAAACGATCCGCTACGGCGTAAAATTTTAAAATTTAACGCGGCACGCCGCAATTTGAGCTTTGCGTTTTATACTACGCGCCCAAAGAGCTGATTTTACGCCGCTAAATTTTAAATATGTGCTGCGTGCTCGCGACTTTGTAATCTAAATTTACGCTTCGGTTTGGGGTCTTTGGCGCAAACAGATTGTAAAATTTTAAAACGCGGGCGAACTGCACTAAAGCGCCGCATTGAAATGCTTTTTAAAATGCACTAGCTGCCACCCCGCTTTTCGCGCGATCTGTTTTTTGCATCTAAAGCGCGATTTTCGCGGTGCGCCGCTAAAATTTCGCGGCTAAATTTTAAAATTTACACCAAATCACGTTTTGTTTTAAATTTAGCGCGGCGCCGAATCTTTAAATTTAGCTGCCGCTAAGCTCCTTTTCAATCTGCTCGCCGATAAAATCCGCGCTCTGCAAAAAGAAAAAGTGATCCCCCGCCAGCGGATAAAATTTGCTATTTTTAACGAGCGAGTGGATCAGCTCGCCGCTTTTTAGGCTAGTGGCGCGATCGTCCTTGCCCCAAAAAATGAGCGCATTTTGCGGGCTTAGCGCGGAAAAAATATCGCGAAAGTCCTCATTTACGACATTTTTTAGCGTCTCATACATCGTCTTGCTCATACCTGCGGCATCCTTGCTCGCAAACGCGCGCCAAAGCCCCGCCAATCCAAGTCTTTTTAAAATTTTAAAAATCGCGATTTTAGCGCACACCGCAAAGGGCTTGGGTTCGATGATACCGGCGCTGCTTAGCAGTATGAGATTGCGCGGAGCCAGCAACGCGGCGATCTTGCCGCCGAAGCTGTGCCCCATGATCGCTGCGGGCTGCCTGCCAAAAGCCGCGATAAAGGCGCGCATAATCTCTGCGTAATCCTCGCTGCCAAGGGCGCG
>NZ_CALJPG010000017.1 GCF_937980635.1 uncultured Campylobacter sp.
AGAATTTTAGAATTTTAGAATTTTAGAATTTTAGAATTTTAGAATTTTAGAATTTCGCGGCGCGCAGATTTACAAGCAAATTAAAACGCGCCGCAGCAAGTGGTGCTAGCAGCTAGTTTGCAGCGTCTTGAAGCTCTTCTTCGATCTCGGAGTTACTTTTTACGACCATGCCTGAGCCGTGGATGACGCTAGGCATGCAGGATGTGCAGATATGTACCGTCTCGCCGTTTTTATGCGCCTTGATAAAGACCGCATTTTCATCGTCGCTGCTTTTTAGCGAACAAATATTGCAAATGTAAATATCGCCTGATTTCATAGAAATCCTTTCTTAAAAAATTTTGCACTATTTTATGAAAATTTCAAAATTTTTCATTGATTTTAGTTAATCTTTAGCGATTTTTATTGCGGGCGCTTTCGTCTATCAGCACTACGTGCGTCAAAAAGATGATGAAAAATAGCTGGAAAAATAATCCTACCAGCGGGATCAAACACAGCAGGTAAAAAATAAAAGCGCTTAGGGCAAATTTATATCCTCCACCCATTTTATAAGAGCGCTCGAAGCTTTTCGCGCTTAACGCGTTTGAAGCGACGTCGATTAGAACCAGCTTGTAATAGATATAAAAAAACGGCACGTTGATTATGAATAAATTTATTACCGGTACGAACAAAAGCACCGAACAGATAAATAAGATCGCTAAAAATTTTAAAATTTCAACGCTCATCAGCTTTAGCACTCGCGCCGTGCTCGCTTCATCCGCGCGGCTTAGATGGTAGTGGCGCGCGTTGATCTCTTTAGTGACTGCGGGCGTCAGAAAGGCCGCGATGATAAGCGCGCAAAACACGCTAAGCATCAGCACCGCAAAGCTGGCAAACACCGAAAAAATCGCGCCGATAATCCACTTCGTAGCAGCGAAGCTTAGAATTTTTGCAATTACCGGGAAGCGCTGCTCGTCCAAGAAGCTAAAATCGCCGCTTTGCGCGCCCTGCGAAAGTGCGTCAAAAAGCTCTTTGCCGCCGAAAAATGCGAGCGTGCCTAAGATTATAAGCGAGCACACAAGTGGTAGTAGCGAGAGCAGAATGAACTTGCGCGTAAAAAAATCCTGCTTTGCCAAATTAAAAATTCTACCCATATATGCTCCTATTTGCGTTATTTTAGCGACTTTTGCGACGGAATTTGAGCTGAGTAATTTGACTGCCGCACGAAATCGCGCCTCATTAATCCGCTCGCTTGGCTCATTCGCTTACTTTAGCCGGCTCATCTCGCCTTATAATACGAAATTTATGCTTTGATCGCTCGCCCACCCGCGTTTAATTTGCTCATTTATAGTGCGTAAAGGGAGACCGCATCCTAGCTTGGTTTTTACCTGTTGCAAATATTTATTTGCTTACTACGCGGAATTTTACTACTTATAAATAAGCTAGCATTGCGTAAATTTCAGGCACAAAACTGCAGAATTCCAAACCAAAGCCCTTTTTTAAAATTTGCCTGCCGAAATTTTGTAGGTGAAATTTTAAAATTTTAAAGATAAATTTCGCAAGCAAATCCAGACTTCACTTCGTCGCGTCGTAGATCTTTTGCAATTGCTCGTAAATTTCGTTTGCGCTTACTGCGCCTTTTGATAGCACCTCGATTAGCACCTCGTTATCTTCAAGGTCTCCCCAGATTTTGCGGTAGCCGCCTTCTTTGTAGCCGTTATTTTGGCGGAATTTATTCAGCACGTTTTTGCCAATATATTTGGCAAAAAGTATGTCCAAGCTCACTCCGCATTTAATCGCGACGCGAAAAAAATCGGTCAGTAGCTCACCGATTTGCAGCTCAAAGCCGCTTGTTTCGTGGATTACTAGCTCGATGTCGTTTACGATCTCATAGATGCTGTATTCGCGCACGTCGTAGGCGTAGGAGCTAAACTCCGCAAATCCACTTACTGCCGTGACGTCGCTTACGATGTGGTCGATGTCTTTGTTGCCGTAATATTGCTCTAAAATATAACTCATCACGAAGTGCCAAATATCAACGATCTCGATGACGATATTATTCACGTCCGGCGCTGCAGAGATATTTTTCCAATGCTTCCACGCAAAGCTATCGATGAGCTCTGCGCATTCCATATAAATGCAGCGCTTCCAGTTGATAAGTTTGCCGTTTTTTGTATAGCCGTCCTCCCAGCCCACGCCATTTGTTTCGTCGTTGAGGGATTGCTGCATCAAAAACATCTCTTTTACTTTTTTATAATTTTCCATAAAAATTCTCCTAATTTTGGCTCGCGATTATAGCTAATAAAAGAAAATCATTGTATAATTTAGCAAAAAGGAGGCTTAAAATGTGTGCCGCTCAGGATAAATTCGACGAGTTTTTAGGCAGGATGAAACTCCTATCTCTCGGAGTTTTGCGCAATAATCTGCCATATTGCTGCAGTGCATTTTATGCCTACGATCCGCAAAATAAGGAGCTCATCATCGCAAGCGCGAGCGACTCCGAGCATATCAAAGCAGTCTTTGCCAACCGCGGAGTTGCGGCTACGGTCGCACTGGATACGAAATTTGTAGGTAGGATCAAAGGCGTGCAGATTTGCGGCCATATCCGTAGCGCGGATGAGCGCGAAACCTCGCTATATCTTAAGCGCTTCCCGTTTGCGCGCGCAATGGAGACTGATTTTTTTACGATTAGAATCGATTGGATGAAAATGACCGATAATACTTTAACTTTCGGCAAAAAGCTAATTTGGGAACGCTAGTTCGCTAATAAATCGTCTATTTATTTTTACGAAATTTTAAACTTTGCGAGGATTAAATTTTATCTGGTAAAATTTTTAAAACTTGCATAAATTCTATCTTGTCTATTTTTCAAAGAATTTCACCATTAGATCCGCTTTAAAATTTTCGCTCGGTTGGTTTTTTGGAATTTTGCAGCATAGAATTTAGCGTAAAATTTCATTTTGCAAGCGGGGATTATCGCAAATTTTATTCCCTTGGAAGCGGAGCCTGCCGCGTAGAATTTCGCATGAAAATTTTAAAATTCTAAAATTTGGCTTTTCAAATTTAGCTTGACGCGCGAGCTTAGCTCCGCCGCTCTCTGATTTCGCTTACTAGCCGCCCGCCAATCGCGTAGTCGTCAGTGGATATTTCGTCTATCGTAACGACGGTGGTTTTCTCGCCCCTGCCCAGCACGGCTACCAGGGCATCGGTTAGGTCTTTTACGAGCTTTGCTTTTTGCTCACGACTTAAGCCGCCGCGCTCTTTGGTGATTTTGACGTTTATATAGGGCATCAATTCTCCTTAAAATAAACGCAATTGTAGCTAAAATTTCGTCTGTGCGCCTAAAAGTGCGAAATTTTATGTTAAAATCGCCGTGATCTAAATTTAAGGAGAAAATATGCCATTGTTAGATAGTTTCAAGGTTGATCATACCCGCATGAATGCCCCTGGCGTGCGGCTCGCAAAGAGCATGCGCACCAAAAGCGGCGACAAAATTAGCGTCTATGATCTGCGGTTTTGCCGTCCGAATTTAGAGATCATGAGCGAGCGCGGCACCCACACGCTGGAGCATCTTTTCGCGGGCTTCATGCGTGAGCACCTAAATAGCGCGGATGTCGAGATCATAGACATCTCGCCGATGGGGTGCCGCACGGGCTTTTATATGAGCGTGATCGGCGCACCTAGCGAGAGCGCCGTCGCGGCGGCGTGGAGCGCGAGTATGAAGGATATTTTGGGCGTGGGCTCTCAAGCAGAGATCCCTGAGCTGAATAAATTTCAATGCGGCACTTTCGCGATGCACTCGCTAGCAGAAGCCAAACATATCGCGCAAAACGTGCTAAATAAGGGGATCGGCGTGATCAAAAACGACGAGATCGCACTGGATCCAAGCAAGATAAAATAGTTTTGAAATTTAAGAGATGGCGCAAAATTCTAGCACTATCTCTTTGAACTCCCGCTCGGCTCGTGATCAGTATGTTACGCGCTATAAAAACATTATCGTAAAATGTGCAAAAATTCGAGGTGCAAAAATGCGTATCTGCTAAAACAAGCCAGAGGCAAAATCTATTTATAAGCCGATTTAGTTTTATAAACCGACTTGGCGCTTGCCGTAAAGTCTGCGCCACGCGAGGTTTTTGATAAAAGATACGATTGGGCTTTAAGCTGGGTGGCAAAAGCGCGCAAGCAAAGCTCATATCAAATTTAATAAATTTATCTCGTAGGCCGGTTTTAAATTTATAAGAATTTTTAAAATTTCGTCTTAAATTAAAGCCGAAATTCTATCCGCAAATACCCTGCTTATGCATATTATTACTTTCAGATGCGATCTTCAATCCTGCATAAAAATCGCATAGCAAAATGAGAATTTAGAATTTTTATTTAAGGTTGCGTTGCGAGTTTGGCGCTTGAAATTTCACTTTCGCTGCACGAAAAGAATGCTAAAATTCCGCCGAAACAGCACCGGATGCGGTGAACTTAAAGGAGAGAAAATGCAAAGAATTTTTCATATAAAAGATGCTATTTGTAGCGACGAGCGAGCCGTAAAAACGACATTTTTTACTACGGAGGCCACTTGCGGCGCGGTTTGGATCGTCAAACGCGGCCAGGTCGTAGCGCCTCATATCCACCCAGACGGCGATGACGTGTGGATCTGCTTAAGCGGACGCGGCGTGTTTTATCCGAGCAAGGGCGAGGAGGTGCCGATCTGTGCGGGCGATCTAATCATTTCCAAAAACGGAGAGTGCCACGGTATGAAAAATACGGGCGATGAGGATTTTGTGTTTGCAAGCGTTACGGCGCCGATTCCGTGCGGCTACGAAGCGCTTTGAATTAAAATTTGCCAGAGATTTTGTGGTATTCGTAAAATAAATTAGCGCTGCAAAGAGTTGAATCAGAATTTGTCCGTAGCGTTAAATTTCATAAATTTAGCCGCGCTTTTGTACAATTTCAAGTGCCGCGCAATCTGCGGCGAGATTAAATTTGAGGCAAAAGATGTATGAGGATTTTACGCAAGAGCTAAAGGACGAGCGCGCGCAAAAGAAGCGCAAAGCTAGGGTGCGCGAGGCAGAAGCAGATCATAAACCGGTGCGAGACGGGCCTAGAGGCATGCGACTGCGGCGCAAGATCGCGCTTGGTATAACGTTTACGTTCGCGGCTTTTAGCGCGCTCTCTCTGTTTGCGGTTGTAAAATCCGGCGACGACTACTCGCCGCAAGAGCAGATCAAATACAGCGATTTTTATAAAAAAGATGGCGAAATTTATGCCCTCGTGGTGGGCGCGGGCTATTTTGCGATACCGGACGCGGACGCGGCGAGCTTTCGGGTTTTGGATTTCGGCTCCGGCTACCGCTCCAATATCGCGGCGGATAAAAACGCCGTATATTGCGGAAATATCGCGATGAGCGAGCTAGAGCCCGCGCGCACGAAAGCCGTAGCGTTCGGATACGTAAGCGACGGGCAAGTTAGCTACTTTTGCGACGGCGAGGCGGTGCCAAACGACGCGTTGGGGGCGCTTAAGCTTACTTATGAAACCTTGGCGCATATTTTTTGGGATGCACCCAAACCGCAAAGCTACGTTTATAAATTTAAGCGAATCGACGCTACGGATCTGCGCCAAATCGCGGGCGTGTATTACGCTGCGCAGGGCTCGCGCGCGTTTTATAAGGGAGAGGTTTTGCCGGGCGCCGATGCTGCGAGCCTGCGCCGGATAGAGGGAAGCGACGGCAGGGCGGGCGACGTTTATGCCGCGGACGGCGCGAACGTGTATTTTAAAAACCTCCGCCTTGACGCGCGGGATAACGGCGGGCATTACGAACTTTTGAGGCAGTGGTTGGATTATTTTTTGTGGGATGCGAAAAGCGGCGATGTTTTTGCGAACGATTTAAAATTTGACCCCGCCGCCGCGCCCTATACTCCGCTAAATAGGCAGCTCGCGCACTCAAACCATCTGCTTTTTGCCTCCCCCGTCGGCATCTATTATTTCGACGAGAACGACGGAAAGCAAAAGCGCGCGGCAGACAATCCCTTTGCGGGCGAAGTTCACGCGCTTAGCGGTAGCGTATTTCAAAGCGGCGAGCGGATATATTTTTTAGAAGGCGCCGAAGTTTGGGGCGGCGGCCGCAGCAGTCGTAGGATGGTTGCTCGCAAAAGCGGGCTTTTCGCGCTCGATCTGCCGCACGAGTGGCGCAAGGTAGGCGGCGTGCACGGCGGGCTATACGGCTGGATCTATTCAAACGGCGGGCGATTTTTCTACTTCGACGATCTGGGCTCTTCGCAGCTGATAGATCGGTGCATTTATGAGATCAGGGATCTAGATTTGGTTGAAATTTTGCTTCAAAAAAGCAGCCTTGGCACGAGTAAAATTCGCGAGATGATAAAGAGCGGCGGGCTTGAAGCGGTCGACGGCGAGCTGCTTTTTGAGGTAAAGACGCGGGTAGAATTTTAGCCGCGATTTGAGCACAGACGACGATTTAATGCAGATCGGGTCACTTCGATTTTTGATTTTAGCTGCGATTTGGACGTAGAGCGCGTCGCTAAGTTTTAAAATTTGCCTTTATTTCCGCATAAATTTATGAAATTTATGCGGTACTGCGGGCTTTGGCGCGAGCTTAGAATTTCATCACAAATCGCTTTAGGGCGGTCGTATAAAATTTATTTCACCGCACCGAGGCAGCTCGCGAAATATTTTGTATCGATCGCGATCTTTGCGTCGCGGCGCGCTTTGATAAGGCGTCGCCGTAAATTTTATTTTAGCACCGCAGCTTTCCTAAAATTTGGCTAGCAGTGTGGGCGACGCGGCGACAGAGAGTAAATTTAAAAGGTTCAATCGCAAAATTGCACGTATAAAATTTGCATGCTCAAACTTACGAGATAAAATTTAACGGCTTGGATTCAAAAGCGTAAATTCCTTTTTTGATATGAAATTTAACAGAGTGAGTGCATATCAAACGGCGCGATCAAAACGCCGTTTTACAGACCCGCGAGCTTTAAGTAAAGCAAAATAAAGCGCTATTTTATAAATCCGCTTGCCACTACGCGGTCTCGTTCGTCGTAAAAAACCGCGAGCTGTGCCGGAGCAATGCCCGCTGCGGGTACGGACAGCACGGCATGCACCCCGCCATCCTCGCGCGGCGAAATTTTAACGGGAAGTTTGGCGCTGCGGTAGCGGATCTTAACGCCGAGACCCGCCATATTTAAAATTTCATCCCTGCTTAAAAAGGCGTTAAAATTTTCGGTGTCGAACTCGTAGGTCGCCAGCTCCTCCTTGCCGCCTACGACGATCTCGTTTTTGCTCGGGTCTATGCTTAGTACGAAGTGCGGCTCATGCGCGCCGTGCACCGTAAAACCGCGGCGCTTGCCGATCGTGTAGTGCATATAGCCCTCGTGAGTGCCGATGGCGTTGCCCGCGCGATCGCGCACGATGCCGGGCATTTTGGTGCCCGTATGACGGTTCAAAACATCAATGTAGGTGGTGTCCACAAAGCAGATCTCGCTGCTTTCGCTCGCAGAAGCGATCTGCGAAAGCTCCTCATAGGCGCGCGCAGCCTCTTTGACGTCCTTTTTATACATCCCTCCAAGCGGAAAGAGCATAAACTCAAGCGCGGCAGGATTGATGTTTGCTAAAAAATAGCTCTGATCTTTGCTAAGATCTGCGGCGGCTTTTAAAAGCCCGTCCTCGATGCGGACGTAATGCCCGGTAGCTAGACGCTCAAAGCCCTGCTCGCGCGCGAATTCCAAAAGCTTGCCGAGTTTTATGCGGCGGTTACACAGCGCGCAGGGATTCGGCGTAAGACCGCCTATATAAGCCTGCACGAAGGGCTCGTAAACATCGCGATTAAAATCATCCTGCAGATCCAAAATGTGGATTTTTATACCCAAAAACTCGCCTACTTTGCGGACTTTAGCGATGTTTGCCTCATGATAGCCGGGCTTTGCGTGCAGCTTCATATAGCAGCCCTGCACCTCGTGCCCCGCGTCCTGCAGCAGCTTCGCGCACATCGAGCTATCCACGCCGCCGCTCATCGCGACTAAAATTTTCATTCGTTCTCTCCCGTTCGCACATCCGTTAAAATTTCATCCACGCTGTCGCAGAGCTTGAAATTTTGCAGATCACTTTCGTTTATCGCTCCAGATTTTAGCAGCGAAGTGCGGAAAAACTCCATCAAAGGCGCGTAGAATTCCTCGTCGTAAAGATAGATATGTGCGCGCTTAAAGCCCGTCTGCACCAGCACTAAAATTTCAAAAAATTCATCCAGCGTACCAAAGCCGCCCGGAAAGATGACGAAAATTTCGCTGTTTTCGATGAGAGCGCCTTTGCGCGGTGCAAATGCCGAAAATTTCGCGCCCTGCGTCAAAAAGCCGTTGCTTTTTTGCTCAAACGGCAGCATGATGTTAAAGCCCACGCTGTGCGTCCTCGCTCTCGCAAATGCGCCTCGGTTGGCGCCTTGCATAATGCCACCACCACCTCCAGTGATGATCGAGTATCCTAAATCGGCGAGCCCCTCGCAAAGTTTTTGCGCGTCTTTTACGTAGCGATTATCCTCGCTAAAGCGCGCCGAGCCGAAGATCGTGGCGCTTTTGCCCACGTTTTTGAGATTGTCGCGGGCAATTTTGATGTCTTTTAAAATTTCTTTTAACTGCATAATTAATTTATCTTTTATGTATATTATTTAAAATTTTAGTTTTAAGAATACCATTAAATTTTTAAAATTCCGTTTAAAAAGGCAGAATTTACGTGATTTAAAATCTCGTTGTAAATCATACTAGGTTGCTAAGTTTTCGTAAGAATCCGCCGACGCCGCGGTAAGCGCTCATATCGATCGGCTCGCAGCCCTGTTTACTTAAAAATCGCGAGACGCTCTGTCTAAGCGCGATGGTAGCGGGCGAAAACGGATAGTGCGAGTTAAAAAGCGCGCGATTTTGTGAGCAGACGGCTACTTGTTTGCAAAACGGCACAAAGCCTAGCAGTTTAAAGCCCAGCTCGCTTATATTGCGGTGCGCGACCGACTTTAGATTTTCGTAAATCATCACGGCATCATCCTCGCTCGCGGTGAAATTTAGCAAAAACAAAACCTCTTTTTTGCTCGCCCCAAGCGTCTTTAAAAGCGCGTAGGTGTTGCTGATCGAGCAGGGTTCGTTCGCGCACAGCACGATATTTTCGTCGCCGATGCTCAAAAAATCTCCAAGATACTCAAGCCCCGCATCGATCAAAATAAAATCGAAGATTCCCGCCTCTTTCAGCTCGCTTGCGAAGCGAGCGGGGCTTTCGTGAGCTTTTGCGTTTGCGGAATTTCCGGCTTTTTCGGGATTTGATGAGCGGGCGGAATTTTTCATTTCATCTTTACTCGCGGAATTTTGAGAATTCTCATCAGGGATTGAATTTTGCTTGGTGAAATCATCGCTTTTAAAATTCTCTAGGCTTTCTGATTCTGTAAAATTCCATCCATCTTCGCAATTCTGCGGCTTTTTGGCTACACAATTCGTAGAATTTTTTGCAGCGTTTGCTATTGAATTTGAAGCGGCGGAATTTTCTGAGTTGTTTTTGCCATCAGAGCTCGTGAGCTTTTGCGCGTAATTGTGCGAGCCGCTACTTTCGTCGTCTTGCGAGTCTTGCGCGCTACCTATAGAATTTTGCATGACGTAATCGTCCGCGCTAGAGCTTGCGTTCTTGATAGAATTTTGCGCCATAGAATTCGTGCTATTTGTAGAATTTTGTGAAGGCACGGGATTTTGTGAAGCAAGTGCTGGCGAGACGAGAGTTAAATTTTGAGAAATTTTTACCGCGACAGCGCTTGGCAGCGAAATCCTCTTTCTTTGCAAAGCGTTTAAGATGATCTCTTGATTGTTTAAATTCGGCGCTTCTATGATCGCCGTGCGGTAGCCCTGCTCGCTTAGAATTTCGGCGAAATTTGCTGCAATCACGCTCTTGCCGACTCCGCCCTTGGCGCTTAAAAAATTTACGATTTTAGTTTGCATATCAGTCCTCTTTTAAATTTCATCTCTCCAAGCGGCAAAATCACGCTTATGCGCTCGCAAACACCCGGATGCGGCAGCGCGAGCCTTTCGCAGGCACGCACCTTTGCGCTTGCGTATAAAATATCCACGTCCAGCGTGCGCGGCGCGTTTTTGAAGCTTCTTTTGCGTCCAAATCGTAGCTCTGCGCGCTGCATAATTTTAAGCAATGTAAGCGGCGGCAGAGAGCTTTGCACGAGCATTACGGCGTTTAAAAAATCGGGCTGATCTAAAAAGCCGAACGGCTTGTTTTTTAAGATCAAGGAATTTTGCGCTACGAAAAAGCGCGCATCGCTTTGCAAAACGCGATAAAATCGCTCGAAGTGTCGCCTGACATCTCCTAAATTCCCGCCGAGTCCAAGTAGGTATAAATTTTTAAAATTTCCGCGCTCGCGGCGCCTAATCGGGAAAACGGCGCTTTTTACGACGCACAGCGCGTCCGTGCACTCGTAAAATCCGTTTTTCTTAAGTCGCATGTTCACCCGAGCTACTCTCATAAAATTTCAGCCCTGTTTTCGCGCACGACCACGACATCCTCGATGCGCACGCCAAACTCGCCGGGTAAGTAAATCCCAGGCTCCACGCTAAAGACCATACCCTCTTTTAGCACGGTATCTCCGCGCTTTGAGATGAACGGAAGCTCGTGGATATCGACTCCGACGCCGTGTCCAGTGCTGTGAAAAAACGCTTCGCCAAAGCCCTGAGCGGCGATAAAATCCCTAGCCGCCGCATCGATCTCGCACGCCTTTTTGCCAGGCATAACCGCCGCGATTGCCAGAGCTTGCGCCTCTTTTACGATCTCGTAAATTTCTTGCCGTTTGGCGTTTTTAAAATTTTGCTCCTTGCCGAAGTTAAAATTTTCATCAAAGCACGCCGTGCGCGTCCTATCCGAGCAGTAACGGTTAAATTTAACCCCCGCGTCAAGCAGGAGCAAATCGCCGTGCCGCAAACGCTTTTTACCGGGCAGAGCGTGCGCCTTGGCGGCGTTTTCGTTGATCGCGACGATAGGCGAAAAGCTAAGCGCGAGCTCGCCCTTTTTCTTAAAGATGAGCTCGGCGTTAAAAAACAGCTCCTCTTCGCTAATGCCTTCGCCCTCGGCGCGCACGAACGCGGCAAATTCGTCAAATCTTTCCGCACCCAGCTGCGCCGCGCGTTTTAAAATTTTTATCTCGCCTTCGGTTTTAATTATGCGCGAAATTTGCGAAAAATTCGCTCGCGCCTTAAATCTTATCCCAAGCCCTTTGCTCAGAGCTTCCCACTCGCCCGCGCTAAAATCGTACGGGTTATAAACAAGCTCGCAAACGCCCATTTTTCGCAAAAACAGCCGCGCGTCTTTTATCAAATTTCGCTCGACCTCGATAACTTCAGTATTGCGGCAAAGCTCACGCGCCTCGATGTTATAACGCGCATCGGTAAGGAAAAATTTGCGCCCCGCGAGGCTCAAAAATATCGCGTTGTCGCAGCTGTATCCGCACTCGTGATAAACGGCGTTTTCGTCCTTTAGGATAAAATTTTTCAAATTTAATCCCAAACTTATTTGGCTTTCTGTTCGGCTCTGGCAGCTTTGATCTGCTCAAAAATTTGAATCAT
Source organism: uncultured Campylobacter sp. (assembly GCF_937980635.1). Lineage (GTDB taxonomy): Bacteria > Campylobacterota > Campylobacteria > Campylobacterales > Campylobacteraceae > Campylobacter_B. The sequence goes on from NZ_CALJPG010000017.1 coordinate 11,574, forward strand.
TCCGATCATCGCTAGATGGTATCCCACGGGACCGAAGCCGATGATCTGACCCGCCGTTACGGGTGCTATTAGACTTTTTTGTCTAAGCTCCTCTCTGCGGGCGATGTTTGAGATATGCACTTCGATCACGGGTAGGCTGACTGCGGCGAGCGCATCGCGGATAGCGAGCGAAGTGTGCGTGTAGGCAGCGGGATTGATGATGATGCCGTCGCAAGTGCCGAAACACTCTTGGATCTTATCGACGATCTCGCCTTCGAAATTGCTCTGGAAAAACTCGATCTCGTTGCCGCTCTGATCGGCGACCGCCTTCATCTGTTTATGGATGTCCTCCATCTTCATAACCCCGTAAATAGCGGGCTCGCGCATACCAAGCATATTGATATTCGGTCCTTGAATCACCATAATTTTCATTTTTACGTCCTTGTTTTGAAATTTAAGCAAAAATTATAACCAAAGCGAGCTTATTTTTTACTATGGCGCCAAATTTGTCCGCTCAAGTCCAAGCGATAAAATTTTATCTCTAAATTTAGCGCGAAATAGAATTTTATGCTAAAATCACGCGCTGTTTTAGATAAGGAAAACGATGAGAATTTTAAGGGCGAAGTGGGTTCTTGTTTGCGATGAGAATTTTAAAATTTTAAAAGATGGCGCGATCGTCTTTGATAAAAAGATAATCGAGGTCTGCACCTTTGCAAGCGCGGCGCGCAAATACCCGCAAGCCGAAATTTTGGACTTTAGCGGCGACATAGCGATGCCTGCGTTTATAAATCCGCACGTGCATTTGGAATTTAGCGCGAACAAAGGCACGCTGCGTTACGGCGATTTTTTGGACTGGCTAGGCAGCGTCATCGCCTCAAGGCAGCAGCTGGACGCCGCGGCGCGCGGACGGCTAATCGCGGAGCAGATCGCCGCGATGATGCGAAGCGGCGTGGGTACGATCGGTGAAATTTCAAGCTTCGGCGGCGAGGCTGAAGCTTGCGCGCAAAGCGGCATTAGAACTGTATTTTTTAATGAAATTTTAGGCGCGAGCAAGGATGCTGCGGCGGAGAATATTTTGAAATTTAAGCAGCGTTTTGAGCGCTCAAAGGCGCTCGCAAGCTCGCTTTTTATCCCCGCCGTGTCGGTGCACTCGCCGTACTCGGCGCACCCGCAGATTACGGAGTTTGCGACGAAGTTTGCCCGAGAAAACGGACTTGCTATAAGCACGCATTTTATGGAGAGTGCTTACGAGCGGCAGTGGTTGCGCACCGGTCGCGGCAAATTTAAAGCCTGGCTTGCTAAATTTAATCCCGCGCCCGCGCCTTTTTACTCGCCGCAGAGCTTCGTAGCGCATTTTAGCGGGCTTCGCACGCTTTTTACGCATTGCGTTTGGGTGGATGATTTTAGCATCTTTGATCCGAAGCTCCACTCGATCACGCACTGCGCGCGCTCCAACCGCCTGCTTAGCAAAAAGCGGCTAAGCTTTAAAAAGCTGCTCGCAAGCGGACTTAATTACAACATCGCTACCGACGGGCTTAGCTCGAATTTTAGCCTAAGCTTTTTAGACGAGCTGCGTGCAAATTTAATGATGCACGACGAGCTGAGCCTAACGGATCTGGCGCGGGCGTTACTTTTAGGCGCGACGAGAAATGCGGCAGCCGCGCTTGGATTAAATTTAGGCGAACTGAAAGCGGACAAGCTCGCTGACATCGCCGTTTTTGAAGGCATTGAGTGCGAGCAGAGCCAGCTGGCGCTACAGCTCATTTTGCAGAGCAAAAACGCAAAATCACTTTTTATCGAAGGAATGAAATGCAATTTCTAAAGAATATCTTTGCGCCGATCGGCGCCGTGCTCGGGTTTATCAATAAATACTTTAAATCCTTGATTTTTCTGCTTATTTTGTTTTTGATTTTCGCAGGCGGCGAAAGCGCGCAACAAAGGGGTGCGAATCTCGCTCAGCTTTCATTAAGCGGCGCGATAATGGACGACAGCGAAATTTTAGAAAAGATCGAAACTCTGAAAAACGACGAGACGATCAAAGGAGTGCTTCTGCTGATCGACAGCCCGGGCGGCGCGCTAAGCCCGAGCGTAGAAATTTCGCTGGCCATCAAGTCTCTAAACTCGCGCAAGCCGGTCGTCGCCTACGCCAAGGGCACGATGGCGAGCGGCAGCTACCTAGGCGGCGTGTGGGCGAGTAAAATTTACGCAAATCCGGGCAGCTTCATCGGCTCCATAGGCGTGATCATGCAGGGTTTAGACGTGAGCGAAGCAGCCGCTAAATTGGGGCTTTCAGAACAGATCGTCAAAGCAGGCGAGCTCAAAGAAGCGGGCACGATGATGCGAAAATGGAGCGACGCGGAGCGTGCGAGCCTACAGGCTCTGGTGGACGAGAGCTATGAACTATTCACGCGCGAGGTGGCGCAGGCGCGCTCGCTGGATCTTAGAAAGCGCGATACGTGGGCGAATGCGCGAGTATTTTTGGCTAGCGGCGCCAAAGGTGTCGGGCTCATCGACGAGGTGGGCTCTTTGGAGGACGCTAAAAGCGCGCTTATAAAGGCTAGCGGCGTAGCAGATCCGATCTGGCAGGAGCCCTCGGCGTATGAGAAGATGATAGATAAGCTAGCAAATAAAAGCGAGAGTTTGGTGCGCGGTGCATTCGGCGCGAAGCTGATGGCGTATTAGAATTTTAGAAATTTCGCAGAAATTTTAAAATGTGAGGGAATTTTAAGAGTAGAATTTTGTATGTAGAAGCTACACCGGGTTTGATTATTTTTAAATTTCCTCGCTTTTCCATTTGGCGTTTCTTTAAAATTTTACCTTTTTTGTGAATTTTTCTTTGTTTAAGAACTCCTCATTTTTCTACTAATTATTCAGCCCCCTTTAAGCATCGCTCTTGTATAATTACAATTCTGTTTCGCACC
>NZ_CALJPG010000018.1 GCF_937980635.1 uncultured Campylobacter sp.
AGCCCCAGGATGCGATGAGCCGACATCGAGGTGCCAAACCTCCCCGTCGATGTGAGCTCTTGGGGGAGATCAGCCTGTTATCCCCGGGGTACCTTTTATCCTTTGAGCGATGGCCCTTCCACACAGAACCACCGGATCACTAAGACCGACTTTCGTCTCTGCTCGACGTGTATGTCTCGCAGTTAAGCTGGCTTTTGCCTTTATACTCTGCAAGCGATTTCCAACCGCTTTGAGCCAACCTTTGTAAGCCTCCGTTACATTTTGGGAGGCGACCGCCCCAGTCAAACTACCCACCAGACATTGTCCTACCTAAGGATAACTTAGGCTAGTTAGCTACCCGAATAAAGAAGAGTGGTATCTCAACAATGGCTCATCGTAAACCGAGATCTACGAATCAAAGCCTCCCACCTATCCTGCGCATCTTTATCCAAGTAGCAGTGTCAAGCTATAGTAAAGGTCCACGGGGTCTTTCCGTCTTGCCGCGGGTAGGAGGAATTTTCACCTCCACTACAATTTCACTGGATCCCTCTTTGAGACAGCTCCCATCTCGTTACGCCATTCATGCAGGTCGGTATTTAACCGACAAGGAATTTCGCTACCTTAGGACCGTTATAGTTACGGCCGCCGTTTACTCGGGCTTCGATCAGATGCTTCGCAAAAGCTGACATCATCAATTAACCTTCGAGCACCGGGCAGGCGTCACACCCTATACATCCTCTTACGAGTTAGCAGAGTGCTGTGTTTATGGTAAACAGTCGGGAGGGACTCTTTGTTGTAACCTTCTTCGCTTACGAAGTAAATTCTTAACGAAGCTAGGCACACCTTATACCGAAGATACGGTGCTATTTTGCAGAGTTCCTTAAAGAGAGTTCTTCCACGCGCCTTAGAATACTCATCCCACCCACCTGTGTCGGTTTACGGTACGGGCGATATCAGCTAAACTTAGAAACTTTTCTCGGCTCGATAGTATCATGGATTCTTCATCTACTCCGAAGAGCGTCAGAAGCCTTTCAGATCTCGGATAAAGAGTTACGGATTTGCCTATAACTCAACCTACTTCCTTAGACTAGCACTTCCATCCGCTAGCTCCACTAACTTTAAGCGTCCTTCCGTCGCACACTGATATCGGTATCGGAATATTAACCGATTTTCCATCGCATACCCCTTTCGGACTTTGCTTAGGACCCGACTAACCCTACGATGACGAGCATCGCGTAGGAAACCTTGGGTTTACGGCGAATACGATTCTCACGTATTTTATCGCTACTCATGCCTGCATGCTCACTTCCAACCGCTCCACCGCTCCTTACCGGTACGGCTTCGACGCTGATTGGAACGCTCTCCTACCACTTGCACTTAATGATTTATACTTTTCTTGCGGCTTTGTTCAAATTTAAAACTTAAGATATTTAAGAATTTATCCGATGTCTTAAAGTTTTGTTTGTCTTTCTTCGCTTCTTGGTTGTTAAATTTTAAATATCTAAGTTGGGATTTTAAAATTCTAAAAAATTTTAAAATTAACAAAGTTCGAATTCTTTAAAATTTGAATATAGAAAGCGAAGTATTTTGGATGAGAAATTAATGTTGTAAAGATTTTTTCAATTGAGATAAGGCTTTTAGCCTATCGATTGAGAAAAAAATCGAACTCATTAATTTATCGCCAAAAGACGAGCTAGTATAAATGATTAAGTGCAAGTCTAAAGCTTCGGTACTCATTTTAGCCCCGTTATATTTTCCGCGCAAAATCACTAGACCAGTGAGCTATTACGCTATCTTTAAAGGATGGCTGCTTCTAAGCCAACCTCCTGGTTGTTTCAGTAACTTCACATCGTTTTCCACTTAAATGAGATTTGGGGACCTTAGCTGTTAGTCCGGGTTGTTTCCCTCTTGACGACGGATTTTATCACTCGCCGCCTGACTGCCGTGGTTACGCTATAAGTATTCGGAGTTTGATAGGGTTTGGTACATTGGTGTATGCCCTAGCCCATTCAGTGCTCTACCCCTTATAACTACTACACGACGCTATACCTCAATATATTTCGGAGAGAACCAGCTATCACGATGTTTGATTGGCCTTTCACCCCTATCCACAAGTCATCCGGAGCCTTTTCAACGGCCGTCGGTTGGGTCCTCCACCGGCTCTTACACCGGCTTCAACCTGCTCATGGATAGATCACATCGTTTCGGGTCTGCAGCATCTGACTAATCGCCCTATTAAGACTCGCTTTCGCTACGGCTCCGGGTTTCCTTAACCTCGCCAGACACCACAACTCGCAGGCTCATTATGCAAAAGGCAGTCCATCACACTGTGGATCTGTTTCAATACTAATCTTGGATTGTCTTATCTTGTTTGATTTAAATTTTAAATTTGATCTATTTAAATTTGATCTATGGTTTGAAATTTTGATTTTAGAAGTTTTATATCTCTTAAAATTCAATTTTAATCCGATGATTTATAAAAAAATTGTAAAAACAAGATATACCCGCCTAAAGGCGCGGTATTTTGGATGAGAAATCAATGTTGTGAAGATTTTTTCGATTGAGATAAGGCTTTTAGCCTATCGATTGAGAAAAAATCGAACTCATTAATTTATCGCCAAAAGACAAGCCGTCTTTAATATTCAAACAGACCCACATAGTGCTCTGAATGATTGTAAGCAAACGGTTTCAGGTTCTATTTCACTCGGCTCACCGCCGTTCTTTTCACCTTTCCCTCACGGTACTTGTACGCTATCGGTCTAGTAGTAGTATTTAGGGTTGGATCGTGGTCGACCCGGCTTCAGACAGGATTTCACGTGTCCCGTCCTACTCAGGATACCGCTAAGTAAGGATGTGATTTCATATACGGGAGTATCACCCTCTATGCCTAACCTTTCCAGATTGTTCTATTATCAGATCCTAGTCTATGTTGCGGTCCTACAACCCCACTAGTAAACTAGTGGTTTGCCCTATTACGCGTTCGCTCGCCGCTACTAGCGTAATCTCTATTGATTTCTCTTCCTGCGGGTACTTAGATGTTTCAGTTCCCCGCGTTGGCTCCATTAATGGTAACACATATCGCTATGTATTGGGTTGCCCCATTCAGAAATTCCCGGATCAAAGCCCCTTGACGGCTCCCCGAGACTTATCGCAGTCTGGCACGTCTTTCATCGCCTCTACTAGCCAAGGCATCCACCGTTCGCTCTTAGTAGCTTACCTTTTTTAGTACTTCTCGCAAGAGCAAAGCTCTTGCTCCGACGGGGAGCGCAAGCGCTTCCCCACCTCACCTAAAGCACAGCAACGCTTTCGGCGTTGCCGTAAAATTTCCATTAAAGCAAATTCTAAAGCTTTGTTTCGGATCATAATCGGTAAAGAAGTTATTAGATTTATTTATATATTCTAATTCGCATTACTTCCTTGCTAAAGATAAAATCGATCTAACTAAGTATTTGGTCTACGGATAAGAGCTTTTAAATATGCTCCATCTTTAAAACCGAAGCGTTAAATTTATTCTATAGTATTTGATTAATTCGAATTAAGACGGAAAGAGATCAAACTTATAAAGTAAGTTAAGCTCTATAAGCGTGTATTGATCTTAGCTTTTAGCTTTGGATAACATAAAAAGCTAAAGGCTTGGCATCACTTCGAATAATCAAAGCTTTAACAAGTCCTGTAAAATTGTTTTATTAAAACTTGATTGTGACTTTAACAATGGTACTTTAAAGAACGTTTAGGCTAAACCTAAATAGAAAATTTTAAGTTATGGTAGCTTGATCAAATTTGTTAAATTTAACAAACCGATCTGATTGGGTAAAACCGAGTTAAAATTCTCTATTTAGATCTAACATCAAATTAAATATGGCGCAAATATCTTATGGTGGAGAATAGCGGGATCGAACCGCTGACCTCCTGCGTGCAAAGCAGGCGCTCTCCCAGCTGAGCTAATTCCCCATCTTCGTTTATCTTTTTCCTTATACCTCGTCAGTTTTACAAAAATCGGCGTCGCATATATCTAATACGCTCCTTGATTTTCTTAAAACTTCCTCGTCTAAGAAAAAATCTAAACAAATCTATTTTAAAAATATAAAATAGATTGTATTAAGCAGTTAATTCTTACTTCAATATATTAAGGAAAATAGCTTATAAATACAAGACTAAAATTTTAATCTTGTTCGTCAATCTCTCAAACCTAAACAAGCTCGATTGAGCATGCTTAGAGCTAAACATATGTTAGCGCTAAGGCTTTATGATAGATACCTTGTGAGAGGATATCTATTTGTACTCTAGAAAGGAGGTGATCCAACCGCAGGTTCTCCTACGGTTACCTTGTTACGACTTCACCCCAGTCGCTGATTCCACTGTGGAGGGTAGCGAATTTCGCATTCCCGCTTCGAGTGAAATCAACTCCCATGGTGTGACGGGCGGTGAGTACAAGACCCGGGAACGTATTCACCGTAGCATGGCTGATCTACGATTACTAGCGATTCCGGCTTCATGGAGTCGAGTTGCAGACTCCAATCCGAACTGGGACATATTTTTTAGATTTGCTCCATCTTACGATATTGCGTCTTATTGTATATGCCATTGTAGCACGTGTGTCGCCCCGGACATAAGGGCCATGATGACTTGACGTCGTCCACACCTTCCTCCTCCTTACGAAGGCAGTCTCATTAGAGTGCTCGGCCGAACCGTTAGCAACTAATGACGGGGGTTGCGCTCGTTGCGGGACTTAACCCAACATCTCACGACACGAGCTGACGACAGCCGTGCAGCACCTGTCTTAACATTTCTGCAAGCAGACACTCTTCCATCTCTGGATGATTTGTTAGATATCAAGTCCGGGTAAGGTTCTTCGCGTATCTTCGAATTAAACCACATGCTCCACCGCTTGTGCGGGTCCCCGTCTATTCCTTTGAGTTTTAATCTTGCGACCGTACTCCCCAGGCGGTATACTTAATCCGTTAGGTGGATTACTGCCGTGACTAGCACAGCAACAACCGGTATACATCGTTTAGGGCGTGGACTACCAGGGTATCTAATCCTGTTTGCTCCCCACGCTTTCACGCATTAGCGTCAGTTAAGTTCCAGCAGATCGCCTTCGCAATAGGTATTCTTCTTGATATCTACGGATTTTACCCCTACACCAAGAATTCCATCTGCCTCTCCCTTACTCTAGATTATCAGTTTCCCAAGCAGTTTAACGGTTAAGCCGTTAGATTTCACAAGAGACTTGATAATCCGCCTACGCGTCCTTTACGCCCAGTGATTCCGAGTAACGCTTGCACCCTCCGTATTACCGCGGCTGCTGGCACGGAGTTAGCCGGTGCTTATTCGTTAGGTACCGTCATTATTCTTCCCTAACAAAAGGAGTTTACGCTCCGAAAAGTGTCATCCTCCACGCGGCGTTGCTGCGTCAGGGTTTCCCCCATTGCGCAATATTCCCTACTGCTGCCTCCCGTAGGAGTTTGGACCGTGTCTCAGTTCCAATGTGACTGATCATCCTCTCAGACCAGTTACGCGTCATAGCCTCGGTAGGCCGTTACCCCACCGACTAGCTGATACGATATAGTCTCATCCCTTGCCGAAATTCTTTCCCGATTTATCTTATGGTAAAAAGGAGTATGGAGTATTAGCAGTCATTTCTAACTGTTGTCCTCCAGCAAGGGGCAGATTAGCTATATATTACTCACCCGTGCGCCACTAAATTTAAAAGAGCAAGCTCTCTTAAATTCCGTTCGACTTGCATGTATTAGGCACGCCGCCAGCGTTCACTCTGAGCCAGGATCAAACTCTCCATATTTATACTTCTCGCAACGGCAAAGCCGTTACTGCGAGCGGGAGCTTTCGCTCCCTGCACCCACCTAAAGCTACAAAGATTTGCAAAAAACAAGTTTTTCACAAATCATAAATTTCTAAGGATAGCATTAAAAAACCAGAGCTTGGCTCAGGTTTTATTCTGCGTCTTAAATTTAATCTATGATTTAAACTCTTTATACTTATACAGGTAGATACGATTATGAAGTTTTTAATCTAAAAACTTTATGTTTGTAACATTGTTTTTATGAACTTAAATCCTTTAATGGATCTAATCCATAGGCTCAATCGATCACTTGTTTAGATTTCAAAGATTGACTAAAGATATTTGTTTTTAACAGTTAAAATTTTAAAAAACGCGTTCGCTAAAAGGCTAAAACTACTAGGACTTAAGAGTTAAGAAAGCAGGTTCGGCTCGGTGCGAAACAGAATTGTAATTATACAAGAGCGATGCTTAAAGGGGGCTGAATAAGCAAGAGAAATTTTAAAAAACGATTTTGGAAAATTTTATAATGAAATTTTATGCTTAACGCGCCTGGCACAAATTTCATCTCCAGCCTCCGTAAAAATTTTATAAATTTCGCAAACGACCGCATCCAAACTAAAATTTCATAATACCGCGATATGCCGCAATTCGCGACCGCCGACCGCATCCATTCGCGCATAAAACCCGCTTGCAAAAAACTTAAGCGCACGATTATAAGATTTCGCTATAATCACGTCCGATTTAAAATTTATCAAAATTTAAAAGGACCTTTATGCGCGCAATTTTTTCTATCTATATCTTCATCATCGCAGCCCTTATCGGCATCGAGCTCTCGCTCGGCGCACTCGTAGCGCCGGTGGTATTTTTCCCGCAGCAGATTATCGGAGAGGGCGTGCTATCGCACTTTCAAAGCGGCAAGCTAATGAGCGAGATCTTCGTAAAATACGGCGGCATCCTCATCGCAGTCTCGGTCATCTGCCTAGTTTTTGAGATGATAAATTTCAACAACAACAAATCGCAATCCTTTCGCTTGCGCCTTTCGACCTTGATGCTGACGCTCGTAAATATCATACTTGCCCTACTTTTCGTGCTTTACTTTACCGACTACGTCATAAATGCCCAGAAGATCGGTGCAGAAGCGACGATGACGCCGGAATTTGCCCAAATCCACGCGGCTAGCGAATGGTGCATGAAACTCATCATCGTGTTTCAAACGGTTCTGTTTTTCGCAAAAATCCTCCCCGCCCTCGCCACAAAAAAGGCAGCACCGGAGCAAAGCACAGCCGATGCAGATTAAAATTTACTACGAAGATACCGACGCGCAGGGCATCGTGTATCACGCCAACTACATAAAATTTTGCGAGCGAGCGCGCAGCGAGGCGCTTATGCAGGCAGGAGTGGACTTCGCGCGCGCAGACGCATACTTCGTAGTTAGCGAGCTTTGCGCTAAATTTCTCCGCCCCGCGCACCTCGGCGATACGCTTGAAATTCGTACGAGTCTAGCCGCGCTCAAAAATGCCAGCGCCCTTTTGCGGCAAGAAATTTACAAGATCAAAGATATTAAAAATGCGGATTTTAGCGAGCTTTTATACGCGCAAGACGTAAAGATCGCCTTCGTAAAAGACGGCAGGCCGATCAAATTTAGCGCCGAAATTTTAGAATTTTTCAAATCTTTGAGATAAATTTATTTCGCGGATTCAAATTTGCCTAGTCGTGCGGTGCAAACATAGCGCAGACCGGCTTTTTGTCGTAAAATTTAAGAATATACAGAGCTCTTAGGCGAAATAAAATTTGCAGGCGAGATAAAATTTTACGACATAGAATTTCGCTCGGCATTGAGGTTTAAATTTTAACGCTACGCCGCGACGTAAGCCCCTCACACACCCGAGATAGAAAGCAAAATTTAAAATATCGGAATTTTGCAATGGCGTTAAATTTTACCTTGCTCCGCTCCGCCGCTTTATGAAATTTTATCGCTCTTAAATTTAAACCCGCGCAGATCGAGTCTGTGTTTTACTCCGCTAAAATCCCGCTAGTCCGTAAAATTTAAGCAGGCTAAATTCGCCCCGTCTGCTCGCTCGTCGCAATGAAAATCGCGGCGTCCGCGCAAAAAGCTGCGCACAAAATCAAAATAGCACGCAAAGAAAGCGCCAAAATGCGCCTCACAGCAGCTCTTTTATCTTTTGCAGATCCTCTTTGAAAAGCTCCGCCTTGCTCGGATTTTGCGCGATGAATGCGGGATCGAAGCTCGGCACGAAGCTAATGCCGCCCTCGTTAAAGACCGAGCCGTGCAGCGCGTCCATGCCGGCTAGATCGCCGTTTCGCAGCACGATTTTACAGCAGAGCTCCCCCAGACAGAGCACGACTTTGGGTTTTAAAATTTTGATCTCATCGGTCAGATACGGCGCGCATTTTAAGATCATTTCCGAGCTTACGCGCCTATTTTGCGGCACCGCGCACCTTATCAAAAAGCTAAAATAAATTTCTTCCGGGGCGCAAATTTGATCTAGCGCTGCTTCAATCTCAGCCTCCAAGCCGCTGCCAAAACCTTCGTTAGCGCCCGGTGCGAGAGCTACGATCATAAGTTTTACGTTCGCGGGGGTTTTAGAATTTTTAAAATTTTTGATAGTTTTGAAATTTTTAAAATTTTGCTCGCCGCTTCCAGCTCGCGTTTTGGCAAGCTCGCAGAGATTGCACTCGGCGGTAGCAGATTTTAGCGAGTCCAGCGCCTTGAAAAATCGCGCGCCGCCGCTTAAAATTTCGGCGCCTACGTAGCGGTAACCGAACGCTTTGTAATAAAGCAGTCTGCGTAGTTGCGAGCTTTGCACGGCGCGCCTACGATCTGTTTAAATTTCGCGCGACGAATCCGCGATCAAACTGCGCCAAATCTTTATAAAATTCCGCCCTAAAGCCCTGCTCGCGCAAAAACGCCGATAGGCTCTGCTTTTGATCGTAGCCCATCTCGCAGGCTAGAAATTTTGCGCGCCGTGCGGCGATCAGCACGATGCGTTTTAAAATTTCATCCCCCCTTTCGCCGCCAAACAGCGCCGCCTTCGGCTCTTGCAGCACGCGCGCATCCAATGCGTAGGAGTTTGCGATGTATGGCGGATTTGAGACGATTAGATCAAACTCGCCCGCGATCTCATCCGCGTAGGCGCAGTGTACGAACTCGACGTCAGCGCCTAAGCTTGCAGCATTTGCGCGCGCCACCTCAAGTGCATCCGCGCTGATGTCGCTAGCCGCGATGCGGCAAGAAGGAAGTAGCTTTTTTAAGCAGATAGCGATTATGCCGCTGCCCGTACCGATCTCGCAAATGCGCGGCTCGCCCAAGCTCTGCGCCAAAGTAAGAGCTTTTTTCACTAAAATTTCGGTCTCGCAGCGCGGTATCAGCACCCGCTCGTCGACGTAAAATTTAAAGCCCATAAACTCGCAGCTTTGCGTGATGTATTCAAGCGGGCGGCCGTCTTTAAATTCAACGATCTTGGCGCGAAATTCCGCTTCATGCACGAGCTCCTCCGAGCATCTTAGCACGAGCTGCTCGTCACTAAGTCGCTCGCAAAGTTTTAAAATTTCGCGCGCGACGTATTTTGAGCCGCACTGCCCCAAGCCCCATCTTAGCGCCTCAGTGATCCTCATCAAGCTCTCTTATGCGCTCATACAAGCTCGGGTGCGAATGATACACCGCGGCGTAAATTTTATGAGCGAGCGGAAACGCCTTGTTTTCGCTGCCCAGCTTCTTTAGCGCGCCGATCATGCTCTTTTTATCCTGCATGCTGGCGCCATGCCGGTCCGCGCTAAATTCGTGCATGCGGCTAAGCTTGCAGATTACAGGCTCAAAAAACGCATGCAAAATCGGCGCAAACAAAATCATAAAAACCAGCGTCGCGCCGCCGCCCGCGTTAAGCCCCAGCGCGCCGAATACGCCTGCGGGGAGGTTTCCGAATACCGCAGACGTCGCGCCCAAAAGCACGAAGCTAAGCGCTAAATTTTTCAAAACATCGCCATGTTTGAAATGCCCGAGCTCGTGCCCTAAAACGGCTAGAATTTCATCCTCGCTAAGCTTTTCGATGAGCGTGTCAAAAAGCACGACCTTTTTCGTCGCGCCGAAGCCGCCGAAATAGGCGTTTAGGCGCTTGTCGCGCTTGCTCGCGTCGATCGTAAAAACGCCGCTACTTTTAAAGCCGCAGCGCTGCAAAAGCCCCTCTATGCGCTCTTTTAGCTCGCCGTGCTCTAGCGGCTGCATCTTATTAAACAGCGGCGCGATAACGGTCGGATAAATTAAATTTATCAGTAAAACTACGCCGAAGCTTAGCAAAAAGCCCCAGACCCACCAGTGCGCGCCCAGGCTATTTACGCAAAAAACAAGCGCAGAGGCTACCGCGAAGCCGAAAATTAGCGTGAGTACGAGCGATTTTAGCGAGTCTTTTACGAAAACGGCGGGCGTTATCGTGGAAAAGCCTAGGCGTCTGTCTTTGACGAAGGTTTTGTAAATCTCAAGCGGAAGCGATATCGCGCCGCCGATGATTAAAAACGCCGTCACAAAGCAGCTCTGCGCAAAAATCCCGTCGCCAGCTAGATCATATATCGCGCGCTGTAACGCGCCAGCGCCCGCAAGTATCCAAATAAGCGCCACCGCAAAAGAAAAGCAGTGCGAAAATATATTAAATTTTAAATTTACCGCACCGACCTCGCCCGCCTTGCGATAATTCTCCTCGCTAAGCACCACCGCAGGCTCTTTTAGCTTGGCGCGGATGAAGCTTAGCTCGAGCAGATCGAGCGAAATTTTATAAATCGTGTAAAGCACGTATAAAAAGATCAAAAACCAAACCATCGCGCCTACTTTAGGCTCTCGGCGAGCGAAAGCACTTCGTAATATTCATTTTCCATACTGTTTAACGTTCCTCTTTTTTCTTCAAGTTCTTCAAAAAGCCCCTGCATCCCGAGCTTTTGATAAATTTCAGGCGTCGAGAGCGCGTGATTTAGCTCTTTTATACGCGCCTCGATAGCCTCGATCTTAGCGGGGTACTCTTCTAAAATCTTATTCTGTTTGTAGCTAAGCTTCGCGGTGCTCGTTTTCTCCTTTTTGTTTTCGCGGCCGCTCTCCTCCGCGCTCGCGCTCGCGCCAACATCGGCCTCGATCTGATCAATCTCCGCCATCTCGTCTTCAAACTCCAGATACTGCGAATACGGCATTTGAATTTGATCGATCGTGCCGTTTTTTTCAAAAACCCAAAGCTTATTTGTAATCTTATCGATGAAATAGCGATCGTGGCTTACGATGATGACGGCACCTTCGAAGCTTAGCAGATAATCCTCCAAAATATTGATCGTCGCGATATCAAGATCGTTCGTCGGCTCGTCCAAAATCAAGCAATCGTACTGCTCGGTAAAGAGCTTGGCAAGCGCCAGGCGGTTCTTTTCGCCGCCGCTAAGCACGCCCACGGGCTTATCTAAAAACTCCTTCGGAAACAAGAAATTTTTCAAATACCCATAGACGTGCATGTAGCTGCCGCGGACGCTTATGTGATCGCCGCCGTTGGGGCAAAAAATTTCGATTATGCTTTTATCGTCCGTGATGCCGCTGCGAGTCTGATCGAAGTAGCCGATCCTGATCTCGCCGCGTTTGATCTCGCCCGCATCGATCTTGCTGCGGCCGAGTAGAATTTTAAGCAGAGTGCTTTTGCCCGCGCCGTTAGCGCCTACGATGCCGATGCGCTCGCCCTGCAAAACCCGCGCCGAAAAGCCTTTAAAAAGCACCTTGCCGTTTAAAATTTTACCGATATTCGTGCATTCAAAAAGCATCTTTTTGCGATTGTCGCCGCCCGTGCCGTTAAAGCTCCTGCTCGCGCGCTCCAGCTCGAGCCGCACGCGACGGATCGCGCCCGGGTTTTTCTTCGCATCCTGTCTCATCTGCATGATGCGCGCCTTGCGCCCTTCGTTGCGCTTTAGGCGAGCTTTTACGCCGCGGTGCAGCCACTCTTCCTCGGCGCGCAGCTGTTTAAGTAGCGTCTCGTGGGACTTTTCGAGCGAAGCAAGCATCTCCTGCTTGCGCCTCAGATAGTTCTCATATCCGCCGTCGAAATTTGAAATTTTACCCTCTTCGATCTCGATACTGCGCGTCGCCAAGCGGTCGATGAAGTAGCGATCGTGGCTGATAAAAACGATCGTCTGCTTCGAGCCAAGCAGCATCTCCTCTAGAAATTTCACCATATAGACGTCTAGGTGGTTCGTAGGCTCGTCCAGTAGCAGCACGTCGGGCTTTTTAAGCACCAGCGCGCCCAGCGCCACGCGACGAATTTCGCCGCCGCTAAGCGTGCAGACGGAGCGGTTTTCGTAAATTTTAAGTCCGAAATTTTGCAGCACCTGCTCGATCTTATTGTCGATCTGCCAGCCGTCCTTAGCCTCGATAAATTTAATCAATTCGTCTTGGCGCGCTAAAAGCTCCTTGTTTTCGGGCTGTGCGGCGATTTCGCTCGAGATCGCGTCGTATTCGCTAAGGGCGGCGTAAATTTCAGCTAGCTCCCGCCTCAGCGCGTCTTTGACTGAGAGATTTTCGTCAAATTTAGGCGTTTGAGCGAGCATCTGGATATTTAGCCCGTTTTGAGTGATCACACGCCCCTCGTCGGTCTCGCACAGACCCGCAATTATCTTCATCAGCGTGGATTTGCCGCCGCCGTTTTTGCCGATCACGGCGACGCGCTCGTTAGCGTCCAGTGCGAAATTTACGCCGTCTAAAACGACGTGAGAGCCGAATTTTTTCGTAACATCAATAAGCTCGATCAAAGCCAATTTTAAGTTCCTCTAGTGTTAAATTCGATAATTTTACACAAAATTCTATTAAATTTTAATAACTTCTAAAGGTTTAGCGATGCAAAGTTTGGAATTTAGCGGCTTGCGCGTAGAAATTTTCGCCCCGCACGCGCCGTCTTTTGCGTCAGCCATGCGCGCGCAACCCCTCAGATCCACGCCGGATACCCTGCCCGACACCTCTGCATCCGCTCGGATTGTCTCGTTCGAGCTTGGTACGCCTCCCGCGCAGGATGATCCACCTGCCGTTTCGTTCGGTCTGTCCGCGCAGGCTGCTTCATCTGAGCCTCCCGCGTCTGCAGTACCGAATACACCACTCGTTATGCCCATCGCGCCCGTTTCGCGTTCCTCTCTTGCCGCGCCTAAGACACAAGCCATTCAACCCGCTGCGTCGTTCGTGTTAGATACTAGACCAGAATTTATGGCGGCCACCGACTCGATTTCGCCCGCGTCATCGATGCTGAATACAGCGCTCACCGCGTCCGCACAAACCGCCTTGCCCCGCTTGGATGCCGTGCCGATCATCTACCTGCACGCCTTGGACTTTTGCGCGGCCAGCATGGGCGAAATTTACGAGCTCGTCTCGCGACGAAGCGACGCGGATTTCGTGCTCGCAGCGATCTATCTAAACGAGGCGCAGTGGGGCGATAAGCTTAGCCCGTGGGCGGCAAAATCGCCGTTTAAGGGGGTGCGCGATTTCGCAGGCGGCGGCGCGGCGCACTTAGAAAAATTTACGGACGAGCTGATCCCGCGTATCGAGCGACACGTATTCGGCGCGAGAAAGCCTGCGTGGCGAGCCTGCGCGGGATACTCGCTGGCGGGGCTTTTTAGCGCGTATGCGGCATTTGCGAGCGATAAATTTCAAAAGATCGCCTGCGTCTCGGCGTCGTTTTGGTTCGGCGGATTTGACGCCTTCGTCGCCGCACACTCGCTGCAAAGGGGGCTGGCGCACGTCTACGCGTCCTTGGGCGAGGCCGAGATGAACCCGAAAAATCCGCGCGGAGCACTCTGCGGCGAGACGGCGCGAAATTTCATCGCAAAATGCCGCGGCGCGGGCGCAAAAGCGGAATTTGAGCAAAATCCTGGCGGGCATATGCAAGATGAGATCGCAAGAATTTCAAAGGCGCTTTTAAGCCTCGTAAACTCCTAAAATTCGGGTAAATTTTAAAATTTAGCGGGGCGGGCAATTAAACGGCAGTTGCGACAAAACAGGAGCGGCGAGAGATTGAAACAAACGAGCCGAAAGGCGGCATCAAGCGTAAATTTAAAGCGAGCCATCGTTATAATTTCTCGCGCAACGGTCTTTTTGTGCGATGCAATGAAATTTAAAATACCTCCGCGTTAAAATTTCAGAGCATGAGCGATGCGACAAGAATGGCGCACCGCAATTCGGCGCGAATGGTACAGCGCATCGTCGGTGCTTTAGCGACTTTTGGATAAGTGTGATATCGTTTTAGCGTAAATCATGCGACGCGGCGCCGATGCGGCATAGGCGGCGTGGTGCAATGCAGATTTCAGGCGGGATGTCGCTAAATTTTTGTAGGTTGTGCTAGCGGTTTAAAACTTAGAGCGAGCCGTCATCATAAAATTTAAAACAAATTATGTCGCAGCTAGGATTAGCGCGCCTGCAAGCTAAATTTAAACAGCAGCGCGTCGCAGTGTATGATCTCGTCGTTTCATTTAGTGCACCTACGAGCTAAATTTACCGCTGAAATTTCAAAATTTACACTGCGCCAAAGAGCGCTTTGGTGCTACGATACGCGCCGCTAGGTTTAAATTTTAAAATTTAGCGTCGGACAGGCGTACCAAGCCGGTACCTGCCGAATTTGCGGCGGAGGAATTTGCAGAATTTTGCGAATTACCGTTTGCGGAATTCGTCCTGCGAAATTCCGCGGCGCATGCTTCATTATCAGCTCTCTACTGAGCGCTTTGCCCGACGCACGTTTCGCCTTTTCTCTCGCTATACAGACAGCGCCGACCACTCCATTACTCGCGCTCACTATGTCATTTGCTACATTTGCTCGGAACCAACTGCGAAAAGCTGCAAATGCACCGAATTCTAACCGCACGCCCTAAATTTCGCCGTCTACGCAAAGGGCAGAATTTTTTTGTAATTGCTCCACAGCTCGCTATCCTCGCCGAAATACGCGAGCAGTCCGCGCGCGTTGCGATCGAAAGGGTTGGGCTCTTTATGCAGCGCGATACGCTGCGACAGGCGCAGATCGTAGGTGTTATATATCGCAGAATACGGCACCGGAAAGTCCGAAGCGTAAAGCAGACGCGAGTGCACGTCCGTTTGGCTCGCCAGATGCGGCAGAGCCTTGGCGCGCACCGGCGTCATAAGCGCGGAAACGTCGGCGTAGAGGTTTTTGTGCGTGCGCAGAAGCGCCAGAAGCGCGAAATAATCGTGTCCGAAATTTCGCGGGCGGCGCGAGAGCGCACGAAAAATATGCGAATACTCGTAGTTAATCGCCATGTGTGCGCACACCGTCGTAACGCCCAGCTCAAGCGGCGCATAAATCATCTCCAGCGCCTCGCAGCGGCGAGTGCTCGGCACCGAGCTTTCGTTGCCGACGTGGATCACCAGTGGCAAGCCTAGCTTGGCGAGCTTTTCAAAATACGGCACGTAGCGAGGTAGCCTCGTATCCAGATCCCAATAGTTTTGTAAAAATTTCGCCC
The DNA here is from genome assembly GCF_937980635.1 of uncultured Campylobacter sp. Taxonomy (GTDB): domain Bacteria; phylum Campylobacterota; class Campylobacteria; order Campylobacterales; family Campylobacteraceae; genus Campylobacter_B. Next base: position 15,266 of record NZ_CALJPG010000018.1, read on the forward strand.
CCTTAAATCCTAGCTCGAAGCAGCGATCGATCTCATCTAGCGCGTCCGCTCGCTTTGGATTGATGCTAAAAAACGGCACGATGAGATCAGGGTTTTTTTGATAAATTTCAAACACGCTGTCGTTGTCCGCGCAGACAGTCTTATCGCGATGGATTAGCTCGCCCGCGTCGCTAAATTTAGCATCCACGCCGAAAAGCACCGCCTTTTTAACGTATTTCGAAGCTCTAAGCCCGCCTAGAAGAGCGTCCACATAGGCTTCATAGGGCTCTTTGATCGCGCGCGATACGTCTATGCCGAAGCGCCTGCCGAAAAGGCGCAGCGCGAGCCTGTCGTAAGGGCGATCGAAGCGCACCTCCTTGCTTAGCAGATGGACGTGAAAATCAAGCGTTTGCATCGGGGATCCTTGGGAAAATTTTGCCGAGTTTATATCAAATTGCGGTAAATGGTTAGAATTTTAAATTTGGGTTTAAATTTACGCACCGCGCCTTGCCTCGCCTTTAAATTTTAAAATTTAAACCTCGCCGCAAGAGCCGCTAATTGATATTTAATGCCGTTTTAAAGCTACGGCGATATACTTGCGATTTGAAAAGCTATTTCAATTAAGGAGCGAAGATGGAGTTTGAAATTTTAGAAAATTCCGCCGATTTTAAGCCTAGCGATCTGAATGAGATAATGGTATCGATCGGCTGGGATACGGAGCAAAACGCAGCCTCCGTGCCGCCGCACGAGACATACAGAGTGTGGCGCACCTATGATTACGTGGCGATCGCCAAAACGCAGGGCAAGACCGTGGGGGTGCTGGAGGCGTTTTGCGACCGCGACAACTTCGCTACGAGCTATCTTTACTGCGTGATAGTTCATAAGGATTATCAAAGGCGCGGTATCGGCACGGCGCTCGTGAATGCCTTTAATAAACGCTTTGCGCACACTACCACCTTTGTCGTTACCCCTCTGCACAAGGCTGAGGGCGCCGGAGAATTCCTACAAAAGTGCGGCTTTAAGGACGCGTCGGAGCACTTCACGGTTCATATGAGGAAGCGAAATTCGATCTAGCGGAAAGTGAAATTTACTCCAACCGGCATAAATTTAATAAAATTTCACGCGACTTTTAAATTTTAAATCGCGTGGAATTCTGCGCCGTCTTTTTACCCCTTTACTACAGATCGCTGCGCGAGATATGCGGCTACGTATGCTCTCGCTCCTCCGCGATAAATCGCCGCATATTTGCGCACGGCGCCGTAAATTCTAATTTTACGCATATCGCGCAGCGCGCGAAAACAACTCCGCTCGCCCCCCCCTGCGCAAAAGCAAACCTAAAAGAATTTTCGGCTACAATTTCCCCCAAATAAAGGCAAAATATGAAAGAAATCTCGCTACTAAGGCTCTCGCTAGCAATCTACGTCGATATGTTTTTGCGCCTAGTAACCACGTTTATCAACACCTACATGATCTCGCGCGTGGACGTCTCGCTCGTGGGCGCGCTGGGGGCGGGCAACGAGATATTTTTGCTCTTCGTCACCGTTTTCGGCTTCCTCGCCGTGGGCTGCTCGGTGCTCGTAGCGCAGGCGCTCGGGGCGAAAAACAAAGTCCTAGCCATGCGCGCGATCCACACGAGCATCGCATTCAACGCGCTAGTGGGGCTTTGCAGCGGCGTTTTCGTCTTTAGCTGCGCGCCGTTTTTACTACACGCGCTGCAGGTGCCCGCCGAGCTTTTGAGCGAAAGCGCGATCTATCTTAAGGTCATCAGCATCGTCTTTGCGATAGACGCCGTCGCGATCGTGCTTAGCGCCATCGTGCGCGTTTACGGATACGCAAATTTCATCATCGCAGTCTCCGTGGTGATGAATTTAGTAACGCTCGCGGGCAACTACGTCGTGCTCTTTCGGCCGTTCGGACTGCCGTACTACGGGCTTGAGGGCATCGGCATAAGCACCATCGCAGGGCGCATGATCGGCGTATTTTTATTCTTTCTCATCATCACAAAGGTGCTAAAGATAAAATTTTACCTCACGATGTTTTTAAAGATCAAGCTCGCCACGCTGCGCAAAATTCTATCCGTAGGGCTTCCGAGCGCTGGCGAAAACATGCTGTGGATCGTGCAGTATCTAGTCGCCTTTTCCTTCGTCGCGAGCATGGGCGAGGCGAGCCTTACCGTGCAGACGATCTATTTTCAAATTTCATCATTCATCTTCTTCGGCGGAAGCGCGATCAGTATGGCAAACGAAGTGATCGTAGGCCGCCTCGTAGGCGCCGCTAAGCCGCAGGAGGCATACCGACACACTTTTACCGCACTGCGCTTCGGGCTCGGGGCGACGGCGCTTTTCGTCGCGATCGTGTTTTTAGCGCGCGAGCAGATTATGGAGCTACTGAGCCTAAACGAGGCACACAAGCAGGTCATGCGGCCGCTTTTTTACCTCACACTGGGGCTTGAGTTCGGACGGACGCTTAATATCGTCTTCGTAAACGCCCTGCGCGCAAGCGGCGACGCGAGGTTTCCCTTTGTGATGGGCGTGATCTTTATGTGGGGCGTCTCGATCCCCGTGGGCTGGCTTTTGGGCATTCATCTGGGGTATGGAATTTTGGGCGTTTGGATCGGGTTTTTCTGCGACGAGTGGCTGCGCGGCAGCGCTAATACGGCGCGATGGATAAGTAAAAAATGGCAGAGCAAAAAGTTAGTCTAAATTTGCTAGGCCTGCCGATCAGTCTGCGCTTTAAGCGGATGAAATACGCGCGCATCCGCATCAATAAAGAGTGCGAGATCAGCGTCAGCGTGCCGCGCTCCTACACCGCAGCGCAGGCAGAAAATTTCATCCTAAAGCACGAAAGCTGGATCCGCCAGACGCTAGAGCGACTGCGAAGCAAGCTACTAGCGAGCGATCAGGTTAGAATTTTAGGCAAAATTTACAAGCTGAAATTTAGCCGCGAGGTCGAGCTCGGTACAAACTGCGGCGCAGATGAAGTTTTATGTAATGACAGCGAGCGGAGCCGCGTAGATGACGATGCGAGCGACGGCACAGGCGGTGGCACGGGAAGTGAAATTTTAAAATTTCGCTCGGGCGAACGCACTTCGCAAAGTGGTGCGGCGGGTGAGAATTTGAAATTTAACCTACCTGGCGATGCAGCGCAAGGGCTCTCGCAACAGAGCGAAATGCGACAAGGCGGCGGGTTTATAAATACTGCAACGCAAAATGTTTTCGAGCAATCCTGCGGCGAAAATTTAAAATTTCATTCAGACGGGTGCGTTTCGCAAAGTAGCAATGTGGGCAAATTTAACTCCGCTTCAAGCGGTGAAATTTTAAAATTTAACCCTGCCGCAAGAGGCGAAATTTTAAAATTTAAACCTGTCGCGGGTGAGAGAATTTCAAATTTTAAACCCGCTGCAAGCGGAGAAATTTTAAATTTTAACTCTGTCAAGGGCGAAGACATTCCGTTCGTGAGCGAAAGAACTTCAAAAGCCGCGAGCGAAAACGTGCCGCAAAATGTAGCACAAAGCGTGCAAGCAGCGGAGCGCGACGAGCCCGATTTTACGATCAAAAATTTTATCCAAAGCTCTAAATTTAAAGATAAAATTTTTATGTCACGAGACGTGATCTTTTGCGAGAGCGAGAGCGAGTTTGCGGCGTTTAAAAAGGCCTTTGCGCTTGAGCTTTATCTGCGCTATATCGCGAAATTTTCCCCGCGGATAGGTCGCAAGATCGCGCGGGTGCGGATGCGCAAAATGCAGACGCGCTGGGGCAGCTGCAACCACGCCAAGGGCTATCTCAACTTCTCGCTAAGCCTGATAGAGCAGGATCGGCGCTTCGTCGAATACGTCGTGCTGCACGAGCTCGCGCACCTCATCCACGCAAACCACGGAGCGGATTTTTACGCGCTCATCGCGCAGATCATGCCCGATTTTAGGGCACGTATCAAGCTAGGCAAGGGCTAGTTCGCGAACGGGGCGCTCGTTTAAATTTTGCGTCACTGCGGCACAATTTTTACAGTCGATAAATTTCAACCGATCCTTCACCCCTCTTCCGCCCCACGCTGTAGCAGGCCGTAGCCCGGTCCGAATTTGCGCGGCACAGGCGGCGAAATTTCGCAAATTTTCGCGGATCCAAACGCTAATCTAAAGCCGCAAATTCCACGTATTTCTCCATGGCAACCAACAGAAGCCAGCGCGCGGTAGGGCTGAAAAAATAATGGTGTTCTGGGACCTGCTCCATTATAAATTTTAAAAAATCGTAAAAATATTCGGGCGCAAATTTAACCTCGGCGCTCGTTAAACTATCGCCCAGATAGCAGATTTCGCCGCCTAAAATCCTCTCTTTTGCCACGGGGTTTGCGTCTATGAAGCTCTTAGCATCAGCAAAGCTCAGGCAGTCCGCGGTCGCGTAATCTTTTAAATCCCGCAAGACGGGCTTGGAGCCGATGAGGGCGAAATTTTCCTCTATAAATTTCACTCCGCCCTCGCTCACCCGCCAGCGATCGCCCAAGCTCGATAAAAACGCAAACATCCCATCATCTGCGGATCTGAAATTCGCAGGTTCGTTTTTACGATCCATTTTCGTCCTTTTTAAATTCATAGTTGCTTTTATTTTGAAATTTTTACGATAAAGAACAGAAAATATGTTTGATTTAATCTTTTTAAAATCATTATATTAAATTAGGCTAATCAAGGTTTTCCGAGCTCTTTTTATTTCAAGCGAAATCCTTTACCGCCCTTTAAAATTCAACCAATTCAAATAATCGTTCTTTCTTTATTTTTTTGAACTTTATTTATTTGTTATCATCAGTGAACTGCTCTTTGACAAGATCTTTGATATCGCTTTTAATACTTTTAGTATCAACTATTGAATCCTCACCCAGCTTCTGAAATTTTTCTTTATCTGCCTTCGTATATTCCTGTTCATCATCATATTTTTTTGTGATCAACCGAATCATCTTGCGACGCAAAAACTTCTCATCTCTAATATTTGACCTCTCTTTGATCCACCCAATTAGTAATACCATCAACATTATAAAACCAATATAACCTAGAATTGGATACATAATCGATACTAATTTTTTAAAGCCCATAAAGGATAATATATACCCTACAACTACGGTGCCAATCATAATTGGATAAAAACGTTTTGATTGATTAGATGAGAAACGTTTTGCTAAGGCATAGAATAAACTGAAAGCAGTATTAAAGATCAAGCCGAAGATAACAAGTGCATACACAAACGCAAATGCAGGGTGAATCTGTTTGGCAATAGCCAACATAGGAATATCAACAGTCGTTGCAAGTTTTACATTTGCATATAAGATACAGGTTGTAACTGTGATGATAATACCGATTATAAATCCACCCAAAGTACCACCTTTTTCTGCTACACCAATCCTCATAATGGATCCCCCTAATACAAAAGCCATTGATACACCTGTCATAACGCAGAGCGAAAAATAATTCAGAACAGAAAACCAGATATTTGGCATTGGAGTAGAGATTGTATTTGCAATTGTTTCTAATTCTTTAAAATCAAAGCGTTGACTTGCAAAGGTATACACTGCCATAATCATAATCATGATAAAAATAATAGGCGTAAATATTCCGATCACATTCGTGATTTTTTCAAAATTAAGAAAGCTAACAAGGATTATCAATACGGCACATAGGAGTGCTCCTGACCAGAATGGCATGCCAAATTGCTGATTAAGATTTGATCCAGCCCCGGCAATCATGACAAAACCTACCACAAAACAGCAAATAATTAAAGAAATATCAAGAATTTTATTAGTGATAGATCCAGCAATTTGTGAAAGAACTTCAAAGTGATCATTGGATCTAAAATAACTACCGAATGTAATAATGATTTTACCAAAGACGGCATTGAGGATACCAAGAATAACGGCTCCAAGAATACCCCATTTGCCAAAACTGACGAAATATTGCATCAGATCCTGACCGGACGATAATCCAGCACCGACAATAACCCCAACATATGCTAACGCTACATTTAAAATTTGTTTTAACATCATCCTACCTCTTAATTATAAAAAATTTTAATTTGCTTTACTAATATTAAGAATCTTTAAATTTAAATAATATTAAATGCTAATTAAATTTTATCCAAATAATGACACGAAATTTACACCGAAATTACATCCAAACTCTTAGCGAGATTCCAAGCGAAAATCCCGTACTTTGGTGAATAAAACCGCAAGACCACCGCTCAAAACAGATCAAGGCAAATCAAGGCAATTTACTTGAAAAAATTCTTGATCTTATCGAGTATCCCCTCGTCGTCTCCGCCCTTGCTGCCGAAGCTTTCTTGAAGCTCGCGCAAAAGCGCCTCTTGCTTCTCATTCAATTTTTTAGGCGTCTGGACGTTTACCTGCACGATCAGATCGCCGTTTTTCTTGGTGCGGATATTCGGCGCGCCCTCGCCGTAGATCGTGAAGCGCTGCTTGTCCTTCGTGCCTACTTTGAGCTTCAGCTCTGCCTTGCCGCGCGGCGTCGGCACCTCTATGCTCTCGCCCAAGATCGCCTGCGTGAAAAATACCGGCACCTCGATATACAGGTCGTCTCCGTCGCGCAGGAAGTGGCTGTCTTCCTTAACGCGCACTATCACGTACAGATCCCCGATCTCGCCGGTTTTGGAGACGTTGCCTTTGCCGCTTAGGCGCACGCGCTGTCCGTCGTCTATGCCTGCAGGAATGTCAAATTTAAGGCTCACGTCCTCTTCGGTAAAGCCCCTGCCGCCGCAATCCTTACACCTGTCTTTTACGATCTCACCCGTGCCGCCGCAAGCGGAGCAGCTTTGGATAAAGCTCATATATCCGCGCCTGACCGCGACGCGCCCGGTGCCGCCGCAAGCGGAGCAGGTGTGTCTTTTTTTGTCCTTCGAGCCGGTAGCGTCGCAGGCGGAGCACGGCTTTTTGATCTTGTATTTTATCTCCTTGTGAACGCCCTCTAAAGCCTCTTTAAACTCCAGCGTTACGGCTAGTTCGGTATCTATGCCGTATGGATCGCTAGGGCGTGAACGACCGCCTCCACTGAATGCTTGCTCGAAAAAATCGCCGAAAATAGAGCTAAAATCAAATCCTCCGCCGCTCGCGCCGCCGTATGCGCCGCTGATGCCCTCTTTGCCGTAGCGATCATACATCCTGCGCTTTTGATCGTCGCTTAAAATTTGATACGCTTCGTTGATCTTTTTAAATTTCTCCTCCGACTCCTTGTCGCCTTGGTTGCGGTCGGGATGGAATTCCAAAGCGAGCTTTCGAAACGCCTTTTTTATCGTCTCGGCGTCCGCATCGCGCGCCACGCCTAAAATTTCATAATAATCTTCTTCCACGAAATTCTCCTTAAGCTATAACAAAAGGGGCAATTTTATCTAAATTTAATAAAACTCAAGTTAAGACTTAACTATTTTTATGTATAATGCAATATTTAAAATTTCAAATCAACGATGCAAAGGATAAAAAATGATAAATGTATTGATGATAGAAGACGACAGCGAGTTCGCACAGCTTCTAACCGAATATCTGGCTAAATTTAACATCCAAGTTACAAACTTCGAAGACCCGTATCTGGGCATTAGCGCTGGGATCAAAAACTACGATCTGCTGATTTTGGATCTTACGCTTCCGGGGATGGACGGACTTGAAGTCTGCAAAGAGATCCGCGAGAAATACGATATCCCGATCATCATAAGCTCTGCTAGAAGCGACGTGAGCGATCGCGTCGTAGGCCTTCAGATCGGCGCGGACGATTATCTACCCAAGCCTTATGATCCAAAAGAGATGCACGCACGCATCATGAGCCTCATCCGCCGCTATAAAAAAGCTAGCGAGAAGGAAGAAACCGCCACGGATAGCGTATTTCGTATCGACGACAAGCGCCATGAAATTTACTTCGGCGAGGAATCGCTAGTGCTAACGCCTGCGGAGTATGAAATTTTAGAATACCTAATCAAGCAGCATAGCTTTTCGGTATCTCGCGAGCAGCTCGTATACCATTGCAAGAGCCTAAAAGATAAGGATTCAAAGAGCTTAGATGTCATCATCGGACGCTTACGCACCAAAATAGGCGACAGTTCCAAAGCACCTAAGCATATCTTTTCGGTTCGCGGTATCGGCTACAAGCTCATCGGATGAAGCACTCCTTAATCACCAAAATTTCGGTTTTTTTTGTAATCGCGATCATCTTAGTCTGCGTGCTTTTTATCACGTTCGCACGGATGCAGATGAATAGAGCTCTAGGCAGCATGCAGGCTAATCAAATAAACGCGGTCAATAATCTACTTGAGCTATACAAGCGTAATGCCCCTCCCAGCGATATTGAGCGCTACTTCTCCAGCTATGGCTTGGAGCTTGTAAAAGACAAAAATATCATCCAAAACATCATCACGAGTGGTAAAATTTTTTTCGTCCAAGACACTTCTATTGGCGAGTTTAGCTCGGTCGAGTATAATAATTCGCTGTTTTTAAATATAAAAAACAACTCTTTCGTCGTGGTTTTCGAAAGCCTCGGCACGAAGAATTTAAACGATCCGCTCTGGGTCGGGTTTCTGCTTACGATGGCAGTTTTGATCTCGCTTTATTTATCGATCGTGCGAAGTTTTACGCCGCTAAAAAAACTAAGCAAAAATATCAAAAAATTCGCCCAGGGCAACTTGGACGTAAATTTAGCCGCCACGCATAGCGAGGACGAAATCGGGCAGGTCGCGCAGGAATTTAACAACGCAATCGCTAAAATTCAAGAGCTGATCCGCTCGCGCCAGCTATTTTTACGCACCATCATGCATGAGCTTAAAACCCCGATCGGCAAGGGCAGGCTCATCACCGAAATGCTCGATGACGAAACGCAAAAAGAACGGCTCGTCAATGTCTTCGAGCGGCTTGAAATTTTAATCAACGAGTTTGCCAAAATCGAGCAACTGCTCTCAAAAAGCTACTCGCTAAATTATCAGGATTATCATTTCAGCCTCATTTTAGAGCAGGTCAAAGACATGTCGATGCTCGATAACTGGGATGAGCTCATTAGCACGGATATCGAGTGCGACGCGGTGATAAACGTGGATTTCGGGCTATTTGCGCTGGCGATTAAAAATTTGATCGACAATGCCCTAAAATACTCCAGCGATAAAAAAGTCCGCATCATCTGCGATGAAAACAAAGTAAGCGTCGCCAACCGCGGCGCAGCGCTTGCGAAGTCATTCGAACACTACAAGCAGGCTTTTATCAGAAATAAAGACGAGAAAGCTACCGGCATGGGGCTTGGACTCTACATCATCGATAAAATTTGCGAGCTGCATAAATTCCGCTTCGAGTACAATTACAGCGACGGCACTCACTACTTCTCGATAGTATTTTCGCCGAAGGGCGCCATATGAGCGGCACAGACAGGTTCGAAGAGCTCGTCGCAAGCTTTGAAAAGCTTCCGGGCGTGGGCAAAAAATCCGCCCTGCGCTTTGCCTACTACGTAAGCGTGCAAAATTCCTTCCTAGGGCTAAATTTAGCGCACAATATCGAAGAGGCGGTGCGCGGACTGCACAGATGCCGCATCTGTGGTGCGGTATGCGAGGGCGAGATCTGCGAATACTGCGCCGACGAGGAGCGCGAAAGCGATAAAATTTGCATCGTCGAAAACCCAAAAGATATCTTTATTTTAGAGGGCAATAAAATTTACAACGGCCGCTACTTCGTGCTAGACGCCGCTGACGAAGATAAGATCGCGGCGCTGCGCGCCATGGTGGAGCAAAACGGCGCGAGCGAGCTGATATTTGCACTGACGCCGGGCATCAACTCCGACGGCATAATGCTTTACGTCGAAGACAAGCTCGCGGATCTGGGTTTGAAATTTACCAAGCTCGCTCAGGGCGTGCCTACGGGCGTAAGCTTAGACAACGTCGATATGCTCTCGCTAATAAAGGCGATCAACGGGCGCACCGATATTTAAAATTTCGACGAAATTTTAAATTTATGCGGGTAAATTTATGGGCTAAATTTAAAACGCAAAGCGGCGAATAGGTTTTGCCGCGGAGCCCAAATGGCGAAATTTCAGGCGTTAAATTTAAATAGTGGACGTGCGATGAACGCGATGAAATTTATAAAATTTACGCGGCTTTGGTGCGCGAAGCGATGCGGCAGGCGCGGCGGCAAATGGCGTCTCGCCCACCGCGAGGTTTTAACGGCGTTGACGCGTAAAAATTTTAAGCGCTTCCGTTTCAAAGCGGAGTTTTAAGCGCGGAATTTCGAGCGCTCAAATTTTAAAAGGCGAAATTCTAAACGGCAAATTTCGAGCGCTAAATTTTAAAAGCGGATTTTGAAAGTAGCGAGACGGGGTTGCACGACGTCGCGAGCTCGTAAAATTTAAAGGCGAATTTCAAGGCGCGGAATGGTTTAAATTTTCAAATTTCGCCGGCGCGGGATTTAAAAATTTAAACGTAATTATCTATTATAATATTTAAGGACAAAGGTGAAAAAGGTTCATTTTATCGGCATCGGCGGCATAGGCATCTCCGCATTAGCGAGATTTTTACACGAGAAAAATTTTATCATCTCAGGCTCGGATATCAAAGAGAGCGAGACGACCTACAAGCTAAGAGCTAGCGGCATGGAGATCATCACGCCGCACGACGCTTCGGCGATAAAGGATCAGGAGATCGTCATCTACTCTGCTGCGATCAAAGAGGACAATGTCGAGCTACAAGCCGCGCGCAAAAAGGGGATCGTCTGCCTCTCGCGCAAGGAGGCCCTGCCATTCGTGCTAAAAGACAAGCGCGTCTTCGCAGTCGCCGGCGCGCACGGCAAAAGTACCACGAGCGCGATAACCTCGGCGCTGATAGACGGCTCGGTCATCATAGGCGCGATCTCCAAGCAGTTCGGCTCGAATATGAAATATGAAAATAGCGAAAACATCATCTTCGAAGCCGACGAGAGCGATTCGAGCTTTTTAAATTCCAACCCCTACGTCGCAGTCGTTACCAACGCCGAGCCCGAGCATATGGATCATTACGACAACGATTTGGATAAATTTCACGCGGCGTATCGCGGCTTTTTGGAGCGCGCGAAGATCCGCGTGATAAACGCCGAGGATGAGTTTTTAAGCTCGATAAAGCTCGGCTGTATCAAGCTATTTCCTTCGCGCGACATAACGGATCTAAAGGTGCTACTGCGCGATCATCAGCCGTTTATGAGCTTTAATCTAAAAGAGCTCGGACGCTTCGAGGTTTACGGGCTCGGAAGGCACATCGCGATTGATGCGTCGCTAGCGATCCTAGCCGCGGCGTGCGAGACGGGGCTAGAGCAGATCCGCAAAAATTTACTAAATTACAAAGGGATCAAAAAGCGCTTCGACATCCTGTGCGCCACCCCAAACTTCGTGCTCATCGACGACTACGGCCACCACCCTACCGAGATCAGAGCGACACTGCAAAGCGCGCGCGAATACGCTAGCCTGCTAGGGCTCAGCAAGATCACGGCGATCTTTCAGCCGCACCGCTTCAGCAGGCTTAAGGCGAATTTAAACGCCTTTAAAGAGTGCTTTGCGGGCGTAGAAGAGCTCGTGGTGCTACCCGTTTACGCCGCGGGCGAGCCAAGTAACGGCATCGATCTAAAAGAGGAATTTAAAGGGCTTGGGGCACTTTTTACCGAGCGGGTCTTTAGAAACGGCGAGCGGATAGAATTTAGCGATATTTTCGGCGTCCGCCACATCATAAACGACGGGCTCGTGATCGGATTTGGCGCGGGCGACATCACCTATCAGCTGCGCGGAGAATTTTAAGCTTGAAAGCTCTCGCCGAATTTATGAGACAGATTCCGCTACGGGCGGGCAAGGATAAAATTTGAGATTTTTGGTGTTTATTTTCGCGTTTTTATTTATCGCGGCGATCTTTTTCGTGCGGGACGAGATTTTAAGCAAAAGGGCTAAAATCATCGCCACGGCGCTTATCGTGCTGCTGTGCGCGGGGGCGTATCTTTATGAAAGCGCGAGCGAGCGCTCCGCCAAGCTTGAGGAGGAGATGGTTTTTAAATTTAACGCAGGCGCCAGATTAAGATGCGGTGGCGCGATAAATTTCGCTTCTGAAACGCGCGGCGCGGCAAATTCCTCTCTCGAAAAACACGGCGCGGATGCGAAAAATTTGGGCGTGCAAGCCGGCGAAGCAAATTTAAACGCGCAGGACAAGACCGCTTCTGCCGCGCAAAGCTCAACCGCTCAAACGAACGAGCAGGCTTCGGTCGCGCAAATAAACGGCGCCGTCTCGGGCGGACAAAATTCCGCACAAAGCCCTACTTCGCAAAATTCTACGCAGCAGAACGATACGCAGAATCGCACGCCGCAAAATTCCGCACGCCAAGAAGGTATGCGAAGCGCTGTCTCACAAAATTCCGCGCAACGAGACGACACGCAAACCTCTAATCCCCAAGGCTCAGCGCAGAATTTTAACGCAGCCGAGCAAAATTCTATGCAAGGCCCTACAGCGCAAAATTCTAAAACTGTGCAAAATTTCGCCGCAGACAAAGAGCAAGGCTCCGCGCAGATCGTAACGCGAGAGAGCTTCACCTACTCCTTTTCGCTGGGCGCTTTCATCGCCAAAAAAAGCGCAGGCGCAGAGTTTAAAGGCAAAACCTACAAGATCAAAGAGTGCGTTTATGATCAGTGACGAACTCTTTACGCGCCTCGATTTGAGCGAGTATCTAGCCAAATTTAAAAGCTTTTTGGCGCGCGAAAAGCCGCTGTTTTTAAGCGGCGATAGTAAGCTAAATTTTGAAAAAATTTCAGAGCTTACGAAATTTGATCTGGCGCAGTGCGAGAGCGTCGCGAACCTAGACGACGCGCTGATGCGTATCTCAAAGCACGGCGTGCTTCATATCAGCGAAATTTACGAGTTTAGCAAGATCGTCCGATATTTTCTGTACCTCAAAAAACAGCCTTTTGAGGGCAAACTCGCCGCTTGGCTTGCCAAGATCGAAATTCCTGAGCCTATCGCGCAATTAAAGGATTATTTCGACGATCAGGGCGGCTTTCGCGACGCCATAGACGAGCGCTTCGGCGCGCTAAACGAGGCGTTTAAGATAAAGCGTGATGAGATCGAGCAGACGCTAAAAAGGCTGATCTATTCCAAAGCCCTTTCGCCCTATCTCGCCGACACGCAGATCCACTACATAAGCGACACCGAGGCTCTGCTGGTGCGCGGCGGCTTTAATCATGTGCTAAAAGGCAGCGTCGTGGCGCGCTCAAGCGGAGGCTATTTTTACGTGCTGCCCGATGCGATCTCGGCTCTGAAGTCCGCTCAAAGCGCGATCTTGGATAAAAAAGAGCAGATCGTATTCGAGCACTGCAAGCAGATCAGCGCAGTTTTTAATAAAAACTTAGCCTTTTTAAAATTTATAAACGCCGCCTTCGATCAGATCGATGCGCTGATTGCGCGCGCTGCAATGGCAAGAGCGAGCGATTATGAGTTCATCCTGCCTGAGCCCTCGCGCGACATCATCCTAGATAGCTTCGCCCACCCCGCGCTTAAAAATCCAAAGCGCGTGAGCGTGGAATTTAACGGCAAAATTTTACTCATTACCGGCGTGAATGCGGGCGGAAAATCGATGCTTTTAAAAAGCATTCTAAGCGCGGCGCTGCTAGCCAAATACCTCCTTCCGATGCCTATTCGCGCAAGCGGCAGCCGCATCGGCACCTTTAAGGAGTTCGAGCTCATAATGGAGGATCCGCAAAACTCCAAAAACGACATCTCGACCTTTGCGGGCAGGATGGTTGCCTTTAGCAAGCTGTTCGGGCGCAAAGAAATTCTAATCGGCGTCGATGAGATCGAGCTGGGTACCGATTTTGAGGAGGCTGCGAGCCTATACGGCGCAATGATCGAGCAGCTGATAAGCGGCGATGTGAAGATGATCATCACCACGCATCACAAGCGCCTAGCGATGCTGCTGGCGAAAGATCCGCGCGTGGAGCTGCTGGCGGCGCTTTACGACGAGAAAAACAGCGCGCCGAAATATGAGTTTTTAAAGGGCACGATCGGCAAATCCTACGCCTTTGAAACCGCGCTGCGCTACGGCATAGCGCAAAATTTGATCGCCGCGGCGCGCAAAAACTACGGTGAAAACAAGGAAAATCTGAACGAAGCGATCTCAAAAGCGATAAATTTGGAGCTTGAGCTAAAACAAAAGCTAGCCCAGATGCAGCAAAAAGAGGAGAAATTAAACGCGCTGAGCGAAGCGCTAAAAGATCAGCGCGAGCGCGCGCAAAGCGAGCTGAGAGCCGAGCTTTCAAGGCTGCAAAACGAATACTACCGTGCCATTTCGGAGGCCAAACGCAGCGTGAGCCTAAGCGACGTGCGCGAAAAGCAGCGCGCCATAAACCGCGCAAACGAGCTCGCACGGGCCGTGCAGCAGCCCGAATTTAGCGCGCCGGAGCCGCAAAGCTTCAAGGTGGGCGATCGCGTAAAATACGGAAAGATCAAGGGCGAAATTTTATCGCTCAGTAAAACCCAGGCGCTGGTGCTAAGCGACGGCATCAGGCTGCGCGTGCCGCTTAGCGAGCTAAAACGCATCGGTGCGGCGCCCGCGCCCGCAAAAAATATCAGCATCAAGATGCAAAAGCCCGCCTCCGCGTCACTTGTGCTCGATTTGCACGGCTTGCGCGCCGAGGAAGCGATCAGCAGGCTTGATAAATTCATCAGCCAAAGCCTCGTGATGGGCTTTGATGAGATCATCGTAAAGCACGGCATCGGCACGGGCAAGCTCGCGTTCGCGGTCAAGGAGTTTTTAAAATCGCACCCAAGCGTCAAGGACTTTCGCGACGGCACGCCAGCAGAAGGGGGCTTCGGCTCAACAGTCGTATCACTTTAGACTTAGGCTAGAAGGCCTTTTCGCTTCATACGCGAACGCGAACGATGCGAAATTCGCCCCATTTCATCTATGCCTTCGCCGAGGTTTGCAAAAGCACGGATGCTTTTAACGTAAAATTTCGCCGCGGAATTTGTAACTTGGCTTTTCGCTGAAATTTCATGCGACGTGAGCCGCAATAGAGAATACAGCGCGGACACAGTCCGCAGTTTAAATTTAACGCGAGCGTAGCTCGCCCCTTATAAAGCGTCGTCGGGGGTTAGGTGGGGTTTGGGGCGGGAAGGGGAGCGACCTCGCAATTCAAGCCCCCTTCCCGCCCTGAGAGAAATAGAAATTACGGCATAAATTTCACGGGCTGTGAATTTGGTGATAAATTTTATTTTGTAAGTTTCTATAAAATTTCATGGATATAACTTAGCGTCTGGGTGCATTATGCGCAATATTCGTAAGGGGGCGGCGCTCAGAGTTAGCGGGGTGCCCCCTTACCAACCCCCACCCGCGCGACGCTAGCGGTGCAGGCTACGCCTGGGCTAAATTTAAGCTGTGATTGGCGGCAAAATTTTGGCTAAAATTCTGCGCTTAGTTCGCCGTTACGCCTCGTGCATCTCCTCTACTAGGCGCTTTTTGTAGGCGCGCTTGAAATAAAACGCCCAAATTAGCGGAAATATTATCTCCAGCCCTTTCCAAAATGCAAACCCGCCATACTCTACAGGAATGGTAAAAAATCCTATGCAAACTGCATAGTAAGCAGCCACATAGCTTATCACGAAAATAATACCCCAAATTAGCACTTCGGAGCCGATCGTAACGATCCAGATCGCAATCAAATATATGAAAGCGCTTGCTAGCACGGTCGAAAAAAACCAATTCAAAACGCCTAATTTTTGATGGTCTATATCCGCGCTAAGATAGCCCACTACGCACGCGATGATACATAGGGTGCATAAGATAGCGCGTAGCATGGCTAAATATCGCAGTCCGCGGGGTTGTATCGCGCCTTCATAGTCGCTGTTTTCGCAGCTACCGCTTTGCCTGTTTTTGCTGCCGCGCCCCGCCACATAGACAAGATGCGCCCCCAACGCTATGAAACACGCACATTGAATGAAGTCCATAAATATGAAGCTGCCGAGTACATCACTTTCGCCTACATTGCCTATTAGCCTAGGCCACGAAAACTTCACTACACAAAACGTCGCCGCGAGCAAAATCGGATGTAGCGCAAGACTGCCGCTTCTTAAATCAGAGAGTAAATTTTTAAAATATCTCATGCTTTCCCCTTAAAATTCCGCGGAATTCTAAAATCTCGAAAGAACTCCGCGCATAGTCTGCTAATAGAATTTTATAATTCCCCAATGCGAAATTCTACTACTAAATTTAGAATTTTGCAGCGAGGAATTTTAAAATCAAAGTATGTAACGCAAGCCGTTAAATAAAAATGCTCGGACGCAGTCCGCATCGCTAGCATCGCGCGAACGGAGCAAAATTTTAAAAAGCCATAGAGGTGAAAAATTCCTCGCAACTCTGAGCGTCACCCTTACGAGCTATGTATGATATGCGCACAGGCGCTAACCTATACCGATAAAATTTCAAAAGACTTAAACCTTAATAAGTTAAATTTTGCCATATTAGATTTTCTGGGTATTTATTCTGGTATATTTCTTTGGGGCGGGAAGGGGCTCCTATTGCGAGGTCACACTTCTCGCGGGCGCCGCCTCCGCAGCACCGCACTGCTATGCTCGCCCACAAGCCCACCTAGCTTCCGACGACGCTTTAAGTGGTGCAGGCTACGCCTAGGCTAAATTTAAGCTGCGGCTGACGGCGTAAAATTTTAGCTGAAATTTTACGCTTAGTTCGCCGTTACGCCTCGCGCATCTCCTCTGCTAGGCGCTTTTTGTAGGCGTATCTAAAATAAGATGACAAAGCTGGCGGCCATATTAGCGCTAAACCTATCGCTAACACCACGCTAGCCCAGCGCAAGAGTACTGAAAATATTTCTGCATAGTTTGCCGTATTGATATCAAACCATGCCACTGGCATGAAGTTTTGGATTGCAATTAAATATATGAGAGCGCTTGTTAGCATGGCGGGTAAAAAATAATTCAAGACATTTAATTTTTGGTAGTTTATATCCGCGGTAAGATATCCTACCACACACGCAATAAAAATAAATGAGTATAAAGTAGCGCGCAATATTGCTAGGCGTTGTAACCCGAGAGCTTAATTGTTGGCGTTATCATCGTTTATGTTTTGATTATTTTTGTTTGAGTACCCTGCGACAAAAGCAAAATGTGCACTTATCACCACAAAGCAAACGCATTGCGTAAAATCGTAAAGTAAACAAATAGAAAACCATTCCAATATATCTAAATCATGGTAGTCTTGAAGCTTCTCACTTACCAGATAAAGCCCCGATATTCTTATTACACAAAACATTGCCGCGAGCAAAATCGGATGCAGCGCGAGCCTGCCGCTTCTTAAATCCGAAAGTAAATTTTTAAAATATCTCATGCTTTCCCTTTAAAATTCCGCGGAATTTTAAAATCCCGAAAGAACTCCGCGCATAGTCTGCGAATAGAATTTTATAATTTCTCTAATGCGGAATTCTACTACTAAATTTAGAATTTTGCGGCGAGGAATTTTAAAATTTAATACGGACGCAGATCGTACAGCTAGAGCGTTGCGTAGGTAAAGATAAATCAAAAATCCCCACGAGCAAAATTCCAAAAATTAGCGCAAGTAGGTTAAATTACAAAAGCTGCGCGAGGAAAATTAAAATATCGTAGGTACTAGTCCGCCGTCAAACCTAAGCGCCGCGCCCGAAAAGGACAATGAGTAGGGGCTTGCGACGAAAGCGACGAAGCGTCCGATCTCTTCTGGGCGGATGAACCTTTGGATTTGCGAAAGCGGGCGATGATTTTTCATAAAATCCTTCTCGCGCTCGCTTTTGGGTACGGAGCTATTTTTATACATATTTTCTAGCATCTCCTCAACACCCTCAGTTAGCGTGGAGCTGGGCATTATACGGTATTTACGGTGACGTTGGTGCCTTTAGTTAGCTTTGAGAGGCTTTTTGCCAAGGATAAATTCATCGTCTTTGTCATGCTGTATTGCGGCATTTGCCCCGATGGCATCAACGCCTCCTCGCTCGCGATGAAAACTATCCTGCCAAAATCCCTCTTTAGCATACCGGGAAGATAAAATTTACATAGCGCGTTGCCCGACATCACGTTTACGCGGAAAAATTTCTCCCAAATTTCATCCGTGATGTCAAAATACTCCATAGGCTCAAAAATTCCCATATTGTTTACGAGGATATCGACCGTCGGCAGCTTCTTAAACATCGCCTCGCTATCCGCTTCTTTTGCGATGTCGGCAGCGATACCTTCTACGCAGGCGTCTTTAAATTTAGCCGCTAGTTCGCTTACTACTCTTTGCACATCCGCTTCGCTTCTGCCGTTTATCACGACGTTCGCGCCCTCGCGAGCGAATTCTGCCGCGATAGCCTTACCGATGCCCTTAGTCGAGCCGGTAATCAAAACCTTTTTATTTTTTAAGCCTAATTCCATTTTTCTCCTTTGATTGTTTAAAATTTTAATTATCGTCTGTACTGGTTTTAGTTAAGCCACTTTGCTCGTTCATTGCTAGGATCGGTTTCGTTGCCGATCGCTTCGTAGCGCGAGTAGTAAAACTCCACAAACTCCCGCACCTGCGCCTCGCGCGGCAGATACACGCCGTCGCTAAGCTCCGCAAAGCGCGATAAAAATTCCGCCGCGTCCTTTTTATCGCAATAAAGCCGCGCCAGCTCCTCGTAGTTTTGCAAGCACGCGGCTTTGAAGCTCTCATAGCCTGCGCGGTCAAATTTAACCGCCAGCCGCCCGCGCTCAAATTTCAAAACGCCCGATGCGAAAAGCAAGCTCAGATGTATCAAAGCCTCGCAGTAGTAGGGCTTTAGCTCCTCCACTCGCTGCCACGCGATAAGGCCCACGGCGCGGCGGATCAGCTCGTCCAGCACCGGCAGGCAAAACTCCTCCTCCTCGTGTAAAAAGAAGCTCACGAGCCCGCCGGTGGTCGCCTTGTACTCCTCGATGAGCTTAAAAAGCCCCGAGCGGTTCATGCGCGCCTCGGTGTCGGCGTCGATGAAAAATATGTGCCCGAACTCATGTCCGATCGTCGATATTTCGTAGACGCGGCGCCAAATTCGCGGCTTTTTAAATAAAATTTCGCGCCCGAAATTTAGATAATCGAGAGTAAAAATTTCGCCGCTTAGCCGCATAAAAGGTCTAGCCTTGGCGCTTTCATAGACGAAATTTACGAAGGCAAAAATTTTCTTACCGCAGTTGGTGCTTACAAACTCGTCGTTGGGTACGACCTGCGCTGAAAAGAGCCCGTTCAGATCGGCGCCGTAGTAGATCAGCGGCGCGCAAACGTAAAGCTGAGTTTTGGCGATGTTTGAGAGCACGAGCGAGTGCATGACGGCACCCTTTGCGCCGATTTTTTCATACGCACGCTCAAAGCTCTTGCTTACACGCGCTTTAAATTCCTCCGCGCTGAACTCGTACGCGCCTGCAAGCCTGACGTCCCATTCCAGCGCAACTGCGTGCGTGTAGGCATCCTCGTAGTATTCAAGCGGATGGCCGATCTGAAGCGGCGTTTTTATATCCATCCACGCTATCTCCGCATCCCGCCACGCGCCGATCACCGCGCTAGCGTCCCTCTCACAAAAGGCCTGCTTGAGCTTGGACAGATACGCGACGTAAGCTAGCTCACTCTCATCTTCTGCTAGCGTTACAAGGCGCTCCAAAAGATCGCTAAATTCGCTCTGCAGCTTCGCCGTCTCATCCGCAAATGCCACGGCGTAGGGCGCCATTTGGAATTTACCGTCGCGCTGCACTATTGCGCCGTAGCAGCGCTCGCAGACCTCGCCGTGAGGCGTGCGCATAAACAGCTCCTCTTGCAGCAAAAATTCCTTCGCCTGCGCAAGCGAGCTAAATTCCTTTTCCCAGCGCTTGTTCGCGCCTTCGATGATTAGGGCTTGCCAGCTTTTTTGCATATCGCTTAGTACGAGCCCGATGCGGTGCACGCCCTTTAAAAGCTCCAGATAAAACGGCTGCAAAATCCCCTGCGCGCCTGCCTCGGCGATAAGAGCTGCGTGCATGCTCTCGTGTATTTCGCGCGTGAAATCGTACATTTTGCTCTTTAGCTCGCGCTGCTGCGCCTCATCGTAGCCTAAGCGGCGAAATTCTTGCAGTAGCGGATCCTCTTTGAGATCCACGATGCGGCGCAGTACGGCGATGCGCGCAGTATCGCTAGGCTCAAAGCCGCAGATCTCCAGCCCGCGCGTGATCAGCTCGGCGTGCGGCTCGTCGTAGAGGGCGTTTAGTCGCGCCTTAGCGCTCGCTGCCATCTCGCTAAGTTTTGCAAAATCATTCATCGCGTATCCTTTTTGTCGTTTTATCGTCTTTTTACGAGCGGAATGTGTCTGCTTCGCGAGCAAAATTCTATCCTCACATCCGCTTAAAATTTTAAAATTTCGGCATAGATTTCTGCCGATTGTATCGAAAAAGTGTTAAATTTGCGCGGTTAAAATGCGAGATTTTTAAATTTAAGGAGTAAAAATGAGCGATTTAAACTTAGACGATTTCGGCGAGCCGCGCATCAAGGTCGTAGCGCTGCCTAAGGATACGAATAGCTCGGGCAATATTTTCGGCGGCTGGATACTAGCGCAGATCGATTTAGCGGGCGCGACGGCGGCGCGCGAGATAGCGCCCGAGCGGGTCGTGACGATCTCGATGCAGGAGGTAACTTTCAAGCAGCCCGTATTTATCGGCGATGTCATCAGCTGCTACGCAAAAGTCCTAAGCGTGGGAAATACCTCTATCCGCGTGCAGATCGAGGTCGCAGCATTGCGGCTGGGCGAGGACGGATTTCGCGAGTGTCTGCACGTAACCAGCGCGATCGCAACCTACGTAAGCGTGACCAAATCAGGCCAAAAAAAGCCGATTAGCGCAGAGATCAAGCGGCTGCACGGATTTTAAAATTTCTCAGACTTTAGTTTTAGCTCAAGGAATTTTAGCGTCAAGCTTATAACGCGAAAATTCTTATGTGGGATAAGCTTGGTGCGCAGAATTTGCTGCGTAAATTTTTGCAATTTTAAACGCGGAATTTTGCTGTGTAGTATTTTGGCGGAAAACCTTGCAGACAGAATTTTAGAATTTTAGAATTTTAGAATTTTAGAATTTTAGAATTTTAGAATTTTAGAATTT
>NZ_CALJPG010000019.1 GCF_937980635.1 uncultured Campylobacter sp.
CGCTCCGGTTTGTAAAAATCGTTCACCGCCTTTACGGAGTTGCCGCTTAAGTTCATAAAAGTTTGGGGTTTTAAAAGAAGAAGCGAGCCCTTTTTAAAGAGCTCGCCTTGGAATTTAGACGAACCGAGCTCGCTAAAGCCGCCCGTCTTTAAAATTTCGTCGATTAGCATAAAACCGACGTTGTGTCTGGTGTCTGCGTATTTCTGAGCAGGATTCCCAAGTCCTGCGATCAGTATCATAGGCGCCCCTATTTAGCCGAAGTAACTCCGACTACCGCTACCGAGCCGTCTAGGATGATGCTGACGCCCTCTTTTACCGGAATGTCGCGGATCAAAAGCGAATCGCCTACGTCAAGATCGGTTACATCGAGCGTAAAATCGTTTGGTAGATCTTTGCCTGCGCATTTTACGGCGATACGGCGCTTGGATTGCACCAAAATACCTTTGTTTTTTAGCCCTTTAGCGACGCCAGTTACCTTAACCGGCACTAAATATTTGCTTACGACGTCATCCTGAACTACGCGCAAATCTACGTGAGTTAGGGTGTTTGTGACGGGGTGCTTTTGGTATTCTTGCACGATGACGCGATATGTCTTACCGCCTACGCTAACCTCGAAAGGAAGATCCTCTTTCGCGCGCATGGCTTTGATAAAGTCGTTTACTTTAAACGCTGCGTTAATATTTTCAAATCCTTTCGCATAAATATTAGCGATTAGATAACCATCTCGTTTTAGGGATTTTGAAGCCCTTTTACCGATACTATCTCTAACGATACCTTCTAACATTAGGTTTCCTTTGTGAAAAAATGAAGCGTGATAATAGCTAAATGTTGCTTTAAATCTATTTAAGCGCCACGATGAAATTTAGAAGTAAAGCCGCACGGAATTTAGCCGATTAAATTTACGCTAAATCCCACAAAGCACGGCATATTTGTACGCAATAGGACAGACGAATTAAATTCCGCCTGCGCGGCGGCAGGCAGAATTCTTTAAAATTTTAAATTGCAAAATTTAGAATTTTAAAATTTACGACTTAGCGGATCTCTTTTAGCTGTACGACTTCGCCTGCGAGCATCTCCTCGGCGCTCTCTCCGGATTCCGCCGCCAAATCCCTTTTTTTGGCAAGATCCACGTTTTTTATCTGCAGATCGAGATCGTTTCGCTTAGAGGCCTTATCCAGCGCCTCCTCACGGGTGATGACGCCGTCTCTATAAAGATCGAGCAGGTGCTGATCGAAGGTCTGCATGCCGTAGGTGTTGCGACCGTCGGCAATCGCGTCAGGAATTTCATCGTCGCGCGCATCAAGTATCATATCCTTAATACGGGTGTTTTTGCGTAGAATTTCAACGACGGCTACGCGCTTTCCCTCGATAGTACGGGCAAGGCGCTGAGATATGACCGCCTCTAAGACGGATGCGAGCGTCATTCGGATACGCTCCTGCTCGGCCTGCTCAAACATCGCAATGATTCGGTTTACCGTCTCTTTCGCATCAATGGTATGCACCGTCGAAAACACTAAGTGACCTGTTTCTGCGGCGTGAAGTGCGGTCTCGATCGTCTCCAAATCGCGCATCTCGCCCACGAATATTACGTCTGGATCCTCTCGCAGTGCTGCGCGAAGCGAATCGGCGAAGTTGTTGCAATCCTCACCGATAGCGCGCTGATTGATGATGCATTTATCGTCTTTAAATACGAATTCCACGGGGTCTTCGATCGTAACGACGTGGCTGGTTCTTTGCCTATTTATGCGGTTTATCATGCTCGCGATCGTTGTTGTCTTTCCGCTTCCCGTAGGTCCCGTAAGTAGCACGACGCCGCGCATAGCCGTGTCGCAAATATCTTTGATCGAAGGCGGTAAACCTAGATCGTCGATCTCTGGAATTTTAACCGGGATCGTTCGGAAAACCGCGCTGATACCGTCGATCTGAAAGAAAATATTAACGCGGAAGCGATAATCTTCGTTTAACTTGTAGGTAAAATCCACGCTCTTTTTCTCGATAAGCTCAGGAAAGCGCGTGATGAGAAGCTCCTTAGCTAGCGTCATCGCGTCTTCTTTCAAAAATGGCGTCTTGCTAAATTTTACTAACTCGCCGTGGATACGACCTCTAATAACCGCGCCCGATTTTATATGAAGGTCGCTACCGCCATTTTGGATCAAAAATTCCAGATATTTATTTAGCCTATCTCGCTGCTTAAAATCCAGCGTAGAAGCGTCAACTTGATACTGCGAATAATCTATAGAACCCGCCATCATTTCTCCTTTTTAAGTGTTTTTATTATCTCTTTAAATGCCTCTTCAAAGGCCGCCAGTCCGTCATCCAGCAGCTTTTTATACGCCTTTTTCATATCGATTTTTGCCTCCGCTACGCGAGCGAAAAATTCCTCTATCTGCGCGTCGCTAGGCGGCATTTTGGGCTTTTGATCGCCGCTTACGAAAGCCTCTATCGTCTCAAGCGGCGCGGTGTTTACGCAGTTCGGATACATCAGCTCGCTTACGTAGTAATCCTTCGGCAGATCGTCTCCTTTTACGCCCGTGCTCGCAAACAGCGGCTTAGCGTAGCTTAAACCCTCTGCGGCTATGATATTATAGCACTTCGCGGCGTTCATTATGCCGATTTTGCCGCTAGGAAGGTCCGCCGCGGCCATTTTTTCATCCAGTAACCTATCGAAGCGGCTAACGAAGATGCTAATTACGGTTTTTGGTAAATTTGCTTTCGGGAAGTAGCGACGAAAGCCCGCGATCCCCTCTTTTATCGCCTCGATACATTTTGCGGTCTGCTCGGGCGAAAAAACCAAGGTCGCGTTTACGCTGATCCCCTTTTTTAGCA
The DNA here is from genome assembly GCF_937980635.1 of uncultured Campylobacter sp. Lineage (GTDB taxonomy): Bacteria > Campylobacterota > Campylobacteria > Campylobacterales > Campylobacteraceae > Campylobacter_B. The sequence continues at coordinate 2,827 of NZ_CALJPG010000019.1, forward strand.
GATCGCGCATCGCTTCATAGCCCGCCTTCGTAGCGGGGATTTTTATCATTACGTTTGGCATGCCGATCGTGCTATATAGGTGCTTGCCCTCGCGGTACATCGCCTCGGCGTCGTCTGCAAAACATGGGTCAACCTCGATGCTCACGAAGCCGTCATCGCCGTTGATAAAATTTTTAAGCAAACTCTCCGCCGCGCTCCTGATGTCTGCGGTGGCTAAAATTTCATACAGCTTTTTAGGCTCCTTTTTTCTAAATTCCTCTTTGGCCGCATCGTATGCGGAGGAGCTTAGGATCGCGTTTTTAAAGATTGTGGGATTGGAGGTAGCGCCGTTAATTATGCCTTTTTTGATCAGCTCGTCGAAATCTTTATCGATAAAATCGCGCTCCAAAAAGTCGCACCAAAGGCTGAAATTTAGGGCTTTATCATACATATTTCATAATCTCCTTCAAATCCTTTTTCTCAATGCAGACGCTCGCCTCGCTTTTTAAAATTTCATTCGCGCAAAAGGCGATTTTAAGTCCCGCCTCGCGAAACATCGAAACGTCGTTCGCGCCGTCTCCTACGCATATTACTTCGCTCGTCTTTAAACCCATCAGCGATTTAAGCTGCGCTAGCATCTTGCCCTTGGAGTAGCCGAACATCATCTCTCCGCCGAAAAGCCCGGTTAAAATTCCATCCTTTTCATGCAGATAGTTTGCAAAGCTCGCATCAAAGCCAAGCTTTTTCTGCGCGGCGTCGGTAGCGAGATGAAATCCGCCGCTAAAGACGATCACCTTTATGCCTTTATTTTTCAGATACGCGATGATCTCGCTAGCACCGCAAACAAAAGGCAGGCTTTCCGCGATAGCTTTAGCATCGCTAAGCTTCATTCCCTTTATCAGCGCCACGCGCTCGCTAAGGCTCTCGAAAAAATCAAGCTCGCCCGCCATCGCGCGCTTTGTAATTTCGCTAACTTGTCGCTGTGTGCCCATTTTAGCGGCGAAAAAACCTATCGTCTCGCCGTCCATCAGCGTAGAATCAAAGTCGAAAACACAAAGCTTTATCATAAATATCCTCGCAAAAATTTAGGAATTATAGCTAATTTAAGTTTAAGTTTTTTGGAATTAGCATAAATTTTTCGCTTTTTGCGACCTCGTAAATTTTGCTCTCAGCCCCGAACGAGCACAAATTTATATATTTTTTCTCGCCGAAATATAAAATTTCATCTTGATGATAGTGCCCTTCGATGATTAAATTTGCCGCGTAAAAATCGATCTTCGGCGCGATTATATCCTTAAAATCGGGCATTTTTTTGTATAGGTTTTTCTCCTCTTGCGATTTTAAGATCATCTTTGAAATTTTAAATTTCAAAGCACGATCGAGCAGATCCATAAATTTCAGAAAAGCCCTGTTTCTTAGCGAAAGCAGCGTAAATTGCGTCAGGCGCGGCAAAAACAGATCGCCGTGCGCGATCTGTACCGCTTCGCCGCTCTCGCAGATAAATTTCACGGGCTGCGCGGCGTTTGGATAAACTTTTGCGCGGGGGAAAATTTCGCGCAGATTAAAATCGTGGTTGCCCTCGAAGTAAAAAATTTCGCATTTTCGCGATAGCTCGTTTATTAGCGCGATCTCCTCTTCGTAGAAGCGCTGCACGTAGGTCGTGTTTGCCAAAAAATCAAACATGTCGCCCATCATAAAAATTTGAGGCGGCAGGCTTTGCGCGGAACGCAGCGCGCGCAAGAATTTCAAAAATTGCGGCCTGCTCGCGCCCGCGTGCGCATCGCCGATAAAGATCGCGCCGAGTTTTATCGTCTGAATTTGATCATTTTGCATCTAGGCTCCCGCGCGTTACGGCTTTTGCAAAAAGCTCATCGCTTAAATTCCGTGCGCGATGCGCGGCAGCGCCGTGGCTTCGGCGAATCCGCACATTAAATTTGCGTTTGCGACCGCCTGCGACGATGCTCCGCGCAAAAGATTATCGATCGCCGAGTTGATCCAAATTTTATCGCCCGCAGTTTTTACAAAAATATCGCAAAAGTGCGTTCCTACGACGTTTTTTATACTCACGGGCTCATTTCTTACGCGCACGAAAGGCTCGTTTTCGTAAAATTCCCGCAGCACCGCCTCTGCGTCCACGCTCTTTTGCAGCACGCCGAACGCGCTAACCAGCATTCCGCGCGTAATCGGCAGCAAATTCGGCACGAAAAGCGTGCTAAATTCGCCGCCTTTTAAAATTTGTAGCTGCTCTTTGATCTCGTCTGCATGGCGATGCAAGATCGGCGAGTAGGCGCCCGCGTTTTCGTTCGCGCTTACGAAATGGCTGCTCGTTTTAAGAGCCTTGCCCGCGCCGCTTACTCCGCTTTTTGCGTCGATAAATACGCCGGTATCCGGATCTAGTAGCCGCACGAACGGCGCGAGCGCCAAAATAGAGCAGGTAGGATAGCAGCCCGGATTTGCCGTAAGGCGCGCGGCGCGGATCTTTTCGCGATTTAGCTCAGGCAGTCCGTAAACGGCGTGGGCTAAATTATGAGGGTCTAAATGCGCGGTGTAATTTTTCTCGTAAAGCTCGCGGCTTAGGCGGTAATCGGCCGATAGATCGACTACCTTGACGCTTTTAAATTTTAAAATTTCGCGGGCAAATTCCATCGCTTTTTCATGCGGCAGCGCCAAAAAAATAAGGTCGCACGCCTTTGCGGCATCGACGGCATCGGCAACTCGTACCGGCATCTGCAAAACTCCGCGAAGTTGCGGGAAAATCTCGCTTATCTCGCCCTGCGTCGAGGCGCCTAAATACGAAATTTCAAAGCCCGGGTGGGAAAGTAGAGCCTTAATCAGCTCAAGCCCGGTATAGCCGCTAACGCCGATGATGCCTACTTTTTTCACGCTAATTCTCAAATTTTATCGGCCTGTATTCGACGCTTAGAATTTCTACATCGCGGGTACCGGATGGAAGCTGAAGCACCACCTCATCGCCCTCTGCTTTGCCTAAAAGCTGGCGCGCGAGCGGCGTATTGATGTTGATGAGTTTTCGCGAGATATCCGCCTCGCTAAGGCCTACGATGACGTAGGTCTCCTCCCGCTCGGTCTCTACGTCCATGAAGGTAACCGTAGAGCCGAATTTTACGCGGTCGTGCTCGTAGGTCGAGGGATCGATGATTTTACTTCGAGAGACGATGTCGCTAAGCTCGGCGATACGCGAGAGCAGAAACGCCTGCTCTTCGCGCGCTGCGTGGTACTCGGCGTTTTCTTTCAGATCGCCGTGTCCGCGCGCGATGTCGATCTGCTGCACGATGTGAGGCAGCTTCACGCTCTGAAGCTCTTTGAGCTCGGAGGTGATCTTTTCATATCCGTAAAGCGTCATTGGTTCTGTCGTCATAATCTTCCTTTCTTTTTATCAAATTATATAAGCTTTAGCCTTAAAATTTTAGCTCGCAGGCTGCGTTAAAATTTTTGCCACGTTTTCGCTGGAGCCGAATTTCAGATAATCTCGCAGCTTCTTGCTCGCAAGTTTAAATTTCGCGGCATCGCAGCGCTCGTATGCGGCGAGTAGGTTTTGCGCGCTTACTTCGGATTGCAAAAGCTCCTCATGCAGCGGCTCCTCGCCCAAAAAATCAAAAATAATATTCGCAAGCCCCACGTGCTTTAGCTTTACGAGCTTTCGCGCTAGCCAAACGTCAAACGCGCGCGCTTTGTAGCACAGCACGAACGGAGTGCCGATGAGCGCCGCCTCAAGCGTCGCCGTACCCGAGCAGATGAAGGCAAAATCGCAATCCTTAAGCGTGGAAGGAGTATCGTTTGCGATGCTAAAGCCCTCTAAAGGCCCGTAAATTTCATCTCTTTGATCCATCAGATGCGGCGGGATTATTAAGACTCGCTCGCTACTTTCAAATTTAGGTACAAGGGCTCTAAAAATCGGCATCAGTCTTGAAATTTCAGCTCTGCGCGAGCCTGGCATAAAGGCGATCTTACCCTGCTTTTCGTAGCTTATTTTTTGAAATTTTATCTCATCAAGCAGCGGATGCCCCACGAAAGAGTATTTTGCGGTTTTGGCACTTTGCTCGCTTGGGCGCGCGGCATCCTCTTTCGGCGTAGCGTCTTTATCTTTTGTTTCTTGTAGTGCAGCGTCTTTGCTCTCCGCTTCTTGCGGCACAGCTCCTTTATCCTCCTCGCAATCTGCGCCGAAAAATTTTGCCTCAAAAGGCCAGATGGAGAGCAGATTGTCGCAAAACGCCTTCAGCTTCTCCGCTCTGCGCGGCTTCCATGCCCAAACCTGCGGCAGGATATAATATGAAATTTCCGCGCGCGCGCCGCTTTCTTTGATCGCGCGAGCAAGCGGCAGATTAAACGCGGGCGAGTCGATTAAAAGCACGCGATCGCATTCCGCCACAAGCCGCGTCATCTGCGCTATCGCACGCTTGGCTTTTAAAATTAGCGGCAGAATTTCTATAAAACCCATCGCCGAAAATTCGCTGCTTTTGTATATCGGCGAGCCCAACTTTTCATCGAAAATTCCGCAAATCTCGCAAGTGGGATCGAGCCTTTTAAGATGCGCTAGAACCTCTTTGAAATGCAGGTTCGCAGAGGGTTCTAGGCAAGAGATTAAATATTTCAAATTTAGCCTTTTAAATTTTTGTTAATTATAGCAAAATGTGCTAAAATTAAGCCGACAAAGGATTTAAGATGAAAAATTTTAAAATTTTAACGCTATGCGGCGCGTTCGTGATGTTGCTAGGCGGTTGCGGCGCGGCTAAATATCAAAAGCGTCAAATCACCGAGGATCCCGCAGTAACGGCGCGTTTTGAGGCGCTTAGTAAGCTAGGCTCGCCCGCACTCGTCGCTAAAGCCGCAGCTAGCGAGATCGCAGCGGACGTAGGCGGTGCAAAACCCCACGTTAAGGTCGCGCAGTTTGCGATCCTAGAAGAAATTAGCGCACAAGGAAGCGATCTGATCTATGCCTACTCGCTAAGCCCTGGCTGGGCGAGCCTGAAAAGCTCCGATCGGCAAAAATATCTCAAATTGCTAACCAAGGATATTACCGAAAATGACTGCAACGCACCTAGTACGCGAGCTTTATTGCGAAGCGGAGTGCGTGAAGTGCACCGATTTTTCTACGATTATCCGAGCTCGCACCTACTTGATTCGCAGGTGAGCGAGGAGATATGCCGCAAAGCAGGGTTATAGATAGTCTCGCGAATTTTATGCCGCAGATTTGCATAGGCGCGAAAGCAAAATTTCGTGGTGTAAAATTTTACGATAATTTAAAAGACAAATTTTGCGGCGAGTTGCGGAGTGCGGTCGCAAAATTTAATTTAAGGAATTTCGAAAACGAAATTTAGGCGATAAAATTGCGTAGCAGGCTATAAAAATTTGTAGCGTAAAGGCGGAATTTTTCTATGAATTTTGCGATCTAAGTTTGTGATGGAATTTTTGCGAAAAAATTTGGCACGATGAAATTTCACGCCGCGCAAACTAAGTAGCAATTTTTGCATAGTAAAGAATTGAGCGCTAGAATTTTTGCAGACGGAATTCCGCCCCGATAGGCCTGTCGCGAAATTTTAGCTAAAGAGAGAATATGAAAGAAATTTTAATCACCAATGACGATGGATTCGAAGCGCGCGGGCTTTTGGAGCTCGCAAGCGCGCTAAGATCGGTCGCAAACGTCACCATCGTAGCGCCAAGCTCGGAGAAATCGGCATGCTCGCACTCGCTCACGCTCACGCGCCCGCTTAGATTTGTAAAGCTCGACGACGGATTTTTCAAGCTCGACGACGCTACGCCCGCAGACTGCGTGTATTTGGCGCTTCGCGCGCTGTATAATCGCAAGCCCGATCTAGTGATAAGCGGCATAAATCACGGCGCCAATGTCGCGGAGGACGTGACCTATTCGGGCACCTGCGGAGGCGCGATGGAGGGGGTTTTGCAAGGTATTCCCGCGCTTGCGGTGAGCCAGTTTTACGTTGCGGACTCGCTGCAGCGATACGGATTTGATCTCGCGTGCGAGCTTGCGGTTGATCTGGTGGGGAAAATTTTCAAAAACGGCTTTCCACTGCCGCCGAAGCAGTTTTTAAATTTAAATGTTCCTGCCGTTTCAAAGCAAGACTTTAAGGGGCTTGTAGTCGCTCCGTGCGGCGAGAAGCTCTACGACACCGACGCGCAGCTAAACCGAGATCCGCGCGGGATGGAGTATTATTGGCTCGGCAAATCTACGCTCAGTTTTGATGCGAGCAGGAACGAAAACAGCGACATTTCGGCGCTTTTTGAGGGGCGAGCGACGCTAAGTCCGATCAAGCTAAATTTGACCGCGCACGAGCAGATGAGCGCGCTAGAAAGGTGGATGAGAAACGATGAGTGAGGTTGTAGTAGACCGCTTTTCGCGCTCGCGCCTACTTTTCGGCGAGGATTTTGCAAGGCTTCAAAGCGCTAAAATTTTAATCTGCGGCTGCGGTGGCGTGGGCGGAGCGGCGATAGAGGCGCTATACCGCAGCGGCGCAGTAAACCTAAGCGTGATCGATTGCGATCGCTTCGAGATCACCAACCAAAACCGCCAGCTCGGCAGCGAGTGCCTAGGCGAGCTAAAATGCGAGGTTTTCGCGCGTAAATTTAAAGGCGTAACGCCGATCGTCGCTAGGATTGATGAGGAATTTTTATCTAAATTTGATCTAGCGCAATTTGATTTCGTAATCGACGCGATCGACGACGCGGGCGCTAAGATCGCGCTTGCGCTGCGCTGCAGCGAGGCGGGCGCTGGCTTCATAAGCTCGATGGGCGGCGCAAAGAGGCTCGATCCCTCTAAAATCGAAATCCGCTCAATCTGGCGTACGCAAGGCGATCCGCTCGCGCGCAAGATCAGATATGAGCTGCGAAAGCGCGGCTTTGCGGGCGATTTTGACGTCGTCTGCTCAAGCGAGCCGCCGCGCGTCAAATCGATGGGCAGCTTCATGGGCGTGACCGCGAGCTTCGGGCTTTTCATCGCAAGCTACGTCGTGCGCAAGCTGATAAGCAAGCAGGCTTAACGCTTAAATTTCATAGCGTTTCGGATTGCGGCTCCGTCTGGTCGGGCTTTGCGGTTAAATTTTAGATATTTTGAGCTTGTGATCCGAGCGCACTTTGCATGCGGTACGGCGCGGCAAGTGCTTTGCGGCGCGCGATGCGGTTAAAATTCAAAGCGACGAAATTTAAATTTTACCCGGCGACGAAGATAAAATTTACTCGACGCGCAGGTGAAATTTCATACGCTGCAAAGGATAAAATTTTATCCGCAAAGATCGGCGCAGGCTCGGCTAGAGATAAAATTTAAAGATCACACAAGCTACGCGTGCATATCTTATCTATAGTATGCGGTGCGCCGTTTTAGCGGGCGCCAAATAGCGGCCTAGGATTAAAATTTAAATAGGCGGGTCGCGAGCTTGCTCGTGAGCGAAATTTTGATTAAATTAAGCTTGCGTGTATATTCTTTACGGCGAATTTTCATAGCAGCGCGGTAAAATTTTATCGCAGTTTTGAGCGCTTTTTGATGCAAAAAGAGGCGCGCTCAGGCAAGCAAAACCAAATTAGCACGCATCGGCCGCCGCGTAGCGCCTAAATAGCGCAACGTGTAAGCAAGGCTCAAGCAAACGCAGCGGCAAGCTTACTTCTAAATTCCATTTTTTACCGCTCGCAAAAAGCGGAATTTAGAAATTTAATTTAAAGGAGCAGCGATGAATGAAATTTTTACACGCACGAGCGTGCGGAGCTTTACCGAGAAAATGCCGAGCGACGATCAAATCGAGCTCGTGCTAAAAGCAGCGATGCAAGCCCCTAGCGCGGGCAACCAACGCTCATGGGAGTTTTACGTAGTGCGCGACCGCACCGCACTTACGCTACTTAGCAGCGTCGGCACCTACGGCGGCTGCACGAAAGATGCGCCGCTTGCGATCGTAGTTTGCACGCGCAAAAGCGGCTTAAAATTCCAGCCCTACGCTCGCTACGACTGCGCTTGTGCAGCAGAAAATCTCTGGCTGGCGGCGCACCATTTGGGGCTTGGCACCACGTGGCTGGGCGTAGCGCCCGATATTTACGCAATGGAGCGCGTAAGAGAAATCTTGGATCTGCCTGGGCATTTAGAGGCGTTTTGCATTATGCCTTTGGGCTTTCCGTCTCGCGTCACAAAGGCGCACTCGCGCTTTGAGCCCGCTAAAATTCACTTCGTAGGCTAGAGATGTTTATTTCGCAGAGTAAAATCGACGATCTTATCGCTAGCGACGGCGCGTTTTTGGACCTTACGACTGAGCTTTTGCAGGACTTTGTGGATTTAAATGCGCCCGCGCGACTTTCGATCATAACGAGGCAGGATCTGATCTTTAGCGGCGGAGGAATCGCGCGCGAAGTAGCGGCGCGCTTTGGTTGCGAGACGCAGTGGCTAGCACGCGAGGGAAGCGCATTTAGCGCGGGAGAGCAAATTTTTAGCGCGCGAGGAAGCTTCGAGAGCTTGCATAAGGCTTGGAAGATCGTTCAGATCGTGTTTGAGTACTCCTGCAAAATTTCTACTTACGCGCACGAGATGGTTGCGCTGATACGAGAGGCGAATTCACGCTGCGTGCTGGGTGCGACGCGCAAGAGCTTTCCTTTTGCGAAGGAGCTTTGCGTAAATGCGCTGATCGCGGGCGGCGGAACGATGCACCGCTTGGGGCTGCACGACAGCGTCCTGTTTTTTTCAAACCATATCCGCGCGTTTGCGAGCTTTAGCGAGTTTTGCGCGCAGATCGCTAAATTTAAAGAGCGCGCGCCCGAGCGAAAGATAATGATCGAAGTAGCGAGCGAGCGCGAATTTAGCGAGCTCTTAAAATACGCGCCTGATGCGATAATGTGCGACAAGATGAGCCCTGGCGAGCTTAGAGCCTGCGTTTTGAAGCGAGATGAGACGGCGCCGCAGATTAAAATTTGCGCCGCGGGCGGTATAAATAAAAATAACTGCGCGAAGTTTGCAGCTACCGGCGTGGACGTGCTCGTAAGCTCAGCGGTTTGGAATCAGGGCGTGTGTGATTTGAGCGGAAAGATAGAATTTATCTAAATATTAAATTTTAAATTTTAAGGCGCGAAAGTCTAAAATATGGAATAAAAACGCAATTTATTAATAAATAAGAGTATATTTTGTAGAATTCTTAAAATTTCAAAAAAAGGATTTTCATGAAAAAAATTGCTTTTATTTTAGCGCTTGCGGCAAGCGTTTCGTTCTGCGCGGATCAGCTGATAATCGCGGCCGGCGGCGGATACAAAAAGCCCGTCTCGGCCGTGATCGAAAATTTGAAAAAAGAGGGCATGGACGTGGCGGGATCGTTTGCTAACCTCGGCCAGCTCGTCATTCAATCGCGCGAGAATAAAATTTCATTCATCGTGGGCGACGAGGCGTTTTTGAAAAAAAGCGATCTAAATATCACTAAATTTGAGCGTATCGGGCGCGGCACGCTAGTTTTAGTAACGCCAAAAAATATTAAAATAAACGACGCCTCCGAGATCGCAAAGTTCGATAAAATCGCGATGCCAGATCCTAGAAAGGCGATTTACGGTATCAGGACGAACGAATTTTTACAAAACGCCAAGATGGAGCCGGTAAAAGATAAAATTTTAGCCGTCGCGGGCGTGCCGCAGGTGGTCGCATACGTAATCAACGGCGAGGTGCAAGCAGGCTTTATCAACAGCACCGAAGCGGTCGCCAAAAAAGATGAGTTCGGCTCGATCATCTACATCGACGAGAGCCTCTACAGCCCCGCATTCATCGGCATCGCAAGGCTTAGCGCATGCGGCGAGCAGGCGCTTTGCGAAAAGGTGATGGAGGAGTTTAAATCGGACCGCTCAAAAGAGATTTTTTTAAAATTCGGTCTTAAATGAGCGATATCGCTTGGATCACGCATCCTTTGCTTTTAAGCGTCAAAGCCCTGTTTTGCAGCTTTTTGCTGCTTATTTCAATAGGGCTAGCAATTTCATATTTTTTAGCTTTCAGCAAAGCCAAATTTAAAAAGATTGTCGAAATTTTAGTGATTTTTCCGCTCATATTCCCGCCGATCGCGACGGGATTTCTGCTTCTTTACATCTTCGGAAAGAGCGGATTTATCGGCTCTGCGTTAAATTTAGACATCGTTTTTAACTTTTCTTCTTTGGTAATCGCCGCATTTTTGGTGGGACTGCCGCTGTTTGTAAAGCCGGTGTGTGCGAGCTTCGAGCTATTTCCGAAAAGCCTAATCGAAGCCGCGCAAATTTTAGGCAAAAACAGAGCTCAAATTTTCCTCTTCGTCATCCTTCCTAGCTCGCTTAAAACGCTCGGCTCCGCGCTTATTTTAGCGCTCTCGCGCGGGCTTGGCGAAGTGGGCATCACGCTGATGCTGGGCGGAAATATCGTGGGTAAAACCGATACGCTAGGTCTTGCGATCTACAATGCCGTGTATGACGGAGAGAACGAGCGGGCGCTGATTTTAAGCGTTTTACTCGTAATTTTCAGCTTGATTTTATTCTTCGCGATAAGTCTTTTAGATAAAAAGCAAAATTTATCTAAATAAGAAAAATTATTTTTTAAGTATTTTTGGATAAAATTGCACTCACATTTCATTTTAAAGGATTTATCATGAAGAAATTTCTAATTTCATCAATTTTAGTCGCAAGCGCCTTGATCGCTCACGAGCACGGCGATATGCAGAATTTCGACCCTAAGACTGGCAAGCACCTCGTCATTGCGATGGAGCAACTAGGCGAGAAGGGTAACGTGAGCGTAGGCGAGGTCGTAGCAGTCGAGACGAACTACGGCGTGGCGTTTTTCCCGAATTTAAAAGGTCTTACTAGCGGCGTGCACGGCTTTCACGTACATCAAAATGCCGACTGCGGCGCGACCGAGAAGGGCTTAGGCATGAAAGCGGGCGGCCACTGGGATCCGAACGACACTAAAAAGCACTCGTTTGCTTGGGATGACGGCGGTCACAAGGGCGATCTGCCTGCGCTTTTCGTTGATGCCGAGGGCAATGCGGTCTATCCGGTGCTAGCTCCGAAGATCAAGAGCCTAGATGAGCTAAAAGGCCACTCGCTGATGGTTCACGTAGGCGGCGATAACCACAGCGACCATCCAAAGCCGCTTGGCGGCGGCGGTGCTAGAATGGTCTGCGGCGTCATAAAATAGGCTTCGTTGCGGATGAAATTTAATCATCCGCGATCTCTAAGCATGTCCGCCCTACGGTTAAATTTACGCGACGAAATTTCGTCGTCCGTAGCGCCGAGATACGCCCGCTTTGCCGTTAAATTTACACGCGGCGGGCTTTAATACAACCTATGCAGCGCGAATTTATGCTAAATTTACGCGCTGCGCACCTCTTGCCTTCCGCTTAAAATTTTAAAATTTAGCCCCGTTTGCCCACATCGTACCTCCGCTCCGTATTTGTAGCAGCGGCGTAAAATTTTCTAAATTTAAATCAAAGCTTTAAATTTACGGCGCCGAGCTATTTTGGCGGCGCGGCTTTACTTAACTTTTTCTTCACGACTTTTTCCTACAATCACGCTAACTTTCACAAAGGAGAGAGAATGAAAAAGATTGTTTTAGCAAGCGTTTTAGTTGCGGGCGTGCTGTTCGCCGCAGATTTTCAAAATAGTACTCCCGAGCAGATCAATGCCTCGATCGCCGGTGCCGACGCCAAGAGCTTAAGCGAAGCGGCGTTTGAGATCGATAAGCGCGCAGGCGAGCTAAGGGCGCAGGCAAGGGATCTTAAGCGCGGATTTAAGACGGAGTTTAAAAAGAAACTGGACGCTATGAGCGTCGAGGATCGCGAGAAATTCCTAGACGAGTTTAGAAAAAACTATAACGCCCAGGCGGGCAAGCTAAGCGTCGAGCAGGCGGATAGGCTGGATATAGAGCTCAAAGACCGCGGCAATTTCGGCAAATTTAAAAGGCCCGCTCATGGGTTCGGTCCGCACAGATCGCGATGGCACCCGGCGAGTGCGCCCATATGCTGCCTAAAGGAATGGGCGGAGGCGCGGGGCGAGCAATGCCGCCGAGAGACGCGATGCCGTGTAATCAAAACGCGGGTGCCGCTGTGTGCCCTATGACGCAGCAATAGCCACCCACGCAAACTATTTAGTTCCGCGCAGCATTTGCGCGGAATTTTACTTTATCAAATCGCGGCGTAGAAATTTTAAAATTTAGCTTTGGAGCCTATGCGGCATAGCGCCGATGAAATTTCGCAAAATTTTATCGGCGCAGGCGAGGTTTTGAAATTCTGCGCCGTAAATTTTATGTTGCGGAATTTAGAATTTCGTAGCGGCGGAATTTTAAAGCCCGGTGTTTTGCTTGTAAATTTTAAAATTCCGCGGCGCGAAAATTTTATATCGTAAAATTTTAGTTTCTTGCGCTGCTCGGCGTGCCTCGCGAACAACAATACTAGGGAGCAATCTTATAAGCCTAAATTTAGTAAGCATACTTTTGAGCCAAGACGCGTTGTTTCGCTGCGATAAAATTTTGCCGTGAAATTTCGCAATTAAATTTTACATGGAATTTCACAGGGTATAATTTCAAAAATTCTATGCAAGGAGGCGGGCTATGGCAAGGGTTTTGATCGTCGAGGACGAGGGGATGCTGCTAGATATGATGTGCACCTATATGCGCGGCGCGGGGCACGAGGTAAGCGGCAGTAAAAGCTACGACGAGGCGCTTTCATTAGCATACGAAAAAAGCTTCGATCTGTGGATCTTCGACGTCAAAATCATCGGTGGCAACGGCTTTGCGCTACTTCGCGAGCTGCGCGAAGCCGGGCGCGGCGCACCGTGTATTTTCACGACGTCGCTAAACACTCTGCAAGACGTCGAAAGCGGCTTTAGAAGCGGCTGCGACGACTACCTCAAAAAGCCCTTTGAGCTAAAAGAGCTAGCCCTGCGCGCGGATAATCTACTAAAGCGCACCTTCGTCCACAACGCCGCCAGACGCGAAAATATCGGCGGAAGCTTTAGCTTCGATATGGCTCAGCACGCGCTTTATCGCGACGGAAGAGCCGTGCCGATGCCGCAGAAGCAGGCGAGGCTTCTCGCGCTACTTCTAAAAAACCGCGATAAGCTCCTTAGCAAAGATGAAATTTTCGCCGCGCTGTGGGACTACGACGAAAGCCCGAGCGAGCTTAGCCTGCGCGTTTATATCGCCGAGCTGCGAAAAATTTTAGGCAAAGATCGCATCATAAACGCATCCAAGCTCGGCTACAAATATGTTTAGGAGCGCGCCGTGTCCAAAATGCGTCAAATTTTACCGATTTTTTTGCTCTACACTCTTACTAGCGTCCTGTTTTTAGCGCTGGTAAGCAGCATATTTTACAAGCGGGAGAAGTTTTTTATCGCGGATCGCGATGCCTTTGCGATCAGAGATTTCAAACACGGCTTAGAGGCTAAGCTCGCTCGCGGCGGGCGCCTAAACGAGAGCGATTTCGATGCCATGCAGGCATACGCGGCGGATCTGAATAGCAGCGATGAGATCGCGCGGGATTTCGAGCCGAGGGACGACGCACCGCGCGTGTATATGGAGGGGCTGAGTAGGATCGAGCAATTTAATCTCACCGCCAAGGACGGCACGGAGTACTACGTAGCGATCAAAACGGAAGCGCTTGAGGGCAAGCTCGCGGAGCTGAAGCTTAAAATTTTAGCCGCAAGCGCGCTTGTTTTGGCGCTTATTTTGTTGATCGCGTATTTTATCATACGCCTTTCGCTGCGTCCGCTTTATGAAAAGATCAAATTTCTAAATGGCTTCATCCGCGACACGACGCACGAGATAAAGACGCCTCTTAGCGTGATTTTAATGAGTATCGAGCTTTTTGATACCGAGCCGAAAAAATATCTAGGCAATATCAAGGTGGGCGCAAATACGATAAACGCGCTGTTTGAGGATCTAACCGCGCTAAGCTTAAACAAAAGCGGCAGCGGACGAGAGGTAAATTTAGGCGAGCTGTTGCAAAGCCGTATCGAATATTTTCGAATCTCTGCGGAGCAAAAGCAAATAAGCTTGAGCGCCGATCTGCGCCCGGTAGCCTTTTGCGCGGATGAGTTTAAGCTGCGAAAAATCATCGATAATCTGCTTGGCAACGCGATAAAATATTGCGATGAGCTCGGCTGCGTCGAGGTGAGCCTGTGCGAGCGTTCGCTTCGTATCAAAAACAGCGGCGCGGGCATCGCACGACAAAATCTGCCGCATATTTTCGAGCTTTACACCCGCTTTGACGAACGTAACGGCGGTTTTGGCATCGGGCTTTTTATCGTGAAAAAATACTGCGACGAGCTCGGGCTTAAAATTTCGTGCGATAGCAACGAGGACTGGACGGAATTTGAGGTGAAATTTTAACTTTACCCAAATGAAATTCTGCGCGAACGAAATTTTAGCGGGCGGGCTTGCTAGGCTTAACCGCATGGGTTTAAATTTAGCTAGCGATTCGTTCGTAAAAATTTGCGCTAGGTTATAATTTGACGGCGGAATTTACGCATGCAATTCGGTCGCGCTCGCAAAATTTCGCCCGCCGGTTTGCAGAATACAAAGCGTAAAATTTTAAGGAATTTCGTGAAATTTTATTTGGACGCGAGCAGAATTACGGCGGCTAGGGATAGAATTTAACGGCAGCTTAGATAAAACCGCGCGCGACAATCGGCGAAATTCCGCGAAATTTCGTCCGCGCACCGGTTGGGTTCGCCCTTGCCCTGTTGCTTCATACACGCCGTATTCATGGCTGCGCAAAAGGCTGTGTCGCTTTGGGTTTTGATACTAAAGAGAACACATATCCTGCTTCTCATTCTTGCCGCTCGGTGCGTTCGTGGACTACGCGCGCGGGTAAATTTAAAATTTAGCTCCGCCCCGTCACGCTGAAGCGAAGCTTTATTAAAACGGGCGGTGCAGCTATTTTAAGCGCGTATCCACTCTTTTAAAGTATGTAGCAAATTTAAAATTTACGCGAGATCAAAGAGCAAACGAGACAAACGAGGCTAAATTTGATCATCTCTCGATGGGCGTTCCTACGACCTTCGTGCTATCTGCCACCTGCTTAAATTTTATCATTTCTCTCCTAGCGGCCAGTAAACGATCGGTTTAGCTCCGAGCCTTGCTTCGCCGATACATGCCGAGCTTATCTTTCGTCCACGCAAAACCTGTGTGTGCGTGCTTATCGATAAAGATGCCGCCGAGCTTTGCCTATCCTCGTATTATGCGGGTGCTTTTGCAAGATGTTGCGGTAGGCTACGCTTAAATCAATGCTGTGGCTGTCCGTGTTTAGCCCGGTTCACAAATATCTTGCCGAGATTTGCCTTTGCCCTAAAATTTGCACGATCTCATCTAGGCTTAAAATTTTGCCGTGCGAGTCAAAGCCTACGTTTAGTATGCGACCCTCTAGGCTGGAAGCGCGGTCGTGTAAGTGTCCGTGAAGCATAAAAGAGCCTTTCGAGGCGTGGTTATGTTCCTCTACGGGATAGTGAAACATACAGATGCTCATACCCGCCTTGCCGTCCTTTATCGCGCCCGCGCCGCCGTCAAAATTTAGCTCCTTGTAGTGCAGGATATCGCTAAAAATAGGATTTCCGTCCTCTTTTAGCTCGCGTAGCAGCGCTTCTTTGTTTTGGCTGATGAGCGTATCGTGGTTGCCTAAAATCAGCACATGCGAGCCGTTTAGCCTACGCGCGACGCTTTTTAGATCCTTTAATTTATTACAAAATGCAAAATCTCCCAGATCATAAACCGTATCCTCGGACCCCACTACGGCATTCCAGAGCTCTATTAGCTTTTCATTCATCTCGCCTACGTCGTTAAAAGCCCTAAATTTAGGGCAGTATTTCATAATATTTGCGTGATAAAAATGCAAATCGGAGGTAAAAAATATCATCATTTTTCCTTTAAGCTTTAATCGCTATATCAAATTTACGCTTTACGCAAATTTGCGCGGCGTCAAATATCCGCGCTAATCGTTAAATTCTTTCTAAAAATTCTTTTATAAAGCCTAGCTTGCCCTGCTCGTCAAGGGATCTGAATTCTCGCTCGTTTGCTTTGATGTGATCGACCAAAGGGTGAAATTCCTCATCAAGCTTGGTTTTATCCAGTTTGCCGGAAAGCGCTTCGTTTTTACTGCGAGCGAAAAATTTATTCACGAGATAATAAGGCGTTTTCATCTTAAAGCAAAAATCGCTCTGGCTTGGGATATACACCATAAAGCCCTCAAATTTCGCCTCTTTGACTATATTTTTAAGCTCCGCAAAGCTCGTTTTTAGATATTGTTCGCCCTCTTTATAAAAAGGTCTTTTTAGCGCGCCAGCGGTGCTTGCGGCGATCTTATCCAGCTCAAATTCGCTCTCTTGCGCGCCGGTTTTAACGTCGATAAGTCCGATAAAAGTCTCGCCAAGCTCCTCTTCCACGATGTGCGGGTCGCTCTCGTCGGTGATCTCAAATAAAAAAGTTTTATTTGGATAGCGTTTGAAAATCTCTTCAAATTTGCAGCAGTGCTCGCGCGTCATCTGTGCAAATCTACTATCGGTCGATCCCGTCGTGGAGTAGATGACGCGGCGGTTAAAGCTCGCGCTACTTTCGTGGGCATCTACGTAGGTGCAACACCCCAAAAAGCCGTTTACCTTTCGCACGGCAAGCACGGGCGTATCGTCTGTGATATCGATAGGATAAAGGCTTTTGCGCGAGGTAAATTCCGAGTAGTTATAGACCTTTTTAAACGGACGTACGATGATATTTAGATTATCGTCCATTATGAGCCCGCGCATCTCAAGCAACGCCTTATCCCAATCGGCTTTGAAAAAGACGCGTTTTGAGTATTTGTATGTGCGGAGCTCGGGATAAAGCTCGCTTTGACGCGCACTCCAGAGCCTTTTATCCTGCGTGGCGGCGATATATTTTTTCGTTACGTAGGTATTTTGCGCCGCATCAAAGGGCAGATCGCGCCTATTTAGAGCCGCCGCGTCTTTAATCTTTTGCGCTACGCTTTGGCTCATAGGATTAACGGGCGGAATCAAAATTTCACCCTCAATTTTGTTGTTTGCGACCTTGATAAACATCGCTATTACCGTATTTTCATCGACGTCGTGCTCGGAGGCAAAGAAATTTTGCATTCTAAAGCATTCAAAAATAAATTCATTTTGGGTGGCTTGCTCTTTTAGGCTTAGCAGCTCTTTGGTGCGCGCACTCACGTTGCTAAGCACGATAAGAACGTCTTTAGCTTTGTTTTCCAGGGCAAATTTATACGCCTGCTTTATCTCGCGGGCGACCTTGCGCTTCGCGTCCTCCAAAAGCTTCGGCGACCAAGTATAAATCCCCGCCTCATCGGTTAAGAACATATCGTTTTCCAGATGATAAATTTGCGCCTGCGGATATTCGTTTTTAAATTCTTTAATTTTCTCTTTTGCAAAAGTCGTTTTACCAGAGCCCGCGTGTCCGCGAACGACTATAAATTTTCTCATTTTACCGCCTTGATTTTATGTGGCGATATTCTACCTGAAATTTGAGCGCTTTGGTATCAAGAAATATGGATTTTGGTAAAATTCAATTTACAGAGCCGAATTTCGCCGCTTAGCTCGCGCGGTTTTGAGGCGCGAATGAGACGGCGCAGCGTCCGTATCTACGAGGGCTTGCTACCGATGCGCGCTTTCTGGCGCGAAATTGAGCGAGGATAAAATTTGCGGAGAAGTCGCTGGACGGCTTAAATTTAAACCTCAAGGCTCAAATTTACAGCAGGATCAAATTTGATCTCTTTATGGCTTATCGAAGCATAAAATTTATTGTTTTGACTGATTTGAATACGATAAAAAGATGGCGATAAATATAAGTTTAAAATTTTAAATAAATAGAAATTTGCGCTTTGTCAAGGTGCTGAAATTAAAATTCGACCAAATTTGCCTTGCCGAAACGCTCGATCGATGAAAGCGCCAAATTTGATAGACGTGCGATAAAAAGCGTATTTATCCTCGCTATTTGATTAAATTTAGCCCCGCAAAGGGGCTAAATTTGCGCTTATTTTTCCCCTAGCGGCCAGTAAACGATCGGCTTAGCTCCGAGCCTTGCCTCGCCGTGATACATACCGAGCTTCTCCTTCGTCCACGCAAAGCCCGTGTGTCCGTGCTTGTCGATCGAGATGATGCCGCCGCTGCCGCCGAGCGCTTTGACCTCTTTTACCGCTTCTTCGGCGGCCTTTTGCACGTCGGAGGTCTTGTATTTATACAGCGCGGAGACCTCGTGCGCGGCGTTTACGCGCATGTAAATATCGCCCGTGCCGGTGCAAGAAACCGCCACAGAGTCGTTGTCGGCGTAGGTTCCAGAGCCTATTATCGGGCTATCGCCGATGCGGCCGGTCATTTTGTTGGTCATGCCGCCCGTGCTGGTCGCTGCGGCTAGGTTGCCGTTTTTATCCAGCGCGATCGCGCCCACGGTGCCAAGATACGGCCGCTCGTGTAAATTTAGCGACGTCTTTTTCGCCTTTTCGCTATCAAGTAGCAACTTTTGCTTCTCTTTGGCCTTTTGCAGCGCGTCGTATCTAAACTGCGTGAAAAAATACTTCTGATCGACCATCTCTAGACCGTTTTCTTTAGCGAGCTTGTCGGCTCCCTCGCCGGCGACTAGCGTATGCCACGTCTTATCCATCACGAGTCTGGCGCCTAGGATAGGGTTTTTGATATGCCGCGCCATCGCGACTGCGCCCGCTTTTTTGGTCGAGCCGTCCATGATCGAGGCGTCGAGCTCGTTAAATCCGTCGGCGGTAAATACCGCGCCCTTGCCCGCGTTAAAATTCGGATCGTCCTCAAGCACCATAATGGCCGCCGTTACGGCATCCATCGCGGTGCCGCCCCGTTCAAGCACGGCTTGACCTGCTAAAAGCGCTTTTTTCATCGGCTCCTCGCGGATTTTAAATTCCTCCTTGGTTAGATCAAGCCCGCTGGTGCCGCCGTGAATGACGATAACTGGGGAAAATTTCTCCTGCGCATTCGCAACCGTTAGCCCGAGCAGGGCCAAACTCGCCGCCATAAAAATGGCCTTTGAGAGTGAAAAGTGCTTCATATCTCATCCTTTCGAAAAAATTGGAGAATTTCTAAGGAATGATATAACTTTGCGCTTTTCGTTTCGCTTAATCAAATGCGAATTCAGCTGGATCTAAATCTAATGCTTTGAGCTTAGGATTAAGCTTCCGTTGTCAAATTTAACGCGACTCAATTTGTGGCATAATCTGATAGGTCGATTTAAATTTTATAATTTTGAGTTTAAGCGTTGGCAAAATTTAACTACCGCAGCTCGATAAATTTCAACCGCACGTCATAAAATTTTAGTGCGTGGCCGTGTTTTAAACGGCGCTACGCAAGCAAGCTCAAGCACGCACCCGCCGGCAAAGCAGGCCTCAAATCAAAAGCCTCAAGCTCGCCGTGCGCGATCATTTAGTGTTGCGTCGGAACCGACGCCAGTATGTTTTGACGGCTCAATCGCAGCTTTTTTCTCCGCGGCAAAGGCGCGCTAGGTCGTATTTTAGCAGCACCAAGCCAAGGCCTAGCAAGAAAAGGTCTTTAAAGATAAAGCCGTCGATCTTGCCTAGCTGCGGCAGTAGGCTGAGCGTGCTCAGCGCCATGACGATTACGATGAGATCGCCCACGATACCCGCCTTCGGCTTGAAAAAGCCCGCGATGAGCGAGAGATAGCCCACGGTCTCCACCACGCCCAAAAAATAGCTCGCGCCGGCGTCCCCGAGCGCTGACGGCAAAAACGAAAGCCACGTCTGTGAAAAGAGCGGCTTTAAAGCCTCTACCTCAAACTCAAACCACTTGTAGTTGCCCATCACGGCAAGCACGATGATAACGGAAAGTCTAGCGAATACAATATCCGCGTCGCCTGCGACAAATTTTTTTACGATCTCCCTCATACGGCTCCTTTGTAAATTTTGTAACGGTATGATAGCGAGCTTGCGTGTAGGCTACGTGAAGGGGCGAAATTTCAAATTCCAAATTCCTCGGCTTCACGAAATTCTGTCCCTCCACAAAATTCCGTGGCTCCGCGAAATTTTAAATTCCATGCCACGCGCCGTAAAATTTAAAGCGGTCGTGGCAAATTTCAAGGCGCGAAGTGATGCGGCGTGCCGCTAAATTCCATCGAGCTTTGCGGCGTGCGCGGGCAAACCTCGGCGATGATATTGATCGCGACGCCCGTTTTAGCGGCAATCGCATAGATTTTAGGCAAAAACTTCGGCGCGAAGCTGAACAAAATCTCGTACTCCTCGCCGCTTTGCAACGCAGCCTCGCTAGGGCGGGCGATCCAGCGCGCACCCACGCCGCTAGCCTCCAGTAAGCGGGGCAAATCCTGCGCGAGCCCATCGCTAATGTCCATCGCCGCGCTGATGAACTTCGCCGCCTTGTAAAAAAACTTATCGCGCAAAACGGGCCTGACGAAGCGCGAATTTTTTGAAATTTTTGCGCGCAGATCCTCGCGCAAGCGATATGAGCCACTACCTGGCACAGGATTTTCGCCTACAGAGCTTTGCGGCGCAGAATTTTCGCATGCGAGGCTTTGCGACGTAGGGCTCTTGCGATTCTCTCCGCTTCGTGACACGGAATTTTGCGCCGAAGCTTCGGCGTTCAGGCTATGCGGCTTGACATACGCAGGAAAAATTTTATCGTCCAGACTTTGCGGCTCAAGGTCCAAAATTTGCATTGCCGAAGTTTCAGCATCCAGATTCTGTAGCTTAGCATGAGCGAGCGAAATTTTATCGCCCGAGCTTCGCACCTCATCGCCAGGATTTTGTGTCGCCGAAGCCTCGGCGTTCAGACCCTGCGACTCATCGCTTGGACCTTGCAGCGACGAAATTTTATCGTCCCAGTTTTGTGTATCCGAGCTAGCGGGCGAAATTTCATCTCTTAAAAGCACCGCCAGATCGCGCCCGACGCCGCCTAGCTCGCCCGTATGCGCGATGAGATCGCCCACGCGCGCGCCGCTGCGAAACACGGGGCGCTTACACTTGCCGATCAGGCTCACGCTAAGCGCGATGCGATCCGAGCCGATCGTGTCGCCGCCGATGATCCGTATGCCCCACTCCCGCGCCGTTTCGCTCACGCCCGCGCACAGCTCGTCGATCTCGCGCGTGCCGATCTCGCGCGGCACCGCAAGCCCCAGCAGGGCGTATTTGGCGCGCGCGTTCGTCGCGATCATGTCCGAGATGTTTACGAGCATCGCCTTTGCGCCGATCTCGCGCAGGCTCAGCCAGCCGCGGCGAAAGTGCACGCCCTCGACAAAAAGGTCCTTGCAATACGCCCGCTCGCCGATTACGGCGCAATCATCGCCGTTAAGCTTCAATCTAAATTTCTCAAAAATATACCGCTCTTTATCCATTGCCCCCTCCGTTAAATTTAGCGTCACACCGCAACCGCGCGAAAGCTAAGAAACCCGAATTTGCGGGTCTTTGTTTAAATTTCGTCGCACATGCGCAGCAGGAGTTTTACGCTCCGCTTTGCAAGATTATAGCGTAAATTTAGATTTTCGCAGCGCGAGTTTGGCTGCGGTTCGGTGCGGCTAGGTAGCAAAATTAGCAATCGCGTGAGTTTTGAGGCTTTGGTGCGGCTCGGTATAACTTGATGCGGACGAGGTCTGCAATAAAACTGCGCGAGTTTATTTCTTGCATGCGCCCACCTGCACGCACTTGCGCAGACACGAACATCGAAAGAAAACCTTAGAATTTTAAAATTTTCCGCGACTTAAAAAATATGGAATTCCAAAATTTTGCGAAAGCCATAGTTTGAAATTTTTAATTTTAGAATTTAACGAGATTGCGAAATTTGAAATTTTAAAATTTAGCGTAGCCGCGGCGAGATTAAATTTAAATGCTGCGTAAGCGCAGTAAGTCAAGTAAGGCTTTTATCAAGCCGCCTACGACAAAAGTCATATCTGATATTTGAACGCATGCGGCTGTAAAAATTGCAAAGAGATTTGAAAAAATTGAAGCTACTTAATGCTCACCATTAAGACTTCAAATCCAACTTCAGGAAAAATATTATTAGCGTATTTGCGCTACTACTTTCAAAAATTTGATTGTTATTTTTTATACTCTTCGCTAATTCGCTCAGGGTGCTTTATATAATAATCTACTTCGTACCAATGACCATTTGGATCTAAATTTTGATCCCTCAAAAACCCTTTCGCCTTGCTTGCATTATTGCACTCTTTATCGTTGATCACGTCTTTTGGCTGCATTTTCTCGCAAAGCTCTAGTTTCGCTTTTGCTTCTAGCGGCGCAAGCAGATAATCTGCAACCGTTTTTTTAGGCTCGTCCTCCTTGCATCCGGTAAGACCTAAACCTACGATAGCCATAAGGCTCAACAAAAAATTCGTCTCATTTTTTCTCCTTTTAAATGGTGACTAATTATATATTCGTTAAACTTAATTTTCGTTTTTTATATTGTCTTTTTGCAGCCGTATATTATATAAAGAGGATTTTGATGAATTACAAGTCAATCGGAATAAAATTTCGGGCGGCGTAAACCGCCCGAGATACCTTCCTAAGCCCTTACTGCTCGTAAAAGCCGCTCGGTTTTGAGATCGTGTCGATGTAGATGTTTTTGGTCTGGGTGTAGTGCTCCAGGATCATCTTGTGCGTCTCGCGACCGATGCCCGATTCTTTGTAGCCGCCAAACGGTGCGCCCGCGTGGATCTGGTTGTAGGTATTGACCCATACACGACCCGTCTCAAGCAGACGTGCGACCGTGAGCGCCTTTGCGATGTCGCGCGTAAATACGGCGCCGCCTAGTCCGTAGAGGCTGTCGTTCGCCATGCGAACGAGCTCGTCTTGATCTTTAAATTTAATCACGACGCCCACAGGACCGAAGATCTCCTCCTGCGCCACGCGCATGTCGTTGCGTACGTCCACGAGTAGCGTAGGCTCGACGAAAGCCTCTCCCGCGCTATGTCGCTTGCCGCCCACGGCGATCTTAGCGCCCTCTTCTACGCCGATTTTTACATATTCTAAAATTTTATCGGCTTGCTTTTTGTTGATCTGGCATCCCATCTGGGTGTTCGGATCGAGTGGATCGCCCACCTTGATGCGCTTAAATTTCTCCACTAGAGCCGGTACGAATTTATCGTAGATGCCCTCCTGCACGAAGATCCTGCTTCCCGCGCAGCAGACCTGGCCTTGGTTGAAAAGGATCCCCAGCTGCACGCCGTCGATCGCAACGTCGAAATCGCAATCGTCAAAGATAATATTCGCGCTCTTGCCGCCAAGCTCAAGCGTAGCAGGGATGATTTTTTGCGCCGCAGCTAGCGCTATGCCTCTACCGACCTCGGTAGAGCCCGTAAACGCGAGCTTATCGAGTCCTTTGTGAGTGCGGACGAACTCGCCTGCCTTACTTCCCTTGCCGGTTACGACGTTGATGACGCCCTTTGGAAGCAGCGGTGCGATTAGGCGGATAAACTCCAAAATGCTGAGGCTAGTTTCGGAGCTTGGCTTAAATACGCACGTATCGCCCGCAGCAATCAGCGGAGCGAGCTTCCACGCGCCCATCAAAAACGGGAAATTCCACGGCACGATCTGTCCTACTACGCCGATCGGTTCGCGCAAAACGACGGATAGATAGCGCTCTTTTAGCATATTCGCGCTGCCCTCTTCGGCTAAAATCACGCCCGCGAAATAGCGAAAATGCTCGATCGACCACGCTACGTCGACCGCGCGCGTCTCGCGGATTGGCTTGCCGTTGTCGATAGTCTCTACGGTGGCGATGAACTCGGCGTTTTGCTCTAGGACGTCGGCGATCTTATTTAGCAGCGCGCTGCGCTCATAAACGCTAGTGCGGCGGAAGCTCTCAAACGCCTTGCGCGCCGCGGCGACCGCTCTATCGACGTCCGCCTTGCTAGCATCTGCGATCTTTGAAATTTTCTCGCCGGTAGCGGGATTAAAAACGTCTAGGCTCGCGCCGCCTTCGGCATCAACGAACTCGCCGTCGATGAAAAGCTTATAGCTTGGTTGGATTGTAGCCATGCTGACTCCTTATATGAAATTTGACAACTACTATTATATATCCGCGGCGGTTAATGCGGCATAAATTTCGGAGCGAAAATCGGTTAAAATTTTGCGGTGTGTAAATTTGAGAAGCAATGCGGCGCCCGTGAAATTTTAAAATTTAATCTGCGCGCGCGACAGCGAAGGTTTTGAGCAGCTTTGAAGCGGCATGAAATTTAACCGGGCGCGAGCGGCGAAATTTCAAAATGTAACGTTTATGGAATGAGAGCGGAAATTCGGCTGCGCTAAAATTTCAGAATTCGGCTTTGCTAAATTTTAAAATTCGATTGCGTTGAAATTTTAAAATTTGGCTCCGCCTAGATTTTGAATTCGGCTTCGTTAAAATTTTAAAATTTTGCGAAGTAAAATTTTTGAAACATTTTGCGGAGCGGGCGAGCGGTTTAAATTTACGGCTCACGACAGCGTGCGACGATCAATTAGCGAGCGCGACTCAAGCTATGCGTAGCCCAAACTATAGCCTGCCGATAAATTTTAAAATTTTGCGGGGTAAAATTTCATAATTCGGCTTTGTCAGAGTTTTGAATCGAGTTTCGTTAAAATTTTAAAATTTGGTCTGGTTGAGAATTTTAAAATTTTGTGAAGTAAAATTTCAGAAATACTTTTCGGAATAAAATTTCTACAACTGTCTTTCGCGTAAGCTTTGCGAGCCTCTTAACGCTTGCTCGTAAGGCTCCGCTTGGGTACGAGCGGCATTTTGAGCAGGACGAGAGGGCGGCGCCGAAAACAGCCGCGGCTGTTTTGTAAAAACAGATACAGGCCGCACAATCCGCTCCGCTCGCAGCTACTCAGACGCAGAGGGCGTAACCTCTCATGCGCACAGCTTCGGACGCAGAAGTACAACCACTATAGCGCGCAGTCGGACGCAGGGGCTCAATCACTCGCGCCACAACTTAGATGCGGTGGGGCGACTACTGCGCGCGCTGCGGTTCGCGGCTCGTTTGAGCACGGGGGAGGATAACTGCTCTGCGTGCGTCAGGCTCATTCAAGCCAAAAATCGAACTAGGCGTGCGAAACTCATGCCATCACAAGAACTGCGCGCTTTGAATTCGTTTGAGCGAGGGAGCGCAAACCGCTTAAAATTTTAAAATTTAGGCTCGAAAAAGGTATCTTCGTGGATGTTGGCAAAGGCGGCTTGCAGGCTGATAAAAAACCTCGGATAGGTCTTTTCGTACTGCGCCAAAAGCTCCTTCGTAGCGGCACGCGCGGTGGGTTCCTTGCCGCCGTATTGCTTCGCGGGGCAGACCTCCTCCTCGCGCATGATCGGAAGCTCGTTATCTCTAGCACAGGCGGCGATTTGGCGCTCGCGCGCTAGAATGAACGGGCGGATGATCACAAGCCCGTTTTCAGCGACATAGCGCGGAGCGAGAGTTCGAAGCGCGCCGTTGAAGGTGAAATTCATAAAAAAGCTCTCCGCGGCGTCGTCGAGGTGGTGGGCGATGGCGATCTTATTAAAGCCGTGTTCGAGCGCGTAGGAGTAGATATATCCGCGCCTCATACGCGAGCAAAAGCTGCAAAACGTGGTGTTTGCGCGGATCTTTTCCTTGCCGAATTCAAAAATTTTAGTATCGATTATCTCGTAGGGGATCTCGTGCTCTTTAAAATGGGCGCTTATCTCGCGCAGGTCCTCGCCAATACCGTAGGTGACGGTAACGGCTCGAAACTCCCAATCTAGCGGGCTTACGCTTTGGAAGTGTTTCAGCACGTGCGCCAAGCTCATGCTGTCCTTGCCGCCGCTAAGAGCTAGTAAAATTTTATCGCCGCGCTCGAACATCTTGTATTTGGCGTTGGTTTGTCCGACCCGGCGCAGTAGTTTTTTGGAGAGGTTTATCATAACCTTTCGATCATTTTTAGGACGAAATTTGCGCTCGTCTGCGCGCTTTTTACCATAAACTCGTCAAAATCGAACTCGGCTTTATGCCCCGCCTCGTCGCTTATCGCGCGCAGCACGCAAAACGGCACGCCCAGTGCGTCGCACACCTGTGCCACGCTCGCCCCCTCCATCTCGACCGCGCTCGCGTCAAACGTCCGCTCGATCCAGCTCTTGCGCTCCTCGCCACTTACGAACTGATCGCCACTAGCGATGATGCCCGATTTTAGCGTGATGCCAAGCTGCTCGGCGACGGTTTGCGCTATGGAATTTAGCTTCGCGTCGGTTTGGACTGAAATTTTACTTCCAGGCACGAATCCGTGCGGATGCCCAAACGCCGTGATGTCCAGATCGTGCTGCACGAGCGAGGTGGCATATAAAATTTCGCCGATCTTAATGCCGCGCTTCAAAGCCCCCGCAACGCCCGTAAAAATGAGCGCGCGCGCGCCGAATTTCTCGATCATGACCGTAGCCGTCAGGGCGGAATTTACCTTGCCGATCTTCGAATATGCGATCACTAGATCGTGACCGTTAAGCTTAGCGGCGTAGAATTTATTATTCGCATGCTCCACGGCCTCCACGCTCACGCCTCGTTCGCGCAGTGCGGATAGCAGCGGCTTGATCTCTTCTGGCATAGCGCCCAAGATCGCTACTTTCATCCGTTCTCCTTTGCAAATTTCAGAAACTCGTCTAAGCTCGCAAGATCCGTGATGCTGAAGGTCGGCTTCTGCGTGATCTTTTTGTTTATCCCTTTTAAAACCGCCGCGCCGAACTCGACGAAACAGTCCGTCTCGCCCTCGTAATTTTTGATGCTTTGCTTGTAAAGTACGGGGCCGATAAGCTGGGCTTTCAGCAGCTCTAGCGCTTCGGATTTCGTCGTATATGTTCGCGCCGTGGCATTAGCGACGACGGGAGCGAAGCTCTCTTTTAGCGCGGGGCGTAAAAATTCTAAAAGCTCGTCGCTGGCGCTTTGTAGCATAGGGCAGTGGCTCGCGACGCTCATATTCAGTAGCATTGCGCGCTTTGCACCTGCGGCTTTAAACTCGCCCTCGAGTGCGGCCAGATCATCTTTTTTGCCTGCGACTACGATCTGCCCATCGCAGTTATAATTCGCCGCCCATACCTGCTTACCGGCGCTCGTCGCATCCGCGCAAATTTTTTCAACTGTCTCGTCGGCAAGAGCTAAGATCACCATCATTCCGGCGCCTTTGCCCTCGCAGGCGCTCTGCATGAGCCTACCGCGAATATTTACTAGCTTTAACATCTGCTTCGGCTCTATGCCTCCCGCAGCGCTTAGCGCGCTAAACTCGCCCAGCGAATGTCCGAGCAAAAACTGCGGAGCGATATTAAGCTTTTCTTGATCCAGCCTTTCTTGCAGCGCCGCAAGCGCCATCATGGAATTTAATGCAATCGCGGGCTGCGTAAATTCCGAAACGTCGAGCTTGTCGTTAGGCTCAAACAGTAAATTTTTAAAATCGATACCGGTAAATTCTGAAGCCTCATCCAAAAGCGCGCGCGCAGAGGCGGAGCTGTCGTAAAACTCCCTGCCCATGCCTACGCTTTGGCTGCCCTGTCCGGGGAAGATAAAAGCGAATTTCATAAAAAATCCTAATGCTCGTGGTGATGTCCGCCGCAGCACTCGTGATCTTTTCCGTGATCGTGACCTCCGCAACACTCGTGATCCTCTGCGTGATCGTGTCCATGTCCGCCGCAGCACTCGTGCCCCTCGTGATGATGGTTGTGTCCGCAGCCGCAGCTGTGCGCGCCCTCCGGCTGCCCGGTAAGAATTTCATCTGCCGTCGCTTCGCGGTTCTCGACGATCTTTATATTAAATTCCAGCTCCTTGCCCGCAAACGGGTGATTAAAGTCGATAGTAACGTCCTGCTCGCCGATAGCTTTGACGCTCACGCGGGTAGTCGCGCCGTCCTCCGCCTGACCAAAAAGCTCCATACCAACGACCAGGTCGATGCCCGCAAACTGCTCTTTAGGCAGGATCTGCACGGCGTCCTGCTTATACTCGCCGACCCCGTCGCTCGGGCTTATGCGAACCGTTTTGCTCTCGCCCGCTTGTAGATTTAAAATTTCATCTTCCAGTTTTTGGATGATTTGATCTTTGCCGCTAAGAAAGGCAATCGGGTCGGAGTTTAAATTTGACTCTAAAATTTCGCCGGTTTTACCGTCTTTTAGCTCATAATGCATCTTTATAACTCGGTTGTTAGCCATAGCTTTCTCCTGTTTAGAATTTTATTTTGAGTTTGTATTTAAATTTAGATTATCTAGTGGGCGCAGCTTTGGCTTCTTTGGAATCCGGGTATGAAGCCTTTAACGCTTTGTAGAATTTATTTGCGCTATCTTTATCGCCGATCTTATCGAAGCTGATCGCAGTGTGATAGAGTAGCTTTGGGGTGTAGTCTTGACTCTCGTTGTGCGAGATGCTCTTTTTGTAATAGTTTATCGCTTCTGCGTATGAGCCGGAAAAATATGAAATTTCGCCCAGCATATAGTTTGCCTTAGCGGGCTTGTAATTTTTAGATACTAAATAATTGTAGCGCTCTTTTGCGCCCGAATAGTCTTTTTTGGCATATAAAGCGTCAGCCTCTTTCAATACTGAAGCTTGATCTTTTGATTTAAAATCGGAGTCTGATTTTGTACTAGCAGGGACTGAAGCAGGACCTGCGTCTAATTCAGCGTTTTTTTTTACGCTGCCGCCGCTGCCTAATTTTTTATTGATTTCAGCGATTTGGGCTTTTATAGTTGCGATATCTCGTTTCATCTGATCTAGCTCACTGTTACCTTGGCTTTTGCCAGTAGCGCGAATTTCTAGATCCGCTACCCTGTTTTCCAGGTTCGAAATTTTAGAATTTGTTCCTTCAAGGACACTTCGCAAACCTTCGACACTCTCGCGTGTATTATCTACGCTAGTTTGCATCTCGCTTATACGCTTGCGGTTATCGCGCAATACTTGTTCGTTTTCAGTTAACCCGTAAGAGCTACCTGAATCAATATTGCCAGCATCAAATGCAGAAGTTTCTGCATTTAAAAAAGTGGCAGCCCCCAAAAGAGCCGCCACCGTGAAATTTTTAAATTTCAAATTAGAATCCAACTTTGAATTCGTCGCGTCTGTTTTGAGCGTCGCACTCTTTAGAATGCTCTGTGCAAGCCATATTGCTCTCGCCGTAGCTTACTACGGAAATTCTGCTCTCATTTACGCCTTGAGCAACCAATGCGTCTTTAGCTGCAGTAGCTCTCTTTAGACCAAGAGCATAGTTGTACTCATCAGAACCCCACTCATCGCAGTTACCCTCAACTTTGACGGTTAGGGACTCTGCGCCTGCTTGGTTGAATAGAGCTGCGTTATTATTGATTGTGCCTTGCTGATCGGCTCTAATATTAAATTTATCAAAGTCGAAATAAACAGTGCCAACTTCACTTTGGATCTGAGATGCCAAAGCAGCTAGTCTATCTGCACCACTTGTGCTTGTAGTATCGGCCTCTGGGGTCTTTTTAGAACAACCGCTCAATAATAGAGCAGCAACTGCTATCGAAGATAAAACTAAATGTTTCATTTTCTATCCTTTCAAAAAAAATTGAAGTCATTATATCACGAGATTTTTTAATATTTTACCAATCAACCGATTGAATTTTACCCACTCTTAACGGAAATTGAAAACTTTTATTCTCGTTAACTCTGATAATACCTACCGAGCTTCCGCCGCCGTCTTGCTTGATAAACATAATGCTACCGCCATCGCTAGAAAATCTAGGAAACATATTTTTGCCGCTAGCCGTTAACTGGCGAATCATATCGGTTTGAGTTGAGATTAAATATATATTAAATCCGCCCCCGCCGTCGCGGCTAGAGTAAGTAACGTAATTGCCATTTGTGCTGATGGAGTTATTGTTTTTGCCGTGATAGACGAGCTGCTGAACGTTGCCGCCATTTATGCTAGTGGCAAATACGTTCGGATAACCTAAACGATCGCTCACAAAAGCCACGCGCGAATCGCCGTCGATAAAATTTCCATTTACATCAATGCCTGCATAATCAGTAATTTGCTTAGCGCTGCCCGAGGCTATATCATATAAATAAATATCGGGTTGATCTTTAGGCGCATTGGTGATTAGAAGCTTTCTGCCGTCGGCGCTTACATCTGAAGCTATCGTCATGCCATGACCGGTAAAAATTTTACTCTTGCTACCGTTGGATAGATTAAATTTATAGATAGCGGGCGTATTTTTATTGACATAGTAGGTATAATAAAATTCGTTCTGCGCTGCGCTTGCCCATTTAGGGAAGATATTTAATCCGCCGCGAAGCACAACCTGCTGGTAAGTAAGCGTATAATCAGCCACCATGATCTCGCTCTCGCGCGTCGAAGTGTAGCGAGATAGCAAAATCATCTCCTTCATCCAATCGACGTTTGAATAGCCTAGTTGCTTGACTATCTCAGATACCGCCATGTGTGCTAAAAATGGATACTTTTCAGCATTAGAGAGCGTAAAGCTCTTCTCGTACATCACCCTGCCGCTGTTTGCTTCGAGCACTTTGGCTTTTAGGCTCATCGGCGAGCTTTTATCACTTACCGCGTAGCGCACGATAAGAGCGGCACCGCTAGAGCCTAGATTGTCGGAAGCGCCCGCATCATAGCTGCTTTGTAAATACTCGTCGCTGACTTCAAAAGTCGCGCCAACCTTTAGATCGCCCACCATAAGTTTAAAGAATTTGTTGCCAAATTCTGAATTCGCAAGGTTCGATGCATCTTGAACGACGATTTTAGGTAGATTTACCCCTTCGTTTACGATAGACATAGTCGCATCTGCCGCGAAAATGCTACTACAAAATGCAAGAATCAAAAGTAGTTTCTTCATCTTTTCTCCTTAAATTTAATTTGCTACGTCGGATAATACCATTTCAAATGTGTGAGATTTATTATCCGGTGATTTTGGAAAGCTTCGCTTAGGAAGCTCATCTAAAAATTTCCTTAGCTTTTGGTTAAATTCTGTGCTACGCCCAAGCTCTAAAATTTGATAATTTAAAACTCGTCCATTGTTGCTAAATTCTATACGGACTCTAGCCTCATCGGAAATGTCCACTTGATACTCTGTCCATAGAGCTTGCAATTTAGACGCCATCTGCGAAAAATAAGCATCTGGCTCCTTTGAAATTTGAATTTTACCAGATTTTTGCGAAACGGAATTTCTTTCATAAGTAAAATTCTGCTCCGAATCCGCCGAAAAAAGCATACAGCAAAACGCAAAAATACAAAAAAGTCTCTTCACTTTTTTCCCTTACGAATTCTAATTTGTCTTCATCACGTCGGACATCCTAGTATCAATCTCGTGCGATGCTCCGTCGGGAGATTTCGGGAAAGTCTGAGTCGATAGATTATCCAAAAAATCTCGCAACTTCTGATTAAATTCCGTCTCTCGCCCCAGCTCTATAATAGTATAATCCGCCACTCGCCCATCTGCGCTAAAGACTATCTTAATCCTTGCGTCGTCCTTCGCGGTCGCCACATATCTACTCCATAGAACTTGAAGCTTCTTCTCGATAGCGCCGTAATAAGCGTTATACTCGCCTGTCCTTTGCGTCCTGCCGCCAAGCTTATCGGATTTGACCACAGCATTTTTAGATGCTGCTTTATCCTTAGCACTAGAGGTAGCGGTTTCTTTATCGGACTTTTTGTTACTCTGAACGGCGTCGCTAGCTTTAGCGCTCTCCTCAAGCTTCTTATTGTCCTTAGTCGTATCCGAAAAAAGATCGCTCAAGCTCGGTTTTTCCTCTTTTTTTGGCTCCGACTTAGCTTCCTCTTTTTTCTCTACTACTTTTTCGGAAGGTTTATCTTCCAACTTAGGCTCGGGCTTGGGCTCCTCTTTTTTGGGCTCAGCCTTAGGCTCGTCCTTTTTAGGTTCCGGCTTCGGCTCTTCCTTCGGCTTTTCGGGCTCTTTTGGCTTCGCCTGCACCGGAGGTGGCGGAACTACTTGCGCCGTAGTCTTAATTTTATCCTCCGGCACATCCTTCACATTCTTATTTTCAAACTCGCCTTGCTTTGTTTCTTTAGCGATTTCAGGCGCGGACGGAAGTTTATCATCTATTTCGAAATCAAAAGTAACATCCATATAATCGTTGGGATTGTCAGTATATTTTTTAAATTTTTCCTGCGGCTTTGAAATTTGATATAAAAGAACAAAAATCACCAGCAGATAGGCAAAAAGGGCGATTAAAAACGATTTAAAATTATCGTATTTAACCCCCGTAAAATTTGAATAATTAGCCATTTGTTTGAAGCGCGACTTTTGTAAAACCCGCTTGCTTTAAGCTCTTTAAGACAAACATCACATCGTCGTAAACGAGTCTCTTATCGGCTTGGATATAGACGGGTTTTTCCAAGCTATACTTGCCGGTGCCTTTAAGCAGCACGAGATTATCCGGGAATTCAGCTAGGTTCATCGAGCTTTTGTCGATATAAACCTTGCGATCTTCGCCGATACGCACAAGCAAGAATTCTGCGGTATTTTCCGAAACCTGTGCTTTTGAGCCACTAGGCAGTTCGATCTTTTCATCGTAGATAATCGCCGTTTGTGCGACCATTAAAATCGCTAGCAAAACAAGCATAATATCAACGAGCGGAGTGATATTTAACTCTGGATTTTCGTCGAAATTATACATTAAATAGCTTTTCCAGTATTTGCTTTAAATAGCAAAATATCCGCTGTACGATTTATAATGCTCATAACTTCGTATGCTTTGCGTTTTATAAGTAAGCTAAAGGTGTATGCGGGGATCGCTACAAAAATTCCACATCCTGTGGCAACCAGCGCCTCACTGATCGCAGGAGCGATGGTATCGATGCCGGAATTTCCGCTGCCAAGCTTGGAAAATGTGTGAAGTATGCTAACGACTGTACCAAATAGCCCGATAAACGGCGAAGTAGAAGCGACGATAGATAGCCAGGTAAGTCCGCTAGTGGAGTCGCGTTCGGCTTTACCTTTATAAATTTCCAAGGCCTCTTTTGAAATTTTATCGGTATTTACTTTTTGAAAAATAGAGCCCGAAAGCGAAATCCTACCGCCCATCAGCAAGGATTCGAGCGCCTTTGCTTCGCGGTGTTGCCACGCACTAAGCCCTACAAATCTGGAGATCAAAATCGTAAAAGTTACGATAAAATAGACGGATAACCAAGAAAGCACGAATATCGTAATAAATGTGCTTCTCGTAAAATAACTTAAAATTAGATCTAGCATATTTAACTTTGCCTTGCGAATTCGTCGACTCTAGCCATGATTGCTGCGGAATTTGCCGCATCGGAGCTAATGGACGCAAGCATATCTTTGGCGCGCTGCAAAGACTTCGCTACGGCGCTTTCGCTATCGCCCCCGATAGCTACGGCTTGAGTGGCTAGGATAGTAGTTTTTTCTTCGGTAACTTCCAAAAATCCGTCGTTTACCAAAACAAGCTGCTTTTTGCCGTCTTTATCTACGATCTCAACGACTCCGCCTTCGCTTTTGTCTTTAAGTCCCGTTAGCAAGCTCGCATGCCCCGGCAAAATACCCATTTCGCCAGTAATGCCGGGGAGCTGGACGGATTTGACCTCACCCGAAAAGACCATCCCTTCGGGTGTAACGATATCTAAAAGCAAAAATTCTTTCATCTTAAAATTCCTATGCTTTCATCTTTTCAGCTTTTGCTACTACCTCGTCGATATTTCCCACCATATAAAAGGCATTCTCCGGCAGATCGTCGTATTTGCCCTCTAAAATTCCTTTAAAGCCAGCGATAGTTTCCTCTAGAGAGATATATTTGCCCGGACTTCCGGTAAATACCTCGGCTACGAAAAACGGCTGAGATAGGTAGCGTTCGATCTTTCTAGCGCGCTCGACTACAAGCTTATCCTCT
>NZ_CALJPG010000020.1 GCF_937980635.1 uncultured Campylobacter sp.
AACCTTAAGCGGGGCGAGCTTCTCGTTTTAAGTGGTATAAACAAAGACGTAGCCTATTCAAAACGCAACGGCGTGCCGCTACTCAAAGACATACCTATTTTAAAATACCTCTTTTCCATAGAGCAAAATTATAAAAGCACTAGCATTATAACCCTTACGATAGAGGTAAATTAAGATGAGTATGAGAGCATACGGCATATTATTCGGGCGACGGCCGCAGAGAAAAGCAAGCGACGAGGCACGAGGAGCGCGCTTTTCTCTGCTCCCTTGTCAATTTAATAAAAAACTGTTAGTTTGAAACAAAGCTTAAAATGTTCGGTTTAAATGAGGCTGATTTTTCAGCCGTAAAACTTAAAATTAACAGACAACGAAAGTTTTTGCAGGACTATAAATTTGTAAATTCTTTCGGCGAAGAAAAAAGCCTGCTTTCATTCTCAAAGTCCGCAAACTTTTCAAGCACCTATTACGCCGAAGTAGCTAATAGGACAAATACCATACACATGCTTTCTGTAAAGCACGAATTGGTGCCCGTGTTTCTAACCATTACCTTAAACGGCTGCTTCCGTAAGGCGCTAGTGGGAAATTTTGCCACATTCACTACAAAAGATATTAGATCGCTTCCTATCGAGCAGAAGCAAAAGCTAAATGAGGGCGTTCCCTTTAGTATAAAGGATTTAGCCAACGTGCTAAATTATAATTTTCATAAATTTACTATGCGATTTCGTTATTCTTACAAAGGCGAGGTATTTCAGTATATACGCACTTTTGAGCCGCATAAGAAGGACGGCGTGCCTCATATCCACGCTTTGATATATGCTCCAAGGCATACGATCCCGTATCTGCTTAAAATTTACAAAGACGTGTTTTATGCCCCGCAGAATTTGCGTAACGAGCGTTTAACTGCGTCCCAGATAGCAAACGGCGAGATAAACGGGTTTCAGACCTCGATTAACAACGCTACGGGCTACGTGATGAAATATATCACCAAGACCTTTATAAATTTTAACGAAACAGACGATATTAACGAGGTTCAGGCGTGGTTTATAAAGCACAAAATTCGCAGGTTTCTATCCTCGCAAAACCCAATTCCGCTTTGGGTTTATCGCAAGATAAATTTTATTAAAAGCCTGCGTGATCTCGGTAACCTCAATATTCTAAAAGACTTTGATAATACTCTTATAGAATGGGATTATAAGAGCCAAAGTATCTTTATGAGTATTCCTTATACTTCAGAGGAGCTTATATACGAGGACGGACACTTGCTGTATTACGTCTGCGGTCGGCTCATGCACGAATACGTAAAAAATATCAATCCAGTTCAAAGTAGCGGTAAAATCCAATCTCATGAACTTAAATCTATTAGGGAGGCTTATAATAGCGGTGTCGAGCCTATAATCTACAAGCCAAGCAAGATATTCCGCACCGCTTGGAAAGACATGAGCGATGAAAGGCTTAAACTCTATTGGCGCGATAATTGCAAAGAAATGACCGATGATATTTTAAGCGTTCAAGATTACGCTATGCTTGAGAATGAGATGATTGAGCGTGGCTTCTTGCAACGATATAAAAATCATATCAGATATTTTACCGAGCATGCTTTAGAGGATATCAGGGAGCTGGAATTTAAGTATTCTAACAATGGCGTTATGCCATATCCATTCTAAAAGGCTTTACAATGCTGCTTAACGAACTTTTTAACAATTACGTAGAATTTTACGAACTTATACTTCGTAAGCACACTTTAGAAAGTGATATATCAACCTACAAGAAACATATAGCTTCAAGCTTGGGCGAAAAAGACGTAAGCGATATAAGCTTTCTAGATATTCAAAGGCTTTGTAATAACTTAATTAAAGCTGATTATAAAATCAAGACCGTTAAAAATATCCTTGCAAAGCTGCACGTAATCTTTAAATTTGCTCAAAAGCTTGAGCTTATAGCTAAGAATCCCTGCGATTTCGTTGAATTGCCTAAATTTGATAATAAGCGATACTTTGATTATCCGCTATCTGTCCAAAGGCAGTTTATAAAAGCTATCTGTGAAAATGAAGCTGATAGCGCCGATATATTCTTTTTTCTACTTCACGGCAGGCGTAAAAATGAGGTTTTAAGCTTGTGTTGGAGCGACGTAAATTTAAAAACTAGAACTTACGTCATACCTTTTCAAATCAATAAAGCTAAGCGTGATATGGTCTATTCTATGAGCGACGAACTTTATAAAAGGCTGCTAAAGCGCTATATATCCGCAAAACAGAATAATCAGCTAAATAGCTACGTTTTTATTAATCCTGCCACTAAAACAAAATTTGTTGATCTACGTAGAAGTTGGAATTCTTTGCTTAAGCGAAACAATTTACCCAAAATCAGGCTTCACGACATAAGGCATCTTATTGGCACTTACTGCATAAATTATCTTAAGCTTCCGATCGAGCAAGTGAGTTTTACTCTCGGTCATACGAATATCATTACTACGCAAAAATATATCACTGCCAATATAAAACAATCGAAAAATACTATCGAAAATTTGATGTTTTCTGCTTTGGAAAAATAAGAATATTTTAAGATTTTATCAAATGGCCTTGTAATGGGTGTTTGGTTGCAGAGGGTGGATTTGAACCACCGACCTTCGGGTTATGAGCCCGACGAGCTACCACTGCTCTACTCTGCGATACAAGAAGTGCGAAGATTTAACAACATTCACCAAATGGATGGGGTAGGAGGATTCGAACCTCCGAATGATTGGACCAAAACCAATTGCCTTGCCGCTTGGCTATACCCCAATAAATTAACGAACTTAAATTATACATAATTTAAAATAAAAAGTCAAGCTTTTCAATAAAATAATAGCAATTGAGTATAAAATTTAGATATATTAAAATAGAAATAAAAATATTAAATTAATGTAAAAAGCCCTGGCTAAAATACCAGGGCTAAAAAAGTAAAGCATAATAATACTAGTTATAGTTTACGTTGCTTCCACCAAATTTAAATGTCTTATTATCACTCGCAATCTTATCGCTTAATTGGATTAGGCCAGGCATACTCCATACTTTTTTGCATAGACCAGTATTGTTATGAACGGTTACACCAACTGTATCATTTGTTATAGCACCAATTACCAAGCACTCTTCTTGTTTAACTTTTACTGGAGTAGCAACATTTGTCATAACACTTATAGTATTATTAAAGTGACCTTGTGCTGTATAATAAGCACCTAGATCTGTTGCTAAAGTCTGAATATTTGTAGCTGCTTTAGAAACCTCAGCGTCATCACGAGTAGCTGCAAGTCTTGGAATAGCAACAGCTGCCAAAATACCTAAAATAACGATAACGAAGATCAACTCGATCATAGTAAAACCTTTTTTCATGGTTTACTCCTTAAATAAAATTCATTCCGCATACCTATATGCGAAACTTGGCGTAATTATAGAGAAAAATTTAAAAATTGTCAATAGTTTTTGGTAAATTTTTTACAATTTATTTACAAAGTCCGATTTTGCAGGCATTTCAAAATCAAAATTTTAAACCAATTTGGTCTATTGATGTATTTCGGCGGCGCCTCTACACATTGATACCATAAAAATTATTTGCTTTCATTCTGTGCGCGTCCGATAAACCATATGTCTATTCGAGATACAAAATGCTACAACCCGTATCTCTTCGTAAGAATTCCATACTCCTCCACGCGTCTATCTCGCAAAAACGGCCACCAACGGCGCACATTTTCGCATCTTTGCATATCGATGGTTACGACTTCACATAGCTCGTCGGTGCTATTTGCGCGAAATAGCTGTTCGCCCTGTGCGCCAAAAACAAAGCTATTGCCCCAAAACCTAATCCCCTCTTCGCTGGCAAGCTGGTCTACGCGCTGTTTATTCGGCAGCACCTCTAAAGTTTCGCCGTTAAATTTTATCTCTATCGAAATCTTTAAATTCTCTCGTGCTGCCTCATTTTTCGCGGGCAAAATTTCGCCGCCGATCGCCATTTTGCCGCTATCCGTTAGCGCATCGTTATTAAAAGATAAAATTCCGCCCTCGCTTAAAATTTTACTCTCGCCTCCCGTATCCGCGGAGCGTAAAATTTTATCGCTGACTGCTCCGCCGTCGCTTGCTGGCGAAATTTTATTTCCCCCGGACAAAATTTCATCCGGCGAAGCTTCGCTCAGCGCGGCGCTCTCAAAGCCCACGCGATTTACGGCGATTACGGGCAGGGAGTTTGCCACCGCATGCCCGCGCTGTACCGCGACCCAGGCCTCCAGCTGACGCGCCTTTTCGTCCTCGTCGTCGCCGTCAAACCACCCGATAGCGGTCGGATATATGAGCAGCTCGGCACCGCGTAGCGCCATCGCGCGCGCCGCCTCGGGATACCACTGATCCCAGCACACTAGCACGCCGAGCCGTCCCACGCTCGTATCTATGGGCTCAAAGCCCAGATCGCCCGGCGTGAAATAAAATTTTTCGTAAAACTGCGGATCGTCGGGGATATGCATCTTGCGGTACCGCCCCGCGATAGAGCCGTCGCGCTCGAAGACCACGGCGGTGTTGTGATACAGCCCCGCGGCGCGGCGCTCAAAAAGCGAGCTTACCAACACGACGCCGAATCTCTTCGCTACCTCGCTCCACAGCCGCAAATCGCGCTCGAAATCCTGCGCATAGTCGAAATTTTCGGTATTTTCGCGCTGACAAAAATAATGCGTCTGATTAAGCTCTTGCAAAACGATTAACTGCGCGCCCTTCGCCGCTGCGCGCGCGATTAGCTCGATGCTGCGTGCTATCGTGCGCGATTTGGTACCTTCAAATTTATGCGAAATCAGCCCAACTTTTAAAATTTTCATATTTTTCCTTCGGTCTAAATTTAAAGCCTGAATTTATTCATGCACGAACAGTGTAGCGAGCCGTTTTGGCGGATGAAAACGCGCGCGTTTACTCCCACTACTTCGCGATCCGCGCACGCAGCTCGCAGACGCGACATCGCCAGCTCGTCCGCCGCGCGGTTTGGATCGTGCGGATCTGCGGGGTCTGCGTAGGTAGGCACGATGAGCGCGCCGTTTAAAAAGACGAAATTTGCGTAAGTCGCGGGCAGCCTACGCCCATGATAAAAGATCGCGCGCGGGATCGGTAGTTCGATCACGTCGTACCCAAGCGATAAAATTTCATCCTTCATCGTGCCAAGCTCCGCATAGTGCAGATCGCTCGGATTGTCGCACGATGAAACCGCCACGACGCGCGGGCTTAGAAAGCGCGCGAGGGTATCAACGTGGCTGTCGGTATCGTCGCCTTTTATGAAGCCGTGTTCAAGCCAAATTATGTTTTTTAGGCCGAAAATTTCACGCAGCCGCGCGTCCAGCTCGGCCTTGCTTAGGGAATTGCGATTTTCGTTCAGCAAACACGCGCTCGTAGTTAGCATCGTGCCCGCGCCGTCAAAATCGACGCTGCCGCCTTCTAAGATCAGATCTATGTCTCGTAGCGGGCGGGCGCTCGCAGCGTAAAGCTTAGAATTTAACGCGTCGTCCTTGGCGCTTGCGAACTTGCCGCCCCAGGCGTTGAAGCGAAAATTTAGCCCCGTGATTTTACCGCCCTCCTCTACGTCGATCGCGCCGTAATCGCGGATCCACGTATCGTCGGTATCGATTTGCGCGAAGCTCGCGTTTGCTAAGCCGCCACAAATTTGCTCAAAATCCTCGCGGTTCGGCGCGATCGCGACGACCGGCTCAAACCTCGCTGCAGCGGTGATAAAGTCGCGATAAGCCGCTCGTATCTCGCCCAAATACGGCGCCCAGTCGGTGCCCGCGTGCGGCAAAGACACCAAAAGCGCCTCTTGTTCTTCCCATTCGGCGAATGTTCTCATTTTTGCTCCAAGATTAAAATTTCACGGATTATAGCGAAGCTCGGTTTAAAAAGATATTTGTGGATGGTGCGCCCGGAGGAATTCGAATCCCCGACCTTTTGAACCGCAATCAAATGCTCTATCCAGCTGAGCTACGAGCGCACGAAATAAAAGAAACGGGATTATAGCGTTTTTAGCTTAAATTTAACCAAAAAGGCGGTTTAAATTTCGACATGCGATAAATTTCAGCTTCACATTTTTTTGCATTTTTGCGTTTGCCTTATCGCGACGCCTAATTTTTCGTTTAAATTCCAACTTGCAAGAATTTTAGCTTGCTCAAATTTATCGTGTATCGCGCCGAAATTTAACTTACTTAAGGATTCTGCTCGCATCTTGGAATTTAGAATTTAGCTTACTTAAAATTCCGCGAGCCAGATTTAAAATATCCTAAAAATTTTACAACTTTGCAGCCCAAATCCCACGCAAAATAAATAAAATTTATCGCTTTTTAGGTATCATGAGCGAATAATAATGAACGAGGAAGAGAAAATGAAGCAAGTATTTTTGGCGTTTGCGCTGTGGCTCGGTTTTAGCGGGGCTTCTTTTGCGATGCAAGATACGGAGCCGAGCGAGGCACAAGGACAAAATTCCGCGGAAGTTAAAATTTTAAGCGATAAGTTTTTTAGCTGTCCGCAAGAGAATACGCGAATGCAGTCGGTCGCTGCCTACCTTCCCATATCTATGACTATTGCGATAAAATTTATTCATTAGAAATTTCACGACTTATAAAGGAGTGCGGTTTCGGCGATGGAAAATATAGCGCTTGTCAAAATTTATTAAATATTGCGGATAGGAGTTGCTTTGAAAAGGATCAAATTGAAAATTCCTTGGCGTGCGGTTTATCCAGTGAAATTCTATTTAGAACAAATAGACCGTCAATTGGATTAAAACGATTAATAAGAGCTTGCGAAGTGGGCAAAATAGAAGATTTTTGCTTACTTTGTGCAGGAGCTCATTTTTACTATGATTTAGACATAGAAGAGGTAATAAAATATATGACGATGACACGAGATTTGGCGCATGACAAAGAGCATTTCAATAAAATCATCAAAAAATTGCAAGATTGCAAAGCCGACAAAGAGTGCAATCCCGCGAAATTAGAATTTCAATAAGCAAACGGCGAGAGCAAATACGGCGGGCTAAATTTCTAAATTTAAAAAGCAAAGGAAAGATCGCTATGGCGGATAGGCTGATCGACATCGGGCTTATTTTGTTTTTCGGCGGCTTTGGCTTTGTATGCTATATAAACGGCGTATGCGGGATCGGCAAAGACTATATGCAGCGCAATAAAATAGATTTCGTGCGCTGGATGTTTAATCCAAAGCACATCTTGCGCTCCAATACGCCGTTTGATTCGAACGAGCCTCTAGAATTAAAATTTAAAGAGCCCAAAAGCAAGCATTTGATCTACAATTTTTTCGAGCTCATCATCCACTATGCGATAATCGCGCCGTTTTTAGTGATCTATGCGGGGATTTTTCTATTTTGCGCGGGGCTCGTCATTAAAATTTTATCCTAAATTTAAAATTTGCGACGCGGATGCAGAGCGGGCATTGCATAGACGCCGTTTTCATTGCGGAATTTCAAATTTTACGCCGCATCTCTTGCTAAGCATGCACCGCTTCCGCGTCTTAAAAAGTAAAATTTCAAAATTTTATCCCCAAATTCACGACTTGCGAATTTTATGCCGTGATTTCCGTTTCTATCGGGGCGGGAGGGGGCTCCAATTGCGAGGCCGCATTTCTCGCGGGCGCCGCCTCCGCAGCACCGCATTGCTCTGCTCGCCCGCAAACCCCGC
Organism: uncultured Campylobacter sp.; assembly: GCF_937980635.1. Taxonomy (GTDB): domain Bacteria; phylum Campylobacterota; class Campylobacteria; order Campylobacterales; family Campylobacteraceae; genus Campylobacter_B. Next base: position 7,685 of record NZ_CALJPG010000020.1, read on the forward strand.
CTAACCCCTACAACGCTATATGGGCAAGCTGCGCTCGCGTTCAATTCTTTCTATTGCGGCTACGCCGTATGAAATTCTTTAGAGGTAAATTTATCATATTTGGAATTTTAAAATTCAATCCGTAGCCGCCGGCCGACCGCAAAACCGAAACGGCTTGCGGCAATGGAATTTAAGCAATGCGAGCTCAAATTCCATCCACGGCACGGCTTCTCCGTGGCGCGTTCATTTTGGCAGCGGTGCGACCGCAGCCGCACTCTATTAAAATTCTATTCGGAACCGCCCTCGCCTCGTTTAAATTCTATCGCACAAATTTTGCCGAGCGCTAAGGCGGAGGATGAACCGCCCCCGCTTTGTTTAAATTCCGCTGCACCGACCGATCGCCGACCAGCCCCGGGATCGGTTACGAGCTCATTACAGGACCTATCGGCAGCAAGCCAACCGTAAAACCGAAGCAGCCCGCCGAAGCAAACGATCTAGCAAAATCGAAAAGATCGGTCGCAAACAAACCTGTCGTCAAATCAAGGGATCGCCGAAGCGCTAAATCGGTCGTCGGTCCGGTTTCAAAACCGCTTGGTACGCCAAATGAGCAGGCCGATTAACAATCCGAGCCGTAAATCCCCGACCGATTGCAATCCGAGCGAACTGATCCGCAAATGAGTAAACGGACTAACGAGTTAGACGATCTAACCGCAAATTGCCGACTAATTGCGAGCCGAGCCGCTAAACCGCTCGGTCGCAGACCGGCCTCCAAGCTGCTCCGCCACAAGTCAGCCCTAAACCTGCCCAAGGCGTTAGCATGACACAAAGCCGCCCGGTCATAAGCCGATCCCGAAGCCGCCCGGCAAGCGGGCTAGCCTCAAAATCGCCCAAGCCGCAAGCCGGTCCCAAAACTGCTCGGTTGCAAGCTAAACCAGAAGCAGCCCGGTAAGCAAGCTAGCCCCGAAGCCGCCGCGTTATTCTACGTAAATTTTATAATCCCCGTAGCCGCGCGCGTCCATCTCCTCAAGCGGTATAAATTCCAAGCTAGCGCCGTTGATGCAGTATCTCATACCGCCTTTATCCCTCGGTCCGTCCTCAAAGACGTGTCCTAAATGGCTGCCTCCTACGCGACTGGAGACCTCGACGCGCTGCATACCGTGGCTATCGTCTTGCGCGTACGCGATCGCATCGGTCGTTATCGGCTTTGAAAAGCTCGGCCAGCCGCAGCCCGCGTCAAATTTATCGGTGGATGAAAACAGCGGCTTTTTCGACACGATGTCGATGTAGATGCCCTTTTTATAATTCTTGTCGTATTCGCTCGAAAACGGCCGCTCGGTCGCCTTTTCCTGCGTGACTTTATACTGAAGCTCGGTCAAATTTTTCTTCAGCTCCTCCTTGCTTTGCACTTTAAATTTTTCATCGTCCTCAAGCGGCTTTTTAGCAAGGCGCAGATCGATGTGGCAGTATCCGCCCGGATTTTTGCCGAGGTAGTCCTGATGATACTCCTCGGCGCGGACGAAATTCTTTAGCGGTGCTACTTCAACGGCGATCTTTTCTTTAAATTTCGCCTGCTGCGCCGTTATGAAATAGCGCGCTATCTCGCCGCTCGCCTCATCGGTGTAGTAGATGCCCGTGCGATACTGGCGACCGCGGTCGTTACCCTGCTTGTCGATCGAGAACGGATCGATGATGCGGAAATAATGCGCCAAAATTTCAGGCTCGCTGATGACGTTGGCGTCGTATTTTAAGTGTAGCGTCTCGGCATGATCGCTGCTATGTAAGCCCTCGTAGCTTGCTTTATCGCTCTTGCCGTTGGCGTAGCCCACCTGCGTCGCGACTATGCCGTCGAGCTGTTTGTAATACGCCTCCATGCCCCAGAAGCAGCCGCCTGCTAGATAAATTTCTTTTACGTTTGCGTTCACGCCGCCTCCTTTAACTTTAAAATTTGCGTCCGTCGAGCTACCGCCGCCTGCGGCATTGAGCGCGACTAAATAACCCGCCGCCAAAGCAAAGAGGCAGATTAAAACTTTAGAAATTTTCATTTTGATCCTTTCGTTTTGAATTTTGCGCAATTTTACAATCTCTAAATGAAGCGAGAGTGAAAGAGAGAAATTTTATCGCTTACAGCGGATCGGTACCCAAATTTTATCGCCGCAGGATCGGGGCTTTCGCTCGCCGTCGCCGCAGAATTAGAATTTTATCGCCGTAGTGACGCAGGACCAAAAATTTTATCTTATCCTCGCGGCGCACTGCAGCATCGGAATTTTACCTCCTCGCAAGCGGTTAAAATTCTATGCTATAACGAGGGCTGAAATTTTACCGCCCCCGCCAAGATTAAAATTTTACTGCTTCAAGCGGGGGCGGATTTCGCTAGCGCGGCAAGCGGTTGGATTTGATCGCCGCGGCAAGAATTAAAATTTTGCTACCGCTGCAGGGTTAGAATTTCATCGCCCTCACGCTACGATGAAATTTGTCCCTTTTACGAGCGAGACCCTTGCGCCGTCCATTCGCCTGCGCTACGGCTTGCGTGAAATTTATCCATTCGCGCGGCTTACGTGGGGATTTTAGAGATTTTGATACGTCCGGCTGCGGCGCGAAATTTTATCGTCGCGCCTCGCGGCTAGATTTTGCTACCGTCGTGGAGATCAAAATTTTACCGCCGCACAGCCGCGCTTCGAGCTAGGCTAGCGCCTTTGCAGGCTTTGCAGGCTTTGCAGGCTTTGCAGGCTTTGCAGGCTTTGCAGGCTTTGCTCAAAAGGCGAGATTTCGCGACGGGCATCGTTTTATTAGGGTACGGGCTGCTCGCGGGACGGAAGCTTTGCGCTGCGCCCGCTGCTTTGCCGTATATAAAATTTTATCTACGCACCGCTTAGGTTGCGGCACGGCGTCCATCTGCTTGCCGCGCGATTAAAATTTATCTACGAGCGCACCGATCGCGACGAGGCGCCGCCTTAAAAATTTATACTCCGCTCCGTATCTGCTGCGAAACGACGCCGAAATTTCAACGCAAAATGGGCGCCATGAATTTTCGCGCCGCGAGATAAAATTTGTGCGCCGTTATACGACGACGAGGCGCGAACCCATCCGCTGCGTGCGCGATTAAATTTAAAATTTTTGCGCCGCGGCCGCTAGATAAAATTTCGCGACCATTCAAGAGCGGCGGATGATTAAATTTAGATTGCGCCGCACCGATACGTAGTGCCATGCCGCGTAGCCAAAAACTCGCGCCGTGCAGTAGTATAACGAAGCGCGAACAGTCGGATTCGCACTGCCTCCGCCACGTAGCGGAGCGCAGCCAAATTTACATCGCGCACGGCTTCGTAGCTGAGATAGCCGGACCCGCGCCGCGTTGGTGCGTAACAAAGCGCCGTGCATTAGATCCGCGCCGCGCCACTACAAAACGATATACCGTGCAGCTAAACCATCGCCGCACAGCCGTATGGCAAAGCGCAAGTAGTCCAATTCGATCACGCCCGCCGCGTATCGGAGCGCAACCTAGGTCCGCGCTGCGCCCGCTACGTAGTAAGCAACGAGATCCGCTCCGGCGCGGTTTTCAAGATTTGCAACGGCATAAAAAGTTGCGAAGCCAGCACAATAAATCCGCCCGCGCCGCAGGCGAGCAAAATTTAGTGCAAAAAGTGGCGCACTCCCGTAAAATACATCGCCATGCCAAACTCGTCGGCGCTTGCGATCACCTCATCGTCGCGGATGCTGCCGCCGGGCTGCACCACCGCCGCGACGCCCGCGGCATGGGCGATCTCGATGCTGTCTTTAAACGGGAAAAACGCCTCGCTGGCAAGCGCGCAGCCGCGCAGATCGACGCCCACGTCGCGAGCCTTCGCTACTGCCGCGCGTGCGGCGTCCACGCGGCTCGTCATACCCATGCCGATCGCGACCATCGCGCGATTTTTGACGTAAACTACGCAGTTACTCTTCGTAAGTGCGGCGATCTGCCACGCGATTTTTAGGTCATCAAGCTCGCTCTGGCTCGCCGCGCGCCCCGTGACGCAGCGGGCGTTTGCGACCTCGTCCACGCCCACGTAGTCGCGCTGCTGATACACAAAGCCGCCGTCAATAAATTTAAAATCATACTTGTCGTTTTCGCGAATTAAAAACTCCCCGCCCTGCTCAAAAATTTTAATGCGCTTTTTCTTTTCAAATACCGCAAGCGCCGCGAGCGTAACGCGAGCGGCAAGGATAACCTCGACAAAAATTTCATTGATTTTATTCGCTAGCTCCTCGTCCAAAACGCCGTTTATCGCCACGACGCCGCCGTATGCCGAGACTGGGTCGCATTTTAGCGCCTCTACGTAGCTTTCAAGCAGGCTAGATTTCACGGCAAAGCCGCATGGATTGGCGTGCTTGCAGATCGCTACCGCAGGCGCCTCCCCAAAGCTGCTAGCCAGCATCAGCGCGCCGTGCATATCGGTCATATTGTTAAAGCTTGCCTCGCCCTTTAGGCTCTTAAAATGGTTGCTAAAAAACTCCTCGAACTCGTACAGCGCGCCTTTTTGGTGCGGATTTTCGCCGTAGCGAGTATCAAAAACCTTGCTGCCCGTGATAAATTTTTTCGCGCCGAAGCCGCCGTTAAAGCGCTCGTTCATATAGTTTGCGATCATCGCGTCGTAGGCGGCGGTGTGTTCGTAAGCTTTTATCATTAAATTTTGCCTAAATTTCAGCTTCTCGCTCTCGTCCGCGCTGCTTAAAGTTTGCAAAACCGCGCCGTAATCAAGCGGGCTGGTAACGACATAGACGCTCGCAAAATTCTTAGCCGCGCTTCGAACCATCGCGGGGCCGCCGATGTCGATATTTTCGATAATCTCTGAAAAATCGTCGGTGCGGGCTACGGTCGCTTTAAAAGGATATAGATTTACGCACACGAGATCGATGCCGCCGATGTCGTGCTGCGCGGCTTGGCTTACGTGATTTGCGTCGTTTCGCTTATACAAAATTCCGCCGTGGATCTTCGGATGCAGGGTCTTAACCCGCCCCTCAAACATCTCGGGCGAGCCCGAGTACTGGCTAACCTCGAGCGCCGAGGCGCCGTTTTCGCGCAAAAGCTTAAACGTGCCGCCTGTGCTTAAAATTTCAAATCCGAGCCTCTGCAGCCCTTTGGCAAACTCTACGACGCCCTTCTTATCGCTTACGCTGATTAACGCTCTCATCTTTTCTCCTTTTAATTTATTCGCATAATTTTTTAAAAATCAGCTCACGCATGTCGTTTGCATTAAGCTGAAAATACAAAATCGCCTCACGGCGAGCCTTTTGATACTCGCGCCTCGTCTTTTCATCTGCTGCGCCGAGCTTTGCGCCGTTAAATTTTGCCATACACGCCGAACTCAGCTCTTTAAGTCTCTCGCCGCCAGAAGAGATGCCGCCGCTATAATTAAACCACTCTTTGCTTTGAAAAATATTAAATAAAATTTGAAAATCTACGAAATTTCCCTTATTGTACTCGGCGCAGACCCCCTTTTTGTGGCTTGCGGTGTAGATCGCGCCGTATCTACGCTCGAAAAAATATAGTTTTATGAGCTTTGCATTTTTGTCTAAATTTGCACCGCTACCGCCTAAAATCGCAAGCTTCGCATCGCCTCGCGTTTCGTAAGGGCCTAAAATCGTGCCGTTTTCGTAGAGATTGCCGCCGTAAAAAGCGTATTTCGTATCCCTAAGCTCGTCCGAAAGAACGTAGGTTTTATCGGTTGCGAGCGAGTTTTTGCCCGCGCAGCCGAGCAGCGACAGAGCCAAAAACAGAGATGAGATAAAAAATTTCATCGCAAAAACCCTTTTAAATTTTAAAATTTTGCCGAATTTATGAAGCGGAATCGGCAAAGCGAAATTTAATAAATTTACCGCACGCAATTTAAATTTACTTCTCAAATGCCGCCGCCTTGCTCACGCGGACGTAAATTTTAAAATTTTGCGCCGCTTGCAAAGGCTAAATTTAAAAGCCGCAACGCAAAACGTAAATTTAAACCGCAGCGCAAATTTAGCCGCAAGGGCCTGCGCAAATCGGCTAAATTTAAAATTTCGCAGCGCAGCTTTTATCGCCAAGCCGGGTTGTACTTGCTTTTGCCGCTGCTGCTCGTTTAAATTTTACGCGCCGCTTTAAATTTTACAAGCTGCAAATTTAAATCGGCACGAGACCCAAAAACCGCGCTAAATATAATAGATGCTGTTTTTGATATTTTTGCCGTCGAGTTCGTTTTTACGCCACGAGCTCTCGTCGTTTAGCACGATCCAGCGCTTCTCCTCCTCACGGTAAAACCAATCCTTGTCGATCTGATAGTAGATCTGGCATCCCGAAATTTCGATGATATTGGCGATGTTGTTGTCGTGGTAGTTGTTCTCATCAAAGTCAGTGAAGGTGCGCTGCCCCATCTCGGCGTAGAGCTCGTTTAAAATTTGAAGCATCTCGCTTAGGCGCGTATCCATCTTCTCGACCTGAAGTCCAAGCTCATTAGCCTCTCTAAATAAGATCGGATAGTCGTGCGACGGATAGCCGCTGTTTAGCTTGTCGCTGATAAAGGCGATCTTTTGCTCATCGTCGAAGTGGTAGCGCAGAATTTCGCGGCAAATTTTAAGCGACAGGCTGCTTGCGCGATCGACGGCGCCGAAAACGAGCGGATGGATATACTTGTAAAGCTCCTTGTACGGGTTCTCGTCGTTGGGGCGCTCGTTATTTTTCCAAAGCTTCACCACGCGACTTAGCTCGTCCATCGAAACGTTGGCTTGATCGTTTGTGTTCGTAACCGGCGAAAGCTCGTGGCGCAGCGAAGTATCGACCGACGTGAGATAGCCTAGCGGCCCCATTAAAATTTTATTCGCCCCAAGCGCCATCATCGTAGCCGCCGAAGCGCAGTTTGCAGGCACTAGCGCGATCAGCTCGTCGCAGTGGTTGCGCAAAATCGAGACGATCTTGAGCGAGGCGATACCGCTGCCGCCGTCAGATTTGATGTAAAGGTAGAGCTTTTCGAAATGCTTGCCCTTTAGGTGGTCGTTGATACTGATCGCGTCGTTGCCGCAGACGCTGCCCGCGCCCGAATTAAAATATGTAAGCAGTGGCGCGCCCAGATATTTCTCGATATTGGTGATCACCTCTTGCGTTTGCTTCATCAAGATCGGCGGTTGCTTCGCCGCCTTTTTGGCGCCCTGCCTATGCGGCTCTTCGTCTTTGGATAAAAATCCCATGTTTTTCCTTTCGTGTTGGTTTGGTTTTAAAATTTTAACTTACAAATATCGCGCAATTTGTCTTGGTGCCACTCGATGCTCTCTTTAACCGTATTGCCTAGAGCCGTATGCGGGCTTTGCAAGAATGCCCTACTATTTTTTAGTCTTGAGCCCACGTATTCGTAGCGTGAGATCACGTTTGCGCTGGCGTTTTGCGACACCGAAGCCGAAAACGAGTATGAATAAAGCGGTGCGGAGGAAGCGTAGCCGCTAAAGTGCTCTTTTAGGCTTACGAATTTGCCCTCCGCAAAGGCCTTGCAAACGCCGCCGCTCGCGGAATACTCGGCGATTCGCAGCTCTTTATTGGGCGTAAAAACGTAGATCGTAAATTTATTTAGAGCTCTTTGCGAAATTTGATCCCTAGCCACGCTCACTCCTCTTTCGTCCGTAAATAGATAGAGATTGGAGCCCGCCTCTTCGTATTTTCCTAAGATCGCGTCATCTTTAATAAGCACGCCGCCTGAAATTTTATACTCGGTGGCGGTCTGCCCGTCATAGCTCATCATCACGGAATTTTCCGGATGTAGCTCGGCTTGCGAATATTTTACCTTCATGCAGCCCGTAAGCAGCACCGCCGCCGCAAGCAGCGCCAAAATTTTAATTTTATCCATAACTCCCTCGAAGCTTATCTGCAAAAATCGTCTAAGATCATGGTTTTAAGACCATCGATCGTCTTTTTGAAAAATCCAGCCACAGCCAACTCCTCCGCGATATATTTCGTATCTTTGCGATCGACCGCTTTTTCAAAATTCATATTTTTATATGCACTCAACGTTTTTGAGCTCATATTTTGCACCGAGCTCTCGCTTTTTGAAATTTTGCCGTCCGCATAAAGCCAATCGCCATCTTTGAACATATTTGAAGTATAGTCGAAATTTACGTATCTGCCGGCGTTATAGACGCTGCAAATCCCATCTTTGTGCCAAATGCTAAATACCATAGCCCTTTCGTCGTTAAAAAGATAAAATTTCATCCGCTTGGCGTTCAGCGCGGACTTGTAATTATTGCCGTAAGACTTGCCCGCCTCGTCGAGCACAAGCATCCTAAACTCGCCTCTATCCATAGAATAGGAGCCTAAATTTCTGCCGTTTTCATACAGATCTTCGCCGGCAAATTTATAGATCACGGTTTTGTTGCCGTCGTAAAATTTAAACTCCTTATCGCTCTTAGCCGGGCGTAATATCCCGCATCCTCCAAGCAGTGCCGCCAAAACGGCAAAAATTATAAAATTTTTCATTTATCTCTCCTTAAATTTAATCCAACCTTTTAGACTTTTCTCTGCAAAGCAGACCAAGAAGCGTAGCACCGCTAAGCACGACGGATGCTTGCACATGATCTGCTACTGTCGAATTTAGTTTTTCTAAAATTTTTTTATCCACATAAGATAACTTTTCATTAACGAAATCATACCTGGATGAAATTTTCCCCATTCCTTTTCTTGACATCAAAACATCATAACTATATGCCACGATCGGCTCACCTCGTGAATATATAGTGATATACTCCTTTATATGTACATATTTTCCTGCGGACAATGCTTTACAAACGCCGTCATTATGGCTAAAAGAGATCACTTTAATAAATTCGTTCGGAACGAATATTATCTCCGTAATTTTCTTAGAATTATGTTCCTTTATCGCACTGGGATCTATATAACCATTTCCCATTTCATCCGTATAAATGTGCATACCAAGTCCCGGTGCCGTAAGATATTTGCCCAACACTTTGCCATTTTTATAGAGTTTTCCGTTATGGGCTCGGTATCTGGTGGAAATATTTTTGTCAAAGCTTAACATTGCGATATCTTCCGAGTCGGCAATTCCGTTTTGATCTTTTTTACCCGCGCATCCTCCAAGTAGTGCCGCCAAAACGGCAAAAATTATAAAATTTTTCATTTATCACTCCTCAAATTCTAATCTTTCGCCGCACCTTGTCGCCGTATCGCGATCCATCTTAAAATTTCAAGGCGTTTTGCGCCCTCAAATTTTAAAATTTACTCGCCCTACTTCTCGCCGAAGCGCTCCTTTAAAATTTTATACGCCTCATTGATCTCCTGAAGCCTCTTCGTGCCCTCCTGGATGATCTCCTCGTCCGCGCCCTTGCCCATCAGGATGTCGGGATGGTATTTTTTCACGAGCTCGCGATATTTTTTCTTGATCTCGCTAAACGTAGCGTCTTTGGGAAGCCCCAAAATTTCATACGGATCTCTTTTGCTTTTGGCGGAGCCTTGCGAGCTGCCTGAATAGCCGCTACCATATCCGCCAGAATATCCGCCGCCGTATGAACCGCCCGAACTTTGCGAGCCTCCGTAGCCCGAACCCGTCGTGCCGCCATAACCGTAGCCAGTGCCGCCGCCATAACTGCTGCTTCCGTAGCCGCCGGTGCTTCTGCCGCCGTATTTATCCCAATACCCGCCGCTTCTTGTGCTATAGCCATCGTATTCGTCGTAAGCGGAATCGCTTTGCGCACCGCCGTTTTCGTAATATGTGCCGTAAAAGCTGCGCTCAAAGGTCGCAAACATCTGGCTTTGGATATGCTCGGGCAAGCCCAATCCGTCGCAAATCTGCGAGATCGTGCGCCGCTCCGCCGCGCTAAAACCGCGATCGACGTAGGCTAAATTTAAAAAGAAATAGATTAGCCCCGTTTTGCGGCTCGGGCTCGGGCGATAGGTTTGGTTGTATTTCTCGGCGAGCTCGCGCACGTTTGCGAGACTTTCTTTCTCGACTTTGTAAACGAGTTTCAGCGCCTCTCGCTCGCGCTCGCCGGCGCCCATTTGGCGCACCAAATCGTCCAAAATTTCGCTTATCATCGCGGCTTCGGACTCGCTTACGTGCCCGTCGCTTTTGGCGACCTTGGCTAGAAGCGCTACTAAAATTTTAGCCTCCCCTAGCTGCATTCGCGCCTTGCCGCGATAGCCGGAGTTGCCGAGAGCCACGCCGATCTGCGCGAAAATATACAGCGCGATTAAAAGAAATATGATGCTAAGCACGCGCTAGTCTTCGCTCTTTATGATCTTGGCAAACTCGCCGAAGTAAATTTCTTTTAGCGCCTTTAGATTTTTATGGACGGAATTTATGCGAAACACTTCGCCGCCGCTGACGCCTAAACGCATTAAGCTTAACCCGTATTTTGCGGCCAGCTCTTTAAATTTCGCCTCGTCGCGCACGCCGAAAATCGCGCGCGAAAAGCTCTCATCGAAAATATCTCTGCTATCATCGCAGCTCATCTCAAACTCGCCGCCGATACCGCCTACGCACGCCATCTTCGCAAGCGTAATCGCCACGCCGCCGATTCCTACGGAATTTGCAAATTCCAAAATCCCGCTCTTGCCTGCTTCTATCGCGAATTCCCACAGAGCGCGCTCGACCTTTAAGTTTAACTCAGGTAGGCTGCCTGCGACGCGGTTTTCTACCGCTTTCATATAAAGCGAGCCTGCAAAAACGCCCTTCGTATCGCCTGCTAGATAGACACTCACGCCGCTAGCGCAAAAATCGCTAGGGATGATCTCACCCTCGTTCGTGCCCACGCATACGATCGCGGGAGTGGGCTGGATGCTAACGCCGCCCGTTTCGTTATAAAGGCTTACGTTGCCGCTTACGACGGGGGTATTTAGCGCGGCGCAAGCCTGCTTGATCCCCTCGCAGCCCTGCGCGAACTGCCACATAACCTCGGGATTTTGCGGATTGCCGTAGTTTAGGCAATCGGTGATGGCTAAAGGCGTCGCGCCGCTCATAGCGACCTTTCGCCCCGCCGACGCTACCGCGAGCGCCGCACCTATGCGAGGATGGACGTAATTCATCCGCGTGTTGCAGTCCGCAGCCATCGCGAGCTTTACGCCGTTTTGCTTAACGCGCATCACCGCAGCGCCCAGCATACCGGGACGCTTGGCGGAGTTTAGCCCTACGTTGGCGTCGTATTGATCGTAGATGTAGGATTTATTTAGTACTTCGGGGTCTTCAAAAATTTTATCAAACGCCGCTTCCAGCTCGCGCTCGCTTGCGCCGCAGCCGCATAAATTTTGTTGCGCGATCTGCGCCATATATGCAGGCTCTTTTATCGGGCGATCCATCACGGGCGCTGCCTCGCTAAGCGGCTCGATCGGGATAACGCCCGCTAGCTCGCCGTGCCAAAAAAGCTCCATCTTGCCGCTATCCGTCACTTCGCCGATTACGGCGGCATCCAGATCCCATTTGGCAAAAATTTCTTTAATTTTCTCCTCGCAGCCCTTTTTGGCGCAGATCAGCATGCGCTCCTGGCTCTCGCTTAGCATCAGCTCATACGGGCTCATCCCTGCCTCGCGCATCGGCACCTTATCTAAGCTTAATCTCATGCCGCTGCCGCTGCGCCCCGCCATCTCAAAGCTGCTCGAAGTAAGCCCCGCCGCGCCCATATCCTGGATACCCACGACGTAATCAGTTTTAAAAAGCTCCAAGCACGCCTCCATTAGCAACTTTTCGGCGAACGGATCGCCCACCTGCACGGTCGGGCGCAGGGATTTGTTCGCGTCATTAAAGCTATCGCTCGCCATCACGGCTCCTCCGAGCCCGTCGCGACCCGTCTTAGAGCCCACGTAGATTACGCTGTTGCCCACGCCTTCGGCTCTGCCATAGAAAATTTCGTCCTTTTTAACGATACCCAGAGCAAAAGCATTAACTAAAATGTTGCCGTCAAAGCCAGCGTCGAACGTCGTCTCGCCGCCTATCGTAGGGATACCCATGCAGTTGCCGTAGTGCGCGATGCCTGCGACCGCTCCTTTTAGCAGATAGCGCTGTTTTCGCGCATTCTCGCTTCTTCCTCGCACCTCGCCGAAACGAAGCGAGTTCATATTGGCCTCGACGCGCGCGCCCATCGTAAAGATATCGCGCAGTATCCCGCCCACGCCGGTCGCAGCTCCCTGAAAAGGCTCGATGAAGCTAGGGTGGTTGTGGCTTTCCATCTTAAAAACCGCAGCCATGCCGCCGCCGATGTCGATGACGCCTGCGTTTTCGCCGGGGCCCTGGATAACCCAAGGCGCCTTGGTCGGAAAGCCGCTTAAGTATTTTTTGCTCGATTTGTAGCTACAGTGCTCGCTCCACATCGCGCTAAAAATCCCAAGCTCGAGCAGATTCGGCTCGCGACCTAAAATTTTTAAAATTTTTTCATATTCTTCGTCTGAAATTTTATGTGCCGCTACTACTTTTTTGTCCATTTTTTCGCCCTTTTCGCCGTTAAATTTAGGTCCGTATGATAGCTAAAATTTTCTATCATTTCGATTAATCTTCGCCCTTTTTAAGATACTTCTCGTAAAGTTTCGCCTCTTTTAAAAACGCGTAAAATGCGTTAATGTTTGCCGTGATAAATCCCTTGCGTCCGTCAAAAAGTGATCTGCGCAAAATGTATGATTTAAAAAACGCAAACGGATAGATCAGCAAAAGCTTCGCAAGGCTCGGCTTCTTGCCCTTCTCAAAATCCCCCTGTGCGCGCAGCGTGGAGTAGTTGTTGTTTTTCGTAACGAGCTCGGCGATCGGCTTTTCGCTAAAGTGATTGATGCAGAATTTGCTCTTTTTCACCGCGCCTTTTATGATCGAAATTTGCGCATGCACGCCCATATTTTTATACTCGCCGCACTCCTTGCGAAAGAAGCGGATGTGGGTGTTTTTGCGCACGAGATCGGAGCATCTGCGCCCGAGCGAGTATTCATGAAATTTAATATCCAGCGCAGAGTAATCGCTCTGGCTCATAAACTCCTCTATCTCGCCTTTTAGCTCAGGGCTTACCTCCTCATCGCCGTCGAGATTGAGCACCCATTCGTTGCTACATAGCGAAAACGCATAGTTTTTCTGCACCCCCTCGCCCTGCCAGTCGTGGTGGTAAATTTTATCGGTAAATTTACGCGCGATTTGCAGCGTGGCATCGGTGCTGCCGCTATCGACGATTATGATCTCGGCAAAATCCGCCACGCTACGCAGCATACGCTCGATGTGGCGCTCCTCATTCATCACTATCGCATAAACGGACGCTTTAATCATAGTTTGTTCCTTATCCTCGTAAATTTCAGCCAAAAATCAAAAAACCCCTCCGTACCCAAAATGCCGATACGCTTTACGGCGTATTTGTTGTCGCCCGCCTCGTAAAGTCCGCGCTTGACGACCACCGCGCCTTTGAAATTTGATCTGGCAATATTTAAAATTTCGTCGTTAAATTTACCGTACGGGTAGGCAAACACCTCGCACGGCCGCCCGCAAATACGCGCTACGCGAGCTTTGGATTCGATGATTTCATCTGCGGCAAGCTTGGGATCGCTCACATAGGTAAGGTCTAAATTTACGTGGTGCATCGTATGCGCGCCAAACTCCACCAGCCCGCTTGCTTGCATTTTTAAAATTTGCTCCTCGTTTAGCATCCGCGCGAGATGAGCGGTGTTGGCGCGCTCCCAGTCGTTTTGTACGGCATCCGGCACCAAAAATATGCTCGCTTTGAAATCGTATTTTTTCAAAATTTCAAAGGCGCTAGTAAAATTATTTTCAAACCCATCGTCGAATGTGATGCAAACCGCCTTTTTAGGCAGCCGCTCTAGCGCGATAAGCTCGCTAAGCTTAAAGCTGCTAAAGCCGTTTTTCGCAAGCCACGCGATCTGTCTTTCAAAATCCGCAGGCTTCAGCCGCCATTTATCGAATTTATCGCCCTTGTGCTCCTCTACGCTATGATACATCAGCACCCGCGCCTTATGCCAGCCCTGCGGGATCCGCCACCAGTTATACCGCAGCGAAACGCCCGCTGCGGCGGCAAAGATCAGAAAGGCTACAAAATAAATCATCTGAATTTCTCTCCGTTTTTATAGACGAACTCGCGCCACTCGTAGGGCTCGCTGTAAAAATCGCCCCGATCGTTTTTATCTTTTTCGCTTAACGCGCCGTGACGTTCGCCGCCGCCTTCGCTGCATTTTTCATCAGAAATTTCACCGCAGACATCTGCGCCGAAGCTCTCTTCAAAGATCGTCTCAAGCATAAATTTCGCCACTCGGGCGGCGTTCGCGATCCTTAGCGTCTTGGCTCTGCCGCGCCGCGCGATGCGTGCGTATTCGCCGCTAGCAAGAAGGCATTTGATCTTTGAAAAGCAATCCGTAGGACCGTCAAAATAAACTATCTCCGAGCCGTCTTCATAAAGCCGCTCAAACCCCGCGATCTTGGGGCTAAAAGTGCAGACGCCGCATCCTAAAAACTGCGCCATGCGGTCGCTCGCGCCGAGCAATTTACGAACACTCGCGCACTCAAGCTCGTCGTCGCGATTAAAATTTATCGCGATCTTCGCAGCCGCGATCTCGCGATGAAATTTATCGCCGAATACGGCAGGCGCGCCGAGGCTTGCAAAAATTTTAAGCCTAAGCCCCTCTTTTTTGCAAAAATCGCGCAGCAAAAGCGCAAATTTATACCTCACGTCCTCTTGATAATCGCGCGCTATGTAGATCACGTCGGTCGTTTTAGCGGCGTCTAGGCGTCTATCAAACGCCGCGTCGGAGATGTTTGGGAAAAAGGCGAATTTCGCGCCGTATCTTGCCGAAAGATCGCGCAGCTTCAGCGCATTCGCCCAAAAAAACACGTCGATGAAGCTTAGTTTTTCGAAAAATTCCCGTTTTTCTTGCAGATGATCGACGTACCAGATCGCGATTTTAATCTTAGGAAGCGCCGATTTTATCGCTCGCAGCGTGCCAAGACCGATCTTTTCGCCTTTGCCGATTAGAAGCAGATCGGCGCTGATGTTTTCGCAGATACGCACGAGTTTGGCGTTCATTTTCTCTAGCCCGCTGTTTTTCAGCCCGCAAAAGCGCAGGCTCCGCTCCCAATCGCGGTAGCTAAAATCATAGACGAAGTGCCCGCCGCGAACGAGGCCGTGGCTGATTTTGCGCTCCATGCCGTAGAAAAAACTGCCGTCGTCGTATTCGTTGAAAATACCGCAATGCACGATCTTTAGGCTTCGCATAACAGCTCCTCGTAGTAATTTTTAAGCGAGCTAATATAATTTTGCAGCGTCAAAGTTTGCTTGAACTTGGCGTGTTTTTGCGCAAAAGCCCGGGCGTATTTGCCGTAAGTGCGGTAAATTTCATCGATTTTAGCGCCCAGATCCGCCGTCTCGTACAAAAACTCCTCGCTTAAAATTTCCGAAATTCCGCCCACGCGGGTGGATATCAGCACGGGCGAATAAAAAATACCTTCGATCAAAATCACCGGAAAGCCCTCCTTTCGCGAGCTGATGACGTGCAGGTGCGACGCGCTCAGGACCGCCGCAACGTCGTCGCAAAAGCCGCATAGCCGCACGCGGTCCTGCAATTTTAGCGAATTAATTAAATTTTGCAAATTTTGCCTCTCGCCGCCCTGCCCGTAAATTTTAAGCTCGAAATCAAATTTCAGCTCGCTTGCGGCGCGGATCAAAAGATCAAAACCTTTGATCTTATCGAGCCTGCCGACCGCGACGATGCTAAATTTAAAATTTTCTGCCGCTGCGCTTGCGCCCTGTTGCGATACGAATACGCTGCTGGTCTTATTTTGCGATGCGTCCGCATCCAAAGCCCTATCTTGCGACACACGTGCCCCGGTAAGCGTATCTTGCGACGCAAATGCAGCGCCAGCCATGTTTTGCGACGCGAACGTACCGCTAGCCGAGTCGCCGCGCGCGCCATTTGTTTCCTTGGGCGCCATATTTGCAGCGCCCTCCGCGTCCTTGCAGCGCGCGAAAATTTCATGATTTACAAATTCCTGCCGCGGCTCTATGCCGAAATATATCACCTTCGCGGCGTGATTTATCGTGGTTGCGACCTTGCGCGAGGCTGCGATGACGTTTCGCACGCGATCAAAAACGGGCGCTTTTCGGTCGTTGTGTTTGGTCGCAACAAGCTTAAGGCTTAGAAATTTTTCGACCACATAGCCGATCTGCGCGGCTTTGGCGCCGTGCGAATGTAAAATTTCAAATCCGCCCGAGCGTAAAAACCGATAAATTTCAGCGAACAAAAACGGATTGTAGCGCTTGTCGCGGCTTTTGTACTGATAAATTTGCACGCGCGCATCCAGACGCTGCAAAAACTCGCATCTATCGGGTACGATTAGCGCTGCCTGCTCGCTTTTGCAAAGCTCATTTAGCGAGTCGATCACGATCTTTTCGACGCCGCCGTAAAATCTGGAGCAGCAAAGATAGGCGATTTTCATCTATTTCTGCCTTTCTTCATCTTTAAAATGAAGCTAAAAAGCCCATGCCTGCCGCTAACCATGATGCGCGGAATTTCAAAATTTGAGTAGTGAGGGCGCAACACGTCGTTTTGCGTCGTGACGGCGCAGCTAAAGCCCGCCTCGCGCGCGCAGCGCACGCTAATCTCGTCGTAAAAGCCGAACGGATAGGCAAAGGCGCTGCAGCAAATGCCGAATTTCGCCTCTATTTCGCGCTTTGATTCGCTCATCTGGCGCAGCTGCTCTTGCGCGCCTAAGCTAGGCAAGTTTGCGTGATCGAGCGTATGCGAACCGATCTCGATGAGCCCGCTTTGCAAAAGCTCGCGGACCTCCTCGTCGTTTAGCATCTCCTCGCGATTTAGTTCGTCACTTGATTTTTTCAGATCCTTATCGGTCGCCCAATTCCCATCAAAACGCCGGTTCACGATGAAAATCGTCGCCTTAAAGCCGTATTTTTGCAAAAGAGGCAGGGCGCCCGTAAGATTATCGCGATACCCGTCGTCGAAGGTAATACAAACCGCCTTTGCAGGCTTGCTATCCAAGCTTGCAAGCTCGCTTAGAGTGTAGCTCGTAAAGCCGTTTCGCTTCAGCCACGCAAGCTGTTTTTCAAACGCGGCGGGGATCACGCGCAGGCGGTTAAATTTAGAGGCGCGCTTTGGCAGATGCTCGCGGATCATATGATACATCAGCACGCGCGGATACTCGTAAGACAGATCCTTTGCCCACCACGCAAAGCGCAGGCTAAACCACGCAAAAAGCGCCGCAAAAGCCAAAACCGCCGCGTAGATCATCGCTCGATCCTCATGCGATAGGCCAAAAAGCTTAGTATCGTAGCCAGACTTAGCGCCTCTTTCGACAGATACGCGCCGTGATCGAACTGGCAATCTATCAAAAGATAAATTAAAAGCGTAAGAACCCCAAACTGCCTGCTTTGGACGCACTCCTTAAAAACGCTAAATAGGATCGCGCCGTAAAAGATAAGCCCAAGCGCGCCGCTATAAAGTAAAATTTCTAAAAATAAATTATGCGGTGCGTTGTATTCGGGATGCTCAAGAACCGGGGAGCCCAGCAAATTTATATATGAGCCCAGCCCATAGCCCAAGATAGGCTTTTCTTGCGCCATTTCTAAAATATAGCTCCAAATCACGGTTCTGCCTGAGGAGTCGCCGCTAAATAGCGCTGCTAGCCTTTGCTCAAACGACGGCGAAAGCGCGAGTAAAACGGCGAAAAGCGCGATGAAACATACCGTGAAAAGCAGGTATTTTTTGTTTAAACTCTTTAAATTTAGCGCGCCGTAAAACACAAGCGCGCAAAACGCGCCGACCCACGCCGCTCTGGAAAATGAAAAGATCATAAAAAACGCGAATAAAAATAAAGCCGCAAATTTGAGCGCCGAAGGCCGCCGTATCGCCACCGCGCTAAGGCAGAGCCCAAAGCCCATAAAAAGCCCTAAGATATTGCGGTTCGAAAGCGATCCGCTAAGACCGCCGCGAACAGAGTCGCTTGAAAAGACGATCGCATCGGTGCTGCTTAAAAGCTGATAGATCACGCTTGCCGATAAAATTCCAAGCCCCACGAACAAAAAGGCAAAAACGGCGTTTTGATCAAAAAATTTGAGCTTGTAAAAATAACAAAGCGCCAAAAATATCGCGCCGTATCGAAGCACAAAAAATAGCGTGCTCTGCCACGCTTTTTTTGAGATCACAGCCTCGTTTAGGAGGTTTGAGATCGCTAGCGTCGCTACCAGGCAGAGGAAGCAAATCGCGACAAATCTCGTTTTTTTCAAAATTTCGCTTAGAACCAAGTAGTTTTTAAAATATATCAGATGGACTAAAAATAGTAAATTTAGCGCCGCAAAGGAGATCTGATAGACCGCGTTTTTAAAAAACAGCGACGCGCACCAAAGAAGCAGCAGCGTTAAAAATGTGATTCTCCAGCCGCTAGGCGCGCCGTTTTCGTAAAAAAATTTTTTCATATTAAACTCTCATAAACCTTTATCGTTTTTTCTACCATCTGCTCTAGGCTGAAGTTTTGCGAAACGTAGCCGTAGCCGTCAAATTTCAGCTCGCGCGCGGGGGCAAACAGCCCCGCCAGCGCCTGCGCGTCGCCCACGTCAAAAAAATAACCGTTTTCGCCCTCTTTAATAATATCCAGCGCGCCGCCGTGGCGGGTAGCGATCACCGGGCAATTCAGCGCGATCGCCTCAGCCATCGAACGCCCGAAACTCTCGGGCTTACTCGAAGCGCTTACCATGACCGACGAGAGCGAGTAAATTTCGGCTACCTTGCTCTGCGAGCCCGTAAAAATTACGCACTCGCCCAGCCCAAGCCCCTCTACGAGTGATTTTAGCTCGGAAAAATACTCGTCGCGATCCGCTCTCACACCGCCTACGATCAAAATTTTAAGATTTTGTTCGCTCACCAAAGCCGCAGCGCGGATCAGGGTTTTGTAATCCTTAATCTGCGTGATGCGCCCAATGCTTGAGACGATGAAATCATCCTGTGCGAGGTGGAACTTCTGCCGAAATTCCGCAATGAAGCGCTCGTCTAAATTTTTGGGATTAAATTTTACTAGATCGATGCCGCGCGGAATGATCGTGATCTTGGCTGCGTCTACGCCGTAGCTTTTCACCACGTGATCGAGCGTATAGCCGCTAGGGCAGATAATCGCGTCCGCATCCGTCATGATTTTGCTGTAGAAATTTACGGAATTTATCCCGTGTACGGTGCTTACGATCTTTGCTTTGGGGCGAGCAAATTTAACCAGCCACGCCGGCACGCGTGAGCGGACATGCACGATGTCGGGGGCTATGCCGCTTAAAATTTTACGCAGCTTTAGCACTCTAGCGGGTGCAGTGAGGATATTTTTGGAGCAAACGTCGAGCTGTACGTGCACGCCGCCGTCTTTTTCTATTTCGGGCGCCAATTTGCCGCCGTTACTGATAACGAAATTTTCGATGCCGCGCCGCGCAAACTCTCTATTTAGCTCGACTACGCCGCGCTCGACGCCGCCTTCGTTAAGCTCGGGCAAGATTTGCACAACCCTCATATTTTTATCTCCCTCACAAACGCCCCAAGATCGTACTTCGCGGTCTTTTTTAGTGTTTCATCGTAGCGCCTAGCATGCCCAGTAGAAACGAGAGCGCTTATAAAATCGTCAAATTTATTATGAGCGACTTTGCGCTTTAGGCTCAAAATAGCCACGCTCGCGCTCCCGTTAGATACGGCCTCGCTTATCATCGAGACGCTGTCCTCGCTGATAAAGACCCACTCGCACTGCGCCAAAAAATCGCCGATTGGATTTACGAGCTCGCGACTATAAATCACGCTATAATCCCAGCCAAGCTTTTCTAGCGCGCTCTCGGTAGCCCGCGGCGTGCGCGGAGAGGTCGTTAGCGCAAACTCGCAGTCCGCAAACTGCGCCCTTACGCCCTCTATCTGCTTTAAAATTTCATCCCCCATCTCAAAGCAGGAATTCGGCCCGCCGATGATAAATCCGATGGATTTGCGCTGCGGCCGATACAGCCCGCTCGGGCGCGAAAAACTAAGCGAGACGGGCGAAATTTTAAGATTTGCGCGCGGCTTTGGGCGGTCATGCGCGCCTGCGATGATGACGCTAAAATCCTTACGGTAGCCCTTCGGATACATCAGCGCTATGCTCGGCTTTGCGTATCTGCGCGCGTAAAATTTCAGCGCGTAATAGGTCGTAGAGCCCGCTCCTACGAACAGATCAAAATCTGCGAAATTTAAATTACGATCTGATGCAGCGTCTAAATTTGCGCTATATGATACGGCATCTGAATTGGTGCCATTCGGCGCGGCATCTAAATTTATGCTATCTGATGCAGCGGGGCTGTTTAAAGCGGGATTATTTAAATTTGATCCGCTTTTGCAGTCCGCCGCTATGCCGCCCGCGCCGAGATCGCACTTAAAAATTTTAAAATAAAGCCCGAAAAAATCAAGCGCGTAGGAGCAGAGTTTAAGAAGTTTGTTTGCATAAGCGATCTTGCAAAGGCAAAACTCAAGCCTTCTTAGCTCGCAAAATGCGATGCTTTGGTTCTCGTGCCCCTTGCGGCCGTCGCTTAAGATGAGCGCTTTTCGATACGGATTTTTAGCGGCGGACGGATTTGCAGTGGAGCTTTCGCTGTTTAAATTTAAAGAGCCGCCGCCTGCGTGCCACGCCCAGCCCGAAGCGCCCGATCTTAAATTTTTATCGCTAAAGCTTCCGCGGCGCAAAATGCAAGAGAGGCTGCCGCAAATCGATATGAAATTTTTAAAGTTCGAATTTTTATAATCTCGCGCGGCGGCGATCGCCATAGAGCTTTCGTGATTTAAAATTTTACCTTCTCGCGCAGCTCTACTTAAATTTTCGACGCTTTGCTCTTTTGCAAAAAGGCGCGAGCCCTGCGGCGCGGATAAATTTCTCGCGATGCCCTGTCTGCTCTCGCCTCTTGAAATTTGCCGCGCCATAGCTAGTCCATCTTCCATCGTTTGTGTATCCAAAACCACTGCTGCGGCGCGGTTCGCACAACCTCTTCGAAAATGTCGTTGCACTTTTGCGTGATAAACAATTCGGCCTCGTCCTTATTTAGTCCTTCAGGTAGCGGCGGGAAATCCTTGATCACGATCTCGTAGCGATCATCCTCTCCGCGGCGCGCAAAAATGGGTATCAGCACGGGGCGAAATTTCAAATAAAGCGACGCGATGGTCTTTGTGGTGTAGCACTGTCGTCCAAAAAAGGTCGTAATCAGGCTGTTTTTAGGGCCTGGCTTTTGATCGGGCAGAATGCCTACGTTGCGCCCCTGCTTTAGCGCCTGCACGAGCCTGCGCATCGCATCGTCCTTGTAAATGAGGTCGTTACCGTAGCGCTCGCGAAACGGCGCCACGAGCCGCTCTTCGATCAACTCATTATCGCTGCGACGCCCGACTACCGAGACGGGAAAGCCGTTGGCGCCAAAAAAATTAGCTAAAATTTCCCAATTTCCAAAATGCGCGGTAAAAAATAAAATCCCGTGCGGATTATCACCTTTTAGCTTTCGGACGCGCTCTAGCGCCTGCTCGCCGTTTGAAATCAGATCATCAAATTTTAGTCTGCCATTGTAAAATAAAAGCGTGTCGGTAAGCGTCCTAGCGATACTGCGAAAATTCTCGATCGCAAGAGCGTGAAGCTCACTTTCGCTTTTTTGCGGATAGGCGGCGCGAAGGTTGTCTTGTGCGACTTTAACGCGCCTGCTAAGCTTCCACGATGCAAAAAGTGCGAGCTTGTCGAAAAATGCGAATATGAAGCTTTTCGGCGCGAATTTTGCAAATTTTATCAGACCCAGCGCCAAAAAATATTGGATTTTTTCCTTCATAAAGACCTCGTTTTAAATGCGAGATTATATTGAATTTTGGCTAATTAGTAGCTAAAACGCTATTTGCCGAGGCAAAAATTGCCAAACATTTCGTCTAGAATTTCGTCTCGCTCAAATGGACGCGAAATACGCGCAATCGCCTCAACCGCGCGATTTATCTCAAATGCAAAAAGCTCAAGCTCGCCGCAAGCTAGGCGCTCGCTCGCGTTTTTAAGAGCTATAAGCGCGCTCTCGCAAGATAGAATTTGCCGCTCATTGCTTAACATAAGGCCGTCGAAATTTTGAGAATCTAAGTAGCTCTCAAGCGCGGTTAAAATTTTATCCACGCCCTCGTTTGCAGAAATTTCAAGCGGCGCGGCGATAGAGTCTCCCGCCGAAATTTTAGAATTTTCTGCCGCGGCTTCGGTAATTTCGTCGGCGCAATCTTTTAAATTTAGCCTAGCAGAATTTTTGCTGGTAGAGCTTTGCGCTAAATTTTTAAAATCATCGGCATCCGCGGCAGCGAGTTTTTCGCACAAATAGTTCGCGTCCGCTTTAAATTTGCGCGGCAGGTCGCATTTATTGAATACGTAGATTATTTTCTTATCTTTTTGCTCGCGCAAAATTTTTAAAATTTCGCCGTCCTCTTCGCTAAATTCGCGGCTCGAATCAAAGATCGCCAAGATCACGTCCGCTTCGCTCGCCGCTCGAACCGAATATGAAATACCGATATTTTCGAGCTTAGAGCCGCCGTGTCTGATACCTGCAGTATCGACTATACGGATTAGATGAGTGCCTATCTGCAGGCTTTCTTCGATGAGATCGCGAGTAGTACCCGCCTCGTCGCTCACGATGGCGCGCTCGAAATTTAAAAGTGCGTTTAAAATGCTTGATTTACCGACATTGGGCTTACCCACAATCGCTACTTTAAAGCCCTCGATTAGCCCTCTTCGGCTGCGGCTTATGCGGGTGATCTTTTCCAGACTTTTTATGTTTTCATCCAGCATCTTTTGCGAGCTTTGCAGCACGTCGGAAGGCAGATCCTCCTCCGCGTAATCTATGCAAACCTCGACAAAAGCCAGCGTCTTAACCAGAGCCGCGCGCAGATTTGCGACGAAGCCTGCTAGCTCGCCTCGCAAGCTGCGCGCTAAAGCTTTAGCCGCACTTTGCGAGCGCGAATTTATAAGATCACTTATGGCTTCGGCTTTACTAAGATCCATTTTGCCGTTTAAAAACGCTCGCTTACTAAACTCGCCCGGATTTGCTATGCGCGCACCCAGAGCCAGCACGGCATCTAACGCCAAGGATGAAGCCGTAAAGCCACCGTGAGTCTGCACTTCTACGACATCCTCACCGGTAAAGCTATGCGGAGCTTTAAAATATATCAAAATCGCCTCGCCGAATGCTTCGCCACTCGCGTCAAAAAGATTCACAAGCGTGGCATAGCGAGGGCGCAAAGAACTGCGATGTGAAAGGCTTAGAGCGATAGATAGCGCTTCCTCGCCTGAAATTCTAACTATGCAAATTCCGCCGATGCCGTGAGCCGTAGCGATAGCGGCGATAGTCTCGCTCACGATTAGCTTTTTTCGTCTACGATGACGATTTTGCCGCTACGCGTGGATTTGATGCCCACGAAACGATCTGGATATGCTTGTTTTAGCTTATCGGCTACAATTTTGATAAATGCGCCGTCAAAAGTCTTCGTGACGATACGCTCATTTCCGGAGCGCTCCACGAGCGCATTTACATAAGAATCGATAAATCGTTCTTGATTTTGTAAAAATTCCGCGATTTCAAAAACCACAGCAAGATCATATCTGATGCTGATCCAGTTATAAATCATATACGAAAGAGCCTTGTAGCGGTGCCCCTCTTTGCCTATCAAAAGCGCGCTATCCTCGCCTTGCAACTTGATATAGACAGTATTTTCGTCTATTTTGCTAACATCGCTAACTTCGATATTAAATTCGCTTGATCTAAAAAGCGCAGATAGTTTCTCTTTGATATCGGATAGAATTTGATCCGTCACAACGCCCTTTTGCTTTTCTTTGCGATGTTTAGAATGCATGGCGCGCGGATTTTGCGGCTCTGATTTATCGCTCTGCTTTTTCTCTGCTTTGCCGGCTTTATTTTGCGGGGCGTTAAATTCCGGATTTTCGCTAAATTTCTCCCCTTCGAGAACCGCTTCTATTATAGCATTTTTTTTAAAAAAGCCTAAAAACCCACCGCTTGGATGCTGCAGCACGCGCACATTAAGCTGCGTTACCGAGCATCCTAGCTCAGCTGCTGCTTTATTATATGCGTCTTTTAAATTTTCTGCTTCAATTATCATGATTTTTTCTCCGCTATTTGAGCTTGTTTATGCCTAGCAAAGGCTTTATTAATGACGTATTGCTGAATAATGGAGCAGAAATTATTTACCGTCCAGTATAACGTAAGACCTGCAGGAAACATCACAAAAAATACCGTAAAAATAAGCGGCAAGAATTTCATCATCTTCTCTTGCATCGGATCAGTAAACGTAGTCGGCGTAATCTTTTGCTGTAAAAACATCAAAATTCCCATCGTAATCGGCAGGATATAGTATGGATCTTTAAGCGACAGATCGTGAATCCACAGCGCCCACTCCGCGCCCTTTAGCTCGATCGCATTAAGCAGCACGCGGTAGATCGCGAAAAATACCGGTATCTGAAGCAGGATCGGTAAGCAGCCGCCCATCGGATTGGCGCCGTTTTTCTTATACAGATCCATCATATGCATCTGCAGCTTCTGCTTATCGTCCTTATATTTCTCCTGAAGCTCCTTCATCTTAGGCGCCAGATCTTTTAGCTTATTCATCGATAGCATTCCCTTGTAACTTAGCGGGAATAAGATTAGGCGGATAATGAGCGTAAGCACTACGATCGACCAACCCCAGTTACCGATATAGCCGTGCAGCCAGTTTAGAAATTTAAACATCGGGCGGGCGATGAAAGTAAACCAGCCATATTCGATAATGTGCGTAAGAGCAGGATTTATCGAGCTTAGCGTCGCGTGATCTTTCGCGCCGATATAGCCCGTAAGACTAAGATCGCCGTCTGAGCCTATAAAAACCTGCGAAATTTTATCTGCGTCAGTCACGGTCGCATTCAAGCTCTCTCCGTAAAATAGCGTCGTATAATAACGATCTGAGCTCGCAGCGATATTTGCGCCACTTATTCGCTCGTTTTTATCCACATCGCCATCTTTAAAAATTTCTACGCTTTCGTTTATAGCTTGCGAGCCCGTAAAAAATGAAGCGATTTTATCTGAAATTCCAGCTTCGCCAGGTTTTCCAACGATGACGCCGTGAACCGTATAGCTATCTACTTCTACGTTCGGGCGCGAGCCAGGACTGATGAAATAACGCGCATTGCCGCTTAACTTCAGATCCAATTTATAACTACCATTTGGATAAAAGGTAAGAATTTTATTTATGCTAACGGCGCCTAAACTTTGACTTAATGTAACGCTAGCCTCTCCGTTTCGTACGTCCAGCTCGCTAGATGAAGCGCTGTAAGGAGTATCGAAAGCCATCGCATTCAACGCCACGTCCTCGAAGCGCATCTCAAGCGGTTTAGAATGCGATTTAGGATCGATCAAATTTATCGCATCGCCGTTTTCCTCACGGAATTTCGCATCGTTTAACACATATGAGCTTATGCGACCAAGTCCGTCGATCGTGAAATTTGCTTCTTTGCCAACCACGCGTACTAACGGTGCAGAGATGGAATTTGCGGTATTTAAATTTGCTCCCTGCGCGCTCACGCCAGCGGCGGAAGTTTGCGGAGCGGACTTGGCGGCATTTTTTTGCGCGATTTGCGCTGCGGTTGCGTTTGCCTCCATTGCGGCGCGAATTTTTGATAAATAAAAATGATCGTAAGCTACAAAAAATATGAGCGCAGTTGCTATCGCGATAGCAAGGCGCTTTGATTGAGGAAGTTTATCTAGCACTATTTTCTCCTAGTCGTATGACGTAATATCTATTTTTTTTATATGGTATAAACCAAAGCTTAAATTTCTGCGCGCGCGCGTTAAAGCCGCCTTCACAGGCTTTTGAAAATACGCAAAATTTGAAATTTCGCGCGATTATCGGATAATCTATGCCGCCGCTAAAGAGCGGATTGCATCTTAAAATTCTAGCCGTTACAGCACAGAGCGCGCCAAAGACGCCGTTAAACTTAAACTCATAAAGCGCGTATTCCGAACAGCTCGGATAATAACGGCAACAGCATGGCAGCAAAGGCGAAATAAATTTTTTATAAAATCCGATTGCGGCTATAAAAAATCTCTTCATTTTACTGCGCCGATCTTTTTAAACGCCCATTTTAAATTTCGCTCAATGTCTTCAAAGCTCATATCTATGATCTGCTTTTTTGCGATTAATATAAAAATTCCGCTAACAATGGCGTCTTTTTGATTATAAAACGCTGCGCGCAAACGTCTTTTAGCGTAATTTCGCGTAACTGAATTGCCTATTTTTTTACTGGCGACTGCGCTAAATTTACGCTGCTCGCTAGCCAAAAAATACACAACAGCGCATTCGCAATGCCACTTTGCCGCACTTTTATAAACCTCCGAAAAAACCCTGCTATCGCTTATCGCAGCAAATTCGCCTACGCAGCCAATCTTCTTCTGCCTTTAGCACGTCTTGCACTTAAAACTCTGCGACCGTTTTTTGTTTTCATGCGGACGCGAAAGCCGTGAGTGCGCTTTTTAGGGGTATTGTGGGGTTGGTATGTTCTTTTCATAACTGTTCCTTTAAGAAAATGTAAAGCGGAGATTTTATAGAAACTTTACTTAAAAACCAATAAACAAAAGCAGCCCTAGCGCCGATAAGCGTCGCCTTGCAGCTTTTTACGGCGCAGTTTTAAGTCCTTCTCATTTTTATTGTTTCGCTCCTTGATGTCTTGCATCGGCTGCTTTTTCATCGAAAAATCATCGTGGTCGCCTACGCCTTTTGATTCACGTTGCAAATTATTTTGCAGGCTTTGCTGATCTAATTCATTTTTTTGACGATTTAGCATAATTTCACTATGGTTTTTCTCAAATTCTGATTGTTTATCGTCCGCAACATAAGCGCTGGCACCAAGGCTTACTGAGTCATCTTGCGCTCTTAGTGCCGTGCAATCAGCAAATATCGCGCCGCAAAGCAGCCAAAATATCAAAGCCTTTTTCATTTGCGTTTAAATTTACCTGCCATCGCGCGATAAATTGCCGCCTCATTTTGCAGCGTCAAATATCTTTGGTTTAGCTCGTTTATCTTAGCGTTTACGGCGTCGGTGCGGGCTTCTAGCATATCCTTTAGCTCACTTGAGCCTGCTTCATATTTCGCAGCGTAAAGATCGGCAATGCGCGCCTTTTCATCGTAAGCAGCGCTTAAATTTTTAAGGCTAGCCAGATTGATCTGATAAATTCTATATAAATTTAGCACCTCATTCGTAGCGTTAGAGAGCGTCTGTTCGTAATTTACGACGTTTTTGCGAAAAGCGATCTCCGAAATTTTAAGGCGGTTTTCAACCCTCGCATAATCCAAAAACGGCAGACTTATACTTACGTTGCCGCTTAAAAAATTTAGCTTGAAACTATCGTTAGCGCTCACGCCTTGCCCGTTAGTAAGCCCTGCGCCTAAATTTACGCTAGGAAAGAAATTTAACTTAGCGGTCTGTTCGTCGTAAAAGCTGGAATTTAGCCTAGCGATCGCAGCTCTAATGTCGGGGCGGTTAGCAAGCGCCGTGTAAGGCACATTTAGATCAACGCCTTGGAATTCTATGGAATTTATCGAATCGGTGTTATCATCAAATTGCAAGCTGGAGGAGATGAGATTTCTCATATATTTATGATTATCTTCGATGTTTTTTTGAATGCTTAATACCTTGTTTTCAAGCCCTAGGATAGAATTTTGAATCTGCCTGTAATCTAGCTGCTCGGACTTGCCGTAATCATATTTTGCCTTGATTATTTTTTCGATCTCTCGGTAATCGCTTAAATTCTGTTTTGTCCATTTTAGCGAATCGTTTAGATAAAGCATCTCAAAGTAGCCGCTTACGACGGAATTTATAAGAGTCAGGCGAGTATTTTCAAGGTCAAACTCGCTAGCTTTGGCGTTCCAGCCCTCGGCATTTACCGCCGAGCGGATCTTGCCGAAAAGATCAAGCTCATAGCTTACGTTAAAGCCCGAACTATAGGTTTTGTTCCAATTCGAGCCGGTGCTTATGTCGCGATTAGCGCCCGCACTCCACGAGCTACTTAGCGTAGGAAAAAGATCAGCCCTGCTTAGCCCTAAATTTGCATAAGCACTCTCAACGTTTAAAGCCGCTGTTTTTAGATCGTAGTTGTTCGCAAGGGCTTGATCTACAAGCTTATTTAGATACGATTCGCCATATTTTTTATACCACAGCGTATCGATTTCATAGCTTGCATTTTCGTCCTTGAAATGCTCTACAGGTTTAAATTCGACCTCACTTTGATTTGAGGCACAACCGCCGATAAAAACAGCTAAAACGCCGCTTAAAATTACTTTGGAATTTATCATTTTCTCTCCTTGGTTATTCTTGTGCTAAAGCATCTATCGGATTTAATCTGCTGGCGTTTCTTGCCGGCAGATAGCCGAAAACTATACCGATCGCGGACGACGCCGCAAAGGCGATCACGAAAGGCGCCGTAGTAAATTTCATCGCAAAATCTAAGCTTATGGTATTAAACGCAAATCCAAGCGCCAAAGCGATTAAAATTCCTAAAGCTCCACCTAACGAGCAAAGCAAGATCGCCTCTATCAAAAACTGCTGCAAAATATTGGATTGCTTCGCTCCGATCGCCATTCTGATGCCGATTTCGCGCGTGCGCTCGGTAACGCTTACGAGCATGATATTCATCACGCCGATACCGCCGACGACGAGCGAAATCACTGCGATCGATGAGATCAGAATCGTCATCGTGCCGGTAGTGCTTTGTATTGTTTGTTTGATAGTATCTGCGTTCATCGTATGAAAATCCCGCGAGCCGTGTCTTTGGATAAGTAGCTGAGTTAGGCTCTCTTCGGCCACTTGAGTATTGACATCGTCTTTTATTTTGATGGTTATAGAGCTGATTTTTCGATTGCCCGTGATTTTATTCATCACGGTCGAATACGGCGCGTAAATTCTTAAATTTTCGTTGCTTCCGAAGGCGTTTTTATCCTTGCCCGAAACTCCTATGATCTTAAGTGGCTTACCCGAAAATAAAATCGTCTTTCCGATAGGATCGGAATTTTTAAAAAATGTTTTTTTGGTGTTGGGATCGATAATCGCGACAGAGGCAGAATTTTTAATATCATCGTCACTAAAATTTCTACCATCTTCTATATCTATGCCATTAACCGCCAAAGAATTCACGCCACCACCGCGCAGTTGAGCTTTGGAGCTTAAATTCGCATAGGTTGCCGTACCGCTTGCAGAAGCATTTGGTGTAGCATAATCAACGTAGGGCTGGCGCGCCAAAACTTTAGAATCGCTTATCGTAAGGGTGCTCACAAAGCCCGCTCGCACATCGCCGAAATTTTTACCGGGAAAGATATCGATCGTATTGGTGCCAATTTTACGGATCTCGGATAAAATTTTCTCCTCCGAACCCTTACCAAGAGCTACTACGCAGATAACAGACGCGATGCCGATGATGATGCCTAGCATCGTCAAAATCGATCTTAGTTTATGCGAAAATATCGCGCTAATGGACATTTTAAAGCTTTCGATGAGCTGATCTTTGCGCAGTATGAAAGAATTTTTCGTTTTGATCTGCTCTTTTTTGCGCTCAAAAATCCGCTCCGTCTTTCTTTTATCGCTTAAAATTTTACCGTCTTTGATCTCGATGATACGATCCGCAAATTCCGCAATATGCGCATCATGCGTAACGATAATGATGGTATGTCCCTCTTTATGCAGCGCCGTTAAAATTTGCATCACCGTCTCGCCGCTTTTGCTATCAAGCGCGCCGGTAGGCTCGTCTGCCAAAATCACTTCGCCGCCGTTTATCAGAGCGCGGGCGATGCTTACGCGCTGCTGCTGCCCGCCGCTAAGTTTGCTCGGTAAATTTTTAGTGCGATCGCCAAGCTCCAGCTTATTTAAAAGCTCCACAGCTCTTTTCGTCCGTTCGCTCGCCCCTACGCCCGCATACACCGCAGGTAGCGAGACGTTTGCGGTCGCGTCCATCGTGGCGATGAGATTGTATTTTTGAAAGACAAAGCCAAATTTTTTACTTCTAAGCGCCGCAAGCTCGTCGCCGCTTAAATTCGCGGTTTCGCGACCTTCGATCTTATAGCTTCCGCTACTTGGCGTATCGATGCAGCCGATTATATTCATCAGCGTCGATTTTCCGCTTCCGGATTGCCCGATAATCGATATAAACTCGCCCGCTTCGATATTTAAGCTTACGTCCTTTAATACGTGGATTTCGTTATCGCCGAGAATGAATTTTTTGTTTATATCTTTAAGCTCTAGCATATTTGCACCATAAAATTTTAACTAAAACACCATCGGAGGCCCGTCCATATTTAACGGCGCGGCTTTTCCGTCGGCAATAAGCACCTCATCTTTTTCATCCAAACCGCTTAAAATTTCAGTATTCAAATCATCGCTGACGCCCGTTTTTACGTATCGCTGCTCGGGCTCGTTGCCGTTAAGCACCGTGACGTAATCGCCTTTCGCGTCGCGCTTGATAACGGAGGTAGGTAGGTAGCTCGTATTGTTCGCTTCGCTTACGATTATGTTGTTTTCGGTCGTCATTCCAATCTTTAAAAAATCATTTTCATTGTCTACGAGCATCTTTGCGTAAAAATAGATCGCGCTGTCGCTGCTACTCGAAGAATAAGACGATCCGCTAGAGGTTTTATCGTACGTCCCGTCGCTAAGCGTGGTAAGACCGGGGTCGATCTTGTAAATTTTAGCCTTTTTGATATTATCCAGATCCGATAGTATGGAGTATTCTACGTCCATTCCGACCTTTACTTTGGATATATCGCCCTCTGCGATTTGCATCTTGATCTCCATCTTGCTTAGATCGGCGATCTTTACGATCGTAGGCGTAGTTTGGTTGGAATTTACCGTTTTTCCTTCCTCTACCGGCATTGAAACGATCGTGCCGCTTATCGGAGCCGTGATCTTGGTATAGCCGAAATTTGTCTCCGCCGTGCTTAGCTGAAGTTTGGTCTGCTCGATCTGCGCCTCGATCTGCTTCTGCTCGGCCTCTTTTAAAGCGGCGCTATTTTTAGCGTTTTCCACAGCCTCTTTGGAAGCGGCGTTTCTTTTATACAGCTCAAGCTCGCGGTTATACTGCGTTTTGGCGTTTTCCGCGGCGATCTTTGCTGAAGCCAAATTTGCCTCGTGGATCAGAAGCTGCGCCTTTTGCTGCGCGATCTCGTTTTCTTGCGTAACGGAATCAATCTGCGCTATCATATCACCCTTTTGAACCTTATCGCCCACTTTGACGTAGAGCTTTTTGATCTGACCGCTTACCTGTGCGCCCACATCGACCAAATCTCTGGCGTAAACCTCGCCCGCAGCCGTCACCGTGCCTCTTATATCGCCCTTTTCAAGCCTTGTGGTAAGGGCCTTCGGTGCCTCTTCTTGCTTAAAAAATTTACCGTATAAGAAATATATCGCAATAAAAATAAGTACGATAAAGACGATAAATTTCAAGGTTTTTTTCATTTTGCCAACTTCAAATAAAATAGGGGCTAATTCTAATGTAAAAATATAAAATTTTAGTTAAATACTAAATTCTTTGCTCGCGCACGGCGTAAAATTTCATAATCTTTTTATGTAAAATTAGCGAAACATAAATCAGCGCCGAGCCCGCAAGTAGGCGCGCCAGATCGGCATCCTTTTGCCAAAATACCAAATTTACGACGATTGCTGCGGGGATGAGCGCGTTATTCATAATCGCAAGCACGCCGCTATCGACTTCGCACGCGCCTTTGTTCCACAAAAAATACCCTAAAGCGCTTGCGACAGTTCCTAGATACACGATCACCGCGCCTTGCGAGAAGCTGGGATTAAATTTAGAAAAATCCCCGAGCACGATCGCAGCAATCGCCGTAACCGCGGTAGCCCCCGCAAAAAAGTAGCCGAAAAGCTCCTTCTGCTCGCTAAAGCCGTGGCGCTCCAGCATAAATTTATACGCGCTCTGTCCGAGCCCGAAGCATAAATTTGCGCCTTGCACGAGCAAAAAGCCCGTCAAAAACTCAGAATTTATCGCGCCGAATTTGATCACCAAGGCACCTAGCACCGCGACTGCGACGCTAAAAAGATATAGCGCGCGAAATCTAAGCTTAAGCGCGTCGTAAAGCAACGTCACGTAAAACGGAGTAAATATCGTAAAAAGCGCCACTTCATAGACTTTCAAATACGCAAAGCTGCGGTAATAGAAGATATACATCACGCCGATCTGCACGGCACCCACGGCGCAAATTTTAAGCGCTAAAGTGGGATTTACGCCGCGAAATTTCATAAACGGCAGGAAGCAAATTAGCGCCAACGATACGCGCGAAAACGCCAAATACGCGCTGTCTATGCCGCGCAAAAACTCGCCTATCAGCGAGAAGCTAAACGCCCAAATACAAGTAACCAAAATCAGTTTTTTCAAAACGTCCGCCTAAGCTTTAAAATTTAGGCGGACATTTTATAAAATTTTAGTTAAATTTGGGATTTAAATTTCGCCTGCGCGGCATAAATTTAGGTTTTTATTTATTTTAAATGTGTTAAAATTATCCGATTTTTGAAATTTAAGGGTAAAAATGAACGACGTTTCGGTTATAGTTCTTGCCGCAGGGCTGGGCACTCGGATGAAGTCGCAAAAGGCCAAGGTTCTTTTCGAGCTTTGCGGCGAGCCAATGATAATCCACATCCTAAAGAAAGCTTACGAAATTTCAAACGACGTGAGCGTGATTTTACACTACCAATTTGACGAGGTTAAAAGCACTATCCTGACGCGCTTTCCGGGCGCTAAAATCTACAAACAAGACCACGAGCATTTTCCGGGCACTGCGGGCGGGCTAAAAGAGGTCGAAATCTGCGGAGCCAAAACGCTCATAATCTGCGGCGATATGCCTTTGGTAAAAAGCGCCGAGCTTCGCAAACTCTGCGAGGGGGACGCGGAAGTAAATCTAAGCGTTTTTAGCGCTAGCGATCCATTCGGATACGGTCGAGTAATTACTCGCAGCGGCGAAATTTTAAAGATCGTAGAGCAAAAGGACGCAAGCGAGGAAGAAAAGGCGGTAAAAGACGCAAACGCCGGCTGCTACTGCTTCAAAAGCGAGGCGCTAAAACAGATCCTGCCGCAGATCAAACCAGATAACGCGCAAAAAGAGTACTACCTCACCGACGCGATCAAAATCGCCAAAGATATGGGCTTAAAATGCGCCGCCGTATGGGTGGACGAGCAAAGCTTCATGGGCATAAACGATAAGTTCGCCCTCAGCATCGCCGAAAATTTAATGCAAAACGAGATCAAAGAAAATTTGATGAAACAAGGTGTTTTGATGCGCCTACCGCAAAGCATCTACATCGACAGCAGGGCGAAATTTATCGGCGAATGCGAGCTGCAAGAAAACGTAAGTATCGTCGGTCCTTGCGTGATCGAAAGCTCGCTTATAAAAAGCGGCTGCGTCATCGAAGATAGCGTCGTAAAAAACTCCGACATCGGTCCGATGGCACATCTACGCCCAAAATGCGAAGTCATCGGCACCCATATCGGAAATTTCGTCGAGCTTAAAAACGCAAAAGTAAACAGGATCAAGGCGGGGCATTTAAGCTACCTCGGAGATTGCGAGATCGATGAGGGCAGCAATATCGGCTGTGGCACGATTACGTGTAACTACGACGGCAAGAAAAAATACAAAACGATAATCGGCAAAAACGTCTTTATCGGCTCGGATACGCAGCTAGTAGCGCCCGTGCGGATAGCCGACGACGTCATAATCGCTGCGGGCACGACGGTTACAAGCGACGTTCCGAGCGGCGCGCTGGCGATCAGCCGAACGAAACAAACTAACAAAGATGGGTTTTTCCATAAATTTTTTAGGAGCGAAGATGAGTAAGAAAAAGGTTTTACTGGCGGTTTGCGGGAGTATCAGTTTTTACAAAGCGTTTGAAATTTTATCCGCTCTGAAAAAGTCGAATTTCGACGTCTATGTCGCGCTCAGCGACGGCGTGCAGGAGTTTGTCAGCTACAAGGCGTTCGAGGCACTGTGCGATCACCCCGTGCTTTGCAAAGCCAACGAAAACTGGCAGGCTGGCATTAACCACATCGCTTATTCCAAGGTGGATTTAGTTTTGATAGCGCCTGCGACGGCAAATACGATAAACAAGCTCGCTTGGGGCGTCTGCGACAACGTATTTTTAGAGGTGCTAAACGCGGCTTTCGCCCACGCCAAGGTGGTCATCGCGCCGGCCGCAAATCCAGCGCTACTTGAAAACAATATCACAAAAAACTGCATCGATATGCTAAAAGCGAGCGTCAATGCGTATTTTGTGGATCCGATAGAAAAAACCCTAGCTTGCGGCGATACCGGCAAGGGCGGGCTAGCGAGCACCGAGGCGATAATGCAGACGCTAAAGCGCGCGCTTTACAACGATAAATTTTGGGAGGATAAAACCGTCATCATCACCGGAGGCGCGACGATCGAAAAGATCGACAGCGTGCGCGGCATTACGAATTTCTCCAGCGGTAAAACCTCCAAAGCGATTGCCGACGCGCTGTTTTATCTGGGCGCGGACGTGACGCTGATCTCTAGCAACGAATATGAAAATTTACCGTACAAGCTCGTTAAATTTGAAAGCACTATCGGGCTAAAATCGGCGCTTGACAGCACAAAATTCCCAGACGGCTCATATTTGATAATGGCCGCTGCGGTAAGCGACTACTCGCCGAAAGTTCGCTACAAAGATAAGGTAAAAAAAGCGGAGATCGGCGAAATTTGGAATTTACGCCTGGGCGAAAACGAAGATATCTTAAGCTCCGTGCGCGGAAATATCAAAAAAGTGGGCTTTAAACTCGAAACAGACCGCGAAAATGCCGTCGGCGAGGCCAAACGCATGCTAAATGAAAAGCATCTCGACGCCGTCTGCCTAAACGTGCTGGACGACATCGTTAGGCTCGGTGGCGACGTCCTTAAGGTCACCTTTATCACGAAAAACGATCAGGTCGTAATCGACACCGCGCCGAAGGACGAAGTCGCCCTAAAAATCGCGGCTGAGCTGAAAAAAATCTGATCCGTGAATAGCCTAAATCATCTAGCCCTTGTGATGGACGGCAACGGGCGCTGGGCGAAAAAGCGCGGTCTGCTGCGCACCGGCGGGCACGAAGCGGGCGCGGAGGTCGTGGAGCAGATCTGCGAGTTTTGCATCGACGAAAGCATCGCAAACCTCACGCTCTACGCCTTTAGCACCGAAAATTGGAAGCGCCCGAAAAGCGAAGTGGAATTTTTGATGAAGTTGCTGCAAAAATTCCTAATTTCACGCCGCGAAAAATTTACCCAAAACGGGATAAAATTCTATCCGATCGGCGACATATCGGCTTTTAGCGGCGATCTGCGAAGCGAGATCGAATATCTTTCAAATTTAACGCAAAACGGACGAGCGCTAAATTTTAACCTAGCGATCAACTACGGCTCTCGCGACGAGATCGTGCGAGCGTGCGAGAGGCTGCTTGCAAGCGGCGAGCGGCTAAGCGAAGCGGGCATCGGCGCGCATCTGGATACCGCGCATAGCGGCGACGTGGATCTGCTGGTGCGCACGGGCGGCGAGCAGCGGCTGTCGAATTTCTTACTCTGGCAGGCGAGCTATGCCGAGCTTGCGTTTACGCCGACGCTGTGGCCCGATTTCACGCGCGAGGAGCTTGCGCGCATAGTGGATGATTTCCGCCGCAAACAACGCCGCTTCGGCGGTCTTTAAGCTGCGGCGCAGTCGCTCTAACGGTCGCTTTAAATTTTAAAATTTTAATTTGCAGAACCGCCTGCGGCGCAGTAAATTTTAAAATTTAATCCGCGGGCGCTCGCGACACCTTGAAATTTTGAAATTTCAGGATTTTAATTTACAGCGCCGTAAAATTTAAAATTTTAACTACGTAGTCGCGCGACACCTTGAAATTTTGAAATTTCGTCCTTTTAAATTTAAACCTCTAGCGCGAGCTGTGTTATGAGGCGCGGTAAATTTAAACGCGGCAGAATTTTAAAAATCACGCCGCCAGTTCACGCTAAAACCGACAAGGAGGGCTATGAGCTACTACATACAATGTGGTTGCGGCAAAAAGCTTACCAAAAAGCCGATGAAAACTCTAAGATGCCCAAGATGCGGCAGCGTGTATAAAAAACCTAAGAAATTTATACTGGCGGTCTATATTTGCCTGCTTGTGTTTTTTGTGCTAGCATTTGCTTTCATCCCCGATAAAATGGGGATTTTGGCATCCGCAGGCAGCGGGATAGGCGCATATATTATGTTTTTATGGATCGTAGATACTTTGAACTTCGATCTTTTGGACGCCGTGATACTAGTGGCGGGATTTTTGATTTTCGGCGGATTATATGGGGCATGGGGCGAGCCGCTAATCGCAGGGCTCATAGCTATTTTATTTTGCGTGGGCGCAGCGGCGATTTTCGTAAAATTTTTCCCTTACGAGAGGCAAAAAATCAATGAAAACTAAGAAATTTCTCGCTACCATAAAGCGTTTGATTAAATTTTAAAAAGTTAAAGCTCCAAAGGAAAAAGATGGATTTAAATATCGTTTACGGCGTGATTTTTGCGGTATTCGGCACCTGCGTAGGCTCGTTTTGCAACGTCCTGATCTACCGCCTGCCGCGCGGACAGAGCGTAAATTTCCCCGCTTCGCACTGCCCTAAATGCTCTCACGCTTTAAAATTTTACCACAACATCCCGCTGCTTTCGTGGCTCTTTTTGGGCGGCAAATGCGCCTTTTGCAAAACCAAAATTTCGATCCGCTACCCGATCGTCGAGCTTTTAGGCGGCGCGCTTGCGCTTGCGGCGTATTTCGGCGAGCCCGATCTTGCAAAAGCCGCAGTGCTCGGGCTTTGTTTTATCTTGCTTATGGCGCTTTCGGCGATCGATTTTGAGTATAAAGCCGTACCGGAGAGCCTTCTTTACGTAGTTACGGCGCTTTCGCTTGCTTATACGCTGATGTACGATTTTGATCTCAGCGGCGTGGGCGCGGCGGCGGGATACGCGGCGATATTTTTCGTGCTGCGCCTCATCGTCACCTTCGTGCTAAAGCGCGAAGCGATGGGCAGCGCGGATATTTTTATCGCGGGCGTTATGGGGGCGATTTTGGGCTGGAAGCTGGGCGGCATCTCGATCTACATCGGTGCGATTTTGACGCTGCCTGCGTATCTCATCGCGAACAAAAGAGGCTACGAGCTGCCGTTCGTGCCGTTTTTATCGATGGGGCTGCTTCTTACCTTTATCTTCAAAGATCAAATTTTAAGACTCTTGGACGTCATTTATGGATAGGGTACAGCGCTATTTATTTAGCAATTTCGTCGGCTCCTTCGCGTCGCTTTTCAGCACGCTTTTTATCATAATGTCGATCGTCTTTTTTCTTCAGATCGCGCGCATTACGTCGTTTATCGAGATAAATTTTTCAGAGCTAGTAAAGCTCTATCTTTTCATGCTGCCGCGCATCCTCATATTTACGGTGCCGATCGCGTTTTTTGTAGCGCTTAGCATCTCGCTTTTTAGGCTCTCTAAAGAGAACGAAACCATCGTCATCTTCACCATCGGCTATGCTACGCGCAAGATCGCGCTGTTTTTTGGCATAAGCGCTGCGCTGTGCTCCTTGGCGCTGCTTTTCGTCTCGCTTTTTATGATGCCGATAGCCGAAAATTTAAAGGACAATTTCATCGATTACAAAAAGATTAGCGCGACGCTAAATATCAAATCCAACGAATTCGGGCAGAAATTCTCCGACTGGCTCGTTTTTATCGATTCACAGGAAAACAACGGCACAAGCACGCTGTATAAGGATCTCGTGCTGTATAATCCAGGTGGCTCGCAGGATCACGAGAGGATGATCGTAGCGCGCAGCGGCGAGTTTAAAAACGAAAACGCGAGCTTTTCGGCGATGCTGCACGACGGCAAAATTTACACGATGGGCGGCGATCAATGGCACGTAAGCGAGTTTGAAAGCCTAACTCTGCGCACGCAAAGCGACCGCAATATCCGCGGCGGAAGCGGCGTAATAGGATACTGGAGCGAGATGGGCGGCAGCGAAAAGCGCAGGAAAGAATTTAGCATCTACACCCTCGTCTCGCTCTTTCCGCTGGCGAGCTTTCTGTTTGCGCTAAGCCTCGGCATCGTGACCTATCGCTACGAAAAGGGCTTCGTTTACGCGGGGATCTTCGGCGTGCTTTTTAGCTACTTCGCGCTGATCATGCTACTCTCCAAACATCCGAGCATCGCGCTTCCCGTGACATTCGGCGTTACGCTTATCGCATCGCTACTTTACTACAGGATCAAAATTGCCCCGAGATACTGAAAAAAGCTCCGAGCTTTGCGGCGGCGAAATTTTAAACAAAAGCTCGTCCGTTCGAAATTTAACAGATAAAATTTCGGCGAGCAAGCCTAACGCCTCTGAAATTTTGCGTGGCGTAAATTTAAAGCATGAAGCGCAAAGCGGCGAGCAGGCTTTGATTTTAAACGATAAAATTTCAAATTTTAAAAATTCCGCTCTTGTAAGTTCGGCGAGCGATACGGCCACCTATACTGCGCCTGCTTGCAGTTTAAATCACGAAAGAGCCAAGCAAAGCTCTAGCGCCGTTTGCACCAAAAAGACCGCGCGCGTGGCGGATTTAAATTCCGCCCGCAAAAATTCCACCGATACCGCCGCTTCGGATATTTGCGCAGCAAACGCTGCGAAAGCTAATGTAGCGAGTGGCGACGCTTTAAAAATCTATACGTCGCCCGTCGCAAAATTTTACACTACCCGTCCCGCGTCCACCCGCGCTGCAGACTCCCGCAAAGCAAACGCCGCCTATAAAGCGGACGTCCCTGCAAACACGCCAGCAAGCGCGTCCGAACTCAAAAATATTATTAAAAGCGCGCCCGCAAGCGACTTAGCAGCGAGCGAGCTTGCGTACATCGGCAAAATAAGCGCCGCGCCAAATACCCCCGCAGATGCGTGCGCATATGCCGCGAGCGCAAACTCCGATCGCGTAAAGCTCAAGCTTGTCTATTCCTACGACGGCTCGAAATTTAGCGGCTCGCAGTCTCAGCCTCACGGGCGCGGCGTCGAGGACGTGCTACGTGCGGCTCTGGGGCGCGTGGGGATCTTTGCGCCGCTCATCAGCAGCTCGCGCACCGATAAAGGGGTGCACGCACTGCGCCAAGTAAGCTGCGTCGAATGCACCGTGCATTGGGAGTTGTCGCGCCTAAAAGAGCTTATCAACCGCCACTGCGCGCCCTATATTTTTGTACGTCACATCAGCCAGGTGCCGCGCGATTTTCATCCGCGTTACGACGCTATGGCGCGCTGCTATCGCTACGTTTTAAACCACGGACGTCCCAGCCCCTTTCTTAGCGATTTTTGCGTGTTTTATCCGCGCGTGGATCTTGCCGCGCTTAATACTGCGCTTGCAAATTTTATCGGCGAGCACGATTTTAGCGAGTTTATGAAAAGCGGTAGCGACATAAAAAGCCCCGTGCGCGAGCTCTACGTCGCGCGCGCCTACTCTTTTAGAAATTTAACCTTGATAAATTTTAAAGCCAATGGATTTTTG
Source organism: uncultured Campylobacter sp. (assembly GCF_937980635.1). Classification (GTDB taxonomy): domain Bacteria; phylum Campylobacterota; class Campylobacteria; order Campylobacterales; family Campylobacteraceae; genus Campylobacter_B. The sequence goes on from NZ_CALJPG010000020.1 coordinate 47,196, forward strand.
CGAGCACAGGTGCGGCTGATGGTCGCAAACGTCCTAAAATCCGTGCAGGGCGGGCGCAAGATCAGCTTCTCGCGAGCGCTTAGCAGAATCCCATTTCCACCAAACGGGCTGTATCTTAGCAGCGTGAGTTATTAAGGCTTGAAATTTATAGCGTTAAATTTTATCCACGGGCGTTTGGATTTCAAGCTTAGAATTTTATCGCGGTAAAATTCTGCATATCAGAGCAGATCGCCGAGCTACTTTGATATTAAATCACCTGCGCCGCGATGTGTAAAATCGTAAATTTGCGCGAAATTCAATCTGTTTTTATTAGAATTTTATAGAAATTTAGCAATACTTTCAAACTTTTAACTCAAAAAGGAGCAAAGATGAAAAAATTTTCTGTTGCTTTGGCCGGTTTGGCCTTACTAGCTAGCGTTTCAGGCGCTAAGGAGTTCATCAATATCGGCACCGGCGGTATGACCGGCACCTATTATCCGGTAGGCGGCGCGATTTGCCGCTTGGTAAATATGGATAAAAATATGAAATGCTCCGTGCAATCGACGGGCGGCTCGACGTATAACGTCAATAACGTGCTTAAAAAAGAGCTAAATTTCGGCTTCGTTCAAAGCGACGTCGTCTATGATAAATACAACGGTACGGGTAAATTTCAAGGCGCGGCGGATAAAAATTTACGCTCCGTAATTTCGATCTATCCGGAACTTTTGGCTTTCGTCGTCTCTAAAGAGAGCGGTATCAAAGCCTACGGCGACGCTGCGGGCAAAAAGATCAATATCGGAAACCCAGGCAGCGGTAACGAGCTAACCAGCACGATAGTTTTTGAAAACTACGACTTCGATCTTAAAAAGCTCGCCCAGCACGGTGTCTTAACTGCGCAAGAATGCCCGATGGCGCTAAAAGATAAGAAAATCGACGGATACTTCTACGTCGTAGGACATCCGACCGCAAATATCACCGATGCGGCGACTTCGCTTCCTATCGACTTAGTCGGCATCGACGATGAGCATATTAAAAAAATTCTAGAAAAATATCCATATTTTGCCAAAGGCGTGATCCCTGCAAAAATGTATGACGGTGTAGATCACGATACGCAGACTATCGGCGTAAAGGCCGTACTCGTAACCGACGCTAGCCAAAGCGACGAGGCGGTTAGAGCGGTAGTTAAAGCGATACTTGATAATTTCGACGAGTATAAAAAGCTACACCCTGCGCTAAATTTGGTAAGCAAAGAATCTCTTTTAGAGGGGCTTAGTGCGCCGCTTCATCCTGCGGCAGAGGCGGTGTATAAAGAAGCCGGGCTGCTGAAATAGGCTAGTTGATGGAGAAATCTACACAAAACGACGAGCAGGTTTTAGAGGTAAAAAGTAGAGAATTTACCTCTAAAAAGCTCTTCTGGCTCGTGACGCTGGTCTGCTTCGCGTGGTCGGTCTTTCAGCTTTATATCGCGTATTTTACGTTAAATACAAATATCGCGCGCTCAATCCACTTAGCGTTCGCCATTTTTATAATTTTTTCGCTTTTTCCGTTTCGCCCGCGCTCTAAAGCACATTTTTACATCCCGTTTTACGATTATATTTTATTAATCGTCGGAGTCGCCGCGATCTTGTATCCTGCGATAGAATTTAACGGGCTAGCGCAGCGCCCGGGAAATTATCTAACCAGAGATATCGTAGCAGCCTTTATCGGAATTTTCATACTCTTTGAAGCAGGTCGTCGTATGATGGGACCAGCGCTTGGCATTATCGCTTTTACCTTTCTTCTATATTGTTACTTCGGCCCTTATATGCCAGATATAATCGCGCACCGCGGCGCAAGCTTTGAACTGCTTGCAGGGCATATGTTTTTAACGACGGAGGGCGTATTCGGCGTGCCGGTAGGGGTCAGCACCAGCTTCATCTATCTGTTCGTGTTATTCGGCGCGCTTTTGGAGCGAGCCGGAGCGGGGCAGTATTTTATAAACGTAGCGTTTGCGATTTTAGGTCGCTTCCGCGGAGGTCCTGCCAAAGCTAGCGTAATCGCCAGCGGGCTAACCGGCATGGTAAGCGGCAGCTCGACCGCAAACGTCGTGACGGTGGGCACCTTTACGATACCGCTTATGAAAAAAGCGGGGCTTACCGCCACTAAAGCGGGCGCTATCGAGGTCGCCGCAGGCGTAAACGGGCAGCTTATGCCACCTATCATGGGCGCTGCGGCGTTTATCATCGCAGAGTTTTTAGGTATGAGCTACACCAACGTAATGATCGCGGCGGTGATCCCCGCTTTCGTCTGCTATGCGGGGTTATTTTTTATCGTGCATCTTGAAAGCTGCAAGCTAGGGCTTCGCGGCAGCCGCGATTACGCCAAGGTTTCAAAGCTAAAAATTATATTTAGCGGCATTCATTACATAATACCGATTTTGGTGCTTCTTTTCACTCTATTGATTCTAAAAGAAAGCGCGATCTCTGCGGCGTTTAACTCAATCTGCGTGCTATTTTTAATAATGATCGTACAAGAGCCCGCTAAAAAAACGATATTTGGCGAAAAAGTTGGCAAGTCCGATTTTATCGTCGGCTTTGTCGATATCTTTTGGGCTATGGTGGGCGCTGCTAAAAACATGGTCACGGTCGCCGTTGCCACCGCACTAGCGGGCATCATCATCGGCTCGATCTCGCTTACCGGGCTGGGACAGGTTCTTTCAGAGCTCGTAGAAGCAGTCGCAGGAAACAGCATAGTACTGATACTTCTGATGACTGCGATAATGAGCCTGATTTTGGGCATGGGACTTCCTACGACGGCGAATTATATCGTCGTTTCAAGCCTGATTGCGCCAGTGATTTTGATACTAGCGGGCAAAAACGGCTTTTTGATCCCTGCGATCGCAGTGCATCTTTTCGTATTTTATTTCGGAATTTTAGCGGATGATACCCCTCCAGTGGGTATTGCCGCATACGCCGCCGCGGGCATCGCAAAAGCAAACCCGGTAACCGTGGGACTTCAGGGCTTCGTGTATGATCTGCGCACCGCGGTGCTTCCGTTTGCGTTTTTCTTCAACAATAAGCTGCTTTTGATCCAAAGCATCGGCGATCCGATGGATTCAAAGAGCATCGTTTGGATCAGCGATCCACTGCAAATCGTGCTGATTTTTGCCACGGCGATCGTGGGTATGTTTGCCTTCAGCTCCTCGCTTCAGGGCTGGTTCGTAACCAAGTGTAACCCGGTAGAGCGCCTGCTCTTGCTGCTCGTAACGCCGCTAATGCTGGTGCCTAATATCTGCGCGAAATTCATAGAGTTTATCCCTAGCGAATACGCAAGCTACGGCATCGGCGCTGCGATCTACGCGCTGATCTTTGCAAAGCAGTGGGTTTTAAGACCTAAGGACTCGGACGATACGCACGCCGAAAATAGCGCGCCTGCGGCGTAAAGCCAAATTTGACCCCGCTAAATTTTAAAATTGGCGGGGTCTTATTAAATTTATCTTCTTACTTTGCATTCTTGCGCCAAGATTTTAAATTTGGATCGACTCTTTGCTCTAAATTTAAAACCTCGGCAGATTGTGCCGCGCTGATAAATCTAGTTTAAATTTAAATCCGCCTATATAAACTACTCAAAATTTTAAATTGCGCCGAAGCGATTATGCCACTTAGTAAGATAAATTTATTCATACGAAGCTACTGTGTTAAAAAACATCGCATATTAATCCCACGCATATTAATCCCATTGGTCTATAATTATCGCAAGCCGCAGGATGCACGAAATCAATAGAGTAAAGCTGTTTTCGCGCTGCCGCTTGTAATGCCTTCGATAGTTTAAAATATACACGTCCACAAAAGCGAAAATGATTCTTAGAGCAGATAAAATCAAAAACTGTGCAAAATTTTTTCAAAACGATTTGATAATTAAGACTGGGCGTTATAAAATTTTACTTATTTACAGCAATTTCTTGATTATATGTTGTACTTTATTTAAAATAATTTTTATAAAAATATCGATGGGATGGGGAATTATTAGTCAAATTTAATTCTATAAAAATACTTTAATAATTAATATTAAATTTATCCGCTTTGAGTTATAATCCGCGATTAAATTTCAAAATAGAGGAACAAAAATGCAAAAAGATATGTATTTTAAAAAGGCGAAATTTATCGCATTATCGATATGTGCGAGCGTTTCGATTTTATGCGGCGTCGAAGGCTCACACCTAAGCAGTGACGCAAATAGCACGAATCTTGGCGAAATCGTAGTAAGCGCGAGCGGCTTTCGCCAAGATATCAGGCAGGCGCCGGCCTCCATCTCCACCTTGGATAATAAAGAGATATCAAGCGGCAGCTTCACTTCGCTGCACGATATCGCGAATAAAATGCCGGGCGTCAGCGTTATCGCAGGCGACGACGGCCCGGCAAGCGGGATATCCATCAGAGGAATGGAAAGCTCTCAAACCCTTGTGCTTATCGACGGCAAACGCGTAAGTTCCGCGGCGGCGAACCCAAAAGGCGGAGCGGGCGATATGAACTCGAATTTTATCCCGCCCGCAGGAGCGATCGAGCGTATCGAAGTGATTAGAGGACCTATGAGCTCGCTTTACGGAAGCGATGCGGTAGGCGGCGTGATAAATATCATTACGAAAAAGAATTTTTCTAAATTTAGCGGAAGCGCCGCCATATCTACGACTATCCAAGATCACGAGGGTATCGGAAACGGTAAGATGGGCGAAGCCTACGTCAATATTCCCTTCGGGCAGTATGCGGCGCTTCAGCTGTGGGGATATAAGAAACTGCGCGACGAGGACGGCTATAAGGGAGGTTATCAAAAAAGCGATAAATCGGATTCTAACGCCAAGCTTTGGCTAACGCCGGATGAAAATAATAAATTTTACGTTCAAACCGGAAGGCAAAATCACGATTATTCAAGGACTCTTGGTAAAACCGCCGTTTATCCCAACGCGCGCGGATTAAATCACTATAAATATAAAAGAGAAAATCATGGCGTCGGATATTTGGGTGAGTTTGAGAGCTTAAGTGCCGATATAAGTTATTTTTGGGATAAGACTCGCCGTACGAGTATTTTTGATAGCCTTTCTCCCGCAATCGTAAAAAATAGAAATTTTAATTCCAAATTTACGACTTATCTCGGTATAAATACGCTTACCTTCGGCTATGATTTTAGCAAACAGGATGTGCGAACGACTTTCATCGTTTCAAACGCGAATAAGCAAAATTTACGCTCTCCGCAGCGATTTTCTATGAACGAGCATGCGGGATTTTTAGAGGATGAGATCGAAATTTTGGAAAATACGCTATTTTTAACGCTCGGCGGCAGGCTCACGCACAACGAATACTTCGGCAACCACTTTTCTCCTAGAGCCTACGCGACGTTTAATATAGGCGATACTTGGACGATCAAAGGCGGCGTCGCAACCGGTTATAAAACTCCCAACGTCAATCAAATTTCGCCTGAAGTAGGCACGATTCAGGGCGGCTGGAGGATTATAGATTTCGGTAACAAGGATTTAAAGCCCGAGAAAAGCACGACCTACGAGATCGGGCTTTATTACGACAATGCAGACAATCTGCGCGGCAATATCACGCTATTTAAAAACGACTTCAAAGATAAAATTTTAGATACCGATGGCAGCAATATCAATAGGATTCCCGCTTACGGAGGCTGCGCCGGCGCGCCGAGCATTAATTGCCCGGGTTGGGGAACGTATTTTAATATAGAAGGAGCCGAGGTTTACGGCGTTGAGCTGAGCGGCGATTACGATATTACTAAGAGGCTAAATTTCAAGGCGAACTACACCTATAGCCACTCCGAGATCGAAACCGGGGATCCTACGATCTATACGCCAAACGGCGCCGTTAAATTTAGCCAAACCAATCTTAGTAGGCTGGATGGCAAATCCCTGACCGCTACTCCGAAGCATGCCGCACATGCGACGCTTAGCTATAGGCCTATCGCTCCGCTTTCTACCTTTATCGGTCTTAATTACGAAAGCGAGCTTACAAGCGTGCAATTCGGTCCGGGCAATAGGGTTAGTAAAAACGACAAAAAGCTTTTTACTACGGATTTGGGCGCACAATACGATTTAAACGATAATCTGAACCTAAATTTAACCGCTTATAATATCTTTGATAACGTCCGATACGACGAGGGTCTCGCAGACGACGGCAATTACTATTGGTATCCCGAGGAGGGCAGGAGGTTTTGGTTTAAGGTAAACGCTAAATGGTAAGCCTAAAGAACTTTATTGCGGTATTTGACGCGCTCTTTTTAGCGTGCTTATTCGCTTGCGATCTGGGAGCAAAACCGCCGCAAAAGATTGAGCGAGTAAGTGGAGCTGCGCGCGAAATGTTTAACGTGAGCGATTTTATTCTAAAAAGCAAGAGTGGCGAAAAATATAAAATTTTTATAGCTCGCCAAAAAAATGTCGCTCGCTACGATAGGGTAGTTTTTATGGTTGATGCGAACGCGCAAGTTGCTATGTTTTTAAACTCTTATGCGCAAATTTACGCAGGTCGAAATAGCGCGAAAGAAAACGCCGAAACCGGGCCTAAATTAAATAAAACCGTTCTTATAGTAGGCATCGGATACGACAGCCCGCTAGCGTATGATATTAAGCGTCGCACGAGAGATTTAACGCCCGCGGCGAGCGACGAAGAATATGCAAACGGCGGCGGCGCAGCAGAATTTTACGATTTCGTAAAAGATGAACTATTTCCGCTCGTGGAGAAAAAATACTCTACGGCAAAAAGCGATAAAATTTACTTCGGACATTCTTTTGGCGGGCTATTCGGGATTTATGCTTTGCTGCGCGACGATGGGATTTTCGACGGGTTTTTTATTGCCTCACCTTCGTTGTGGTGGGGCGAATCACAGCTGATCAGAGATGCCCTAGACGAGGGAAAGCTTAGATCAAATTTAAAAGCGAAATTTATAATGCTCGTTGCTGGCTCGCGTGAAATACGTAAAGGAAAAACCGATAAAGCGGGAATTTTAAAAGTAGCCGATCTAGCTGAAATTTTAAAAACAAAGGGGCTTTCTTGCGAGTTTAAGCTCTACGAAGGCGCTTCGCACGGCGAAGTAATCCCATTGGCTTTGCGAGATTTAGCGCTATTTACGCAAAGATAATCTTCTATTTAGCCGGTAAGCTTTAATCTAAACCCGGCTCGTTTATATTTGCAAGCGTAAGACCGAGCGGCGCAGGCTCGCTGATCGCGCCAAAACGCGTCGCCGGATTTAAGAAATTAAACTTTAAAGCCGTTTTGGCTAGTATCGCGCAAATTTAAAGGAGAGAAAATGCAAAGTTTCAAATGGCAAATTTCAAAGCGGCTCAAGCAGGCGATGCGAGAGCGAGATATCGATAATCTCACGCTCGTGCGCCGCACGGACGAGCTGTATTCGCGCTCGCACCCGGGTCATGACGAGGATATGCGCGCCGAAGTTTACGCGGTTTTGGACGAATACGCGCCCAACGTCGATATCGAAATTTTCGATCTAGTCTGCAGGGTGCTCGGTATCAAAATCGAGCTAGGCGAGACGCTTGATTGAGTAGTCGTCGCCGAATTTTACCCGTGCCGCAAGGCTAAATTTAGCGCTACGATAAATCGCAAAATTCTATCTAAAGCCTAGCTACAGAGCTTGCTTAAGTAAATTTTGCCGCAAAATTTCGCTCAAAATCCGCAAGATTAATATCTATTTTAACTGCAAAGTGCTAAATTTAGCGCTAAATTTTAATCCGAGGTAAGCTTTGAACTACTTAATCCAATTCAGCGTAATTTTAGGGATATCTTTTGTTGCGGAGATTTTGGCGGCGCTCGTGCCTGTGCCGATCCCCGCTAGCATCTACGGACTAGTCATTATGCTTTTAGCCCTGATCTTCAAACTCATCAAAGTATCACAGATCAGAGAAACCGTGTCGTTTTTTATGCAGATTATGCCTGTGATCTTCATCCCGGCGGGTGCTGCGATCATCATCGCAGGCGACGCGCTACGCCAGCATCTTTTCGCAATCATCGCGATTACGGCAGTCTCTACGGTAGTAGTCATCGGTACAAGCGGCGCGGTAACGCAGATCTTTTATAAAATCGCACTCGCCCGCGTTAAGCGCAGGCTCTACGCAGCCGCACATGAACAAGACGGCGTGAATACAAAGGGTGTGGATGCGAAGCTGGAGCGCGAAATTTTATCCGGAGACGACAAAAAATGAGAGAAATTTTAATGAACTCCGCTTTTTTCGGCGTATTTTTGTGCCTGGGCTCATTTGAGCTGGGACTTTATCTAAAAAAGCGCTTTAAGCTAACTATTTTCAATCCGCTTCTAATCGGTATCGTGCTTACCGTCTGCGTGCTTTTACTCTTTAAAATTCCATACGAAAAATTTAACGCGAGCGCCTCGCACATTAGCTTTTTCTTAACGCCGATTACCGTCTGTCTAGCCGTGCCGCTATACGAGCAGCTGGCGCTTTTGCGAAGTAATTTTTTAGCTATTTTTGCAGGACTGATTTCGGGTATGATCGCAGGGCTAGGCAGCATCTACGCGATGTCTGTGATATTTGGGCTAAATCACACAATGTATGTCACGCTACTACCAAAATCCGTCACGGCGCCAATCGGTATGGGTATCAGCGAAAGCTTAGGCGGCATCGTGACACTAACGGTGGCCTGCATCATCGCTACGGGCATCATCGGCAGCGTATTTGGCGAGGCACTACTTAAAATTTTTGGCATAAAAAAGGCGATGGCAAAAGGTATCGCCCTAGGCTGCGCGAGCCACGCGATGGGAACGGCACGCGCTCTTGAGATCGGTGACGTAGAGGGCGCAATGGCGTCATTAGCAATGGCAGTTACGGGACTTCTTACCGTCATCGGTGCCGGTATTTTTGCACATTTCATCTAAGGAGAAAATATGATAATCTCGATCGCTAGACAAACGGGCGCAGGCGGGCGCGAAACCGCGCGCAAACTAGCCGAGCGCTTAGGCTACACCTATCTAGCTAAAGCGGATCTGCTCCGCAAAGCAGACGAGCTTGGCTGCTTCGAGCAGATGTATGAGTTCTACAACGAAATGCCCGTAAATACGCTACTTCAGGCAATATCGCACAACGAGCTAGCCAATGAGCAAAAGCGCGATCGCATCGTAGCAATCTACGAAAAGATCGTCTCGGGCGGCAACGTTATAGTGCTTGGACGCTGCGCCGGGTTTTTCTTGCGCGGACATCCGGATCTGCTGACGGTATTTCTACGTGCGAGTGATGAGTTTAAGCTTGCCAGATTAGAAAAAGAGGGCCATACTGACGCGCGCGAGTATATGGAAAACAGCGACGCGGGCAGGATGAGCTTTCATCAATACTACACCAACCAAGTCTGGGGCGCGTCCGCAAACTACAATATCTGCATCGACACATCGTATTGCGGCATAGATAATGCGGTAAATATCATCGAGTATCTAGTCAAACATCACATTGAAAAGTGATTTGCGCCTAAGAGCATAAAAGTGGAATTTATCTTTTCGAAGATGAATTCCACTTGATCTCGCAAACCCGCCCTATTTCTATCGTAATTTAAAATTTACATCTCTTTCAGCTTGAATTCCATTTATAAATGACGCATTTAGCTGTATTATAAAGTCTCTCGTTCAATGCGACATTAAATTCTAAACCGCGCCTACTCACCGAAAATCAGCAAAATTTAGCTAAAATTTGACGAAATTTAAATCCAAATTTAAGGAGATAAAATGCAAAGCAAAGCCCATCTATGCCCAAAATGCAGCGAAAACACGATCTATTTTGACGGCATCTGCCACTCATGCAGCCAAAAGCAGAGGCGAGAGGAGATTTTAAACCTAAGCGCGGACGAAGTGGAGGCGATGATCCTAAAAATTGCGGAGTGAATCGATGAGATCGAAAAATGGGATGAGATTTACAACGATTTTTGGGCGCTTTTTAGCCTGTTAGGTATCCACGATCCAAGGATCGCGCGAGCCGCTGCCGCGGCGGAGATATACTGCCCGCCGGAGCTTTACTTCTGCGCGCCTAAGGACGTGAGAGATGCGCTCGTCCGCAAGCTCGCCTCGCTACAAGACAATGCCAAAAACACTCTAAACGACCTACTGTGCGCGCTTGCGTGGCAGGGCGACGAGCAGACGACGCGGCTTTTTTACGAGCTGTATCAAAACCCGAAGCCGTGGCGCCAAAAGCTCTACGCAGGCACTGAAATTTACGCGCAAATTGGCGGCTGGAGCTTTGATCGGATGGGCGAGCGCAAATCGCTCGTTTTTGATAAGTGTCTCGCCGCGGTGCGCGTAAAAGATGGCGCGGAGAAAAACGGCGAGCGCACTAGCGGGCGCGGAGATGAAAGCGCGAGCGAAATTTTAAATTTCAAAGGCGGCGCGAGCGGCGCAAATTCCGAACAAAGTGCGCAAAAAGACGCGAGCAAAACTTCAAATTTACACGCGGGCGCGCAGAGTACTCACACGAGCATGGACGAAAACGCGAGCTTGCGGAACGAGCGCGTAAATTTCAAATCAGACGCGCAAAAAGACGCTGGCAGCGGTTTAAATTTAAGCGAAAATGCAAAGGACACCCACTGCGAAGGCACAAACCAAAACGCGGATGAGCCCGTACGTATCGGCAGGCCTACGGGGCAAAGGTGCGAGTTTTGCGGCTGCGAGATGCTTGATATGCTCCGCCTTAAGGCCGATGAGCCGCGGCTTGCGTTTCTTAATTTAAAGCACGACGCGATCTTTCGCTGCTGCCCGACCTGCGTCGGCTCGGTAATGTATTTTTGCAAATGCGGCGCGGACGGCGAGCCGCAGATGCGCTGCGAGGGCGAAGGGATGGAGAAGAGCTACTTTTCGCAGCAGGATATGACGCGGCTGAGCGGTATGAAATTTAAGCTAGGCGGCGAAGTTTCGCCATTTTACGGCTGCTTTAGCGAGCTTGACGTGACCGTGGGAGGCTATCCGCAGTGGGTGCAGGACGCCGCGTATCTGAGCTGCCCTAGCTGCGGCGGGACGATGAAGCATCTAGCGCAGATCCCATTTGGCGAGCTGGTGCAGGGCGAGGGGGTCATATATGTGCAAATTTGCGAGAAATGCGAGATTTTGGGCGGTTGCTTTCAGTGCACGTGAGGCAAATTAATTAGCTATAATGCAAGCAAAATTTGATTTAAGGAGAAAAAATGGGGCTATTCGGTTTGAGCAAAAAGGCTGAAAAGGCGCAGGAGCCGAGCACATTCGCGGACAGAGTGGATAAATTTTGGGCGGAATTTAGCGGCGTGATAGATGAGATCAAGGCCGATCTGGCGGCGGAAGAGTTTGAAAAGGCGATGCATAAGACCGACGAGAAGCTTCGCATCTGCCTTGCCGAGCCCTATTTTATGACGGGGCTTGCGGGCGATAAGCTCGATCTAGTGCTAACTCCCGAGGGTATGAGACATCGCCTATTTTGGCTAAATTTTATCAAAAACGCTATGCCCAAGCAGCTCGAGGGCAGAATGCTCTGCACGCTCGGAAAGCCGCGTGCGCCGCGAGGTATCGGCGGGCTTGAGATGTACGACACGCGCGTAAGCGCCGAGGAGTCGATGATCTACGCGCAGTTTAACGAAAGCGACGTGGATATTAAAATTTACAACGAAAACCTAGCGGCTCTGCTTGCGCAGGACGAGAGTAAGGCGGGCAATCTGAGCTTCATCCTGCTTGATAATATCATCGGCGAGACGACGGTCATTAACACCTTGGGCATGCTTGAAGTGCTAGGTGCGCCGCAGGAAAACGGCGTGCCGTTAAGCGAATTTGCCGATCTGATCGATGAGAAATTCGGCGAAAAAGCTGCGCGCGAACCGCTAAAGAATTTTTTCAGTTACAAGATGGAGCCCCGCGGAAGCGAGGTGCGCGAGGACGTGATCGTGGGCACCACCTGCCTGCGAAATCTCATAGGCGAGTACCTAGGCGGCAAGCGCGACATCTATAACGAAGCCTTCGAGCTCGGCATCAAATTTTGCTTTCTTAGCATTAATAACGGCGGCGACATGCAGGCGGGCTTTGATCTGCGAAACAAGATCGAGGACGAGGAGTTGGAGAGCTGCAGCTCGTTTTTGGAGATAATCGGCGGCGCAACCGGGCAGAAGCGCGCATACATCGATCTCATCTGCTATGACGAGGAAAGGCTGAAAGAAAAAGTAAGCGAGCTTTACAAAAAATATGGCGCGAATATACAAATCCACGACTTTAAGCGGTAGCGGCATCTGTTTTGCGGCAGATAAATTTGAAATTTTGCGCCATCGCGGAAAATAAATTTAAAATTTACCGCGCCGCACGCTTTTCGTTCGATTTTACCATTTCGCCGACACGCGGTAAAATTGAGCGAGCCGTGAGCTTGCGATATAAATTTTTGGCGATTTATCAGCAAATCTGGATTAAATTTGTGAGGTTCGCAGTGTGAATTTACGATGATAAAATTTTGCTTCGGTTTCGGCGCAAAGCGCACCGATTAAGAAACTTAGGGAAGATAAAATTTTAAGGGACGAACATGAAAATTATCTCGAAATTTAAAGATAATTACGATTTTATGGTGTCAAAATATGGGACTGACGAGACTTTAGTCTATGACCGCAGAAACTCTACTCTAGTCGATGCGGACGAGCTATGGAGGCTTGACGAGGGCGATAAAAAGGTCTTTGAAAGGAAGCTTAGCGGGTACCGTTTTATCGGCGGTAAATTTATAAACTGGAGCAAAACGGACGTAAATAAGCTGCCGCGCCTGCTTCACTCCGCAATTTTCATCGGCAAAAATTTAGTCCATATTTTCGCCTCTCAGGATAAAATTTATACAAGCCTAGAATTTGACGAGACGGAGCTAAGAAGGCAGTATTGGGAAGACAGAACTTTGAGCTTTAGCGATGGATTTCGCGCCCATATCGTCTCGTGGCTAGGCAAGGTCGGCGAGCAGGCTACGCGCGAGGAAATTTTGCAGCTCGTGGCGCCCAAAAGCGAGCGCAAAACGACGCTAAAAAATATTGTTCGCGACGATAAAATTATAAGCAAAGATGAAATTTTGAGCGCCCCAATCGTATTTTTTAAGCTCACACAGGACATTCACACCGCAGCGATAAATCCACAGCTTAACGCGATGAGGTTTTATCTGAACGCCGATTTCGTCTGGCAAAGCTTAGTCGAGTTTTTATCCGCCAAAAAGGACGCCTCTGCCCCGGCAGGCACTATACCAAATGATATAAAAATCGCTAGCAAGGGCTTTGACGTAAAGCGCTCATTTCGCCCAAAAATGAAATAACTCGGCTCGCGCAGCAAATAATCCGTACAATCGTCGCTAGAATTTATCCTGCTTTACTTCGCTGTTTTGACGCGCCTCATAAATAGAGCGAAATTTTATAAATTTTTATAAGTTTCGACGAGCAAGCGCATGAAAGTTTAGGCGCAAAATAAAACGCGGATGAAATTCTGCAAAAGCTCTTTCGCAAAATTTTAAAAGAATTAAAATATTTCTTTGAGGAAATTTAGAATTCTGCATAAGGCAAATTTACAAAAATCTCGTGAAAAATATGGAATTTCGTGAAAATTCCGCAAAATTTTAAAATTTTACCGCAGCAGCATCCATCGCGCGCATTAGCCGCAGCATCTGAACGTGTTCGAAAACATCGTGCGTGCGGATGATCGCAGCGCCGTTTAAAGCGGCGATCTGGTGCAGATACAGCGAACCTGCGAGCCTATCCGCGACCGCAGAGGGGCTATAAAAATCGATAACGCTCTTTCTGCTCGCGCCTACAAGCAGCGGGCAGCCGAAGTGCAAGAAATGCTGCAAATTTTTAATCAGCACCAAATTTTGCTCGGCGGTCTTGCCAAAGCCGATGCCCACGTCAAGGATGATCTTTTTAAGCCCTGCGCTTTGCAGCTGCTGCAAATTCTGCGCAAAAAACTCATCAATCTCGCCCATCAGATCGTCATATTTGGGCGCAAGCTGCATATTTTGCGGCTTTCCTTGCATGTGCATCAGCACGTAAGCGGCGTCGTAGCGGAGCGCAAGCGGAGCAAGAGTAAGGTTTGCGCTTATATCGTTGATGATGCTAAAGCCCCGATCTAGCGCAAATTCCAAACAATACTCATCGAAGCTATCGAGGCTAAATTTAGCCTTTTCGTGCAGACGCAGGCGATAAATTTCGTTCACGATGTCCTTTATGCGCGCAAACTCCTCATCTCTGCCGCAGTACTGGCTGCCCGGGCGCGAGCTCACGCCGCCGATATCGATAATAGCGGCGCCCTGCTCGATCATCTTTTCGATCTTGCAGATCGCCTCTTTTAAGCTTGCCGCGCGGCTTGCGGGGTTGAAGCTATCGGAGTTGATATTGACGACGCCCATTATTTCGCAGCTTTGCGGCTTAGCAAATTTCTCGCTTAGAAATTTCGCGAGCTCTTTTAGCCCAAAATCCTGCAGCGCTTCCTTCTGCGCTAAAGCCTCAATCTGGCGGTCATTTGCGATCAAAACCGCGTCCGTACCTTCGCGCCCTAGGATCACCCCTTCGTTGCACGCAAGCTCGGCGCCGATACTAAGGGCATCCTGTTTTAAAATATTCGCCGCTGGTGCGCGCAGATCTTTTAGATAGAAAAAGTTTAGGTGCGATTTTTTCTGCATTATCGCCCGCCCCGCATTTCGCACGCCGATACGCTCGCAAATCAGCGCAAAATCGACTTCGTTTGAAATTTTATAAATTTTCATCTTTTCTCCTCGATCATCAACAGTAACGGAGTAAGCACGGCGTGGGCTTTGGCGTTATGCTCGGCGAGGTAACTCAAGCGGTCAATGCGCTGCAATTCATCGCCGCTTAGACTGATGCCTGCTTCGAAGCACTCTAGCGCGATCTCGCCGATAAGCGCTTTTAGCGCCGTCTTATCCAGCTCGCCCTTACGCTCCAGCGCGATCTGCGCGTCGATAAACTCCACCGCTTCCTTTAGGCTGAGCCTAGCTAAGTTTAGCCCGGTGCGGTATCTGGGCTTTCGTACGCAGAGGTTTTGCACGATCAGGCGCGAGCGGATAGTAGGCAGCAGGGCGTTGATGAAGGGGGTGATCAGGAAAAACACTGTATTTTTAGGCGGCTCCTCTAAAATTTTAAGCAGGGCGTTTTGCGCCTCCTCGCCGAATTTCGTAGCGGCGATGACGATGATTTTATCCTCGCGCTCGGCGACGTAGGCTTCGTCAATGATCTTTCGCGCCTCGTCGATCTTAAGCTCAACGCTTTCGAAAAACCTTAAATTTTTGCGCGGAATTTCAGCTAAAATTTTATCTTTAAAGCCCTCATAATCGTTCGTTAAAACGATTTGATTTATGATTTTCAAAGCACCACTTCGTCAAAAAGCACGGCGTCTATGCTTTTGTCTAAAATTTTAAAAAGCTGGATAAGTTTGAGATCGAGGCTCGGATCGCTCTCGCTCATGTAGAAGCTATTTTGCAGCCTCTCGTCGATGAGCCACAGATAGCTATCCTCGTGGCTTTTGGCGATCTTGGCTAGCGGATGGTTGCCGTTGCCGATGTAAAAATATATAAAGCCGTTGGCAAATGCGAGACTTAGCATATCGTTTAGCAGCAGCGCGTCCTCCAGGCTATTTACTCCGCCGCGGTAGAGCGAGCGCAGCGAAAAAAATGGCAACAGCGGGCGGGAGTTGGTAGAGGAGTTGATCTTTTTGATGATGTATTCGCTAAACCAACTTCGCTCATCGTCGCAGATGACGATGAAAGCAAAGCCGTCGTGGAGGAATTTTAGCTTTGATGCTAAAAGCGGCGTCCAGTCCTCCTTGCGATCCTCGAGCCACTCAAGTCCGGGCTCGGAGCGCATCGCCGTAACGCTCCAAGTGTGCAGATCCTGCATTATTTATCCAAATCGTAGGCTTTATGCAGCGCGCGCACGGCGAGCTCGCCGTATTTAGCCTCTACGATCATCGAAATTTTGATCTCGCTCGTGGAGATCATCTGGATATTTATCCCTTCATCCGCAAGCGTCTTAAACGCCTTGCTGGCTATGCCGCTGTGGCTTTTCATACCTACGCCTACCAAAGAAACCTTTACAATGTCGGCATCTGATTCGATGATGGAATTCGGATTTGGATTTACCTCTTTCATTACCATATAGGCCGTCTCTAGCTCGTTTTGCGGCACAGTAAAGCCCAAATTAGTCTCACCGTTTCGTCCGATATTTTGCACGATCATATCGACGTTGATCTCCTTGCTTGCAAGCGCGGAGAAAATTTCAGCCGCGACGCCGGGGCGATCCTCTACGTTTCTAATCGTGATTCTTGCTTGATTTTTATCCAGTGCAATGCCGCTAATTACCGCATCTTCCATCTTTTCTTCTCCTGTTATGAGTGTTCCTTCATGATCGTTAAAACTGCTTCGCGTCACCAAATTTACGTTTAACTTCTTCGCAAGCTCGACGCTTCGATTTTGCAAAACCTTCGCTCCTAAGCTCGCAAGCTCAAGCATCTCGTCGTAGCTGATGCGATCAAGCTTCTTGGCCTTGGGCTCGATGCGCGGATCGGTCGTATATACGCCGTCTACGTCTGTGTAAATTTCGCACAGATCGGCATTCAGTGCTCCTGCGACGGCGACTGCGCTAAGATCGCTTCCGCCTCGCCCGAGCGTAGTTACCTCACCTGCGGTACTAATGCCCTGAAAGCCCGCGACGACGACGATTTTGCCCTGCTTTAGCGCTTCTTGCATGCTTTTTGGATCGATCGAGACGATGCGAGCTTTGGTGTGAAAATTATCCGTCACGATGCCCGCGCCTCGCCCGCTAAACGCGATCGCAGCATAGCCCTTGGCATTTAGCGCGATAGCTAAAAGTGCGCTCGTAACGCGCTCGCCAGAGCTTAGCAGCACGTCCATCTCTCTGCCTACGGGAGTTTTAGTAAAAAATTCCGCCTGCTCGATGAGCTGATTAGTAACGCCGCTCATCGCAGAGACGATTACCGCGACATCGTGCCCTTCGTTTTTAGTCTTTATCACGCGCTGCGCGACCGCCTCGATCCGCTCTAGCGTACCGACGCTCGTACCGCCGTATTTTTGAACAATCAGCATTAAATGTAACCCTCCTCCTTAAAATATTTTAAAACCGTCGCGTAAATCGGCTTTTTGAAGTGATTTACGTGCCTTAAAACCTCATTCGCGCCTACGAATTTAAATGCGTCGAACTCCGGAAGTTTAGTATTGATGTTTATATCGGCTAAGCTTCGCAATCTCACCAAAAAATACCTTTGAATTTGCCCGTCGTATGGGCGCATCTTTTGAGCTACCCCATCGGGAAAGTCATAGCTGAGCCACTTCGGGCACTCAGCGATGATATCGACTTTGCTTGTTCCGATCTCCTCACCGAGCTCTCTGCGGATAGCCATCGTAGGCGTCTCACCATCGTCGATACCGCCTTGAGGAAACTGCCAAGCGCCTTTGATGTCGCTTCGTTGCGCGATTAAAATTTCGCAATTAAACGGATACGAGGGCGAAAGTACGATTGCAGCGACATTCGGTCTGTAATTTTTCTCTTTTTCCATCTCGTTTTCTCACAAAAAATTTCTCAAAATTCTACCTAAAAATATTAAAATTTGCGTTAAGAGGCTTAAAATTTATATAAATTTTCAAATTAATTCGCTAAATTTTGCGACGTAAATTTAGCCTATAGGACCGCCCTTGCACATCTACATCCACGTGCCGTTTTGCACCTCCAAATGCCCGTATTGCGCCTTTGGCTCCTTCAGCGATAAGTTTAGCCTCGCAAAAAGCTACTTTCGCGCGCTTGAGTTTGAGGTGCGCGACTTTTTGGCGAAAAATCCGCACGCGCAAATCTCGACGCTTTTTATCGGCGGAGGCACGCCAAGCGCCGTAGATGCAGGGCTTTATGATGAAATTTTTGCACTGCTTGCGCCGCATTTCGCCGCTAAAGCCGAAATCAGCTCAGAAGCCAACCCAAACTCCGCTCACCCGGCTTGGCTTAGGGCGATGCGCGGTCTCGGCGTAAATCGCATCAGCTTCGGCGCACAGAGCTTCAACGACGCCAAGCTAAAGTTCCTCGGTCGCGCGCACAGTGCGGCGCAGATTTTTCTCGCGGTGCAAAATGCCAAAGCAGCAGGCTTTGACAATATAAATTTAGATCTAATCTACGCGAGCAAATTTGACGATAAAAGGAATTTAAAATTTGAAATGGATGAGCTTGCGCGCTGCGAAGTGCCGCATCTAAGCGCCTATGCGCTAAGCCTTGAGGAGGGTACGCCCTTTTTTGGGCGCGAAAGCTTTAAAAAGGAAAGTGCGGCTCTAGCTAAATTTCTCTTTGCTCTTGCGGCGGATAGCGGCTTTAGTCAGTATGAAATTTCAAATTTTGCCGCGCGCGGACTGCGCTGTAAGCACAATCTCGCCTACTGGCGCGGCGAGGATTACGCGGGATTTGGGGCATTTGCGGTCGGAACTAGCGGGCAAGTGCGCCTTAGCTCGCCTAAAAATTTGCGAGATTACATCGCAGATCCGCTGCAAAAACAGCGCGAAGCTCTAAGCGCGCAGGATAAAAAGCTTGAGCGCATATTTCTCGGGCTGCGCTGCGTTTTGGGGCTTGAGGCGCGGATTTTAGACGCAGCGGAGCTAAGCAATGCGCAGCTGCTCGCACGCGAAAAAAAGCTGAAATTTGCCGAGGGTAAATTTTATAATCCCAACTTTTTGCTCGCCGACGAGATTGCGCTTTTTATCACGCAAGAAAGCCGCCGCGGGCACTAAATTTAAGATTAATGAAATTTTAGTTACAATACGCCACTTTTTACGTTAGGAAATTTTATGTTTGGTATCAGTATGCCTGAAATTACGGTCATTTTAATCATCGCGATAATTGTGCTGGGGCCCGAAAAGCTTCCAAAAGTCCTGGTCGAGCTTGCGAAATACTTCAAAGTCATCAAAAAAGCCATCAACGACGCAAAATCTAGCTTCGATCAGGAGCTTCGCATCGCCGAGCTCAAAGAGGATGCCAAAAAATATAAAGAGAGCATCACGCAAGCAAGCGAGGGTGTGCGCAAAAAGCTCACGTTTGAGGAGCTCGACGAGATCAAAGGCGGCATCGATTCGGTCAAGGAGACGCTAAATGCGGGGCTAAAAGGCGCGGAAAGTTCGCTTAAAGAAACGCTTAACTCGGACGCCGCCAAAGATACGCTAAATTCTGCGGAGGTCTCGGCACAAAAACAGAATGAGACGGCAAATTTAAAAGCAAATTCGAGCGGAGAAAATTCCGCGCAAAGCTCTGCCCGCGCCGCAAACTCTACGCAAGGCTCCGCTGGCAGCGCAACAAATTCCGGAGCCGGAGACAAAAGCAAAAATTCTAACATCGAAAACGAAAGCAAAAATTCCATGCCGAGCACGGACGGCGGCGCGGGAAATTCTGCGCAAAATACAAACGCGAGCGGCGAAGCAAAAAGCGCCGCGCAAAATTTGAATGCAAATTTAAACGGTGATGCGCAAAATTCTATGCAAAATTCCGCGCAAAATAACGATACGCAAAAATCATAATGAGAGAGAAATTTAATGTTTGAAGAGCTAAAACCCCATCTAGCCGAGCTTCGCAAGCGCCTAGTGATCTGCGTGCTGTCCGTCATCGTCCTTTTTATCGCGTGTTTCGGCTTTTGGGAGGATATTTTAGGCTTTATGACCCGCCCGCTGGTGCGCGTACTTCCCAAGGGCAGCGAGATCATCTTTACCCAGCTCGGCGAAACGTTTTTTACCGCGATGAAGGTATCGTTTTTCACCTCGCTGCTTCTAGCGATGCCGATAATTTTCTGGCAGGCGTGGCTTTTCGTAGCGCCTGGGCTTTACGACAACGAGAAAAAATACGTCATTCCCTTCGTTAGCGGCGCGAGCATTATGTTTTTTTTAGGCGCGGCGTTTTGCTATTTTTTCGTAATCCCAGTCGCATTTAATTTCTTGGTAAATTTTGGCGCCAAGCAATTTACTGCGATGCCTACGATCGGCGAATATGTAGGCTTTTTCGCTAAGCTCGTCGTCGCATTCGGCATCAGCTTCGAGCTTCCTGTAGTAACCTTTTTCCTCGCTAAGATCGGGCTTGTGACGAACAAAAGCCTGAGCGATTTTTTTCGCTACGCAATCGTCATTATTTTCATCTTTGCAGCGGTGATGACGCCACCGGACGTGCTTAGTCAGTTTATGCTCGCAACTCCGCTAATTGCGCTTTATCTGCTTTCGATCTTCATCGCCAAAATGATAAATCCGTATAAGCCTGAGGATGACGAAAGCGAAAATCCCACGGACGTAGCGCAGGCGTGAGATGGCAGATCTAAATTTAGTTGGCAGCTACGATTACGAGCTTCCTAGCGAGCTCATCGCAAGCGCGCCCGTGATGCCTAAACAAAGCGCGCGCCTGCTGATCTACGACCGCGCCAAGCAGCAGATCACTCACGCGCACTTCGGCGATCTGGCGGACGCCCTGCCGCCCTGCGATATTATTTTTAACGACACGCGGGTGATTAAGGCGCGCCTTTTCGGTCATAAAAACAGCGGCGGCAAGATCGAACTTCTACTAAACTCGCCGCTTGAGGGCAATAAATTTAGCGCCTATATTCGCGGCAGCGTCAAAGTAGGTAGCGAACTTAGCTTTGAAGCCTGCCTTAATGCGCGCGTTTGCGAGCTGATGGAAGGCGGGCTTCGCATCGTGCAGTTTGAACGCGGCGGCAAAGCTTTAAACACCCACGATGTTTTTGAAATTTGCGAACGTATCGGTCATGTGCCGCTGCCGCCATATATTAAGCGCGCCGATACCAAGCAGGACGAGAGCTGGTATCAAAGCATATTCGCGCGCGAGCAAGGCGCCGTCGCCGCACCCACCGCGAGCCTTCATTTTAACGATGCGATGCTAAACGATCTGCGCAAAAGACACGAAATTTATTTTATCACGCTGCACGTAGGCGCGGGCACCTTTAAGCCCGTGGAAGTAGCGGATCTGCGCGATCATAAGATGCACGGCGAGCTCTACTCTATCCCGCCGCAGACCGCGCAAATTCTAAAAAGCGAGCGAAAAATTTTAGGCGTGGGTACGACAGTTACAAGAACGATCGAAAATTTCGCACGCAACGGGCAAAGCAGCGGGATCTGCGAGCTGTTTTTGCACCCGGGCAATCCGCCGATAAGACAGAATTTTTTGCTTACAAATTTTCACCTACCAAAATCCACGCTGATAATGCTCGTAGCGAGCTTCATCGGCCTTGAGCGCACGCTTGAGCTCTACCGCATCGCAGTGGAGCAAAGATACCGCTTCTACTCCTATGGCGATGGGATGCTTGTGCTATGAAAGCCGTGGTTTTAGGCGCGCTAGCAATATTGGCTGCGACGGCAGGCTTTGCGGCAAGAAAACTTTTTGCTAAAAAGCCCGCTGTAAGCGGCAAAATTTTCTCCGCTGCGCCTAAAGCCAAAGAAAGCGATTCCGTCGTGCCTAGGCGCGAGGATATCGCGCAGATCGATATTTTAAAAATTTTAAAATTTCAAAGTGAAATTTTATTTGAGGAGTGCACGAAATACGACAGCACGCTCTATCTTAGCTTCCCACCGCAGCTGCCACGTATCTACGGCGGCGAGGTGCTAAATCTCACTAGCGCGGTCTTTGACGCGTGCGAGTTTTTCCTGCAAAATATCGCTGAACCAATCCGCGTAAGCGTGGAATTTAGCAGTAAGGAACTTAGAGCAAATATGAGCTCTATCAAGCTCGACGTTCGCGTAGGCATCGATCGCGAGCTAAAGGATCCGCGCACCTATGCGCTTAAAAGTGCACTAGAAAGCGCTGCTAGCACGGATGATGAGTATCTTACTTCGGCGCAGACCCATTTGCGTGCACTCGGTTCGCATCCGAGTATTGGAGCTGACGGGCGCGGGACGTTCTTTAAAATGGATGCAGTACTTAGCTGCTTCGCACAGCAGAGCTTTAGCGCTAAAAAATACGACTACAACGTCATAATCACGCATAAAAACCGCGCGATCTTCGAGGAACTGAGAGATTTTTTGAGCGGGCTTGGCTGCGACGTGATGCCAAACTCCAACTGGGAGAGCGCGAAGAGGCACCTAAACGACTTCATCTACGTAGCCGACGTCGTCATCCTTGACGCCGAGATACTGCGCGCCAATATAAGCGAAATAAACTACCTCAACGCGCTGGAAAAAGATGGGGTATTTTTCATATTTTTGCTTAAAAACAAGCACTCGCTCAAGGTGCTGGAGGGGCTAAGCTTTAAATTTTTCAAGCTCGAAATGCCATATTTCTACGACGAGTTTTACGCCACGCTTGATCTCATCGAAAAGATCAAAAACGATGAGAATTTCTTGGGGCTGTAGCGAACAGGCAGCGATAAATTTAAAACCGAAGAGATTGAAGTGCTATATTTTGACTTAGATTGGATCAAGGGCAATATAAAAGATAGTGAATATGCCTTAAGGCAGCGGCGGTACGAGGCGTATTTGGCAGGGCTGCATAAAAATATGCATACGCTAGAAAGAATTTTTGCGGGCATAAACTTCAATGATGCGCTATTGCTACCCAAAAAACAAATCAATGAAAAGTTGCATTTGAAATTTTACATCGGAGATTTGCAAAATGGATATTATGAACTAAAATGCGTTATGAGCTCGGATCAAAGATGCGATGCGGCGCCCGGCGAAATAATAACGAGCGAGATATTTTACAAAAATGGCAATTACCGCTTCTCTTTCATCCTTACCTGCCTGAAGGAATACGCCGTTAATTTTTCCAGGATAGATAGCCTTAAATTTAACGCGATTTCGCAAAGAAAATATAGCCGCGAGTTTAAGAAACTGAAACTTTCATAGCAAATTCAAACCTCGGTTTTTACGTATAAAATTTCATCCACTAAAGATTACGCCTCGGCATTTATCTCATTTGCAGCTCGAAATTAAAAAACGCTAATGAGCTGGGTTTTGAGAGGTATGGATTTTGATTTAGGCACGAGCTTTTTGACAAACGATACGAGCTTCGGAGGTATAAGAATTTTAGCTTTTCGTGACTTAGAATGTGTCGCATGTTTCAGGTCAAAGCGTAGCGATGAGAGATAAAATTTTGCTCGCTCGAGTGCTGAGGCATTATGCTTTTAGAAAAGATACAAAGTAACGTAAATTTAGCTGTGCCTTGTAGCTGAAATCCATTAAATTTAAGCCAGAATCATTCGGCGACAGTGTCATTCACCAAACCCTCTAAGGCAAAATCTCTAAATTTAAGTTCTGGACGTCATATGCAAGCAGATTTCCTTCTGCCCTTAAAGCATTCAAATCATATTAAAATTTGAGCTTCCAAACGAACCTAAAGAAATTTTGACAATCACTACGTTGCATTTAAAAGCGCGCTCGATAAGAGATATAAAAAAACCAGCAAATTTTAAAATTTAGCCAGACGAACTTTGCTTGCGATTTCAATTTTATCTTCTGCCCTCTTTTTTAGCCCTGACCGCTTCATAAAGCTCGTCGATCGAAGTCGCGGATGAGCCCGAATATTTCTGCGCCGCTTGCATGGTCTTTTTGCCCCATTTACCATCAATCATCACACCGTAGCCACCGAACATCAAACTACGTTGGATATAATAGACTTTATCTTGCTGCGTCATATTTTGTTGCTTCTGCACTTCGCGCTCAGCATCTTTTGCCTGCTCACTTTTATAAACAGCATCAGCCGTAAAATATGCTAGCACTAAAGCTCCAACGATCGGAACGACAAGGGTAACAAATCTATTATTTACGTTAGAAGTCAAGCCTTCTAAAAATGCCTTTGCAACGCAAAACACTATAAAGCCCGGAATAAAAGCGAGAACGGCATTGAAGCCACCACCTATCACGTATACGAGCATACAGACTAAAATAAATAGCTACAAGCCCCTCACCCAAACCGCTACCGACGAGGAAGGCTAGGAAAAATTCATAATTTATCTTTAAATATTTTCGCGGTAAAACTCTCTGATTTTAAATTTAATCAAAGAGTTTTGAAATTTAATCGCCGATTTAAGGATTAGCAAGGGCTACTTAACGTGCTTCATAGTCCTCGTAAATTCTGGGCTATGATCTTTTGATAGTACCAACAAAGAATATAAAACTAAAATTACACCAATAAAAATAAGAAAAACACTTATGAGTCCAAAATCATATTTAATAAAACTATATAACCCTAAGACAAAAGCCCCTATGCCAATTAAAAAAACTATAAACCACGATCTTTGATAAGAGATCTCCGCTTGACATCCACTGCATACGATTGCTCCGTATTTGATGTCGTCTTTGCCACAAAATGGGCACATTAAATGATCCGGATGTTCATTCTCTGCCATAATTTCTCCTTTAAAAAAATATGATGAAATTATATATTGATATTATAAGGGTGAACTTAAAATTTTAAAATTTAAAGTTTAAAAGAGAATTTTAGCGGCTTTGCACCGCTAAAATTTAAAGATTTTCGAATGGATTTACGACCACGTCTTTGCGATCAACGATGTAAGGTATAAGGGCTGCTTGGCGCGCGCGTTTGATAGCCTTTTCTACCATCTCTTGGTATTTTTTGCTGGTGCCGGTTAAGCGACGCGGCATAATCTTAAAGCGCTCGCTTAAGCAGTGCTTTAGCAGCGCCGTGTCCTTATAATCGATAAATTCGATCTTTGCCTCCGTAAATTTGCAATACTTCCTAGTATATTTTCTCTTATCTGCCATGATTTTTCCTTAATTAAAATGGGATCGTGTCGTTGCCGTCATCGTATTTATCGGCATCGACGTCGACTTCCGGAATCGTGCTTTCGTAACTCTGCTCTTTTTGTTTAGGCGCGTTGTAATCGTTTTTTGCGCCTCTTGAATTTGAGTTTTGTCTGTTAGCATAGCTATTTCCGCCGCCGTAATTACCACCGCCGCCATAGTTAGAATTTCCTCCGCCATAGCCGCCGGAGCTTCCGCCATAATTGCCGCCCTCATAATTACCGCCTTGATTATAGCCGCCGCTTCCACCTTGATTGCTTCCTAGCATCTCCATCGTATCTACGCTGATGGAGTGCTTGCTTCGGTTCTGTCCATTTTGATCTTGCCACTGATCTAGCTTTAAGCGGCCTTCGATCAAAATTTTACTGCCTTTTCGCAAGTATTGGTTTGCGATCTCGGCCGTACGACCGAAAAAATCTATGTCTATAAAGCACGTTTCTTCGCGTTTCTCGCCGTTTGAGCTATTGTATCTGCGTGTGACGGCGATGCCGGTTTTGCCTACGGCGGTACCCGTTTGCAGATATCTAAGCTCAATATCTCGAGTCAAATTACCTACCAAAACTACTTTATTGAACATATTTTATCCTTTATTCGCCCTCTTTGGCTTCTTCTTCAGGCTCTTTTGGCTCTACCGGCGCTTTTGGCTCGCGCTCTTTTTTCGCAGGGCTTAGTTTGATACCTTTGCTTAGCTTATCCCAAGCGGAAATTTCACGCTTAGTCTCATATTTGACGGTCAAAAATCTAATGATATCTTCGGTGATGCGCAGATTTCTAACAAGTTCGGAGATCAAGCTCGGCTCGGCCTTAAAATAGATTACGAAATAAACTCCGCGCTCATATTTGTCGATCTTATAGGCTAGCTTTCTAGCGCCCATTTCGATTACGGAAGCGATCTCTCCGCCGTTTTTGGTTATGATTTCTTTGACGAAATCGACTTTTGTTTTAACTTCATCGTCGGTAAGCGTGGGCTTAACGATGAATAAAACCTCGTAGTTTCTCATAAATTCTCCTTATGGATTTTAGCTCGCAAACGGTGTCTGCGGGCAAGGATTTTGCAAAAAATGCGAGAGGATATTACTAAAATTTCACTTAATATTTGCTTTTTGCCCGAGCGAACTTAACAGCATGCGCTGCAACCTCAAAAACGACGCGAGCAAAAGCTCATCCTTTGCCGCGTTCTTTTCACTTTTGAGTTCAAATTCCAAATCGTTTAAGTGAGCAAAAATTTTATAAAACGTCCGCGTAGAAAAGCTAGTGGCGTAGCGCTGCATCTGTGCGGTCACGGAAGGGGGCGGCTGGTAGCCTAAAACTGCCTTAAAATCAAATCTGCCGTTTATTTTCACGTAAGCGTGCAGGCGAAAAATTCTATAAATCAGGCGGTAGAAATAATTTATCAGCTCCATCTCGTTGTATCCGCCACCCAGAGCCATTTTGTAAAAATCTACGCGAAAATCGCAAAGGCTGAAAATTTTATCGAAAAGCTCGTCGTAGCTCACCTCGCTAAGACCATAAACCATCAAATTTACGTTTTGCAGGCTAAGCTCAAGCCCCAAACTTGCAAATTTTTCTATCTCGCTCGCGCTTAGGCTCAGGCTTTCGTTGTGGATGGCATAGATCCTGCTAAGCGCGGCAGTATTTGCAAAAAGCCCGCACATCTCGCATTTTTGCGCAAGCAGCGCTATGGCTTCGTTTACGCCCGAGGGTTTGAAAAATCTAACCTCGTTTCGTTCAAATTCTTTGATAAAATCCGCGCTCACCGAAATTTCGCTATCGTTTAGCTCGTAGATCAGATGATTATTCGCGTCAGACTTACACAGCGCGATGAGCCTTCGCAGCTCCTCCTTTTTGATGAGCGAGGCGGTTTTGATATGAAGCGTATTGCTGCCGCCGAAAAGCGAGGGCTCTAAAAAGCTTCGCGCCGCGTCAAAATCATACTCCAAAAAATACAAACTCAAAAAATTTTCCGCGGCGTAAATTTGCTTCAGGCGCTGCGCGTAAAGCTCATTTGAAAAATCGTCTCCACCGCGCAAAAGCACGAAATTCGGCACTCTGCCGCTTGCGATAAGCCCGTCGAATTCTTTCCTATACATCAGATCTTCTTTACCACCCTGCCTAAAATCACTCCGCTAGCGATGTTTGCATCCGTAAGCTCTACCAGCACGGGCGTTAAAATGTCGCCGGCGAAATTTGAAACGAAAATTTTAGCCCCCTTTAGCTTGTCGTCTAGCTTTGCGGTGACGGAATTTCCATTTTCGTCGATATAGCAGCGGAATTTTTTGCCCAAATTTTCCGCGGCCCAGCGCGCAAATTTTCGGTCCATAAAATCAAACGCGACCTTGTCCGCCTCGCGCTCTAGCTCGTTTAGCCGCGCGCACGTCGCGTCGATGTTTAAAAGCAGGTAATTATAAAATTTCTCATCCCCCCTCATCTGCGCCTTTAGCAATCGGTGCAAAATGAGATCGGAATAGCGCCTGATCGGGCTTGTAAAGTGCGTGTAGTTATCAAATCCGAGCCCGAAATGCCCGCGCGATTCGGATGCGTACTCGGCGCGTTTTTGAGCCTTAATGATGAGCTTATCGACCTCCTCGCGTATCCCCATAGCATCGGCTTGCGCTTGGATTTCGCCGATCATCTTAGCAAGGTTGTTCTGATACGGCGCGTCGATGCCGAACAGCGCCAGATCGTCAAGCAGCGCGTAAATTTTTTTAAGCTCCGCCGAGCCGTGATTTCTAAAAACGCCCCGCTCGATGCGCGCCGCAGCGGCTTTGTTGGCTAGCAGCATACAATCCTCTATGAGCTTGTGCGACGGAGTGTCGGTCTCAAAGCGAGTGGAGCTTATAAAACCGCGCTCATCAAGCGTGATGCGAAGCTCCTTGGTGCGGAAATCAAATCCGCGCTTCAGCCTCGCGCGGCGCAGTCGCTCGCAAATTTCATTAAGCGGCAAGAGCCAGCTTAAAATTTCAGGCTCGCACGCCTTGCGGGTGCGTAAAATTTCATCGACCTCGTCGTAATCGTAGCGGCGCTTTGATCTTATGATCGCTTCAAAAAGCTCCTGCTTTTGCGGGTTTAAATTTTCATCCAAAGCGATTTTAAAAACAAAGGCCAGCCTCGGCAGATCCGGCATCAGCGAGCAGATGTTTTCGCTAAGCTCGCGCGGTAGCATCGGCACGGATCTGTGCGGAAAATATATCGAAAAGCCGCGAAATTTCGCCTCCTTATCGATCGGCGAGTATTCGCTTACATATTCGCTCACGTCGGCGATCGCGACGTAAAGCGTGCGCTCTTTTACGTCAAAATAGATCGCGTCGTCGAAGTCTTTGGCGTCGATGGGATCGATAGTGCAAAAGGGCAGATGCTGCAAATCTACACGCTGCGGATACAGCGCCTCGTCCACTTCGCCGCCGAAGCTCGCGGCTTGCTGCTTGCACGCTTCGTTAAATTCGTCGTTTTTATCGTAGATCGCTAAAGAAATTTTCTCATCGACGAAGGGATCGGATAAACTTCCAATCACCTCGGTGATCTCGTTCGTTAGATTATCAATCTTTAAAAGGGTGTTTGCGGGCAGCTGCTTTAGTGATTTTTGCGTGGCTTTGAGCGGATTTGCGAGGCCTGTTTTGACGTTCACGCCTAAAATTTCGCGCCCGAAGCTTTTGGTATAAACCACGCTCGTTAAAAACGCGGGCTTGACGCACATCAGCACTTTTGCGTGCAGGCGGGACTTTCTTGAGCTTAAAATTTTTGCTAGGATCAGATCGCCCAGATGCACGCCGCTTAAATATCTGTTTTCGATGATGAGATCTGCCTTGAAGCGATCGTCGAAGCTTTGCAGATAGCCCGTGCCGTCGCGCGCGATGTCGAGCCTGCCGAAAACATAGCCGTCGTTCAGATAGAGCTTGCCCTTGTGCGCGCTGATAGCACCGATATTTAAGAGGTTGCGCACGAGCTCCTTTTGCTCGCCGCTGAGATCCTTTTCAAATACGCCCGAGTTAAAGGCGCGCAGGAACTCTTTCATATCGAAATTTCGCCTTTCGCCTCTAAAAACGCCTCCTGCTCGAAGCCAAACTCGACTAGTAAATTTAAAGCGTTGTCGATGCTAAGCTCGTCGAAGTGATGGTAGATATTGACCGCGGTTTTGGCGATCTTTAGCATCGCGTAGCGGGATTTGTTCTCAAAAGGCACGTCGTCCGGGGCGTTTGAATACAGCGCGTCCTGCGCGATCTGCTCTAGCCCAAAATGCGCAAATAGCACGTGCGAGACGCTCTCGCGGTTCGTGCCGCAAAATTTCATCTCCACGTCGGTAAAATCCTGCGGAAAGATCGAGCCCTTGATGGCATGATAAAATTCCTCCGCCTTGCCCGCCGCGCACACCTGCTCGTCGATAAAAACCCGCCCGAACTCCACCAAAATCACGCTTGAAAGGATACTTTGCTCTATCTGCGGATAGGATTTGATCCACGAAAACATAAGTAGATTTCGCAGCAGCGAGACCTGCGTGAGCTTTTCGCGATCGATGCGATACGCCTGCAGGCTCGGCTTTAGCATCTCGTCAAATATCGCGAATAGAAAAAACGCCCGCATCTGCTCGCGCCCGTAAAGCTCAAAAGCTCGCTGTAAATTTAGCGTCTTTGATGTCGCGGCGCCCTGCTCTTGTCTCTGCTCCTGCGCTCTGCCCCATTCTTGCTCCTGTTTTTGCTGCTGCGCTTGCCCCTGCTTTTGTATCGGTTCTCGCCTATGCGCTCGTTCAGCTTGCGCGGAAATGCTCGAACCTGGCGCGCAATCGGCTCTTGCAGCGGCGTGCTGGTTTTGCCGCTGCGTATCGCTCGCGGCCTGCGAGGGGTTAAATTTAAAATTCCTGTCACTGCAGTTCGCGCCGTTTGCGTCATTTGAATGATTAAATTTAAGACTATCGCCCTGCCCTGCTAAGTCTGCGCCTTTTTGCTCGCTAGAGGTACACTCGTTTTGCCGCCACTCGTTTGCGGCGTCTTGCAAGCTGTGTTCTATGGGCTTTGCGCCTTGTAGATCGCGCCGCTCATCCGCAGCAGCAAAATTTTGCCTCGCGAGCCCTTCGGCGCTAAATTTAGACAAACCGCAAAAGGCCAAATCTAAAATTTTATCCGCAAGAGGGGCGTTTTTTGAAATTTGCAAAGCGAGCCTGGCGTCCGGAACATCCGCGTCAAACGATGCTAAAATTTTTAAAATTTCATCACTAAAACCCGCGAGTGCGCCTATTTTTTGGGTTATAAATTTATTCATTTTGAAAAGCCGTTCAATATAAATTTCGCACAATCATATCAAATTTTAACTCAAATTGCAAAGCAAAACGCCGCTGCTGCGTCTAAATTCCGCTTCGACTCGCGAAGCTTTTAAGCGCTTTTTTTGCGTTTGAAAATCGCAGATCAACCTACCTGTTTATCGTGACGGCAAAACTAAA
The DNA here is from genome assembly GCF_937980635.1 of uncultured Campylobacter sp. GTDB lineage: Bacteria > Campylobacterota > Campylobacteria > Campylobacterales > Campylobacteraceae > Campylobacter_B. Next base: position 77,378 of record NZ_CALJPG010000020.1, read on the forward strand.
ATTTCATCCGCCGTTTTATAAAATCTTAATCCCCTTTCGTATAGAATGCATCGAAATTCCATTTATAAAGAGTCCAATGTAAACAGGAGCTTGAAGAGCTAAAAAGACTTAAAAACCGAAAATAATTTTAAGATGCTCAAGCTAATTTTAAAATTTCACATAAATTCAAGCAGATGAATTTATGTGAAATTTAATGACGAGCTAAGATATAGAGCAATAAAATATTGCTACTAAAAAAGTTCTTTGGGCTTTACAAATTTGCATATGTATTTTTATAAGGGTTAGATATGCGCAGTATAGTATTTCTTTTCATAATGCCCGCTTTTTTTACCATAAGCTTTTTTGTTGCCCTAATCGCCCCTAAAGGCAAACGCAAACGTTTTTGGCTTTTTGTTTGGTTTGTCGTATTTTTCGGTGACGGATTTATAGTTTCTGCCATATTTCACTGCTACGGATATTTATACGGCAAGATAAACGTCTACGAAAAGCCAGCTATCAGAGCATATTATGCCGGAGAAAAGAAATTTGATAGGTGGTTTCCGGTTTTAGATGATAATAATGACAGAGACTATACGGTCGATACAGCTTTCAAGGTATTGATAAACGGAAATTTGGACTATATAGATTACAAGGTCAAAGCAGAAAATAGTCCCAATAACGGTAAATATTTTAGGGTTTACGTCGATGATAACACTTCAAAAGAGTGCTTCCTCTCTCCTGACCGAACATTAAGAAATTTTTCAAAAAACGTCTCAATACCGTATAAAGAAATGGTTAAATTTCTAAACGATCTACAGCCAAATAATGAAAGCGAAGATAAAATAGCCAAAGAGATAAAATCGTTGCTTGATGGCGCAAACATCTCAGAGACTGATTTGAAACGAAAAGCGACCGAAATATTAAGATATATAAAATACGATGTAAAAGAGCTTCAAGAAATTTATAAAGACAAATGCGTAGCTCGCAAAGAAATCTCCAAAGATGAGATATCGGATATCGAAATAAAAATAAGATATAAGTATGACGATATTAAAGAGGAACCCAGCATAAAAACAATCTTTGATAACATGCTTGATATGGGATTTAATTACGGTGGACTAATAAAAGACAGAAATACAGGCGAGATACTAGCCGACAACACATACATCTATGAGTATTATCACTCTTGGATACTTCAGGCTTTTGTGAGTGCTTTGGGACAAGAATCAAATGACTCTTTTAGATTGTGTAACAAAAATGAAACTAATTCAATAGAAAAGTGTAATCAAAAGATGATAGAGGAATTCTTTAGAAAGGATAAAAAATGAGAAAGTTTGAGGCGCTAAAAACATATGCAGAGCTAGCATGGGCGGGGTATAGGGGATTGAACAATTAACAAGCTACGGTAAAAAAAGACTGCCATGGATTTTGGGTTTAACCGAGGGCTAATTCAGATCAAACAGATCCAAATATCAAATTTGCAAATTTAAATTTACTTGTTGTTTGAATTCAAAAGCAATAGCAAGTTTAAATTTGTAAATTCATAAAATTCAGTATCAGCGATACTGACCGATATTGAATTTAAAATGAAATTGTATAAAAAGGATGAAAGGTGGATAATGATGTTTTTAATAAAAACAAGAATTTAAGGGATTATGACAAAGAGCCGATTGTTATAAAAGATTACAAACCACAAGTAAATTTGATTGGTATATTTTTAATGATTTTAGCTTTTATTATTTTGTGTATCGCAAAACCAGAAAAAGTCAATGGTTTTACGATTTTATCTCTTATGGTAGCAATTCCTTACATTATGAAATTTTTGGGCAAAAATTATTTTATTCTGAAAAATGAAATGATAAGCCAAATTAAAAATGATAAATCTTTTGATTTTATGCAAGTAAAAAATATTAAAAATGTTAAATTTAGCGTTGATTTTAGAGATGGAAGCGAACAAATTTCACTAGTTGCCAAAATTTTACTTTTGATTATTATTTCTACATACATATACGCAATTTTTGCATTTAATGAGCCTATTATTTTGTTTTTTATTTTTGCACTTATCGTTGTATTTTATGCAATTCCAAAAATCATAACTCATACAATAAATGGTGGCAAAATCAATGATAGCGTTTATGATTGTCTTACCATTTACAGCAAAAATGGAAAAGTGATGAATATTATGATTTGCAACGACAAAGAATTTAAAGAATTTAAAAAATACTTTTTAGAAAATGTGAAATTAAATATTTCAAATGCTAAAACTAGCTTTGGAATTTTTGATAAAAATTTTTATAACACAAGGAGCGAACGATGAATTCAACAGGTAGCAGAGAAGCGAAAGCAAGAGTTGCTTTGGATAAAGCTGAAAAAAATATTATTGAAAAATTTACTAAATTCAATCTTTCTGAAAATAGTAAAGATAATTTAGAAAATATTCGTAAAATGTGGAATAGTGCAAGCAGTGGTTATAGTATTGCTGCAAATTTCACTGATATACCCGAAAAGATTTTAAAAAGCAAAGCTAGGGCTATTGTTTTGTTTGTAGAAACCGCAGCAGGAAATGTGTTAATTGATAGTACTATGGGTGAAAGCAAAATGAAACAAATGGTTGGGGCGTTAGGAGATGCAATTATTGCTGGTGCGGCATTATTGACACCGCAAGGTTGGATAATTACTGGTGTAAATTTGGCATTATCTCTTGTTGATTGGGATTTGGGAAGTATATTTAAGAAAATATATGGAGAAGATAACAATAATATAAATATTACCTCAAATGGCTTTATAGAAGTTAGGAATAATGATAGTTCTATTTATACAAGACCATTATCGACACAAGCTAGAAAAATTTTAAACATTAATGGTGAGCCAAGTGGTTCTATATTTGGCGATAGGAAAGGCGATATATTGTTCGGCAGTAGTGGAGATGACTTGCTTCAAGGCAGAAGCGGAAATGATTTACTATTAGGCGGAGCCGGCTATGATACATACTTTACCGACGGCAAAGACACTATAAGAGATGAGGATGGAAAAGGTCAGGTATATTTTTATGGTCGCAAACTAACAGACGGCACTCAAATAGAAAAAGGCTCAAACATATATAAAACAAAAGACAATATAAAATATGAACTAATTGATAATAAGCTTATAGTAAATGATAGCCTTATTATAGAAGACTTTAATCCATACCAAGAGTGTCTTGACATAACCCTACACAAAGCAGATGAGATAGCAGTAAATGTATCAAATGCAAATGCAGTAGAAAAAGCAGGAAAGATGAATTTTACAATCTCACTTAGTAGAGAGCTAAGGGAGGGTGAATTTGTAAAAGTAACCATACCTGCCATAAACGGCAATGAAGCAAAAACTTATATGTTTATGCACCATAGCAACCCAAACTATACGCTAGGAGCAGCATAGAGCATGTATTTACTGGTAGCACAAATTATGAATATTAACAATATTCTAGCCCCTTCAAATGTTATTTCGTCGGCATTACCTAAAACCTTGATTAACTTGCCACCTTGCGTATAGTGATAGTGTCTATGCATTTTAATCGTTCCATCTCTGGCTGGTGAGCTATAAAATTTAACGGCTATAAAATCATCTAAGACTTCGACCATAGTGCGCTTATATTGCGGCAAGATAAAATTCCTGACTACTTTATCAGGATCTGATTTAAAAATTGGATTATCCTTAATTTTAGTAAAAACTTCTGTCATCTTTCTTCCTTTGCATAGTAATTTTAGGCAGATTATAGAATTTCCTCAAAGGATTAACAAGGCAGGAGCGCAGAAAAAGCTACTATACAATTTTTTAATATATAGTAGTTTTTCTTAAAATATATGTATCAATCGGTAGTTTTAAGTATTAAAAATTTTTTAAGAGTAATTTCAAAATTCCAAAAAATAGGGCTTAAAAAATTATCTAAAAATTCAAAAAAACTAAAAAATAGGGAAAATTTTGATAGATGGTGCGACCGACGAGATTTGAAATTTTACTACGCATTTAAATTTACATTAAATTTATTTGTGTATAATTACACAATAAGGTTTAAAGATGAGTAAAGACGATAAGCTAATCAAGGATTTGGAAAATAATCCCAAGAATGTAAGGTTTGAGACTTTAGAAAAGATTTTGCTTAGCAGGGGTTTTACTTTGCAAAGCATTAAAGGCTCTCACCATAATTTTGTAAGAAATGGCTATTTGGTAACTTTGCCCAAACATAAGCCTATGAAAATTTTTTATGTTAGACTTGTGCTAAAATCTATAGAGGAGCAGAAATGAAAAAGGATTTAAACTATTATCTAAATTTGCCTTATAAAATCGAGCTTAGAAAGATAGCAGATGATGAAGGCGGCGGCTGGGGTGCATTTATGCCCGAATTCAAAGGTTATGCTTTGTTTTGGGGCGATGGCGATACAAAAGAGGAAGCATTAAACGATCTTGATGCTGCTTTTAAATCTACGCTTGAGAGTATGCTAGAGCATAACGATTTTATTCCTGAGCCTGCTTCTGATAAGAAAATTCGTGTAAATGTAAGTCTTTCGCAATCTTTGCTTAATGCTATCGACAAGGTAACCAATAATAGATCACAATTTTTAAGCGAGGCTGCAAATTTGAAGCTTAATGGGATTTAATAGATTTTTCTATAATGTTGCAGTGCGACATTAAAAAATTCTATTTCGTTATTGATTTGCTTTAGGTATTCGCGTATTTCTTTATTTTTGTAAGGATTTGATATTACGAAAATTTTTCTTATGCTTTTTCGCCTTAGTTTGATGTAGTTTTTTTGTTCGTATTCTCTGCAATTATATACAAATTTTTTAATGCTATTTAGATCGGCTTGCTTTTTCCAGTTTTTGCATTGAACTAATACTACTTCAATTCCTTTATAGCATATTAGATCTATTCCCTCGTCAAAGTATCCCTCGTTTATTCCTTTATAGTATACTTTATAACCGTGTTCTTTGAATAATCTACCTATATAAAATTCATATTCATCGCCTTTTTCTTTATTTGTTTGTTCTTGGTAGTCTTTTTTATATTTAGGTTTCCAGTCTTTTTTATATTCAAAATCCCTATGATCTGTTTTTGAGTATTGGTCTGCTATTAAAGAAAGTAGCAAAAATGATATTATTATCATAAGAAGGATTATAAAAAGCCCCATTTTATTTCTCCAATTGCTTTTTTAATACTCTAGCTTTTATATCGCTTAGGTAAAATTCTTTTTCTAATTCGTTTAGGCTTCTAAATAGTTTTATTATTTCTTGTTCTGCTTTGCTAAAATTATTTGAATTTTCATTTTTAAAATTCATTACTATATTGTATAAATTTGGTTTTTCTCTTTTCCAATTATAAAGTGTGGGTGTCGTGATATTTATATATTCGCAAATTTCTCGTATTGTCAAAATTTTTCCTTTTTTCTATTGACAATGTCTAAATTATTTTGTATAATGTGTTTAAATATTTTAGACATATAAACAGAATGTTTAATATATTTTAAAAGTCCAAAAATATTTTAGCTTATTTTTGCTAAATATTTGCGAAATTCTTTTTAGAGTTTCAGACCCGAGCACGTCTTTAAACTGCTCGGGGGTGGTTATAAGCTCCGCCCCCGTTAAATCCAAAAGCTTGACGAAATTTTCCTTAAAGGAGCTTTATTATGATTACCTACCTTATCGGGCTTGTTGACGAAGTTCGCCCCGTCAAGAATACAAATCGCCAAACTGGTGAAATTACTCAAACGCTTGAAGTTACCGTTACTTACTCCTCTCACGATCTTGATGGCTACAAGGTCAAAGATACTGAAATTTTACGTTTGCCTATTACCGATCGTGAAAAATGGCAATCTTATAAGGATAAATTTGTCGGAATTCCGTATCGCTTTATCTCTGCCGGGCAACGCGGGAATTTTCTTATTGTTGCCGATGATATCCAGATAGAAACTTTTGACAAGTCGCCTTTTGCGGCTTCTACTGCTCCTGCGGCTGTTGCTTCCAAAAAATAGGACTTTTAAAACGTTCTGACCTAGGCAAGTCAAAAAACTACTAGGGCGGTTAGGTTTTCACTTCCTTTCCCGCCCGCACTAAAACCTAGAAAACACATAAAAGCTTCGCTTATAAGTTTTTATGTGTCTTTTAGGCGCAAATTTCAAAAAAGGAGCTTGTTATGGGATTTGCAAGTAAAGTTAAAGCGTTTTTGCAAACTTCAAAAGCTAAGGTTTTAGGTGCCGTTGCTGCGGCTGCTGTCTGCGTAGATACTGTTTCTGCGGACGTTACGTTTTCCAAGGACAATGGATTTACTGGAACGTTTGATCTTACGTATTTCTACTCTGCTATCGGCATTATCGTTACCGCGATTGCTATCGTTGCCGCTATCGGTTTGGCTTTGCGTCAGTTCCGCAAAATTTAGCGTCTTTGCTCCTACCCTCCCGTGTGTTCGGGAGGTAGGTTTTTTTGAATAGAAAAAAGGTGTCGTATGGTTTCGTTCGATTTGTCCGCGCTTATTCTGGCGTGTCAAACTTTGCTAGGCATTTTTACTGCTTCGCTTTTTGTAGTGAAAGCGGTTTTATTGGGCATAAAAGTTTTTAGACGGGCTTAGAAATGCTTTCGATAGATGTTACGCAGCTTGGGCTTAGCTCAGAAACTTTAAACGCACTATTTGCCCTAAGTGCTGTGTTAATTGGTTTTGCGTTGCTTTTGTTTGTCGTTTTAATTTGTGTAAAAATTTCAGGTTGAGAAGATGGGTTCAGTTTTAGATGTTACGGGCATAATGAGTTTTGATTTATTTTTTAGTATATATGTTTATATTATTGCTGCGGTTGTTCCTGTATTGTTAGCTGCTGGTGTTATTTCTAATGAGCTTTCTAAGTAGGAATTTCGGCTACACGCGCGAATTATTTTTTAAAAATCGCTCTACGATTTTTAAAAAATAATGTTTCGCACGCGTGTAGCCCACGCCTCCAAGGCGTGTATCGCGTAGCGTTTGGCGTCTGTCTAGCCGCTTTTATTCATCTGAAAGGAAGTGAAATGCTTAAATTTAAAGCTCTCTTATTATTGTTGCTTTCGTTCTGCTGCCTTTTTGCCGATGATAATCCCCTTGTTCCATTTAAAAATGCTTTCGATTATTTTTCTACTGCCGAGCCCGATATTCCATCTACTAGCCGTTTTTATGAGCCTACTTCCGATCAAGTTGCCCCTGCTACTTTCAATTTTTATAATCCTGATAATGGCTTCGCCTATTATGATGTTGGCGCTGCTATATATAAATTATCTAATGTTAAGAAATATATTATATATACTAATAATGTTGATAAAGATGTCCCTCGTTTTAGTTTTCTTAACGGTGGATTTTTTTATTCCTATGAATATTCCCTACCTGTTGTTTATACTTTTAGAAATGGGGTCGATTATTACACTCTTGATAAGGGTAAAATTCCTAGTGGTATTTATTTCGATACTTTCAAAAGTGCTGTTTATAATAGATATGAGATTATTTCAAATCTCAAATCCTGCCCTGAGGGCAGTAATTTTAATACCTCTACCGAGCAATGTCAGGTGTGTTTGAATGGCGAAATTTGGAATAAATCTAAAAATGAATGTATAACTAACTGCCCCGCTGGTAGTGTTTATAATCCCGAAAAGAAAACTTGCGATGAAATTATTTGTGCTGCTCCCGAGGTTTTGGACAAGCTAACTAATACCTGCAAGCCTTGCTCTGAAAATACTCAATATGATTCTGAAACAAAATCTTGCGTATGCAAAAGTGGCACTTTCAATTTTGAAAATCGATGTGTTTCTACTTGCGCTGATTTTGAGATATTGCAACAGCGCTTTAATTGCGTTTGCTCCCACGGCGAGGGCGATAAAAAAATTAAGGTTACTCAATCTAGCGGTAAAATTTCGGGTAAATTTGAGGGATTTTATGACAAAGGTGACACTATTGTCGGCATAAATCAAGCACCTGATACTATTGTTGCAAATTATTCTTGTGTCGCAAAATGCACCGTCGGTATTATTCGAGTTAATAAAAGTGCTGCTGGCGATGCTATGTGCTCTGGCTTAAATCTTGATGATTTCACTCAGATTGATTTGGACGCCCTGGATAAAAGTATGTCAAATCCTGATAGTGCTAAGACTGATAAAGAAAAAGAGGAAGATAAAAATAAGGACAAGGATAAAGATAAAGGCGGCGGTTCTGGTAAAGGTGATGGTAAGGGTAATGGTTCTACTACCGGTGATGATAATTCAAAGGGTTCTAGCGGCAATATCACTATAGGGGATAATAACAAAACTAAAAACCCTGATAAGCCGGGCTCTAATCATTCTAAAGATGATCCCAATAATAATGGTAAGGGTAAGGACGATGGTAGTAAAGGCGATAAGGGTCATAGTGGTAGCGGTAATAACAATGATGGTGTAGGTAAAGGTGATTTTCAAGCTGGCATAGGCGATGGCGACAATGAGGACTATTTTGGTTCTTTAGAGGGTGAATTTAAAGCTTTTGACGGTCTTATCGGCGATCTTAAAGGTTTTAAAGATATGTTTGAAGGTGGCAAGTCTATTCCTAAGCTTAATAGTCCTTCTGTTCCTAAAACTTGCCCTGTTACTCGTAAATTTAGTGGCACAAATATCGAAGCGAAAGATGTTACTTGGGATTTATGTGCTGTCTTAGCCCCTATGCGTGATCCTTTGTATTTTATGTTTTATTTGGCTTTCCTTGTGGGTTTTATGTGGTCTGCCTATAAAATTTTACTTTATGCCTTTAGGAGTTAGATATGCCCGCTATTCTTGGTTGGTTATTTTCAGGTTTGGTAGATGTTTTTTTGTATTTTTTTAATCTTTTTTCTAAAAATTGGACTATACCTATCGTTCGTGCTTATCAAGTTGCTTTTTTTCTTGCTTTTATTGCATTTATAGGTGCTTTTTTCCGTTTTGCTTATAGCGTATATTCTTTCCTATCTAGTGGTATAAATACTTTGAATAACGCTATTGTTAATCCAAATGGTGAGCTTTTAGGCGTTGCTTTCGCGGTTTTAAAAACTATCGGCTTTTTTGAGGCTCTTGCCTCTACTTTTAACGTTTTTGCTCCTTTTTTATTTGGTGTCTTTGCGATTTATGCTCTTAAGGCTCTTTCTAAAATTGCCTTTATTAAATATGATTCTGTTTTTAAAACGGCGCTTTTGTATAGCTCAAATTCTAAGTCTAAAAACGGCAAAAGGTTCTTTAAGAAATGAGCTTAACATATATCGTTGGTAATCCTGGTTCTGGTAAAACCTATTTCGCTGTTAATAAGCTATATGAATGTTTTATCAGTGATACTAAAACCAATAAGAAAAATTATAGGTTTGCTTATACAAATATTAATGAATTTGATTTTTCTAAGTCAGATAAAATTAAAAAACTTGATATCGATGAATTCAAATCTAATCTTTCAGTTCTTTATTCTTACTATAAGGCTAAAGTAACCGATAGTGAGCTTATAAAATATGCAAAGGAGCTAAATTTATGTAATGTTTTAATCGTTATTGATGAATGTCATTCAACTATTTTTAGTCAGAAAGGCGATAAGGTCTTGATTTGGTGGCTTACTTACCATCGTCATCTTTATCAAGATATTTATCTTATTACCCAAAATTTAAGCCTCGTCGATAGTGCTTATAAAAAGATTGCTGAATTTTTTTATAAGGCAGTTGACGGCTCTAAACGTCTTTTTTCCAGTCGTTTACGGTATGTATTATTTAACAGCCCTACAATGTATCAAAAGCGTGATATAGTCGTCGGCGGCGGTGTAAGTCTTAAATTTAACCCTGAAATTTATAAACTTTACCATAGTGGTGATGAAACGAAACATAAAAGTCTTATTAAGTATTATTTTTTAGTATCTTTTTTCCTTATTTTTTTAATTGTTGTATTATTTTTATTTTTCAAAGATTATTTTAATACTAGCGATAAAAGCACTCATAAAGTTAGTTCGATTTCTACTTCCCCTGTTGTTGTTAATCAAATTTATGGAAATACTGCGGTTTCGGTTGATAAAAATGTTTCTATGGCTCAAATTCAGTATTCATATTTTATAAGGTGCATATACACTGATTGCGTGATAGATGGTTATGCTCCTTTCACTTATAAATACTTTTCGCTTATGATCTCTCAAGTTGAGCCTATTGATATCGAATACAAAAGCGATACTAAAGGCTTTTTAGAAATTTATGCTTATTTTGATAAGCCTATTTTTGAAAATTTAAAAAAGGAAGTGAAAAATGAAAAGGATTCTTTTAGCACTAGTTCTGTCGTTAAATCTGCTTTTAGCAAGTGAGGTCAAGTTAAATTTATTAGAATTTGCTAATCTCGCTAGCGTAAATTCAAATACAGATATTCTTATATCTGACGATATTAACCCTAATAATTTCTATTTTTACACCAATAAACAAACTAAAATTTCTATATCTCTTTTTCGTAAAGCGATAGAAGTTAAAGGTTTAAGACTCGTGCGAAATAGTGATTTTTACTACGTAGAAAATAAAGCTCTTGATAATAACGGCACTTTAACTCCTAAGGCTAAGCTTCGTTATCTTGAGCTTAAGAATAATACCTTTGACGATGTATCCAAGATTATTAAATCGACTACTGATTCAAACGATTTTAATTCTACTTCGTCCAAGGTCGAATATATAAAATCTACTAATTCTGTTGTTTTTAAGGCTAATGACGACGATTACAATGATATTATAGATTTTGCGCAGCGCTCTGATAAAAGGCTTGAGCAGGTAAATTTTAAGCTTACTATTTTAGAAACTAATCTCAATAATGCCGAAAATATAGGCACAAATCTAAATTCTCTTGCCGATGTTGTAACCCGCGCCGACTTTAATTATTTTGTAAATTTGATAACTATGCCTTACACTGCCGAAACTAACGTTGTCAGAGATAAGAAAAAAGGATTTTATGGGGTTTTAAATTTACTTGTTAAAAATGATGTTACTTCCGTTAAGCAATCGCCTTATTTAGTTGCCAAAAATGGCACTCCTGTTTATTTCTCATCTGTTAAGAATATTCCTTATCTTAAAAATACTTCTACCTATTCTAATGCTTCTACTACTACGCAAAACACTTATGATTATCGCGATGTAGGCTTAAAAGTTTCTATTACTCCAACTATATTGAAAGACCATATTGATTTTGATTTAGATCTTGTCGTTGAGGATATTTTAGATGAAACAACTTTAACTCCTCAAACGTCAAAGAAAGAGTTAAAATCTAATTACTCAATCAACAAGGGCGAAATTTTAGTATTAAGTGGGATCAATAAAGAAACAGCTTACGAGTATCGCAATGGTATTCCGCTTTTAAAAGATATCCCGATTATCCAGTATTTGTTTTCAATCAAACAAAAGGTTATCCAGAAGTCCGTTATTACGCTTACAATCGAAGCGTTTTGATGAGGCGGGTGCACGCCTAGCGAGGCGCTCTGCGCCGAGCGAAAGGCGTGCCTCTTGACTAAATATAATAGATATGTGTTGTTTTCATATTTTATGGATTTTGATAATGTATGGTATAACTAAAGAAGATAAAATTTTTCTTTCGGAGCGCTTAAAGCTCCAGCAGAAATTTCTCGATGAGAATTTTGTTTCGTTTGATGATGGCGCCTCTGTGCCGTTGTCGTCTTTTTACTTTAGCTCGTGGCACAATCCCGCGCGTTATATTGCCGAGCTTAACAACCGCGTATCATCGCTTGAGATGTATGCAAAGGAGCGTAGGTTGGAGCCTATATTTTGCGTTTTTACGCTTCCTAGCTCCTATCATCGCAAAAGGTCTATAAAGCTTAAAAATGGCGGCTATAGGCTTGTGCGTAATGAAAATTTTATCGATGATGAAGCGCATAGTGTTTGTGCGGGAGCGCATAAACTTCAAATGCTTATTCGTAGTATTATGAATTCTGTTGTTATTCGCGAAATTCCTACCGAGGATAGATGCTATATTACTACTAAAGAGCCTCATAAAGACGGCACTTGTCATTTAAATTTGTTGCTTTTTGTTCCTGGTAGTTTTAAAGAACGCGTAATACACGTTATAAAAAGGCGTTTCATTTCTGATGAAAATAGGATTGAAACGGATATCCGTAACGCTACAGGCTATATTATGAAATATATTTTTAAAACCTTAGATGATCTGCGTGATAATCCGTCTATCGAGAATTTAAGCGATATTTCGTTTTGGTATCTAAAGCATCGTATTCGCCGTGTTACTATGTCAAAGACTTTTATTAGTCTTGAAATTTATCGCAAGGTAGGTGGTAAATTTAGTCTTATTGAGCTTACTAAAAATTATAGTTTGGGCTTGCTTACGGTGCTTTGCGACACCGATAGCAAAAAGCCCGTTTTAATCTATGATAACGATTTTGGGGATTTATGGGTTAAGAAAAAGACACAAGTTTTTAATCCTTGCGGTAAAATCCAGTCTCACGAGTTAAAATCTATTCAAAGTTTCTATAATAGCGGTATTAAGCCAGTTTATTATAATCCGTATAAAATTTTTCGCACTGCTTGGAAAGATATGAGCGATGAAAGGCTTAAACTTTACTGGCGTGATAATTGCAAAGAGATTACAGACGATATTCTAAGCGTTCAAGATTATACTATGCTTGAGAATGAGATGATCGAGCGCGGTTTCTTGCAACGCTATAAAAATCATATCAGATATTTTACGGAACACGCTCTTGAAGATATTAGAGAGCTTGAATTTAAATATTCTAACAATGGCGTTATGCCGTATCCATTCTAAAAAGGGGAAGTGATGAAATTTAAATATTTTTCCGATCTATTTTTGCAAATAGGCTCTAATAGCTGGAAACCCTCTACTATCTTTAAGTATGAAAGTATCGTTGTTAAAAGGCTAAATTTTTTATACGATAGAGAGATTGAGAGTATTAAGGCTAGCGAGCTTAGGCTATGGTTCTCACAGATGAATAAGGAAGTGAGTGCCAAAACTCTAAGGGATTATAAAAGCTGCTTAAATCAAATTTTTCAGCTTGCTAAGTATGATGAGTTTATTAAAAATAATCCGATTGATTATATACGGAATTTTAACCTTGTCAAGCCTAAAATTCAGCCTTTTACCAATACTGAAGTTAATCGTATTTTAGAAGCTTCAAAGGCTTATAGTTCAAAGTTTCAAATGTTTTTAAAAATTGGCTTTTACACAGGTATGCGCACGGGCGAAATTCTAGCTCTTAAAAAGGAAAATATCGATTTTAAGAAAAAGCTTATAAACGTTGAGCTTTCTAGGTCAAAATTCGGTGAGAATAGTCCTAAAACTGCAGGTAGTATAAGGCAAGTGCCTATAGTCGATGCTTTATATTATGATTTATGGTGCTATTGTCGTCTCACTTTTACTGCTTACCTATTTGTCAATCAATATTGCGAGCCTTATAACACCGATTTTTCATTTACTCGCTATTGTTGGAAGCCTTTACTTAAGTCTTTGGGAATTCCGTATCGTAAGCTATATGTTATGCGCCATACATATGCGACTAATATTCTAAAAAACACTGATATTAGTCCTTATGAGCTTTCAAGGCTTTTGGGTCATAGTAGCACGGAGATGGTTTTTAATCGTTACGTTAAATTTATTGAAAATCAAAAAGATGAGTTTAAGAGAGATGTTAAAATTTACTAATGATTTTTTATCCCCGGGCTCTTAGATTAAAAGAGACTTAAAGTAGATAAAATTTCGTGGTGCGACCGACGAGACTTGAACTCGTACACCTTGCGGCACTACCCCCTCAAGATAGCGTGTCTACCAATTCCACCACGGTCGCATAAATTTTAAAGCTTAATCTCAAGCCTTGAATTATATAAGTTTAAAGCCCGATTTCTCGGGCTTAGGATTATTTTGCAGCAGCCGCAAGACCTTCTGTTACGAAAGGGTTTGCAAAAAGCAAGACGAATGAAACAACCAACGCATAGATAACCTGCGCTTCGATCATCGCAAGCGAAATATACATCGTAGTCGATAGTTTGCTAGCTACGCTTGGATTTCTAGCGATGCCGTTAAGCGTCGCACTAGCGGCATTTCCCATACCTAATGCGCCACCCAAAGCAGCTAGACCTAAAACGACTGCAACGGTAATTGCAGAAAAAGAAACGATCTGAGTGTAAGCGCTTAGCTGCTCGCTAGCGAAAGCTGCACCGCAAAGTGCGAATAACAATACAAGAACTTTTTTCATAAAAGTCTCCATAAATAAATTTTAAAACGAGTTTCGGCTCAATACCCCCTACTCCAACGTTTTAAGTGTGAAATATTATTAAAATTTTGCTTTTGATTTGTTTAATCTGGCGGAATTTGCGTTAAATTTAACAAATCCCGCCGTACACGCCAACATCTTAACGTTTAGCGTCCAAATATGTATTTAGCGCCGCAACGTAGGCCTTTGCAGACGCCAGCATCGTATCTACGTCAAGCCCTCTGCCGATGATGGCGCCCTCGCCCGCAAATTCCACTTTAACGGTTACTTTCGCCAGCGCGTCTTTGCCCTGCGAGACCGCTTTTACTTGGTATTCTTTCAGGCTACCGCTGATACCGCTGATGCGGTCTATCGCCTTAAATATCGCATCCACGCCGCCGTTTCCAAGCGCGCTATCGCTTAAAATTTCATCCTTATATCTTAGCGTAAGCGCGGTGCTAGCGTGTCCTTTGTTGCAGCTATTGGAGCTTAAAACCAGCACTTCGTAGGTCTTCTCGGCTCCCACGAACTCATCGTTTACGAGCTCTCTAATATCCTCGTCGAAAACGTCCTTTTTGCTATCTGCGAGCGCTTTAAATTTATTAAACGCAATCTCAACCTGCTCGTTACTAAGCTCATATCCCAAAGATACCAGCTTGTCTTTGAAGGCGTGACGGCCGCTATGTTTGCCCAGCACGAGCGAGTTTTTATCAAGCCCGATATCCTCGGCATGCATTATCTCGTAGGTTTCTTTGTGCTTTAGCACGCCGTCTTGGTGGATGCCGCTTTCATGCGCGAAGGCGTTTTTGCCCACGATCGCTTTATTGGGTTGCGGCTCGATGCCGGTAATGCTCGCGACTAGGCGGCTGGATGGATAAATTTCTTTCAAATTTATATCGGTATAAAGCGGCGCAAATTTATCTGTGCGCGTCTTGATCGCCATTACGATCTCCTCTAGCGCCGCGTTGCCCGCGCGCTCGCCGATACCGTTTATCGTGCACTCGACCTGTCTGGCTCCTGCCAAGATAGCGGCTAAAGAATTTACGGTAGCCATTCCCAAGTCGTTGTGATTGTGCACCGAAACTACGGCGCGCTCGCCGATAAGCTTAACGAGCTCGCCTATGCGCGCAGTGATCTCGTCCGGGTAGAGATAGCCTACGGTATCGGGAATATTTATGGTGGAGGCCCCGGCGTTTATCGCGGCATCGCAGATCTCTTTTAAAAAACCCATATCGCTTCTGCACGCATCCTCGCAACTAAACTCCACGTCATCGCATAGGCTTTTTGCGTATTGCACAGACTCTACGGCGCGCTTTATGACCTCTTGCGGCTGCATTTTGAGTTTAAATTCCATATGGATAGGGCTTGTAGCGATGAAGGTGTGGATACGACCGAGCTTTGCGCCCTTTATCGCTTCGCCGGCGGCTTTGATATCTTTTTCTAAAGCGCGCGCAAGCGAACAGACGCGAACCTTACTAACGGCGCTAGCGATCTTTTCTATCGCGTCAAAATCCCCGGGGCTAGCCGCCGCAAAGCCAGCCTCGATAACATCTACGCCCAGCTTTTCAAGCTGCAACGCAAGATGGATCTTTTCGTCCGTATTCATCGACGCTCCGGGGCTTTGCTCGCCGTCACGAAGCGTCGTATCGAAGATTATGATTTTATTTTTGTCCATTGCTTGTCCTTTCAAAGCGTTAAAATTTGGCAAAATTATAGCCGCGCAAACTTAAAACAATCGCGGCAATAAACATATTTGAGATTATTTCGCCGTTTCCTCGGGTTTGTCTTTTTTATGAAATTTGGCCGCGCTTAAATTTAAAGCTCCGCGAACCAAACCGTAAACGATATAAACCAAAGTGAGCACCGCCGGGAATTCCAGCCTGAAAAGATATAAAAGCGAGAAAAATACGACGATTAGAAGCACTAAAATTTTAATCGCGTTGGGGCGCTTTAGGCTAATCTTTTTAAAGCTCGGAAAGCGGATGTTGCTTACCATCAAAAACGATAACGCCGCCATTGCGATGATCAAAAATACGCCAAAACCCTTAGAAAGGTCATATTTTAGATAAATTCCGATCCAAAACGCCATCGTAATCGCAGCCGTCGGAATCGGCAGCCCGATAAAAACGCTAGGCTCGTAGGTGCCCGTGGTGACGTTGAATCGCGCCAGCCTGATCGCGCCGAAAACCACGTAAAGCGCAGCTACAAGCGAGCCGACCTTACCGTAATCGTGCCCGACCGCACAGTAAAATAGCAGCGCCGGCGCTACGCCGAAAGCCACGATATCCGCAAGGCTATCAAATTCCACGCCGAATTTCGATGTCGCATGCGTTAGCCGCGCCACGCGGCCGTCGAGCCCATCGCAGATCAAGGATAAAATGATATAAAAAATCGCGGCGCTGAAGTTGCCTTTGATCGTAGAAATTATGCTGATGACCGCTAAAAATACGCTTGCCGCCGTGAAAAGATTCGGCAATATGTAGATTAGTTTTCCCTTTTCCTCTTCCATCTCTTACTCTTTAAATTTTATTTTCGCACCGCTTTTCATTCGGTGCCGCAGATCGCGCATAAAGCATTTTAGCGCGACCTTCTTAAAATTTAGCCCTAAGCTCTTACTCCGCGTGAGGCTTTAAATTTAAGCCTCGCTCTTTGCGCTTTCGATATCGTCGTTAGCGCCTAAATTTCGCACCAGACGGGTAGGTATGCCGTTATCTTTTTCAAATTTAGAGATGATCTCTACGATCTGCTCGCCAGAGACCGTCTCCTTCTCATACAGCGCCTTCACCATCTCCTCAATCGCCGGAGCATAAGTCCTTAGCGTCTCTTTCACCGCCGCATAGCGCTCATCCAGCGTCTTGCGAACATATTCGTCGATCTTAACCGCCGTTACCTCGCTATAATCCTTGATGCTCTGTCCGCCGTTTAGGAAGGAATACTGCTGTTTTTCGAGCACCGCAAGCCCGAGCGCCTCGGTCATTCCGACCTGAGTAGCCATAAATTTAAGCATATCGGTAGCGCGCTGCAAATCGTTGCCCGCTCCGTCGGTGATCTCGCCCAAAAACACATCCTCCGCTGCGCGCCCAGCCAAAAACGTATCGATCTCGGCAAAAATTTCATGGCGCTGGTGCAGATATCTATTTTCAAATGGAGAATTTAGCGTGTATCCCGCGGCACTCAGTCCGCGCGGCACGATAGTTACTTTAGATACGGGCATCGCTCCTTTAGTAAGCTCGGCTATGAGCGCATGGCCGCTTTCGTGGTAGGCGACGATCCGCTTTTCGATCGGGCTTACGCGGCGCGATTTTTTAGCCAGTCCGATGCCGACGCGCTCGATCGCTTCGAGTAGGTCTTTTTGCTCGACCTCCGCCTTTGCCTCGCGACCCGCTAAAAGCGCGGCTTCGTTTATGATATTTGCAAGATCGGCTCCCGCAAAGCCCACGGTAAGGCGTGCGATCTCTTCGATATCGATATCGCGAGCAAATTTAACGTCGCGCATATGCACCTTTAAAATCGCCATTCTGCCGTCAAAATCAGGTCTATCAACTAGAACCTGCCTATCAAATCTGCCCGGACGCAGAAGCGCCGCATCCAGCGTCTCCGGGCGGTTGGTAGCCGCAAGGACGATTACCGGGCTTGATTCCGAGCCGAAGCCGTCCATCTCGGCAAGCAGCTGATTTAGCGTCTGCTCGCGCTCGTCGTTGCCTCCGCCGATACCGCCTGCGGTTCTGCTTTTACCGATCGCGTCGATCTCATCGATGAAAACGATCGCCGGAGCCTGTTTTTTAGCGTTATCGAATAGATCGCGCACTCTGCTGGCGCCCACGCCTACGAACATCTCTATAAAGCTGGAGCCCGATACCGAAAAAAACGGTACGTCCGCTTCGCCCGCAACCGCCTTGGCTAGCAGCGTCTTGCCCGTGCCGGGAGGTCCAACCAAAAGAACGCCTTTTGGAATTTTAGCCCCGAGGCTGATATATCGCTCCGGATTTTTTAAGAAATCTACGATCTCCTTAACCTCCTCTTTCGCCTCTTCGACGCCCGCGACATCGCTAAATTTAACCTTCGGCTTTTCGGCGCTCACCAGGTTTTTCGAGCTTCCGATGCCGAGCACGCCGCCGCCCATATTGCGCTGCATGCGGTTAGCTAAAAACATCCAAATTCCAAAGAAAATCACGAGCGGCAAGACCCAGCTAAAGAGCAGATCGGTCAAAAAGTTGCTCTCGTTATACGCGCCGTATGGAATTTTGCGCGATTCTAAAATTTGAACTAGCTCGGGATCATCCACGCGCTTGGCGGTGTAGATTACGTTGCCGACTTGCGCTTTAATCGTGGAGCTTCCGATGGAGACCATGCTTACTTGGGAGTTTTTGATTTGCGATTTTAGCTCGGAGTAAGTTACGTTTCTACTCTCGCCTGAAACGGAGCCTAGCACTCCGCCGCTATCAAATCCGCCACTTGGGGATATCGCTTTAAACACGACTATCAAAATAAGCGCAAAAATTATAAAAACGCCGATCGGATTTTTATTGAAAAAATTGTTTCCGCCGCCGTTTTGAGGGGGTTGATTATTTGGGTTGTTATTCATATTTTCCTTTCATAAACGAAGCTAAGCCATTCGTTTTGCTTTTTCATCTGCACGAAATCTAGATCCGAAAAGGCCCGCTCGATCCTATCTTTATATTTTTCTAAAATTCCAGACAGCACGAGCTTGCCGCCCGGTTTTAGCGCTTTTTTTAGATCCACGCTTAGGATCAAAATCACATCGGCGATTATATTTGCGACGACGAGATCAAACTGCGCGTCTTTGCAGCGCGCGCGCTCGCTTAAACTAGACGCCTGCTCGCCTAGGCTTGAAACGCTGCCGAGCCAAATTTTATCGATCTGCACGCCGTTTTTCTCGGCGTTTTGCTGCGTAGCTGTCACCGCCTGCTCGTCGGTATCGCAGGCGCTTACCTTTGCGCCCAGTTTTTTCATCGCGATACTTAAAATTCCGCTGCCGCAGCCCACGTCAAGCGCGCTCATGCCATTGCGAGTAAGCTCGCTAAGCAGCGCCAGACACATATTGGTGCTTTCGTGATGACCCGAGCCGAATGCCAGCGCAGGATCGATTAGCAGATCGATTAGCGCAGGATCTTGCGATCTTTCGCACCAGCTCGGACGGACGTAAAATTTGCCGACCGCCACGGGCGCGACGCCTTTTTTATACTGCTCGATCCAATCGATATTAGGCTTTTTTGAAATTTCGATCTGCAGATCGGCGTCTAAATTGAGAGATCGCGCGAGCGCCTTTTTAAACTCTTCAAACGCAAATTTTAAATTTTGCAGATCCTCTTCGTCGCGGATTATGAAACGCTCGCCATCCTCCTCGACGCAGGTAACGCCGAGCTCAAACGCAAAGTTTTTAAAAAGTTCGCTTGCATTCGTGCTTTTTACGATCATCTCATAAAAAAAATCTTTCATCGCCTCACATCGCCTTTAAATTTCAAAATTTGCATATTACTAAAATTTAGTTCAAACTTTGCTTACGCTCGGGCGTTTTTATAGAGCTTCAAACGCCTTTTTAAGATCGAGCGTACCCTCGTAATACGCCTTGCCGACGATGAGCCCCGCTATTAGCTCCGCGTTTTTAAGCGCGATTATGTCGTTCATATCTTTCACGCCGCCGCTTGCGATAGTATCGATGCCGCTAGCTTTCGCGATAGAGCGGCTAAATTCTACATTCACGCCGCTTAGCATCCCGTCGCGCGAGATGTCGGTGCAGATGATAGCGCAAACGCCCGCGTCCGCGTAGTCTCGCGCCAGATCGGTCGCTTTTACGCGGCTTAGCTCCGCCCAGCCCTCGGTCGCTACGAGCCCGTCTTTTGCGTCTATGCCCACGACGATGCGGTAAAGCTTCGCCATTCTCCTTACGAAATCTCTATTTTTAAGCGCCGCCGAGCCCAGGATAAATCTATCGACGCCCAAGCTCAAATAATCCTTTATGCGCGCTTCGTCACGGATGCCGCCGCCCACTTCGACGCGCAAGCGAGTGTTTTTTACGATCCGCTCGATCGCTTTGAAATTTACCGCCTCGCCCGCAAACGCGCCGTCGAGGTCAACTAAATGCAGCCATTTAGCGCCGAGATCTTCAAATTTTTTGGCTAGCTCACAGGGGTCTTTGGAATAAATTTTTGCGCTTTGCATCTCGCCCTTGCTAAGGCGCACGGCGCATCCTTGTTTCAGATCGATCGCAGGGAAAATCTCCATCACAGCTCCGTAAAATTTTTAATGATTTTTATGCCCGCATCGTGGCTTTTTTCGGGATGCGGCTGAAAGGCAAATACGTTTTCGCGCCAGATCGCGCTTGCAAACTCATAGCCGTAAAACGTGGTCGCAAGCGTGATCTCGCGCGCGCAAAGGACGTGGTAGGAGTGCACGAAATACAGATACTCAAACTCGCCCAAGCCCGCGTTTATCGGCGAGCGCTTGATAAAATGCGCGCTGTTCCAGCCGACGTGCGGGATCTTTAGGCTTTCGGCGCGGGTAAAATTTTGCCCGCAGCGCTCGCCAGACTCCGCCCCGTCTGAATTAAATTTCGCCCCGCTCGATCTAAATTTTATATTTTCGGACCCGGATTCCGCTCCCTGAATATTAAATTTCATTTTGTCAAATTTCACGACGCGACCGGGCAAAATTCCAAGCCCGCTGCGCGCGCCGAATTCCTCGCTTTGCTCGAACAAAAGCTGCATCCCAAGGCAGATGCCTAAAAAATATCTGCCGCTTGCGACGAATTCTTTAATCGCGGCGTCCATACCGCTTGCGCGAAGCCTCTCCATCGCCTCGCCGAATGCGCCCACGCCCGGAAGCAGGGCCTTATCGCAGCTCAAAAGCTCCTCGGGGCTGCGCGCTAGGCGAAATTTAGCGCCGCAAAAGCTAAGCGCGTTCATCACGCTTCGGATATTGCCCGCGCCGTAATCCACGATGCCGATCAAGCCGTGCCCTTCATATCGTTTAATCGGTGCGAAAACTCGGGCACGATGCGCTTTAGCTTATCCGCGACCTGCGCGTCCTCGCACTCCGAAAGCTCCTCGATCTGCGAGCTTAGCTCCTCTAGGTCGTATTTTGCGGAGTGGGTTACAAAGATGGATTGGTACTTCGTGCTCTTGTCGTTTTCGTCGATCAAAAGCTCCTCGTAAAGCTTCTCGCCCGGACGCAGACCGACAAATTTAATGCCAAGCTCCTCCTTGCCGGCAAGCTGCAGCATTCGCTTGGCAAGATCGGCGATCTTTACGGGCTCGCCCATATCCAGCACGAAAAGCTCACCGCCCTGCGCGATGGAGGCTGCTTGAAGCACGAGCTGGCACGCCTCGCTAACGAGCATAAAATATCTCGTAATCTCGGGGTGCGTAACGGTAAGCGGCTCGTTCGCTTCGATCTGGCGCTTAAATTTAGGGATGACGCTGCCGCTTGAGCCGAGCACGTTTCCGAAGCGCACCGCGACGATCTGCGTGTCGCTTGCCGCGTCGTTGGAATTTAGCGCGTAAAGCTCGCAGATACGCTTCGTAGTGCCCATAATGTTCGTCGGTCGCACCGCCTTATCGGTCGAGATCAAAACGACCTTTTTCGCGCCGTATTTTTTGGACAGATCGATTACGTTTTTTGTGCCGATGATATTGTTTTTGACCGCTAGATGCGGATTAAACTCGCATAGCGGCACGTGCTTATACGCCGCTGCGTGCACGACCACCTCGGGATGAAATTCCGCAAAAACCTCCTCCAGCTCATGGCGATAAACGACGTTTATCATCTTTAGCTCGTTGCGCGCGTCCGCGCCGGTGGCTTCGTTAATCGAGTAGAGATTAAACTCGCTGTGTTCGACCATAATGAGCCTCTTTGCGCCGAATTTCAAGCATTGCTTGCAAATTTCGCTTCCTATCGTGCCGCCCGCGCCAGTTACGAGCACGACCTTATCTTTGATAAAATTTTCAATCGCCTTAGTGTCGAGGTCTTTGGGTTTACGCGCGAGCAAATCCTCGATCGATACGTCGCGGATCTTTTTGCTCTCATCCTCCAAAAGCGAAAAGAGCTTGATATCCTTTAGCCCGTATGCAAAAAGCTCGTCGTAGAGCTGCTTTAGCTCGTCCGGATACAGCGCTAGCGCGATGATTGCGGTTTTAGCACCGCTGTCTTTGATCATCTGCGGAATTTCGCTCTTGGCTCTGACGACGTAGTTTTCGCAATACGTCCCCACAAGCTCAGGCCGCCCGTCCACGACGCCCACGGGGTAGTAGTTGATGTATTTTTGCCGCATACCTTTTAGGACGTGAAAGGTCTTGCTCGTAGCGCCTACGACGATGCAGGGCTCGTTATTCGTGATGTTTTTCTTCTCGCTTAGAAACATCCGCTTTGAAATTCTAATCCCACCAATTAAAATAAACGAGATCGCCGCATCGATGATGATGACCGAACGCGGGAATGGGTTAAAAATTTTACTCGCTAGAAAGAATAGGATCAAAAAGGTAAGCGCTGCCATCACGTGCGCATAAAAGAGTTTCCTCGCTTCATATAGGCCGAAAAATCTCCACGGAACTAAATAGATCCGCAAAAACCAAAAATAGAAAATTTTAATCGCAGTAAGGCTCGAGGCGCTAAGCAGCGCGCCTTTATAGAATTCGTTCGGTATATCTCCGCTAAATCGTAGCAAAAAAGCGATATAAACGGAGAGGATCGAGATAAAAATATCTCCCAGCAAAAAAAACGCGAAGCGGTTAAATTTAGTGGGTTTTAACAGCATCAGATGTTTTCTTTTACGATTTTTACGACGCGCTCGATCGTCTCGTCGCTCATATCGGTGCCGCTAGGAAGACAGATGCCGCGACTAAACATATCCTCGCTCGTACCGTCGACTACGCTAAGCGCGCCTGCGAAGATGCTTTGCAGATGCATCGGCTTCCAAAGCGGACGAGATTCGATGTCGGCTTTATTTAGAGCGTCGATAACCTTTAGATGGGCATCCTTTTTCTTAAATAGAAGCGTCGTAAGCCATCTATTGCCCTTGCCGCCTTCTACTTCGGGCATAAACTCCACGTCAGTGCCTCTAAACAGATCCTCGTAAATTTTAAAAATTTCGCGTTTTCTCTTTACACGCTGCGGCAAGACCTCCATCTGGCCTACACCGATAGCGCCTAAAACGTTGCTTAAGCGGTAGTTGTAGCCGTAGTCCTTGTGCTCGTAGTGAAGCAGCGGCTCGCGCGCCTGAGTGCTGTAAAATCTAGCCTTGGCGATTAGCTCCTCATCGTTTGAAATCAGCATTCCGCCGCCAGAGGTGGTGATGATTTTATTGCCGTTGAAGCTTAGTGCGCCGCATTTTCCGATCCCGCCTAATGCCCTGCCTTTATAAAATCCGCCCAGCGCCTCCGCGGCATCCTCGATAACATCAATGCCTTCGTTCTCGCAAATTTCGCATATCTCGTCCATCTTCGCAGCCTGTCCGTAAAGATGCGTAACGACGAGCACTTTTGGCTTTTTTGGAGATTTTTTGATCGATTCTTTAAGCAGCTTCGGGCTTAAGTTCCAACTCTCGTCGCTGTCTATCAGCACCGGCACGCAGCGCTCGTAAAATATCGGATTTAGCGACGCCATGAAGGTAAACGTGGAGCCAAGCACCACGTCGCCGTCCTTTACGCCGCTGCAGCGAAGCGCTAGATGAAGCGCCGCCGTGCCTGCGTTTAGCGCCAGCGCGCCGCGCGCGCCAGTGTAGGACTTCACTGCGTCCTCGAAGCGATTAACGTATTCGCCCAAAGGCGCGATATAGTTGCTCTCAAATACCTTTTTTATATACTCAAGCTCACCGCCGCCCATATTCGGCGGGCTTAAAAATACTCTTGCCATCTCTATCCTTCCTTGATCTTTAAATTTAACTTCGCGCATCGCAAGGCTAAATTTAGCTTTCGGCATTAAATTTAAATGCTTGGATTTTATCACTTTTAATGCTATAAATTTTAAATTCAGCTATTTTTTTTAATCACGCGAGCGGGCACGCCTACGGCTACGCTGTCGCTAGCTATGTCGCGCACGACCGCAGCGCCCGCACCGATGATGCAGCGCTGCCCGATCTTTAGCCTCTGAATGACGCTAGCGCCGATTCCAATGTGCGAAAACGCCCCCACTTTCACGCCGCCCGCAAGCGCCGCGTTTGGGCTAATGTGCGCGAACTCGCCGATCTCGCACTCGTGCTCGATTACGACGCCTGAGTTGATTATCGCGCCGCGACCGATTTTGGCTCGCGCGTTTATCACGGCGCCGGGCATTATGACTGCGCCCTCGCCGATAGCGGCGCTTGGGCTAACGATGGCGCTTTGATGAATTAGCGACGCTATCTCAAAACCGGCGCGCGCTACTCTCTCTTGAATCTTTGCGCGGGTTTTATTATCGCCGATTGCGATTATTACGGGATGCTTCGGCAGATCCTCGCTAAATTTCAGCCCCGTCGCGTCGTCTAGAAAAACGACCTCACTAAATTTAGCCCCGCGCGCGGCTAGCGCGACATCCGCAACCACCAGCCCGTGTCCGCTCGCGCCGTAAACGTAAATTTTAGTTGTGCCCATTGAATTTCTCCGTCGTCGCCATACCCTCTTTATTCACGCCCTCTTTCGCAAGTACCTTTTTTATCGTTAAAAGCGCGATCTTAAGATCGAGCGCGAAGCTTAAATTCTGCGCGTAATACGTGTCGAACTCAAATTTTTTCTCCCAGCTGATCGCGTTGCGACCGTTTACCTGCGCAAGCCCCGTGATGCCCGGGCGCACGCTGTGTCGCAGGCGCTGCTGCGGCGAATAAAGCGGCAAGTATTCGATCAGCAGCGGGCGCGGTCCGATGAAGCTCATATCGCCCTTTAGCACGTTGAAAAGCTGCGGCAGCTCATCCAGGCTTAGCGCGCGGATCTTTTTGCCGTAATCGTTCAGCCGCTCTTCGTCTGGCAGAAGCTCGCCGTCCGCGCCGCGCTCGTCGCTCATCGTTTTAAATTTGTAAATTTTAAAAATTTGCTCATCAAACCCAGGGCGAGATTGCATAAAAATCGTGCTTTTGCTAATGTGTTTGCGGATCAAGAACCACGTAAGCGCCATCACGGGCGAAACCAAAATAATCAAAATCAAAGCCGCCGTAAAATCAAGCGCGCGTTTTAAAAAGCCCCTATACATTGATAAATTTCCTATAAACCTCTAAATATTTTTCCGTGACAATCTTTTCGTCGTAATTTGCAAGCACCATCTCGCGCCCCTTTCGTCCAAGCCTTTCGCAAAGCGCGGGATCGCTCAATAAAATTTCGATCTTTCGCGCAAGACCCTCTGCATCACGAGTGCGGCAAATTAAGCCGTTTACCCCTTCTTGCACGGCTTCTACGCAGCCGCTGCAGTCGCTCACCACGCAGGCTCGCGCCATGCTCATCGCCTCTAAAACCGTGCGCGGAAAGCCCTCCTTGTAACTAGGCAGTGCCAGTAGGTAACTAGCCTTCAAAAGCTCAGGCACGTCGTTTCTAGCACCCAGATAATGCACCGCACCACTTCGCAAAAACGTAGGATCAGCGGTGCTTTTATTACCAGCAAAACCCTCACCTACGAAGACAAATTTCGCATCCGATCGATCTTTTAAAATTTCTGCTGCTTCGTAGAATTCTCTCACACCCTTATGCCACATCGCGCGAGCTATCATCAGCACGATCTTTTTGCCGTGCAAATCCTCGCCCAGATCCGCTGCACTAACGATTTGGGGGTTGAACCTTTCAGCATCTACGCCTACGCTTTTAATCCTTATGACCTTTTGCTTTGTAATAAGCCCGCGAGATAGCATATAATCAGGATCGGCATCGTTTACAAATACGCAAGCATCCGCCTGCGAAAATGAAAATTTATAAAGCTGCTCCAATACCGCTCGCACGAGCCTTGTTTTAATATCATCGTCGATATAAAAGCTGCCCAGCCCCTCGACTAAGTTTATCACATATTTTATACCCGCCTCGCGAGCCGCCAGCGTACCGAATACGTTTGATTTGTGCGCGGCTGTTTGCAGCAGATCCAAATTTAGCCTCTTTAGCTCGCGTGCAAGGGCTTTGGTGTTGCTAAATACGGTAAGCGGATTCAGGCTCGCTCGATCAAGATCGTAGGTTACGGCATTAAAATCGCGTGCTAAATCCTGCGTATAAGCGCCGCTAGGAGCAATTGCGAAAACCTCGTGCCCGCGCTCTTTTAAAGCCTGCATTATCGGGCGGCGAAAGAAATGTAAGCTCATATCGGCATGGCTTAAAAACCCTATGCGAGCCATCTGCTATATTCCTTGCTTGGCGTTGTGAGATTAAATTTCATAAATTTCTCCTTAGCTTGCGGCAAAATTTTATCTAGCGTTTTAATTTATAAACTTTCACAGCAGGGCTTAAGATCACAGGCTCGAATAGCTCAGGCCTATATCTTTCAAATACAAAAAGCTGAATGTAGCTTGAGTTTAGCATCGTCTTATCTAGCAGCAAAAATCGCCCGTAATCGCGCATGAAAATCACGTAAAATTGCGCGCTGCTGTCCATATTAAACTCTTTTACCGAAAGCTTGCCGTTCGCGTCGTAGCTCGTTTCGTAAAAAGTATTGATCGCGAATTTTCTGCCGCTATACTCTAAATTTAAAAGGCTCGGTGAGATCGAAAAGCCGTTGTCCATATGCACACCGCTTTGATCCTGAACGAACCTATCGCTCGTTATAAAAAACAGCTCGCCCAGCTGCTTGCCGTCGGTGATGTCGATGTTTGAAAACTGCGTGACGACGGGAAAGATATTCATCATACGATCGGGCAAGATGTAATAGATGTCACGCGTAGGCTTTGGCGGCTTAAAATCGGCCAGTCCCAAGCTTAAGATAAAATCATTGACGTCGGTCGCGTTATAGTCTTTTAAAATTTGCTTTAGCTTGTTTGGAATTTTTTCGCTATATCCACGCTCGGTGTATTCGACATCCAGGCGCGCCATATTTGCAGAGCTCATCTGATCTCTAAAAAGCGCAAAGCTAACGGGGAAATTATCGTTGCCTAGGTGTTTGCCGCCGTCGATGAGGGTCTTTACGTCGCTGTAATAGCGTATGCCGTAACCGTAGTCCCACCACGAAAGCGCGTAATCCTCGCGCTGCGCCTTATCTTTAAGCTCATCCAGCACCCGCACCTCGCTTTGATAAAAGACCGTATCGACCTTGTACGAGACGATGTGCTGCCACGCGGGATAGATCGCAAGCGCCGTCAAAATAAGCAGTATCGCGCGTCCCGCGATCTTTGGCAGATCCAAGCGCTTTACGCAAAAATACAAAATATATCCGAAGCTCAGTCCCATCACACCCACGGCGTAGATTGTAAATCTAAGACCCGCCTTGTTCGCCGCAAAGCCCAAAAGCAAAAGCGGGATCGAGAGCAAAAATTCCTTATGCCTAAAGCAAAGCACTACGTATCCGATTGCTGCGATCACGAAAACCGCGACGTGTGAGCTGATGCGCTCCATAAAGATCTTAGGCGGCACGATGCCCGATTCTTGGATCGTTTGATTGACGTTGAAAAAATGAAATGCCGTATCGGCGTTGTCCGCAAGGGAGCGGAAGATATAAAATTTCGCCTGAAAGATTATCGGACTAAGACCTCCGTTTGCGACGAAAAAGACTACGGCAAACGCGCCGATAATCGCCAAAATTTTAAAATTTAATAGCTTTCCTCTAAACGCAAAGAGCCAAAATAGCGCAAGCGAAATTAAAATTTTAGCTACCAAAGGCGTGGAACAAAGCGCGATCAAAAAGATGATCATCGCTTCGTAATTCACCGCACTTTTTCGCTTAAAAATCAGCGTGTAGGCGAAAAATACGGTGAGCATCATAGAATTTAACGAGAAGCTGGACGGATACCACCACATATAAAATATCACAAACGCACCCAGCCAAAACAGCGTGCTACGAGAGCCGCGCGTGCAGATACGAATGAGCGCCCACAAAATACACATCGCAAGTACGATATTTAGCATATCGGTGTCGTAATACCCAGCCATAGTGCGGTTGTAGTAGCTATTCGCCACGCTCGCGACAAGCGCGCCGATGAAGCCCGCGCGCATGCAGCGAAACTCGCTTGAGATAAGCAAGATCGGCACTACGATAAGCGAGCTGAATAAAGCCGGCAAATAAACAAAGATCGTCTCGATTTTAAAGGGCAAAATTTCAGCCAAAAACGCCGTCACGATCGAAAGCGGTGCGCTAAAATAACTAAGATCGTTGGGCTGATGAAAACCCGCGAGGCGGTCGCGCGCGCCCTCTGCGAAGGCGTAGCCGTCGTTTGTGTTTATCATCAGCTCGCCATCCCAAAAAAAGTAGTTCACAAAACCGCTCGCCCAGTGCACCCACCACATGCGAAACGCCACGCTAAAGGCAAATGCGAACAAAATCATCAGCAAAATATGCTTTGAAAACTCATAATTTTTTATGAAGCCAAAAATTCTACGCCTGGCAGGAAGCGCGCCAGCTGACTGATTTTTAGAATTTTGGGAATTTTCTGCTGTGGGGCTTTTAGAATTATCAGAATTTATGCCGTTTGTAGAATTTAAAGCACTTGCGGAATTCGCATTTTTAAATTTAGCCAAATTAGCGGCTTTTGCGGAATTTTTATTTGTAGAATTTTTGCTCGTGGAATTCGCAGCGCCCTTTAAATTTGAGTTTGCAGAATTTGCGCCTGCGGAATTTTCAGAATTTACCAAAGCAGAATTTTGTCCGCTTGATTTTTTAGCCTTTTTGGATTTTTTTTGTGCTCGCATTTTTGCAGAAACAGCGCGCGCTTGATCGTCGCTTAAATTTTTAGCGCCGGCGTGCGCGGAATTTTTGCTCGCAGAATTTTTTGCATCAAGCGCGGAATTTTTATCGCTCTGAGGCACGGCATCCTCGCTACCCTCAATCTCGGCATTTTCGCCATTAAAATTCTCACCGCCGCCTGCGGAATACTCTGCGTCAAAACTTCCCTTACTAGCGAAATTTTCGCTTAGGGCAGCTTTGTCGGCACCCATTGATTGTGCGCCTTTTTGATCGTCCGATCCTTCGTCGATCTCTCTGACGCTAAAAGCCTTTTTTTCTTCACCCACGCCTATTTTCCTTCGTCGATTTGTTCTATTTTTGCGATCAGCTCGCTTGCTATCCGTTTTTTATCGAAAAACGAGGCTCTAATTTTAGCCTTTTTCTCATAAAATTTTACATAATTTTCATCATCCAGTGCTTTTTGCATCGCCGCTTGAGTGCTTTCTAGATCGTTTACGCCTACTAGCACGCCCCATTCGCTCTGCCCCATAAGCTCGCGCGCGCCGCTTTGATGATCGCTTGAAATCACGAGCTTGCCGCATGCAAGAGCTTCGATGAGTGCGTTTGAAAAGCCCTCAAAAAGGCTTACGAAGACAAACGCGTAGCATCTAGCCATATATTTATACGGGTTTGCGTCAAAGCCCAAAAGCTTTACGCGACCACCCAAACCCAGCTCCTCTATCAGAGCCTCAAGCTCGGCTCGCAGCACGCCGTCGCCCAATATCAGCAAGTCTTTGTCGTTATTTTTTAAATTTGCATATGCGCGGATCAAAAGCGCGTGGTTTTTGCCCGCATCGAGCCTGCCGACGCTTAAGAAAAACGGCCGTTCCTGCGCGACCTGCTCGCTTGCCTTGCGCCCGATCTCATCCAAATCGATCGCGTTGTATAGCACGCTCATCTTGCGCTCGTCAATTCCAAAATTATCCGCCAGATCGCGCAGATTTCCAAGCGAGTTGGGGAAGATAAAATCGGCCTTCGGATAGAGCTTGCGAAGCAGAAGCTTTGAAATTTTAGATTTGAAGCTCGGCTCTTTATACAGCACCGACGGCGTCGAGCATTCGTTAAAAATCATCGCTCCGCGCAGTCCGTAAACTCGCGCCAGCGCCGCTACGTAACAAGGGCGGTTCATCCAAACGAAGTGGATGTCGATACCTAGACGCTCGCATAGCTTTTTGTAGCGCAGCGCCAAAAACGGCAGCTTTGCGAGCTTCAGCAGTCCATTTTCAAAAGGGGCTGATTTTTCGATGAAATGGATCTGCACGCCGCTTGGAATTTCATAAAAAATCCTCTCGTTCATCAGCACCAGATGCACTTCGTAGCGTGCCGTAAGCTCGCCTAAGAGGTTGCTTACGACGCGCTCGGCGCCGCCGCCGCCCATCGAATAGATAAAAACGCTTAATTTCTTCATCCCTTTACCTTTTAAATATCGCTGCCGCGCCCTAAATTTAAGCTTTGCTCGCGCCTTTTTGTGCGAGCATACGCCGCGCCGTTTAAATTTAGCGCGTTTTGCGCTGCCTCAAGCGGCTAAATTTCATCGCGCAATGCGGCTTGTAAATTTAAACGCACCGTTTTGCTCGGGCGCAAGACGCTATCTTAGCACACCGAAGTTTAAATTTATACCTGCGCGCCGCAGAGCATCGATAAGCGACTGCTATTTGCGCGCAAACCGATCGATCAAGCCCTGCCAGAGCTCAACGATGCGCTCTTGCGAAAACTCGTCTAAATTTTCATTTGCATTTTGCACGAGAGCGTCTCGCAGCTTCTCATCGCTCATTAAAATTTCAAGCTTGCTCGCAAGTTCATTCGCATCGCCGCATTTAAACAAAATGCCGCTAAAGCCGTCCTTTATGAGCTCTTTTGCGCCCGCCGTATCGCTGCTAAGCCGTGCGCAGCCGTAAAACGCAGACTCGATCAGCACGTTTGAAAGCCCTTCATTAAGCGAACTGAGCACAAAAATTTTGGCTTCTTTATATAGCTCGCTCACGTCCTGCTTGTGCCCTAAAAATCGTACTTCAAGCCCAAGCCGCGCCACGAGCTCGCGCAAGCTTTCGCGCAGCGAGCCGTCGCCTGCGATTAAAATTTCCCACTGCGCAAGCAGGCTTTTATCGATCCTGCTTAGCGCGTCAAAGTAAATTTCATACCCCTTGACGGACTCGAGCCTGCCGACGCTTAAGATCACGTTTTGCTTAGCGCTTTTAGCGCCATCAATCTCACCGAAAAAAGGGTTATGCACGACGAAGCAGTTTTTGACAAATCGCGAATAGTACTCAAAGTCCGAGCGCGTAAGCACCGTAAGCGCGTCCGCTTTTTTATAGCACAGATCGCGCACGCGGCTAAAAAGCCCGCTTCGCAGATAATCGTGCGCGTTGTGCTCGGTCGCGATGAGCGGGATGCCTAGCCCGAAGCTTGCGATCACGCACGCTACGTTCGTCCAGTCCATAAAGCTGATGATGACGCTTGGGCGCTCGCGCTTGAAGCACTCGCGCAAAATTCTGTATTTATCGAACCTGCCGCCGTTTTTATAAACATCCAGATGCAAAAATTTTATCTTTTCGCTAAATTTATACCTGCCCTCATCATTTTCCAAAATCGCGATCGTAACGTCGTTTGCGCGCGCAAAATGGTTCGCCAAAACCTGAAGCACGCGCTCTGCGCCGCCGTTTCTAAGAGCCGCGATGACGAATAAAATTTTCATTTTAGCTTCCGATAAATTTTATAAAATAGCTGCAAAAGCGCGGGGCTAGCGTAAAACAAGACCATCATCAGCGTCTGCGTGCGGCTTGCATGCGCTGCGAAAAATCCAAAATCCAGCCGCTCGCGCACCAAAGCGTGCAGTGAGCGGATCTGATCCGCAGCTTCTGCAGCGCTTAAAGGCGAGCGGGGATCTGCGGTCTTTCTTTGCGACGCGGAATTCTGCTCGGAATTTCGCATATAATTTTGCCCTGCAGAATTTTTACTGCATGCGCAAGATATACTATCAGCACCGCCTAAATCTGCCTCGTTTGCCAAGCTGCGCGTATTAGCCTCGGAAGGAGAAGTCGCATCCCCATCCGAGCCTACAGCATCAAAGCTTGATTTAATGATTAAAAACGCCGTATTCAGCGCGGACTCGCAGCGAGTAAAATTAGCCTCACGCGCCAAGCTTGGATAATTCACAGCGATCGCCTCAGTATAGCGGCGCACCGCAGCGATGACCACAAGATGCCTGCGCGCGAATGAGTTTACGGTCGAGCCTGCCCTTACGCGATAAAAATATAAAATTTCATCCGTGCACGCCGCAATAGAAGCGTTAAAAATATCGAAAAATATCGCCACATCCTCATAGATCTGCCCCGCAGGAAAGCGCAAAGCGGCGAAAATTTCGCGAGCAAACAGCGCGCGCCAAACCGCGGTGCTAAAATACGGATCCTGCGTGCAGCTGCGTCTAAAAAGCTCTTGCGGCGATATTTTGTATTCGCCTGCGTTGGCATTCGAATTTAAGATCTTTTCCGGATTATTAATCTCTTTAGAATTTTGATTTTCTTTAGAATTCAAAGCCGCCTTGAAATTATTTATTTCTCTCTCGTCGCTAAATGCCGCGTAGCCGCACATAGCGATTTTGGTGGAAAATTTCTGCGTCAGGCGAAAAAGCGTCTCAATCAAATCAAGGCTTATCAAATCGTCGCTGTCTACAAAACTGATAAACTCCCCGCGAGCGACATCTAAAGCGGCGTTTCGTGCGCTAGCCTGCCCGCCGTTTAGCTTATGCAGCACGCGCACACGGGGATCACGCGTGGCATATTCGTCGCAAATCGCCTCGCTGCCATCATTTGATCCATCATCTACGAGCAAAATTTCTAAGTTCGTATAGGTCTGTGCCGTGATGCGCTCCACGCAAGCGCGCAGGAATTCTTTGACATTATAAACGGGAATGATGACCGAGATTAGGGGATTTTCGCTCATTATTCCTCCCTGTGTATCGTAGTGGCTATAAAATCCAACCAGCGTCGCCCGATCGTTTCAATTTTAAAGCTCTCCTCGCGCTTGGAGGCGTTTTGCACGAGCCGCTCGCGTAGCTTCTCGTCGCTCATTAGAATTTCAAGCTTTTTTGCGATGCTCGCGCTATCGCCTACAGGGCATAAAAACCCATCCACGCCATCGCTTATAAGCTCGCTAGGACCTGCGATGCAATCTGTGGAAATTCTAGCGGTGCCGAAAAATATACTCTCCATCAAAATATTGCAAAAGCCCTCCATCTTGGAGGTTACAACTACGATTTTAGCGCGTTCATATA
The DNA here is from genome assembly GCF_937980635.1 of uncultured Campylobacter sp. Taxonomy (GTDB): domain Bacteria; phylum Campylobacterota; class Campylobacteria; order Campylobacterales; family Campylobacteraceae; genus Campylobacter_B. Next base: position 110,688 of record NZ_CALJPG010000020.1, read on the forward strand.
AGCTTTCGATATCGCGCACAAAGCCGATGAACTGCACGTTTAAGCGCAGCTTCATAGCTAGGCTCTCAAGGCTCTTTCGCTCCTCTCCGTCGCCTGCGATCACCACCTTCCATTCTTTTAAAAGATTGAAATCTACAAGCGCAAGTGCCTTAAGAAGGACATCAAAGCCCTTATAGACATTGAGTCGACCGGCTGCTAGGATGATATTTTCTTTAGGCGGGCGGGCGTCTTTAGCATGGCTGATCTCAAACATCGGATTAGGCATAATCACTCGATTTTGCACATATGTGTAATGATCCAGATCGAATTTACTAAGCACGCTAAGACCTGCAGCTTGCGGATAAAAGATCCGCTTTAGCGCTCGCCAGATCGGACTTTTTAAAAAGCGATGATTGGTGTGTTCGGAGACGATTATTTTCTGCCCGACTCCTAGATTTGCGATCAGCGTAAGGACATTGGTATTATCTAAAAATGAGATCACGACGTCAAATTTACGACTTTTTAGCAGCCTATGCAAGGCTAAAATTTTATCGTAGCGCTTTTTTATATTGCCAAATACTCCTAAATCGCCTACGCCCAAATCCAAGCTAATAAGCTCGATCTTAGGATCCAGCGCGTAAAACGGCTCATCTGCGTCAAATTTTATCACGCAGACTTCATTCTCGCGGCAGAAAAAATTTGCCAGCACGCTTAGCACGCGCTCGGCACCGCCCTTGCCTAAAGCAGAAATTACCATAGCTATTTTCATTTTATGAGCCTAAACTTATTTTTAAAAATTTCATCGAATCCTCTCTTTTACGGCGCAACGCCTCATTTACGCCATCCCAATCGATAGTCGCGTCCAACCGTGCGTCTTTGGGATCTTGCAAAGCTCTATCTTCAAGCCCGAACGAGCCCAAAAGCGAGCTAAAGCGCGATGCGCCGCGACTAGCATTAACGAGCACAAAAAAAGGCTTATTAAAGATTATAGAAAATACGCAGCCGTGAAATGAGTCGGTTAGCACGAACTCCGCACTCGCAATAGCGCTTAGCCACGCTTTTATGCCGATGCGGTTGCCGCGGTCGTTCACCTCATCTATTTCTAGGCCGCTTTGCTTCTTTAATAGCTCTATCGCCGCTTCTGAGCGAGGCGATGGATCTAAGATATAGGCAAAGCCCTTGCGCTGGGGTGTATGGCTTAAAAATTTATCGTAAATCTCTTTGTTAGCTAAAAGCGTAGGATCTAGCACCCAGCTCGCATCTACGCCAAAGCATTCGCGCGCAAGCTTTACGCCGTCGCGCTCGCGCACCGAAATAGCTTTAAATTTAGCTAAATTTGCAGCGTGAGCTTTTAAATCCGCGGGGTTTTTAAGTCCACAGAGCCTATCTCCGCCAAAGCTTGCAGCATAGGCGATCCGCGTGCAGTTAGCCGGCAAAAATCCAAGGCTAAAGCAATCTGCAAAATCCGCAAAATAGCTAGGGCGAAAAACCTGATCGCTTCCTAAAATCACTGCTTCAAAGCGTTCTTTCTCGCACAGCGCTTTTAAATCCGCAAGCGTGCAAACAGGCGCGGTTAAAGGGATATTTTCTGTCACAAACTCGCTAGTATCGCGCTCGTAAGAGGGATTAAATTTCGCGCCACGAAGCTCCTTTTTAAGCGCGCATGCCACTAAAAATTTAATATACGCAATCGATAGTTTACTTCTTTGCAGGCGCAAGTTTATGAGCCACGGCTCATGCCCAAGCTCCACTAGCACGCGGCTTAGCGCGTAAACTTGTAAAATTCCGCCGTAATTATTTACTAACGGCAGGGTAAAAATCCCGATCTTCATGCAAACTTCCTATAAATTTTATATGCTGCGATCTTTGGTAGCGCCAAAAGCGCTAGCACTTTATTCGCAGAGGCAATTTTTTTAAGCCTAGCAGCGATGAAATCATCACAATCAAAATGCGTAGCGCTATATCGCTGGATCTGAAGCTTCTGGCGCAAGATGTAACGCCTAAGCGGATTTTTCGCGCCGTAGAAAATTTCGTTTTTACACTCCACCTGGCTTTGCTGCGAGCGCTGCACCTCTGCTGCAGATATCCGCTCGCAAAAAATCGCCTCGCGTGCCTGCTTCGTAGGCTGCGAAAATAGCGCGTCGATCTGAGCTGCGCGCGTAATTACAAGCGATGTGCCGCGCCACTCGCTCATTTCGCTTTGCAGCCACGCATCCATCAGCACGACGTCGGCGCATTTAGCAAAAACGTCGGTGCAGGCGTTGCACGCAAGAGGCGTAAAAGCGCGCGAACTCCAGTAGGCAAAGGCACTACTGCTGCGATCGTCTATCGCCTCGCTACCGTCTGTAGCGCGGAATTTAAAGCCAAAGCTCATCGCGCTTTTGCCCGCGATTTTATATCTGTAATTAACCGCCGCGAGCTGCTTGCGCTCTTTAAATGTAAGATCTGCCAGCTTATGCGTAAAACCAGCACCCTTGCCCTGTCCGCAAACCAGCCCGACAATAAAGCTTATGCGTGATTTAAGGCGCGGATTTTTGCTCGCGGCAAGCCTTAAAGCCTTAGCAAAGCACGGCAGTGCGCTGATCGCGTATCTACCCTCGCGGCGCGACATCTCTTTTAGCACTGCTTCAAGCGTGAGCGGATAGTAAGCGGACGAGCGCGCGCGAGTAAGCTCACCAGCATTTTTTATCACGCTAAATTTAAATAGCGGCACGGAATTTTCGCCCGCATAATTTCGCGCGTTTTTGGAATTCTCGCAAGCAAAATTCTGCATTGATACGGAATTTTTACAAGAAGCTTTAGAATTCTGTGTGGAATTTTCATTTGTAAAATTCTGCACGGAATTCTGCGTAAAATTTTTGCAAAAAGAATTTTGCGCACTCGTGAATTTTGTAGAATCATTGTCTGCCAAATTCTGCGTTAAATTCGGTATTACGGAATTCTGCTCGGAATTTTTGGTTGCGGAATTTTGTAAATTCTGTGGCTGCGCTAAATTTTCGTGGGCGGAAAAATCCCGCTTGAGATTTTGGGCTATAAAATCACCTTCGTCCGCGGGCACGACGCAAATCGCGTAATCAATGAGCTCGCGCGCAAAAAGCTCGCGAAAAATATAATCTCCCGCACCGCCGCTTGCACTGCTTAGGCGCTGCGCTTCATCTTTTTTGTAGAATTTATAAGTGGCTAAAAACCTGCCAAAATCAGGGCTAAAGCTTTCCAGCTCTGAGTATGATTTAGAATTTAGCTCGTTTTCGATCATGTCTTTTTCGTAAAACGGGCAGACTTTTAGACAAATATCGCATTTGTCGCGACACCCTTCGCCCTCCTCGGGCGCGTAAAATCCATTGCCTCCAAGCCGCATTTTTAGCACGCTAAAAGGGCAGCTGCTCGCGCAGACGCCGCAGCCGATACAGCGGTCTTTCGTAACCACTTCGCTAATTACATTGAAGCTCAAGCCCGCCTCCTTATCTTAGCCGCAATGTCGCCAAAAATCGCGCGTTCGTAGTCATTCATCGCCCAAAAATACGCGCTTAGCACAAACATAGCCGAATAAAGCCCGCCGCAAATTAGCAAAAAGCTCACTCCGTGCAAGTCTAGTGCGTAATTTATCGCTAGGCTTACTGCTATTGCGGGAGCAAATTTTACTACCATCGCGCCGATATTTTGCCAAAATTTAGCGATGTCAAGTCCGATTACACGAGCATAGTAGATATTCATCACGCAGATATTTAGCAAGGTGATCGCAAAAGCCGTGCCGCATGCAGCGCCCACGCCACCGTAAGCCTTAGCTAGCGGGATAGAAATAGCGATGTTTACTAGCGTGACGCAAAACGCAGCGATTGAGCGAAATTTGACTTTGTTTTTTGCCTGAAGCACGGCTAAGCCTAAATTTTGAATCAACGGCACGCTTACTGGAAGCACCAAAATAAGCGCGATTGCGTATGAAATTTCATAATTTGCGCCAGCCCATAGCACGATAAACTCACGCCCAAAAATCACCAAAAGCGACGCGATAAAAAATATCACGTAAAATTGCAGCCTACCTATTTTGATAAATTCCGCGCTAAGCTCGGAATCGGTGGAGTTTGCAGAGACCATTTTGGCGATTTTAGGAAGCATTACGCCGCTAATGGTGAGCGAAAGCGTGACGAAAGTAGCATTTATCGTGCTTGCTACGGCATACGTGGAAACCGCTGTAGCGCCTGCGACCGCGCCTAAGATGAAATTATCGACATTCCAGTTTACTTGATCGACTACGATGCCTAAAAATATAAAAAACGAGTAGCCAAAAATTTGCTTAAGAGTGGGGGCGTCGAAATTTCGCACGCTTATCACGGGCGAGACTTTGCTCTTGCAGTAGATGAAATCCGCCGCGACGCAGATTAAATTTACCGCCGTAGCGATGATTACGATCGCGATAGCCTTATATCCCAAAAGTAGCGCAGGCACCGCAGCTAGCGGCAGAGCGATCGTGCGAAAGATACCAATTAGTTTGATAAATACAAAATTCTCATGCGCTGTAAGGATCGACGAATAGATACTAAAAGGAAAGCTAATCGCTAAATTTGCAGTTAGCAGCATTAGCATAATGCGAATTTCGCTCATCTCGCTAGTGCTTAGCTTAGCGCCAAAAATTATGTGCAGATTGGCTAGCAGTGCAGCTCCTGCAAGCACGATCACCGCGCTCATTGCTAAATACACGCTAAAGATCGTGCCGTGCAGCTTATGCATGCGCTCCACTTCGCCGCTTGAGGCGTATTTGGCGGTATAGACCGTCACGGCGTTACCGAAACCCAAATCCAAAATCGCCAAATAGCCGATAACGCTACTCGCTAAAGAATACAGCCCAAACTCGCTCTGCCCCAGCGCCCGCAGGAAAAACGGCGTATAAACCAAAGTAAGTATCGTAGAAACAAAAATATTTACATACGATAGCACGACGCCGAGCTTACGCTGCGCGGCTTCGGGAGCGTTTAGAATTTTAAGCAAACAAGGCTTCCTTTTGCTCGCCGCTATTAAACGCGGCGGAGTAAAATTTTAAAATTTCAAATCGCACTTTCACGCTAGAACCTAGAGCTTCTTTTCCCAATTAAGCGCGCTTAGGATGATCTCATCCAGGCTCTCGTGCTCGGGCTGCCACGAAGTTTTGGTGCGAATTTTATCGGCATTTGAGATGAGGCAGGCAGGATCGCCCACTCTGCGTGGAGTGATCTGCACTTTAAAATCCACGCCGCTTACTTTTTTAGCTTCATTAACGACCTCTTTTACGCTAAAGCCCGTACCGTAGCCTACGTTAAAGACCGCGCTGTCGTTAGTCTGCAGATAATCAAGTACCGCTAGATGCGCGCTTGCGAGATCCTCTACGTGGATGTAGTCGCGTATGCAGGTGCCGTCCTTGGTGTCGTAATCATCGCCGAAAATGCTCATCTTATCGCGCTTGCCGACGATCGTTTGAGTCGCTACCTTGATAAGATGCGTCGCGTTTGGATAGTTTTGGCCGATCGTACCGTCACTTGCCGCACCTGCAACGTTGAAGTAGCGCAAAATTCCATATTTAAAATTCGGATTTGCCGCGGCTGCGTCTTTTAGCACCCACTCGACCATCAGTTTGCTTCTGCCGTACGGATTGATCGGATTTTGCGGAGTTTCCTCGCTTACTTGCGGGACGCCTGGCTCGCCGTAGGTCGCCGCAGTGGAGCTAAAGATAAAGTCTTTCACGCCGTATTTGTTCGCAAGCGCGATCAAATTCATCGCGTTGGCGGTGTTGTTTAGATAGTATTTTAACGGATTTTGCGTGCTTTCAAAAACCTCGATAAACGCCGCAAAGTGAATGATCGCATCGAATTTCTCGCGCTTAAAAAGCTTCTCGATTGCGGGGGTGTTTTCTAGGCTCTCTTGTACGAACTCAAACTCGCCTATCTTGCGAAGCGCCTCGATCGCTCGCATCGAGCCCTTGCAAAGATTATCCAGTATGACGACGTCGTGGCGGTTCGCTTCTAAAAGCGCCTTTGCGACGTGGCTACCGATGTATCCCGCGCCGCCGGTGATTAAAATTTTCATCTATTCTCCTTCGGATCAAAATTTATCAAAATACGCGATTATAGCCCCTTAGATTAAATCGCTGGTCGCACGCGCAAAAATACAGGGAAGCGCGGCTTTTTCTCGCGGGTTAGGTTTTGGTATTGATAGGTGATGATCGTGCCTACTTTAGGCGGATTTGCCCGCATCTCGTCGCTAAAGCCCGTGCCTACTTTAAATTTCGCCCCGCTACGTAGATCCACGCAGCTTAAAGAGCCCATCTTGCCCTCGTTTTTGCCGTAGCCCGGGTTGATTTTTACGACCTTGCAATCGCTATCGTGCATCTTTTTGTATTTTAAAATTTTATCGCTGCGGCCGCTTTCATAAAGCGCGTTTGGATCGCGCAGCACGACCCCCTCGCCGCCAGCGGCGATGACGCGATCGAAATACGCTTGCACGTCGGCGTGCGTGCTTACCGGAGTTTGCTGCACGATGAGTAAATTTTGCGCGCCGCTTGAGGCGATAAAATTTCTTAAAATTTCCATCTTCGCGCTTAGGTTTTTCTGCTCCTTCGGCAGGTCAAACGCGTAAAATTTCACCCTGCTCCAGCGCTCATCGGGCACGCTAGAAGAGACGATCGAAACGAGTTGTTCAAACTCCCCGCGCGCCGTGTATAGCTCGCCGTCGACGAAAAACGGCGGAAAACCCGCGCTCCAGCCCTCAGGAGCGTTTATGATCTTGCCGCGTCTGGAGCGCAGATTTTTGCCGTCCCAGATCGCGCGCACGCCGTCTAGCTTCTCGCTGATCACCCAGCCCGTGATATTCATGCCCGGGACGTATTCTTTAAGCAGCATCGGTTTAAATTTAGCCTCGTCCGCGACCGCGCCGCAGAGCAAAAACAGCGCACCCAAAACCGCGCCTTTTAAAATTTTAAAAATTTCACTTCGCATATGCCGCTAGCTCCCTTTCTATGAAATCGCAAAAAACGGGCGTATAGCTCATGCCCGCGCACTCTTTTTGCAAAAATTCGCCCATCACCGCGATATAATTCAAATAGTCGTCCTTGGTGATCTTGCCGCGCAAAAGCTCGTATTTCAAAAACAGCCAGTAGGTGTTGAGTACGTCGGATCTGCAGTACTCGTCGATCTTGGCCTGCTCGCCTGCGTAATACAGCTGCAAGACCTGATCGCCGTGCACGTCGTATTTGCCCGGCAAGCCCACGCTGGCGCAGATATGATCGAGCTTGAGCCCGCGAACGGCGCCAAAATCGCTGATGTGATCGAGCAGATCCAGATGAAACCGCCCGTCGTAGCGGCTGCGGTAGTTCTCCCATTTGCTCTTGTTATTATCGCGATCGTTCGTCTCAAAATACGCCGCGGCGCTTAGATCGTAGCACATCGCGCGCGCCATAATCATCGGCAGATCGAACCCGCGCCCGTTGAAGCTCACGAGCCGCGGATTAAAATCCTCGATGAAGGCTAGGAATTTTGCGATTTTATCGCGCTCGTTCTCGCCATCAAGCGTCGAGACGCGCAAAAATCTGCCGAATCCGTCCGCCATCACGGCGCTAATGCTAACGACGCGGTGGAAGCAGACGGGCAGGAATTCGCTGCCGGTTTTTTCTTTGAAAATCTCCATCGCCCTAAGCGAGAGCAATTTGTGGTTTAAAATTTTACTTTTATCCGCGTTAAAGATCGGCTGCTTGCCGTAAATTTTAAAATTTAGCGCGTTTAACGCGGGATCTTGCGCGGAATTTGAAGCGAGATTTTCGCTTTTTGAGTTTTCAAATGTAGAGCTTTGGAGCGTAGAGCTTTCCGCCGCGAAACTCTGAGGCGCAGGGCTTCGGAACGCGGAATTTTCTACCGCGGAGCCCTGTGCTGCGGAGCTTTGAGGCACGGTATCGTCGTAAGTTAAATTTAGCGACGCGGAATTTTTAGACGCCGTATTTTGCGGCGCGGAATTTTCGCTCGTAAAATTTCTCTGCGCGAGATTTTCAGCGGAATTTTCACTGGCGAAGCTTTGAGACGCGACGTCTTGCTGCGTAAAGCTTTGCAGTGCGGAATTTTGCTCGGAATTTTCTATTTTAAAATTCTGCTCCGCCGAATTTACAGCAAAATTTAAAGACGCGCTTTGCTTCTCGCCGCCGATCTTTTGCGAGAGCTGCGCGTGAAGAAGCTTTGCGAAGCTTTTTTTATCGAAAGGCTCGAAGCAGCTCGCGATCGCTTCCTCATCCAGCACCCGCACCAGCGCCGCTACGTCTGGGATCGTCTCGCAATCAAATACGCAGATGTAATCCTTTTTCATCAAGCTCCTTCCTGGCGGTTTTACCGCTTTTTTCAAAAACGGCTCTGAAATAATCCTCTATCTCCATGCCGTTTTTAGGTATGCTCGCTAGACCTAGCTCCTTGCTCATCCAAAGTTTTCATCGCCGCTTTCAACCTTAAAATTTTACGCTGCCGTATTTTCGCGGCAAAAGGGGCGTGCGCGGAGGCGGGCAAATTTCGCTACCGCTCGCAGCGAGGCAATTACCGTGCCCAAAAGCGTACCGGTCGTTAAATTTATCTTTTGGTTAAGCGCTTATATCGGGCAAAAGCTCGCCGGACGCCTCGCAAATCCTGCTTCGCAGCACGCTAAAATCGCCGCAGTAATCGCCCAGAAGTTGCAAAATATCGTCTCTGATCGCTTGCGAGCGCTCGCTCAGAAGCAGCTCCTGCAAAAGGGCGAAAATTTCGCTCTCATGTGCCAGCGTGCAGCCATAATATGGATCAAGGTAAAACCAGGGCACAACAGAAGCGAGGCTTTCTCAGCCTCGTCATCACCTCGCAAAACGGCGGCGATGCCCTCTATGCCGCTCTCCGCTATCCGTCTATGACTATCGTCGTAAAAAACTGCGCGCGTCAAATTTTGCCTTTTGCGCCGCTTACTCGGCCCTAGCCGCATCCCACGCAAGGATCGTCTTACCTTCGGCGTCGGTCGCCACGTCGCCCATACCCATGATGTTATAGCCGCAGTCCACGTAATGCACCTCGCCGGTCACGCCGCTAGCTAGGTCGCTAAGCAGGTACATCGCGCTGTTGCCGACGTCTTGCGTCGTGACGTTGCGTTTTAGTGGGCTGTTTACCTCGTTGTAGCGCAAAATCATCCTAAAATCGCCGATTCCGCTTGCAGCAAGCGTCTTGATCGGGCCTGCGGAGATCGCATTTACGCGGATACCGCGCGCGCCAAGATCGTGAGCGAGATAGCGCACTGAGCTTTCAAGTGCTGCTTTTGCGACGCCCATAACGTTGTAGTGAGGCACAAATTTTGGTCCGCCAAGATATGTAAGAGTTAGCACCGAGCCACCCTCTTTTAGCACCGGCAGCACCGCGCGAGTAAGGCTCAGTAGCGAATACACGCTCGTACCCATCGCGATATCAAAGGCTTCTTTAGTCGTGTTTACGAACTCGCCCTCAAGCGCTTCTTTTGGTGCGTAAGCCACTGCATGCACAACAAAATCGATCTCGCCAAGGTCTGCTTTGATGCGATCCGCAAGACCGTCCAAGTGGGCAGGATTGTTTACGTCAAGCTCATAGACGAATTTACTCCCAAACTCCTCCGCGATCGGCTCTACGCGTTTTTTCAGCGCGTCGTTTAGGTAGGTAAACGCCATCTGCGCACCCTGCGCGTGACAAGCTTCGGCGATGCCGTAAGCGATGGATTTGGCGTTAGCGACGCCAACGATGAGGCCTTTTTTGCCTTTTAAAATCATTATTTCTCCTTTCTATTTTGCTTGGCTTTTTCTACTTATTCTGCGTTAAAATTTAAAAAATAATGCTCACGAACCATATGTTCGCTCCGCTTATTTTTTAAATTTTGCCTTGACTAAGCGAAAAATCCTTCGCAATTTGACTTAAAATTCTACAAATTAAAATTTGCAAAATCTCGCGAAACGCCAAATTTTAAACGCAATTCGATAGCGGCAGTATCGCGAAGCTAGACTAGGCGACTTAAAATTTTGCGACGGGAGTTACCCTATTAGGTAATGACCGAGCAAAATTTTAAGGCAACGAAGTATAGCGATGCGAGACGACGCGTATAAGCTCCAAAAAGCTAGAGGCGTCCCAGCTTGCTGTGCCCACTAGCACCCCGTCGCAACCTTTTATCGCGCAAATTTTTGCGATATTTTCAGCATTCACGCTGCCGCCGTAAAGTAGCGGCGCGGGGCTTTTAGCACGCAAGAAATTTAGCATTCTTTCGATCTGCTCGCACTGCGCGCTTCTGCCCGTGCCGATCGCCCAGACAGGCTCGTAGGCTAGTACTAAGCTCGGATATTTCAGATCGATACCCTCAAGCTGTGTCGCTACAAACTCCTCGCTGCGTTTTTGCGCAAATGCCACCTCATCCTCGCCGACGCAAAAGACGATGCGCCAGCCGCGTGCTGCGGCAAAACTGAATTTCTCTCTTATCAGCTCCGCGCTCTCGCCCAAAATGGCGCGCCGCTCGCTGTGACCGATAAGAACGGTTTTGACGTCAAATTCCGCCAGCATATCGCCGCCGATCTCGCCCGTAAAGCTGCCGTGCGCGGCAGGATAGAAATTTTGCGCGCCTTGAGTAAAATTTTTCGCCTTCGCGCAAAATGCGCTAGCAGGAGGAAAAACCAAAATTTCATCCTCGCGCGAAATTAGGCCCGCTAAGCCTTCATCCAAAGCTTTAGCATACCGCTCAAAACTAGCGCGAGTATGGTTGCATTTAAGATTCGCTGCCAGTATCATCGCAGCTCCGTTTTAGCAGTAAGCACTCGCACGCCCGGCAGCTCCTTGCCCTCGATGAGTTCTAAGCTCGCGCCGCCTCCGGTAGAAATAAAAGTCATATCATCGGCGTTGCCCGCGCGTTCGACGACATCTGCAGTATCGCCGCCGCCCACTACGGTTGTGGCGTCGCTATCTGCGATCGCGTGCGATATATGTAGGCTGCCGCGAGCGAATTTATCGATCTCAAAAACTCCCATCGGTCCGTTCCACCAGATCGTTTGTGCATCGTCTAGGGCTTCTTTAAAAAGCGCTACGGTCGCAGGCCCGATATCTAGCCCCATCCAATCGCTTGGAATTTCTTGAACGGTAACCTTTTTTGTAACGGCATCTTGCGAGCATTGCGGAGCTGCGACGGCATCGACGGGGATATAAATTTTAACCCCAAGCTCGCGAGCATTGCGGAGAATATTTTTTGCTTCCTCGATTAGATCCTCTTCGAGCAAAGATTTGCCGATGTCATATCCGACGGCTTTTAAAAATGTAAACGCCATGCCACCTCCGATGATGAGCTTATCGACTTTAGGAAGTAAATTTTTAAGCGCCTGAAGCTTGCCGCTTACTTTGCTGCCACCCGTTACGGCTACGAAAGGACGCGCAGGATCTTTAATAAGGTCTTTAGCAAATTTTATCTCTTTTAGCAGCAAAAATCCCGCCGCTTTGTGTGCCTCATCGTAGAATTTCGTAATCGCCTCTACCGAAGCATGCGCGCGGTGGCATACGCCAAAAGCGTCGTTGATATAAAATTCCGCGTAGCTTGCGAGCCTCTTAGCTAATGCTTCGTCATTTTTGCTCTCGCCCTTTTCGAAGCGCAGATTATCTAGCAGAAGCACTTCGCCCTTTTTAAGCGAATTTACCGCAGCTCCAGCTTCCTCGCCCGCGACATCAGAGACAAATTTTATCTCGCGTTCCAAAAGCCTAGATAGCCTCTTTACCACAGGCTTTAGGCTAAGTCTTTCTTCGTATCCGTTTTTCGGGCGCCCTAAGTGACTGGCTAAAATTACCGCACAGCCCTCGTCTAAGCAATATTTAATCGTAGGGATAGACGAACGGATGCGACGATCGTCCGTAATATTACAAAACTCATCCATCGGCACGTTAAAATCGCACCTGATAAAAACGCGCGCGCCGTCTTTAAATTTCAAATCTTTAATCGAAAGAATTTCGCCCATCTTATTTCCTTCTTTTTGCCGCATATAAGGCTAAATCTATGAGGCGCTCGCTATATCCCCACTCGTTGTCATACCAGCTCATCACTTTTATCAGATTGCCGTCAATTACCTGCGTGCAGTCGCTAGCTACGATGCTGGAGTATTCTGAAGTACAAAAATCACTGCTGACACGGCTATCGTCGTCTACGAGCAAAATTCCTTTCATCTCTTTAGCAGCATAGCGGCGGAAAATTTCGTTTAGCTCCTCGGCACCCGTCTGCTTGCGCGTTAACACCGTTAGATCAACCATCGAAACGTTAGCCACCGGCACGCGCACAGATTGTCCGTGCATCTTACCGCTTAGCTGTGGAAGTACCTTACTAATCGCTTTTGCCGCGCCCGTCGTAGTCGGAGCAATATTAAGAGCAGCGGCGCGTGAACGGCGGAAGTCCTTGGCTTTTACATCGACTAGGCTCTGTCCGTGCGTATAAGCATGAATCGTCGTCATCAGACCCTTTTCGATGCCAAGCTCATCGTCTAGAATTTTTGCAATCGGAGCCAGGCCGTTAGTGGTGCAGCTAGCGTTTGAGATGACGCGTTGTCCTGCATAAGCGCCCTCATTAACGCCGATTACAAAAGTAGGCGTATCATCCTTGGCAGGCGCGCTCATTACGACTACGCCGATACCGTTGTCTATGAACGGCTTACATTTTTCGCTCGTTAAAAACGCACCAGTACATTCAAGCACAGCTTCTGCACCATCGCCCGCAAAATCAAGCTCCGCAGGCTCTCTGGTGGAATAGACGCGGATCTTTTTTCCGTCTACGGCTATGCATTCGTCGCTTAGAATTTCTACTTTTTTACGAAATTCGCCGTGAACCGTGTCGTATTGAAGCAGGTATCTCGTAAGCTCGCGCTTAGCGGTATCGTTGATCGCCACAAGCTCTACATCGTCCCTGCTTAGCGCAATTCTAGCCGCGCACCTACCGATCCTTCCAAAGCCGTTAATTGCGATTTTTACTGCCATAAGGTTCTCCTTATTTGGGATGTTTTCAGCTGGAATTTTACTAAATTTGGGTTAATCTTTGATTAAATAAAAAGTCGCGAAATCTAGGATTTACTTTTTGGCTATATAATTCGCGAACTTTTTTTAAAGGAGAAAAAATGAGACGAATTGTATTCTCGTCATTAGCGGCAATCGCGATTTTAAGCGGATGCAACCAACCTAAGGCCGATACGGCTCCGCAGCAAAAGCAAGAGTCTGTAGCGCACACGATCGTATTTCTACTCGGAGAGACCGGAGATAAGCGCATCAGCCTTAGCTCGAACGATATGTTCGCAACGGGCGTGTTAACCGACGAAAAAGGCAAAAAGCATAATCTTAAACGCGCGGCTTCCGCAAGCGGCATAATGCTTACGAACGACGAAGGTATCGAGCTTCTTTTCAAACGCGGAGAGGGAGTGTATACACCGGGAAAAGGCAAGAAGGATATTCCGGTAACTTACACCGAGCACGAGCACAAAAGCGGCGAAATGATGTAGCCACGGCGGGGTTAAATTTAAGCGCCCGCAAAAGCGAATTAAATTTAACCCCTCATTTCCGCTTCTTTATCCATAGCAAAATTTAACTCTCGTTTCGGTCTCTTTGATCTGTTATGAAATTTAACCTTTTATTTTCGCTTCTTTCGTCTACGCAAATTGAGCTTTTTTTGTAAATTTGAGCTCGCGTGCGTTAAAAAATAAGCTCCGCAAGCCCGAAATCCTCAAATTTTAAAAATCTCCATTTAATTTGCGCTCTACCTACGAATTTTTAGTTTTAAACCGAATTTCACTTCAAATTCGCTAAACTGCGCTGAAATTTTAGCAGACCGGTGCAAATACGGCGCAAAACAGATCATTTATCGAGATTGCCGCATGGATAGCATTAAATTTTACCTAAACGATTACGAAATTGAGCGCGAAAGCTTTACCGAAGTCGTCGTTGCAATAAACGGCGAGCCTTTGCTTGAGCTGATTAGGCAGCGCGAGCAAAGCTTTGCCGCAAAGGACGGGCAGGCCAGCATCGCGGGAAGCTATGCTTATTTGAACTTGATCGATTTTGAGGAGCTATTTTTGCGCGCCGCACTTGAAGCCGATTTGGCGCAAGATGAGCGGGATGTCGTGCTACTGGGCTGTCCGTGCGGGATCTGGAGCTGCTGGTATCTCGCGCTTAAGATTAAATTTGAAGCGGATACGGTTAAGCTTTACGAGTTTAAAAACCCGCGCCGCAAAGATTGGTGGCATGGGTTTGAGTTTAAATTTGACCGCGCGGATTTTGTGAGCGAAATTTCTAAAATCGCCTCTTTTAATAAGCTATAAAATTCGCAAATTTAACGGCACGCTCGAAACTGCGGCGAAACAAACCTACCTTTTCCTCGGCAAAATTTAGCTTTAAAGCGGAATGGCTGCCGCGCGAGCTCATAAGATTAAAATTTTCGCCTCGCCACTACGCAAAACATCCAGCAAAATATCATAAAATTTACCCAGCCTTAGTTTTAAAATTCCGCCCCTTTTGATGACGACAAAAACCTGCCCGCCTCGCTCGCCCAGCGCGTCGTAGAGCGCGTCTAAATTTGCGACGTATTCGGGCTTGAAATCTAGCGCTGCGGCAAATAGTGCGAAAATTTGATCTTTGCGCCTAATCTTTGCGCCGTCGATGATGATCTTTGCGGCGCTGCGCGTTTTAAAATTTAAACTCATTGCACGCGCTCGAAGCTTTCGTAATGATCGGCGGTATAGAAGATCAGCCCGTCGTTTGAAAATATCAGCCGCTTCGCGCCGCGCGGGCCGCCGCGATACTCGATGTCGCATTCGCGCCAAGTCCGTCCCTTTTTATCAGGTAGTCTACGCTCAAAATTGCCGAAGCGGTCGCCGCCGATGCTCTTACCGCGCGCGTATCGCCACAGATCACCGCCCTGCCAGCCAAGCTCACCGGCCTGCTTTTTCGTGATGAAATTTTGCGGCAAAGACCCCGTACGACGGATATGAGCGCTCACGCACTCCCTGCTTATGCAGGGCTCGTCCGCAAGCTGATTTTTAAAATTTTCGGCGGGATTTTGTGAATGTGAAGCTTCGTAATCTACGCTGCTCCGCCTGTGGATATCCGCCTCATCTTTAGGATTTGCCTCGGCGGGCTCGTTTTCTCGCGGATGAGATTTTAAATCTCCTAGGTCTGCCTCGCGCTCTGCCCCACCGTCTGCGCTTCTTGCACCGCTCTCATCTTTTGCACCGACGCTACTTGCAGGATTTTGCGAGCTTGAAATTTTACGATCGGTGCTGCTTACAGAATTTTGCACGCCGCCTTTACGCGACGCAGCATCCAGGGTTTTGGAGGTAAAAATCCGCTCATCTTTAGTCGCGGGGCTGCGCGAATTGGAGATGAAATTTAGCGTCAAAAGAAGTGCTGCAAAAATTGCGATCGGGATCAGCTTTTTTGCCACCGCTAGCCTCTTTTGCGGGTCGCGAAGCGAAAATAGAGCACAATCGCCGCTACTATCGCGCCTAGAGCCAGCGGAGCGATCCACGGCGCGTCCTTGATATGCACATAGAGCTCGCGCACGAAATCGCCCGCGTAGTAGCTCAGTAGCCCCACCACAAGCGCCCAAATGAGCGAGCTTACGGCATTGATGACACTAAATTTTAAAAATGAATATTTTGTGATGCCGATCGCGATCGGCACGAGGGTTTTGAGACCGTAGATAAATTTTTTAATCAAAATGATACGGTCGCCGTATTTACGAAACAAAATCTGCGCCAGAGCAAGGTTGCGGCGCTGTTTGCGCAGATAGGGCATGATCTCTTTTTTATTGTAGCGGCTTACTAAAAACAGCCCCGAATCGCCTATGAAGTTCGATATGCAGGCGATTACGATGCATAAGACGATATTGAGCTCGCCGGCAGAGCTTAGCACGCCCGCCGCCGCAAGCGCCAAAAATCCTCCGCCCAGCGAATACAAAAACAGTATCAGATACCCCCACGTATGGAGGTTTGCAAACATCGATTCCATCGAATCCTTTCATTAGATCGTATAAAATTCTATAAATTTTGACTAAAGCAGCTTTAAAATTCGGCGCGAAAGCTTCACTCTAACGCCCCACGACGCCACTTGATTTTGCTGCGACATTAAATTAAAATTCCGAGCAGCTGTCACGAAATATAAAATTTTGCCGCAAAATATTAAGCAAAATTCTAAAATAAAATTTCTAAGCATCAAGCAAAATCTCCGCAAAATTTAGCGATAAAATTTTGCCAATTCTAAATTTAATGACAAAATTTCGACTTCTTTAGAATTAAAAGTAACTTGCGAATTACGCAGGATATACGCGATATCTTCAAATGCCTCCCACCCCGCGAATTGCAATAAAATTACGCACCTAAGTCTATTATTCTGCAGAAATTACGCGAGCAAAATTCCAAGCCGCTAATAAAACGCTCATAAAGCAGGAATTTTTCGCTAATCTATGCGCCTTAGCATTTCTTCTAGCTAAATTTTACTCATCTGCGCCGATTACTCGCATCAAAAGCGCATAGCCCTCGGTATTTGGATCAAAAGCGCGATCATTTTTGGTCTCCAGCACTGAGCCGCCCAGGCTCACGCCAGCGAACAGCCCGCCTTTATTCGTAAAGACGTACATATCTTGATTTAGCACATCTAAAGAGCCAGAATCGGCGCTGTAGTTACCTGCAACTGCCGTAGCGTCGCCCGAAAGCGTGATTTGGGAATTTCGCATTTTTTGGATTACATCGTCATGCATTACGAAAATGACTAGATAATTATCCTCATAGCCGATCTGAAGTCCTACGCTAGCGCTGCTGATCTCAGCACCGCTTACACTATGCGCGCCGTCGTTATTGTAGATAATGATCCCCTCGCCATACATTCCGCCTATGATGAAGCCCAGCTTTTTGACGCTCGGAAAGATCACTATCGCGCGGGCTTGCTGCGCTAGGTATTTGTATTGCGCATTCGTGCGCATCACCGACGAATAGGCGCTCGCGCTATCAATGATGAGCTCATCCTCGGCAAATGCCGCGCTAAAAAGCAAAAATAAAGCGATTATAAATTTTTTCATTTCACACTCCTTATTTGGCTATCTCGACCGCGCGAAGCTCGCGTATGACGTTAACTTTGATCTCGCCGGGGAATTGGACCTTATCTTGGATCTCCGAAGCGATCTCTTTGGCGACCAAAACCGCCTCGTCGTCGTTCATAAGCTTGGCGTTTGCGATGACGCGGATCTCGCGACCTGCGTTGATCGCGTAGGCCTGTTTGACGCCAGTTTTACTCATCGCGATCGCTTCGATGTCGCTAACGCGTTTTAGATAGCTTTCTAACACCTCTCGTCTGGCGCCCGGGCGCGCGGCACTTAGTGCATCTGCGGCACAGACTGCGGCGCTTTCTACGCTGGTGGCCTCCTCGTGACCGTGGTGGGCGTAGATAGCGTTTATCACCACCGGATGCTCTTTGTAGCGGCGGCAAACTTCGGCGCCCAGATCCACGTGCGAGCCCTCGTATTCGTGAGTTAGCGCCTTGCCGATGTCGTGAAGCAAGCCCGCTCGCTTGGCTAGCTTTTGATCCCCGCCCGTTTCTGCGGCGATAATGCCCGCAAGATGCGCAACCTCAAGGCTGTGCGCAAGGGCGTTCTGCCCGTAGCTGGCGCGAAATTTAAGCTTGCCGATAAGTTTTAAAATTTCAGGATGAATTTTGCTAAGGCCTAGATCCATTACGATATTTTCGCCCTCTTCGGCAATACTAGCTTCAAATTCGTCGCTTACTTTTTTGTAGATGTCCTCGATGCGCGCAGGCTGAATTCTGCCGTCCTCGATAAGAGTTTCGATGACGCGAACGGCGATGGCGCGACGGTAGAGGTTGTGAGAGCTTACGATGATCGCATTCGGGGTATCGTCGATGATAACGTCCACGCCAAGAGTCATCTCAAGCGCCTTTATATTGCGCCCCTCCTTGCCGATGATACGGCCTTTGAGCTCGTCGTTTTTGATATTTACGACGTTGATAAGTCGCTCTGCCGCAAACTCGCCCGCAAAGCGCGACGTAGCCTGCGCCAAAATATAATTCGCCTTTTTTCGCGCCTCTTTTTTGGCTTCCTCTTCATATTTTCGCACGATGTGAGCGATGTCGGTGCGGCTTTGCTCCTCGACCTTCTTAAGCACCTGCGCGCGCGCTTCATCCTGCGTAAAACCCGCCACGCGCTCAAGCACCTTAAGAGCTTCGGAGAGCTTCTCTTCATAGCTTTTCTTTAAATTCGAACCCTCTTCGTAGAGGAATTTCGCCTCTTTTTTGGCGCTTTCGAGCTCTTTTTTGCTGTCTTTTAAAATCTCTTGCTCGGTTAGAAGCGCGTGCTCCTTTTTGCCGAGCTCGTCAAATTTAACGTTAAATTCTTTCTGCAGTTTGCTTGCTTTATCTTCGTATCTTTTCTTCGCTTCAAACTCCGCCTCCTGCACCGAAATTTTAGAATTTCGCAAGATGCCCTCGGCTTCAAATTCTATCGCTTTAGCTTTAGCTTTGGCTTGTTCGACGAAGAAATCGTAATTGGCGTTATTGATCTTTCTAGCTACTAAGTATCCTGTGCCAGCGCCCACCGCAAGAGCGCACAAGGCGATTAAAATCTCTATCATACTTTCCTCTTTTTAGGTAATTTTGGCTCGGAGTTATGTAAAAATCACCCTTTACGTCGTGATCAAGCGATAAAATTTCGCTACAAAAGCAGTCTTTTATACTCACGAACGCGATTGCGGGCTTAAACTTAAGACCTGAAAAAAACATATCGTAAAATCCTTTCCCATGTCCTATTCTAGCCATTGCGCCATCCACTCCGATAGCTGGAACCACGGCTAGATCGACCTTCTTAGAATACCCGTTTTGCGGAAGCGTCTGCCGCAGCCCAAAGCGCGAAATTTTAAAAGGCTGGCGCAATCTTACCATTTTTAAGCTAATATCCACCATAAACGGAACGTAAAATTCGCAGCTTTTTGATAGCTTTTTTCTTAAAATCAAAACGTTCGGCTCGTAGCTCATCGGCAAAAATATCAAAATTTTACGCGCTTTTAAAAATTTTATCAGCCGCTCAAGCCGCCATAAAAGTGCGTAATGCTCACATCTAGCCGATCGCGCGGCGTGAGATTTTAGACGCGATTTGCAAATTGCTCTAAATTCATTCTTTTGCATGGCTTAAGCCTTTTATAAAATTTTAACGCTTATTTTAGCTAGTTTTTGTATAATCTTGCGATTAAATTTTAAGGTTTATTATGAAATTTCGTTTTTTTCTAGCGCTTTTTACGGCTTTTTTCTTTCTTGCAGGTTGCGGCAATGATGAGGATAAAAAATCAAGCAATACCCCTACCGAGGCCAACACCACGCAGCCGCAGTCCGAAACCGAAGCCGTAATCCAAGTCGATTATACCGCTCCTTTTACACTCCAGCTCAGTAACGGCAAAATTTTGAATATGCAAAAGACGAAGCAAGGCTTTCGTATCGATAATAACTCCACCGTGACGCTATTTGCATTTTTTACGCCGTGGTGCGACGCCTGCGCCGTGCAGGTAAGCGCGCTAAATGCTGCCAAACAAGCCTACTCTGGCAAGCTTGATATCATCGGCGTGATGATCGGTGATGCAAATTTAGACGATGCAAAAAATTACGCAAGCGCGCACGAGGTAAATTACGCGATCGCTTACGGCGAAGGGACGGACTTTTTTACAAAGGCGCTAGGCGGCATAAACGAAGTGCCGTATATGACGATATACGACGAAAAGGGCGAGTTTAGCGCGCAATATTTCGGGCTGATGCCGGAAGAAATTTTAATGACCGAATTGGAGAAAATTTTCTGATGTTCGAATTTTTTAAAAAAGGGCTTAGCAAGACCATAGACGCGATGCGAGGCGCGAAAAGCGAAGATAAAATTTCAAAAGAAATTCTAGAAGAGATGCTGCTTGAAGCCGATGTAGGCTACGAGCTCGTGGAGGAAATTTTAGAAAAACTGCCCGCAAAAAAGCTGGTCGCTAAAGATGATCTCAAGGGCATTTTGAAGAGCTATTTCGATTATGAGATCGCTAAAGCTGCAGATGAGAAGCCGTTCGTAGAGCTCATCATCGGCGTAAACGGCGCGGGCAAAACTACGACAACCGCAAAGCTTGCAAATTTATATAAAAATAGCGGCCAAAGCGTGATTTTAGGCGCATGCGATACCTTTCGCGCCGGCGCGGTCGAGCAATTAAAAAAATGGGCGCAGATTCTAAATTTACCGATCGTAGCGACCGCGCAGGGGCACGACCCTGCTGCCGTGGCGTTTGACACCGTAAGCTCGGCAAGTGCCAAAAACATCGATCGCGTCCTGATTGACACCGCTGGACGCCTGCAAAACCAGAAAAATTTAGCCGCAGAGTTAGAGAAGATCGTGCGCATCTGCGACCGTGCAAAAAGCGGCGCACCGCACCGAAAGATCATCGTGCTCGACGCCACTCAGGGCAATCACAGCGTCGCGCAAGCTAGGGCATTCAACGAGATCGTAAGGCTCGACGGCATTATCATCACGAAGCTCGACGGCACGCCCAAAGGCGGCGCACTTTTCGCCATAGCGCGCGAGCTGCGGCTGCCGATACTTTTCGTCGGCGTTGGCGAGCGGATGGAGGATTTGGCGGAATTTAACTCGGATGAGTTCGTAGAGACGCTGGTGGATGGGATTTACGCTTAAGCTATGCGTGTCTGCGTAAATTTACATATTCTCGCTAAACAAGTTCTAATTTTACGCGCTGAAATGCTCGGTAAATTTTGCCGATCAATTATCTTGGAATAAATTTTACTTAGAATTTTACGATTTTCATTTAGAATTTTACAAAATTTTCACTCACGTACACTGCATGAAAAACCCGCTCACCCGCGTCCGCTCGCACCAAAATACGTACAAGATCCCGCCGCTGCCGAAATATACCTCGCCGCCTTGCTCGCAGCTTGGAAGCTCGCTGTCAAGCTGCATCAAAAACTCCATCTTTTCGCCGCATATCGGGCACGTCGGCACCAAGGCACCCTGTATCCACGAGGGTTCGCCGCCGATGCGCGCGAGGTTTTGCCTGCTGTTTGACATCCCCCAGTCCTGAGCCGCCCAGCGCGCCGGCGTGGGCGCAAGTACTACTTCGCACTCCTTTATCGGTTCGTCAAATGCGTATTCCACCTGCGTCCTGCCTCCGATACGTCGCGGCATACCCTGCGCGTCGTGCTCGTAAAAGACTATCTCGCCTTCGTTTATCTCTCTAACATGAGCGGCGAGGATTAGGCGCGGCAGCGAGCGCACGGGCAAGTCGCGGGGCAGCGGATCAAGCGTGATGAGATGAAATAGCGGATTTTGCGCATCGCCGCCCGGCTCGTCCAAGACCCCGCCTAGCCTATATCTCGCCTCGCCGCCCTCAAATCGCCAGGTCGGATGGTGCTTCGCCAGATGCGCCGCATAGGGCGCGCCGAAATAGCCGCGCGGAAAGATTATGTGATACACGCGCTGCCCGCAGTATCTTTTGAGCCTGAATTTCTCGCCGCCAAAGCTTATTTCATCGTTCGACGCTTTTTGTAATTTATCGGCGGCTGGCTCATTTGAGTTAAATTTAGAGCCGTGTTCAGCCGCGCACGCTTTAAAATTTTGGCTCGCTGCCGATTTTAACTCGCCAGCGTTAAATTTAACGGCGCTTGCCGCATCGCGCGCTTCATCTAAACTTTTGCGCGATAGATCGCACTCGTCTGTTTGCAGCGACGCTGAAGTAGTGCCGCCCGGCTCGTTTGACATCTGCGATAGATTGCACTCGCTAGATTGAGCTTGCCTGGCGCCGCCGCATTCGTCCGCATCCATTTTTAAAATTTCATCCGCTGCCGCTTGCGTCGCGCCGTCTGCGTAAAATTTTGCCCGCTCAAAAGTAAATCCCACGGCCTCCAGCCAGTAGCCTATATATTCGAGCAAATCGCACGGGCGATCGAAAAAATCCTCCGCAAGCGCGAACTCGCAGGCAAATTTTACATTTCGCGGATCGCGGGTTTGTAGCAGGCAGCTAAAAATTTTTTGCTTATCGTCTTTGCTCGTCTGCGGATCCGCAAGCCTCTCGCGCCAGATTTGCGAGCTCTCGTAACTAAGCCCGCGCCACGGATACTCCGCGTAATACGCGCTCTCGTTCGGCTGCAATTTAAAAAGCTCGCCAAGATACGGGGGCAAAAGCGGCGCGAACTCGAGACTTGCCGCTGCGATGACCTCTTCGGCGTTTTTCCAGCGCGTGCTTTTTTCATCTCTGCCGCGTTGTCGTGCGCTTTTGCCCGTGCATTCGTCCGAGCGCGCATTTTCTTCCGTCTGGATCGCGCTTTTGCTCTGCTTCGTTTCGCGCCCCTGCGCCGCCTCCTCGCGTAAAATTTCAACCGCCGTAGCGATCAAAGCTTTAAAATTCTCCTCGCCCACGTAGCCCATAGCATCCTTTAGCAGCGTGCCGCCCTCTTGCCGCCCGCACAGTAGGCCGTCTGCTAGCGTAAAATACGCCGCTGCGTCTTCTTGCAGCCGCCAAAACCTCTCATATAAACTGGACACTCTAAAGCCGTCGCGTTCAAAATCTCGCGCCAAGCTTAGCGCTTCGTCCCGCTTACCCATCTTGCCATCCTTACTTTTGAAATTTTATTTTGATAATTCTAGCGTAAATTTAGGTTAAATTTTGAAGGCGACTTATTTTATATGTCGAAATTCTATGGAAAAATATGGGAGATTAAATTCGGCGGCGAATTAAAATTTAGAAGTACGCCGAGCCCCGTAGAGCCCGGCTAAATTTTAAAATAGCTCTTAAATTTAGAAGCTATCGTCTCTTTTTTCAAAGATCAGATGCAGCACGTATGTTACGGCGAAGGTCAAGGTGCTAGGCACGATCCAGCCGAGCATCGAGTCGTAAAACGGCATCATCTTCACAAACGACGTAACAAGCGGCACCGAAATCCCCAAAATATCAAGTCCGTTTATGACGCCCTCGACTACGCAGACATAGACACAGGCGCGGTAAATCAGCTTGCTTGAATCGATCCATGGATTGATCAGCGAGAGGATTATCAGCATGATCGAGATCGGATAGATGGCGACGAGGACCGGGATGGAGCCTTTGATGATGGTAGTAAGGCCGAAATTTGCGACTCCAAAGCCGATCACGCACCAAGCGATCGCCCAGGTTTTGTATTTAATCTTGCCTTTCGTAAGCTCTTCAAAGTATTCGCTAGCTGAGCTTATAAGACCCAGAGTCGTGGTGATGCACGCTAGGAAAAACGCGCTGCCTAGGATCACGACGCCAACTCTTCCGAAGTAATGATCGCTTACTCGCGACAGAAGCTCCGCTCCGTTGATATTCGGCGTATCTTTGAAAAGCTCCGCGGAGGTTGCACCCAGATAGCCCAGCATAAAATATATCGTCATCAGTATGACGCCCGACATCATTCCCGCTTTTATCGTAGAGGTAACGAGGTGCTTCTCGTCGCTCACGCCGGTTGCTTTAATGGCGTTAATTACGATGATTCCAAATGCCAGCGACGCAAGCGCGTCCATCGTCTGATAGCCCTCTACGAAGCCCTTTGCTGCGGCGTGATCAA
Organism: uncultured Campylobacter sp.; assembly: GCF_937980635.1. Classification (GTDB taxonomy): domain Bacteria; phylum Campylobacterota; class Campylobacteria; order Campylobacterales; family Campylobacteraceae; genus Campylobacter_B. The sequence goes on from NZ_CALJPG010000020.1 coordinate 134,270, forward strand.
CGTACTCGCCGCTAGGGGCGACGAAGCTTCCGACAGGAAACAAAAATCCCGCGCCGAAAAGTAGCAAAATAAGCGCTAAAAGTATCGGCGTAAGGTATTTTCCTAGCAGATCGACGAGCTTTGAAGGGTTCATACAGATATAATAGTTCAGCGCAAAATATGCCGCGGAATAAACAAATAGCCAAATTTGAAGGCGATTTTCCGCAATAAAAGGCTTAATCGCGATATCAAAAGGCATATTTGCCGCACGCGGTATCGCAAAAAGCGGCCCGATAGTAAGATACAAAAGCGCGGTAAAAACGATCGCAAACACGGGATCTATGCGGCGTACCAGGCTCTGAAGCCCCTTGGCGCGCGCAATGGCTGCGACGCCAAGCACTGGCAGAAGCACTGCCGTAGCGCAAAAAAACATTATTGCGATATAAAAATTCTGCCCGGATTCCCTACCTAGACCCGGCGGAAAAATAAAATTTCCCGCACCGAAAAACATCGCAAATAGCGTAAGCGATATCGTTAAAAACTGGCTTCTACTAAGCTTGCCCTTCATCTTAAACCTTCTTTAAATAAAGTGAAATTTGTATTATAGTTATAAATGTTTAAAACATATTTAAATTTAGCTCAAATTTAGCCGCAAGTCCTCCCTCTTGTGATTTTTTATCCCGCAAGCGGCGCGCAAGGCGACTAAAATTTTAAAAATTTTAAGTATAATTTCGCGAAATTCAAGGCTAAATTTAGACAAAATGAGCGAAGGATAAAGATGGCGAAAGTTAAAACCACGATTTTTGAGTGCCAGCACTGCGGCAATCAGCAAAGCAGATGGCTCGGCAGATGCCCAGACTGCGGCGCATTCGATAGCTTCGTCGAGCTCAAGCCCGCTCAGATCAAAGCGCTAAAAGAGATCGAGGGCGAGCTTGCCTGCGCCTCGTCCGCAAGCGCCAAAGCGATCAGCGAGATACAGATCGAGCAAATTTCACGCATCGACACCAAGGATAGCGAGCTAAATTTAGTCCTCGGAGGCGGCGTCGTGGAGGGCTCGCTCGTGCTAATCGGCGGCAGCCCAGGCATCGGAAAATCCACGCTACTGCTTAAGATCGCGGCAAATTTAGCAAGCGGCGGTCGCGCGGTGCTTTACGTAAGCGGCGAAGAGAGCGCTAGTCAGATCAAAATGCGTGCGCAGCGGCTGGGCGCGATAAGCGAGCAGCTGTTTTTGCTCACCGAGATAAATCTAAGCGCCGTGCTTGAAGAGGTGGAGCGTAGGGATTATAAGTTTATCGTCATCGACAGCATCCAGACACTTTTTAGCGACAAGGCCTCCTCTGCGCCGGGCTCGATCACGCAGGTGCGCGAGATCACCTTCGAGCTGATGCGACTTGCCAAAGCGCGCGGAATTTCGATCTTCATCATCGGCCACATCACCAAAGAGGGCTCGATCGCGGGTCCGCGCATATTAGAGCATATGGTGGACGTGGTGCTGTATTTCGAGGGCGATGCAAGCAAGCAGCTTAGAATTTTACGCGGTTTTAAAAACCGCTTCGGGGCTACGAGCGAGGTGGGGATTTTCGAGATGGGGCCGCACGGGCTCGTAAGCGCCAAGGACGTCGCGAGCAAATTTTTCACGCGCGGCAAAGCGGTAAGCGGCTCGGTGATCACGATCACGATGGAGGGCACGCGCGCGCTCGTCGTAGAGATCCAAGCTCTCGTGTGCGAAAGCGGCTACCCCAAGCGCAGCGCCACGGGCTTTGATAAAAACCGCCTCGATATGCTTCTAGCGCTACTTGATCGCAAGCTTGAGATCGGGCTTGGCGGATACGACGTCTTCGTAAACGTGAGCGGCGGCGTAAAAATCACCGAAACGGCATGCGATCTAGCCGTCGTCGCAGCGATCGTAAGCAGCTTCAAAAACCGTCCGATCAGCAAAGAGAGCGTCTTCATCGGCGAAGTGAGCCTAAACGGTGAGATCAGAGAGATCTTCAACCTCGATGCGCGTCTGAAAGAAGCCGCGATGCAGAAATTTAAAAACGCGATCGTCCCGATGAAGCCGCAAAACGCGCAGGGACTTAAAATTTTCCACGCTACCGAGATCACGCAAATTTTAGATTGGATGTGAAACGGCGCGCTTCTTAGCTTCGGTTTAGCAGAGGGCGCGAATGGGCGAAAATGAGTTTTGAGCGGCAAAAGGCGCGTTGCTTTCGCATGGGCGCGAGGAGGGGGCGCAAGTGCGCCGCTTTTTGCATGGCTCACAAGCAAGCGCAAATGAGCTTGATCGCTAAGGCGCGATTTTTGGAATTTCACGTATCGTAGCGGCTCAAAAATTCGTTTGAGCTTTAAAACGGCTCGGCAATGGTGCGGTTAAAATTTAATCATTCGCGCCGCATCCTAGTGGGCAAGATAGGCGCTTTGCGGCGCAAATTTTAAAATTTTGCTGCAAAGCGGCGCAAAGCCGAGCCCGATAGGTCCTTGCGTCGCGCAAAATTCTATCGCGGCGCGCAGAACGTATCGCATGGGGCTAAGAGCCGGTAAAATTTTAGCGGCGCTAAGCTCTCATGCGCGGGTACGGATACCGCAAGCAAAGTATCGCGCGCCGAGCCGAATGGGCGCCGCCGTAGCACGTCGCAACCCGAAAAGGCTTACTAGCGAGACGATGTGCAAGCCAAAGCGCGAGGTCCGCCTCACGTAGCCAAAAGACAAAGCCTACAAGGCGGCAAGATAGCAACGCAGCGAGAGCGCGATGAAATTTTAACGCAGGCCGCGCATAAGCCGTCGGCAAAGCCTAATTCTACGGACAGGCTCCGCGGATAAAATTTCGCAAATCTAGCGTGGATAAAATTTTATAAATTTAAACGGAAAGGTGTGTATGAGCCCAAATGTAATCGTCAAATTCGTCATTTTGTTTTTCATCAGGGCGCAAAGCTTAAACGTTAAATTTAGCAGGCTCGACGCCGTCGTATCGCGCGCTTACGCCAAATATGGGGCGCTCTTTAAACTAAGCGTGCCGCTACTTGCCGCAGCATCAATATTTGCGCTGTTTAACCTATACGATTTTGCCAAAGCAAACTACGCGCTGACGCTCTTTTTGCTCGCTTTGGGCTCACCTCTGCTAATGTATAGCTTTTTTAAAGCGATAAAATCGGCGATGACCTTCGCGCTATTTGTGATTCCATTTGCGGCGGTGTTTGCGATCATCGCGGTGACGGGCGCACAGAAGCTTGATAACTCGCTAAATTTTAACATCGTCTTTCCGCTGTTTTTCACCCTCGTGTGGTTTGCGATGTCGGTGATCGCCGACGAGGACGTGGCGCAGATCATGAATAAGATCGTATCGAAGCTCTCGACGCTTTTCGTGACGATTTTCATCCTTTATAACTACGAGGCACTGCATGGGATTTTAACCGCAAGCTCGGGAGGGTATCGAGCGAGCGAGGATGAGCTAAGCGCGCTTGATCTGGTGTTTATGACGATTAGATTTTTTACGCTGCCTTCGATTTTTACGCTGATGATTTTTGAGATCAAAGATTATCTTTTTATCAGATACGACGCGTTCGTGCAGGCTCAGCAGGAGCGCATGGGGGATTTAAAAAATTCCAAGGGCTCGAAGTAAAAATTTAAAGCTTATCTAGATCTAGCTTTGCACGCTGTAAATACTCGCAAATACTAAAGATTACGACTGCCGTGTGCACGCTGGGCTTAGGCGCGGCAGTGGGACTAATAAAATTTGAAATGAGATTTTAGGACAAAATTTTAAAACGGATTTTAATGACACACCGGTTATGCGTGGGTTAGAATTTAAAGCCGCAAAGCTTCAAATCCTGACCCGCATCAAATTTAAAATTTTAAAAGAAGCTGTATATGTCGTCTAAAAGGAAGTATTTTTTATCGACGGTGCCTTTGTAGAAAGGCTCGAAAGTATCGTTATACGCCTTTTTGAAAAAGCCCTCTTTGCTAAGCGAAATGAGCGCTTGATTAACGGCTTCTACGAGATCTGCGTTGCCTTTTTGCATCGCGATGCCTAAAAATACGTTCTCGCCAAGACTTTTGATATTAACCTCGACGCTAGGATCTGCGACCGGATAGACCATCACGAATAGATTATCGTCGCACGCGCCGTCGATCTCGCCGCTCTTTAACCGCTTGTAGCAATCGGAGGAATTTTTGCAATACACTAGATTGTAGCCGCCGTCCTTTTGCATAAACGCTTCGCCCGTCGAGCCGCGAATGACGCCTACTTTCTTACCTCGTAGATCGCTCATTTTTTGGATATTGTCGCTTTTTCTGGTTAAAACTCCGGAATTTACCGAAAGATAGGGCATCGAAAACTCATAATTTTTCTTTCTCTCCTCAGTAACGCTTGCAGCCGCGATAAGCATATCCGCCTGATTATTTTGAATGGACGGAAAGCGAGCTTGCGCTGATACCGGTATGAGCTCGATCCTGCCGCCGGTATCGCCTAAAATTTTGCCTCCGATTGCATTAGCAAGCTCCACGTCAAAGCCCTCAAAGCCGTTATCCGTAACTCTACTAAATGGAGGCTCATTTTCATAAACGGCGATACGAATGACTTTACTCTGCTTTATTTGGCTTAAAGAATTCGCAAGCGCAAAGATGCAAGATAAAAGAATTAAAAACAGTGATTTTTTCATTTCAAATTCCTTTTTTATTAAAAAAAGCTGTAAAGATCGTCAAGCAAGAAGTATTTTTTATCGACGGTGCCTTTATAGAAGGATTCGAAAGTATCCTCGTAAGCCTTTTTGAAAAAGCCCTCTTTGCTGAGCGCAATCAAGCCTTTATTGATCGCTTCTAGCAGCTCTGCGTTACCCTTTTGCACCGCGACGCCCAAGAATACATTATCGCCTAAATTTTTTATATTGACCTCGACCGCAGGATCTACGATCGGATAGACCATTACAAAAAGGTTGTTGTTGCAATACCCGTCGATCTCGCCACTTTTTAATCTCCTATAGCAATCGACCGAATCGTTGCAATAAGAAACATTATAACCGCCGTCCTTTTTGATATACGCCTCGCCGGTGGTCTTGCGGATGACGCCGATCTTTTTGCCCATCAGATCGCCTATTTTGTGAATATTTGAGTCTTTTTTCGTTAAAATTCCCAAATTCACCGTAAAATACGGCATCGAAAAATCCACGCTGCCTTTACGCTCTTCGGTGATACTTGCAGCCGCGATTATCATATCGGCTTGATTATTTTGAAGCATCGGAAAGCGCACTTCGTTCGTTACCGGTATGAGCTCGATACGACCGCCGCTGTTACCGAAAATTTTACCGGCTAGCGCGTTGGCGAGCTCGACTTCGAAACCCTCAAAGCCCTTCTCACTTGACTTGCTAAAAGGCGGTTCGTTTTCATAAACGCCCACTCTGATAACCTTGCTTTGCTTGATCTCGCTTAAGGAATTCGCAAAAACAAAGATCGCCGACAATAGAATAAGAAAAAATGACTTTTTCATAATTTCCTCCTTGAATTTTAAATTTTTCGTAATTGTAATGTAAATTTTCTTAAAATTTCATTTTACCAGAACCGAAACTATTCCCTAAACTGCGAGCTTGGCGATAAAATTTCGCAACTAAAATTTCTAAGCATAATGATAGAGGCTTTTTAAATTTTAGCGTCTTTACGCCAAACTCCGCCTACTCTCAATTAAATTTTAGCGCTTCGCTATAAAATTCTGTGCGTCTATTAGCACTATAAAAACAGCGCGCCGCTACGGAATTTTATAAATTCCATAACGACGCGTTCGTAAAATTTTACAATCTAACCCAAGCTCGCAAAGTCGGGCAAAATAGCAAGGCTATGCAAGCCTTTTAAATTTTACCTGGCGTATAGCGCACAGCTCTATGCTTACTGCAAGCAAATGCAGGCGAGCCGTACTGCTATGCTCGCCTAAAATAAGCTATAAAGATCATCCAACAAGAAATATTTTTTCTCCGCAGTGCCCTTGTAATACGGCTCAATTGTCTCGTCATAGGTCTTTTTCATAAAGCCGTTCTTGCTTAGCTTGACTAGCTCGCCATTTAAGAACTCAAGCAGATCCTTATTGCCCTTAGAAACTGCAATGCCTAAGAAATCCGAAACACCTAAATTCTTGATATTTACCTCGGTGTCGCTGTCGATTACAGCATAAGCCAAAACTATTAGATTATCTGTCGCATATCCGATGCCCTTACCATCCTTTAGCATTTTATAGCATTCGTTTGCGGTAGCGCAATTTACGATTTCAAAGCCCTCTTTTCTAAAATACGCTTCGCCCGTAGTTCCGGTTTCTGCGATGATCGGCTTGCCGTGCAGATCCGATACGGTCTTGATCCTATCGCCGGCTCGGGTTAGCACGCCGATATTTACTGCGAAATACGGCGTCGTAAAATCAACTAGCTGCTTACGCTCATTTGTAATCGTAAAGGTCGCAAGCACCATATCTACTTTATTTTCTTCCAACGCTTTTAAACGCTCACTAGCCTTTACGGGCACGAATTCCACCTTGCCCGCCTTGCCGCCAAATATATCTTTTGATAGCGCCTCGGCTAGAGTAACCTCAAATCCTTGAAATTTGCCGTCTTCAAATTTACTAAAAGGCGGTTGCGCCTCGAAAACGCCCACTCTAATCGTGCCCGATTGCCTGATCTCAGATAGGGTATTTGCCACTACACTACTTGTAAATAGCAATAAAATTCCCAAAATTATCTTTTTCATATCGTTCCTTTAATTACAATGATTAGCCTAACCGCGCATTCGCGTCGCTTCGGCAAGCCGTCTTAAGCCGGTCGTATATTATTCGCTCACTTCTCCTTTCGGCATTTTTTAAAATTTCTTTACTTTGAAATTTTGCGGCGCATTTTACGCAAATTTCATTTAAAATACATTTAATCTGCGCCGTGATTTAGATCCCAATCGATCTCTCCCAGACCGTGCGCGCGCAGATATTCGTTGCATCTGCTAAAATGTCTGCAGCCGAAAAACGCCCCTCCTGCAAGCGGGCTAGGATGCGCGGCGGTTAAAATGAGATGCCTCTGCGCATCGATCAGCGCCGATTTTGCTTTGGCGAAATTTCCCCACAGCATAAAGACTAAATTTTGCCGCCTCGCGCTTAAAATTTTAATCACGGCATCGGTAAAAATTTGCCACCCAAAGCCGCTGTGCGAGTTCGCGCGGTTCGCGCCCACGCTAAGGCTCGCATTAAGAAGCAGCACGCCCTGCTTCGCCCAGTAGCTCAGATCGCCGCTTTCAGGCTCGCTGATACCCAGATCGCTCTTAATCTCTTTGTAGATATTTACGAGGCTGGGCGGAATTCGCACGCCGCGCGGCACCGAAAAGCTAAGCCCCATCGCCTGATGCTCGCCGTGGTAGGGATCCTGCCCCAAAATCACCGCGCGCACCCGTTCAAACGGAGTGAGATTGAAGGCATTAAAGATCAAATTTCCCGGCGGATAGACGATCTCGCGCTCCTTTGCGGCTAGCAGGTTTTCTTTGATCTTCGCAAAATACTCGCTTAAAAATTCCTCCCTAAGCGCCTCTTTCCAACCGCTCTCGATCCTCACGTCGTCTAAGTTTATCTGCATGCTAGCCCTTTAAGCTTTAATGAATTAACGCCATAATTTTACAATAAATTTTAAAAATAGTATCGCTTGCACGCCGCTACGAAAGATATATGCAAAAGCAGCGATAAAATTTGAGCCGGTTTCATTTTGTCTTTGTGATCTCCTATTTTATGTAAAACCCACTATATCGTTATTTTATCTACTTTGATAAACGTCCGTAAAACTAAAGTCTAATTTTTCATTTTTAAATTTTATCCCAAAGCTTTTAAATTTATCTTTCAACAACGATATCAATCTGCTGTAAATAAATTTAGCGCACGCTATAATATCCTAAAGTATTTATTTGAACTAAATCAAACTCGGGATAAAAAATAACCTCGTGATCATAATCTATCGGCTGTCCCCACGGTATATGATCCTTTTTATGCCATATTTGCCTTTTATCGTTCATTAACGCCGTTAGTTTTAAATTTTTAGTTGAGCCGTAGATTAAATATTCCCGACTGCCGGCATAGTGATAAAACGGCGCAGCCCACGACAATTTAAATTCGTGTAAATTTTTAGTTTGGGCTATGCAGTCTGACTCGGAAACAAGTTCGTAACCCTCTTGCAGCATTTTTTGTTGCGTCACGGCAAAAGGCTTATCCGCTTTTATAAAATGCGTGTAGCAGATGCAAGTCTGCCATTTATTGAAACAAACACCATCGGGAATCTTTTTGCGATATATCAGCAAAGTTTCACCCTTTCTACTTGTTAGAGATTCAAATTTAGCCAAATCTCGATCTTTTACGTACGGGAATTTAAATAACGGCGAAATTTGAGCATATAAACATATACACATTATCAATAAGAAAAGCGGCAAAATGACTACAAATGCCGTAATCTTGATGGCTTTCCACAATGTTTTTAATATCTTTACTGCTTGCATTAAGATTTACTTCCTCTCTATTTTAAAATTTACTGCGGTATTTATAAATCGCACCACCGATTTAACGGCTTTAAAATTTCATCTCGCAAGCTTGCCTCTAAGGTCGTAATACGGATAATCCATCGCCGCAGCGGCAGCTTCGCGCGCAGAGGCGCCTGCGAATTTCTCGATCACGCAAAGACCGAGCTCTATGGAGCTGCTTACGCCGCCAGCAGTGATGATCTCGCCTCCTTCTGGCAGGCTTTCGCGCACGAGCCGCTCGTGCACCACATCCGCACAGTAAGGCGCCAGCAGATCGTAGCAAAACGGATGCGTGGTCGCGCGCCTACCTCGCAAAAACCCCGCCGCGCCCAGAAGCAGCGAACCGGTGCAAACGCTAAACTTATACTTCGCATCGCGCGCGGTTGCGAGCCACGAGATGAAGCCCGCATCGTCCCTCAGGCGGCGCGTCGCCATACCGCCGGGCACAAAAACCGCATCAAAGCCGCCTAGATCCGTCGTGATCTCGCCCACGTCGATCGTAAGGCCGCCGCTATCCGAAACCTGCCGCTCGCGCGAGCAAAACCTCATCTCAAGCTGCGGGCGGACGGCTTTGAGCCTTAGCATACAATCGTAAAATCCCACAAAATCGAGGTGCGTCTGTCCGCTAAACATCACAAGCGCTAGATTTTTCATGATCCGTCCTTTAAAATTTATCGCTCGCCTATAGGTTTTCGGTTCGTCGCCGTTAAAATTTTCAGCGCTGCAGCCGCAATGAGCGTCTGTTTAAAACGCCCGTTTAAATTTAGCGACCGAATGCCCGCTCGGCTAAAATTTTAAAATTTCATCCTGTCGGGCAGCAGAAATTTGACCGCCCGCGAATAAAATTTCAGAAGCGGTTAAAATTTTGCGCGTTTTTTATTCCGCTTTATTCAGACTTGCAAAAGCCCGCAAGCCCGTATAGTGCAGCCTTTTTGAAATATTCTCAAATTCTAAATTCCAAATCCCCTCGTCGTATTTCCATTCAAACGGCGTTTTGTAGCTTTCCCAAATTTTACGAGCCTGATTATTGACCTCTTTGGTGAGCTCCGCGATATTCAAAGCCTTGCCAGCCTCGCTCATCATCAAATGCCAGTTATCCAAATCGGCGGAGTCTTCGGTGTGAATGGATTTTTCGTGCGGAAGATAATACACAAAATCGCCCGTATCAAAGGGAAATAAAGTATGGCATAGCGCAATGCCGTAAATTTTTTGAGCAAATACGGTCGGAAGCTGCTCGTCCGAATAGCCGAAAGTTGAAACGTATAAAAAGCTGCGTAAAATGCCCGCTAAATTTCTACAAACGGGCGCAAAGGCGTATCTGCATGCCCGCTGCGTTAAAGCGCCGTTTCGGATAAAACTTATGGCGCTATCGATTTCTTTTCTTCTTGCTTGCACGTATTTTATCTTTTTAAATCGCCAAGCTTGCATCAGCTCCAAAGAACCGTCGATAGCTCGCAAATGCTTGTCTCTTTTTTCATCCGCCGTGCCGCTTAGCTCCGCGATCCTCGCAGCAGCCTGCCTCCAAAACGGGATCAGGGTTTTTACCCATCCTAAGTAGCTAAGATAAAGCGCGTTCGGCTCCTCTTTTTCAAAAGCCGCTCTCATCTGCGTAAGTTTTATCATCGCAAGCCCCTTATATCAAAATTTTACTTCGCTCGCTACCTCTCGTCCTGCACCTTCTCGCCGCCCGCCATGCAGCTTTGGAATATAAATTTATGCTCCTGCGGCAGCGCTTCGTAAATTTTACCCGCAAGCTCGCGGATCTCCCAAAGTGCGACTTTGCTAGAGCGCAGAGCGAGAAAATTTTGCAGGCTGCGAGCGTTTATACTCCAGCTAAGCTCGCTCTTGTAGCACTCTGGCAGGCAGTATTTGGCGATATCAAGGCTAATAGGGGTTTGTAAGATTACGCGCAGGTTTTCAAGAGCCGCGATGCTTGCATTATCGACCGCTTCGTTACCCGTAAGCACGATGTATCGCGCGGCGTTTTCAAAGTCACCCTGCGCGAAGCTGTCCTCGCCGCGCAATTCTTTGAGAGTGTAGCGCGTGGATTTTACGCTAAGGCTTGCTAGGCGGTGGCGCGCCAGCTCCTGAAGCAGCGCGCGGGAGATGCCGCTGATGTAGAAGTTGTAGTAGAGGTGTTCGAGCGTGCTTGAGTGCTTGAGCTGGTTGCCGACGCGGTCAATGAGCGCTAGGTCTTTGGCGCCGCCGCAATCGCCGCGCTCAAAGCTCTGCCAGCAGGTGCGTATCGCGTTTGAACAGACCCAAAGCGGAGTGAAATTTAGAAGTTTGACTTGCATGTTTTGCCTTTGGTTTTGAAATTTTTGGATGATTTTAGCGTTTCGGGACTTAAAATTTAGCAGGGCTCGGCATTTGTATTTTAAAATTTACATTCATCAAATTTACCTTGCACCGAGATACAAGGTAAATAAAATGAACTTAAGTATAAGGCGTAAGAGATATTTTAATATTGAATTAATACTAAAATACTATTTTGTTCCCGAGAAAAACTTTTTATCCTCATTAAACTTATAAATTTCTTTAGCATTTTTACAATTCTTATAGGCGTTGCTATTTTCGTTTAATTTATCAAAATCGCATTGTTTGAAAACTTTTTCTGCCTCATCGGGATGATTTTGATAGTATTCTAAAGATTTAACCTCAGTATTATCGCAACCAACTAATAAAGCAGCTAACACCCCCCCCAGAGGAACATTTTAGGATTTTTCATTTCATTCTCCTTGTTTGAAATTTTACCTAGTATTTTACCATCTGTTTACTTTAAGAATTTTGAATTACTGCCATTCTACCTGCGCGGTAAACAAATTTAACGAAGCTTTGATACCGCCCTTAAGCTACATTTCGCTAAGATTGCGGCTAAATTTTAAAAAAGGTGCAAAATGAATGATAAATTTAGCAAAATCGGCTTCATTCTCGCAGTCGCAGGCAGCGCCGTGGGGCTCGGCAACGCGTGGAAATTCCCCACTCTCGTGGGTCAAAACGGCGGTAGCGCCTTCATCCTGCTCTATTTTTTGCTGACGTTTTTAGTAAGTTTCGTCCTTTTTATCGGCGAAATTTGTATCGGAAGGATCGGCGAGAGCGATCCCGTAGACTCCTTCAGGCGTCTGGCGCCTACGCATAAAGAAGCCTGGAGCAAGGCGGGATTTTTTATGATCTCAGGGCTTTTAATCTACTCGTTTTACAGCGTCGTGATGGGCTGGATCCTAAAATACACGATCACGTCGGCGTTTTCGCTACCAAGCGATATGGCGCAAAGCGGCGAGATATTTTCCGCTCTACTAAAAGATAGCCCGGTCGTCGCAATAGCCTGCTTTAGCGTGATGTCGCTGACGTGCTTTTACATTGTCTCGCGCGGCATCAAAAGCGGCATCGAGCGGCTAAACGTCTGGATGATGCCTGCGCTTTTCATCCTTTTGGTGCTGATGGTGGTGTATTCGATGAGCTTCGACGGCTTTAGCAAAAGCGCGAAATTCCTGCTCGTGCCCGATTTTAGCGCGTTAAATTCCAAAAGCGTACTCGAAGCGCTAGGGCTTGCGTTTTTCACGCTATCGCTGGGCGTTACGACAATAATGACCTACGCCGCGAGCCTGCCTGAGCGCACCAATATTCTAACTTCGAGCCTAAACATCGTATTTATCAATGTCATGATCGGCATAATGATGGGGCTCGTGGTTTTTACCTTTATCTTTGAATTTAACGCTGATCCCGCGCAATCGGGCCCTGGGCTTATTTTCGTCTCGCTTGCGATGCTGTTTAGCAAGCTGGGCGCGATCGGGCACGTGCTGGCGTTCGCGTTTTTTCTTACCTTGATTTTTGCGGCGATCACCTCGGCGATCTCGATGATCGAGCCTTCGGTGTATTATCTCGTAAAATCGCACAAAATAAGCCGTCTGCGCGCCTGCGCGATCGTCTTTGCGTTTACCTACGTCCTCGGCATCGCGTGCATTTTGGGCTACTACGGCGCTACGGCGGATAGCTTTAGCATACTTGGCACGCCGTTTTTCGACGTGCTAGACTACGCGACCTCGAAAATTTTAATGCCGATAGGCGGGCTCGTGATCGTGGTTTTCGTGGGATTTGTGATGCGAAAAGAAGCCGTACACGCGCTACTGGCGCCGTATATGGGCGAGCTAGGATTTAAAATTTGGTACTTCGTGCTGCTGCGCTGCGTCTCGCCCGTAGCCATAATTTTGATCGCGCTAAGAGAGCTTGGAATTTTACGCATCTAAGCGCGATTTGAAATTTTGCGGATTAGGCGCGAGTTAAATTTAAAATTTTACTGCGACGCGAGGGTTTGAAATTTTAAAATTTCATGCAAAACGGCGCGGCTGCGATCGCGCCTATCTGCGTAAGCAAACGGAACGTCGCGGTTTTAAATTTAAAATTCTACGCAGGAACTGTGCGCCAAATTTCACGACAAGCCGTGCGGCAACGCGCTTGGAATTTTAAAATTTGTCGCCGAAGCGGCGCGCGAGCCCGCGATCCGTCTAATAGACGGCCGATCCGTTGGAACAGCGCAGGGATCGCGCATTGCGGCTTGAAATTTTAAAATTTTACGCTCTGACGGCTCGGAGCGATAGGCAAAATTCCATAGCGAGCCTCACGGCGATCCGTGAGCGGCCATGGCGGCTGTCAAAAATCGCGCTTGGAATTTTACGTCCAGATAGGAGCGTGCGGCGACCGCAATCAGCCTTTGGCGCGACCACGCTAACCCGCGCGGCAACCTGCGCAAGACCGCGGCAAAAACGCCATAGCGCAGCCGCGTCTGATCACGCTGCGGAATTTTAAAATTCTAAACCTAGGCGGTCGGTGCGCAGATGCCGCGATAGTTTATGACGCGATCTATGCAATCTGCCGCAAAAACGGTACGCAAAATTTTGCAGTGGGTCGCGCGGCATCGCGCTTTGAATTTTAAAATTTAACGCCGAAGCGGTCCAAAAATAGCGCGCCAAATTTCATAGCGAGTTTGCGTATATAGTTTGGAATTTTAAAATTCCGTAGCTTTAAAATTTAAAAATCGGAGCGAAAATGAACGATAAATTTAGCAAAATCGGCTTCATACTTGCCGTCGCAGGCGGCGCGGTGGGGCTTGGCAACGCATGGAAATTCCCCACCCTCGTGGGTCAAAACGGCGGCAGCGCCTTCGTGCTTTTGTACCTCGCGCTCACGCTGGGCGTGGGCTTTAGCATATTTTTAGCCGAGATGGCGCTGGGCAGGCTGAGCGGGCGGGATCTGCCGAGCGCGTACGAGACGCTGGCGCCGCGCGGCGGACGCAAATGGCGCGCCGGAGGCGTTTTCATCGCGGGCGGCATGCTGGTGCTGTCCTTTTACCTCGTGATCCTCGGCTGGGTGATCCGCTATATCTTTTTGGGCTTTTCTCCGCTGCCCGCAACCGCCGAGGAAGCGGGCGCCGTCTTTGACGATCTCATCTCGCATTCGCTAGCCACGAGCCTAGGCTTTTACGCACTTGCGCTCGTGCTGACGCTATCCGTCGTCGCGCGCGGCATCAAAAGCGGTATCGAGCGGTTAAACGTCGTGATGATGCCGCTTCTCTTCGTGCTGCTGCTTGCGATGCTCGCGTATGCGTGCACGATGCAGGGATTCGGCGCGGCGGCGAAATTTCTTTTCTACCCAGACTTCGGCAAAATCACCGTTAACTCCGTCCTCTCCGCGCTCGGACTCGCGCTCTTTACCCTGTGCGTGGGCGTCGGCTGTATCGCGGCATACGCGGCATCGCTTAGCGAGGGGGTGCGGCTGGTGCGAAGCTCGGTAAACATCGTATTTATCAACATCGCGATTGGGCTAATGATGGGGCTCATCGTCTTTACTTTCATCTTCGAATTTCGCGCCGATCCCGCGCAGGGTGCAGGGCTTGTGTTCGTCTCGCTCACTACGATGTTTGCAAAAATGGGGCTAGCGGGGCAGGTGCTTGAAATCGCGTTTTTCGTCTCGCTCTTTTTCGCGGGGATCACGAGCGCGGTTTCGATGATTGAGCCTTTCGTCTTCTATCTCATCGGCAGATTTAAAATTTCGCGCTTGCGCGCAGTCTGCATCTCGGGGTGCGTCATAGCGGTGCTCGGAGCGTGCTCGCTGCTATCGATGCACGCGGATTATGCGAGCAAATTTAAGCTTTTCGGCGCGAGCTTTTTTAACTGCTTGGACTTCGTAAGCTCAAACATCATGCTGCCCCTCGGCGCGCTAACCTCGGCGATCTTTGTAGGCTTTGTGATGGATGCGCAGCGCCTGCGCGGGCTATTTGGCGCCGACATGGGCGAGCTTGGATTTAAAATTTGGTACTTTTCGCTGCGCTTCGTAGCGCCCGTCGCGATTGTGATCATAATGGCAAATCTGCTGTTTTTCAGCGGGAAGTAGAAAGCGATTCGGTTAAATTTAAAGCGGCACGGTTTAAATTCAACCCCTCTTTGGGCGAGCTAAATTTAAACGTTAACATCGCAGCCCGTTAGGCTCGTATTTTAACTAGCGTTTTGCTAAAGGAGTAAATTTTGAAAGCTCTTAAATTTCTAGCCAAAGCCCTAATCGCCGTGCTCGGCGTTTGTGTGATCGTCGGTGCGCTTAATTACAGCGGGTTTAGCTTTCATTATATAAAATGGCTTGATAAAGATGAACTTTTAGACAATTTTATCCAAGATCAATTTAATGATTATATCTACGACTGCTATTTATCAAAATTTTAGCAAAATAGACGATTGCAAAAAAGATATTTTCTATGAACTTGATTCAAATCTTACCGAAATAGACATATTAAATAAGATCGAAAAAATTTTACAGAATGATAATAATCAAACAAAGATTAATATAGAAGAAGAAATTAGAAAAAATTTTACTTTAAACGATATAAGCAAAAATATCATAAGCAATAAGAAAATCGCTTGGACTTTGAAAGATGATAATGAACGATACAAACGAGACAATGAGTGGAATAGATACTATTTTTGGAATACATACTTTAAAATAAATTTTCCTAAAGACAAAAATATTCTAGTCCATTATGACTGGTATAATATATTTTATATTAAAAACTTATATAAAATATCAGAATGTAAAAATAAACCTAAACTATACGATAGACTTAACGGAATATCCAAATATTGTACCTACACTAAAATAATTCAATTCCCAATTTATGAATATAAAATTCAAAGCGATGATTTTATTAATACAAAATGTAAAATAGAAGCATATTTGCAAAATCAACATAGCCCAAATTTCAATAGTTGCGGTAACGAATTTTATGGAGTAGAAATCCTAATTTCGGAAAATAACATAGACAATAACGAGCATGTTGATGAAGGTGGGTATATTGAAATTCTAAAAGATGCTATTGATAAAAGAAGATAATAGAGTGAAAACTGGGAAAAATAGAAAATAAAATACAGAAAAAATTGAATTAATAAGCTACGGCAAAAAGGAAAAATTGCGATAAAAATAGAAATTAAGATTTAGATAATTAAGCTTTGTCAGTATTGTATTAAATTTGAAGCAACGATATCAAGCGCCATAGCTCCGTGCGTAGCAAAACATAAAATTCCTCGTAAAATTTTACGCTTGACATCTTACGAATAGATTTTACCGAAGTAAAATTTTATCGGACGGCGCCGCACCTCGTGCTTTGAGCGCAAAACGTTTAGCAAATATCGCGATAAATTTAAACTTATAATAGTGGAGTTTGAAAAAAAGACGCGCCGCTTGGAAAAAGCGCATACAAAGCTACGTGGCGGTATTTGCGGCAAGCGGCGCAAGCCATGCCGCTAAATTTGAAGCGAAATTTTAAATAAGACTAAATTTAATAAAATTTAGCCGTTCATTATCGATAGCAGCTCGGTGTTGTCTTTGGTTTTTAGCATCTTGGCATATAAAAATTTTAGCGCCTCGACGTCGTCCATCGTCGAGATCGCCGAGCGCAGCGCCCAGATCTTTTGCAGATTTTCGCTGCCTTGCAAAAGCTCCTCTTTGCGCGTGCCGGACTTGGTGATATTGATCGCCGGGTAAATTCTGCGGTCCGAGATATTGCGATCGAGGATGATCTCGCTGTTGCCCGTGCCTTTGAACTCCTCGAAGATCACGTCGTCCATGCGCGAGCCGGTCTCGATGAGCGCGGTAGCGACGATGGTAAGCGAGCCGCCGTTTTCGATATTTCGCGCCGCACCGAAGAAGCGCTTCGGCTTGTGCAGGGCGTTTGCGTCCACGCCGCCGCTCAGGACTTTGCCGCTACTAGGCGTAACGGTGTTGTAGGCGCGCGCAAGACGGGTGATGCTGTCGAGCAGAATGACGACGTCCTTGCCGTTTTCGACGGCGCGTTTTGCCTTTTCGATGACGAGCTCGGCGACGCGGACGTGATTGAATGCTGGCTGATCGAAAGTCGAGCTAAACACCTCGCCTCGCACGCTACGCTCCATGTCGGTCACCTCCTCCGGGCGCTCGTCGACTAGCAGCACCAAAAGCTCGACCTCGGGGTGGTTGCGCGTAATGCCGTTGGCAAGCTCTTTCATTAACTCCGTTTTACCGCTACGCGGAGGCGCCGTGATGAGCCCGCGCTGCCCCTTGCCGATCGGGGTGAAAAGATCAAGCACGCGACCGGTAAGGCGCATAGGATCGTATTCGAGCTTGAGCTTTTCGGTCGGGAAAAGCGGCGTGAGATTGTCAAATAGCGGGCGCTCTCTGGCCTCTTGGATAGATTTATAATTGATCGCCTCAATCTTTAAGAGCGCGTAGTACTTCTCCTGATCCTTCGGCTCGCGCACCTGACCCGTGACGATGTCGCCGACGCGAAGGGCGAATTTACGGATCTGGCTTAGGCTCACGTAGGCGTCGTTGGCGCTGTCACTTAAATTTGAATCTATGCCGCGTAAAAAGCCGTAACCCTCGGCGGTAACCTCCAAAATCCCCGTAAAAAGTATAAAGCCGCCCTGCTTCGTCTGCATGCGTAAAATTTCAAAAACGAGCGCTTGGCGGCGGAATTCGCGCGGGTTCTCGACGCCTAGCTCATCTGCTATGGCGATGAGATTTTCAATATCCATCGAGCGGAGCTCCTCGATCTGGTAGCCCTCGACGGGAACGTGCGTTTTAGCGTAAGTTTTTCTGCCGTTTTGATTAGAATTTGAAACGGCGGTCTGAGCGGAATTTTGATTTGTATTTTCCATTTGTCCTCTTAGAGTGTGAAGTTATTAAATTTGGTTTTAAAAAAGTTGCGAAATTTAAAATTTAGTTTTCTTTATAAGCACCGAACCTTAAAATTTTTTGTTGCCTTCTGCTGATGAGCTCGTCTATGCTAAGATCGTCTAGCTTGTGCAGCTCGGTTAAAACGTAGTTTCCCAGCGCTTTTATCGCGCCGTCTTTATCTCTGTGGGCGCCCGTTTTAGGCTCTTTAATCACGTCATCGATCAAGCCCAGCTCTTTTAGCTCCTCGGCGGTGATCTTTAGCGCCTTCGTAGCGGCCTCGCTCTTGCTTGGATCGTTCCACAAAATCGCGGCACAGCCCTCAGGAGAGATAACTGAAAAAATTGAGTTTTGAAGCATCGCCAGCCGATCGGCCACGCCGATAGCCAAAGCTCCGCCGCTACCGCCCTCGCCTATAACTACGGCGATCGTAGGGGTTTTAATATCGCTAAGCTCATATAGATTTCGCGCGATAGCCTCGCTCTGACCGCGTTCCTCGGCACCAAGTCCTGGATATGCGCCCGGAGTGTCAATCAAAAACAAAATAGGAAGGTTAAATTTCTCAGCAAGTTTTGCTACGCGCAGTGCCTTGCGATAGCCCTCCGGATGGGGCATGCCGAAATTTCGCTTCAGCTTGTTTTTGGTACCGCGACCCTTCTGCTCGGCAATCACGGCAATTTTACGGTTACCCATAATGCCCAGATAACACACGATCGAAGGATCGTCTCTAAAGGCGCGGTCACCGTGAAGCTCCCTGGCGTCTTGCAAAAGCGCACGAATATAATCGATCGCGTAAGGGCGATCCGGATGACGCGCAAGCTGAAGTCTTTGGTATTCGTTTAAATTTTTATAAACTTTGGAAATTTCTTTTTCGAGGTTCTTATTTAAAATTTCGACCGCGTCCTCATCGCCGCGAATTTTTGCAGCGGTGATGTCCTCATCGATCTGCTTTATAGACTTTTCGAAGTCCAGATAGCTAGCCATTAATCTACTCTTTTGAAAATAAGCGATGCGTTCGTGCCGCCGAATCCAAAATTATTGCTCATGACGCAATCGAGTTTGGCTTTTCTAGCGACGTTTGGCACATAGTCCAAATCGCAATCTGGATCTTTTGAAATTTGATTTATCGTAGGCGGTATGATGCCGTTTTGCATCGCCAAAAGGCTGATCGCAGCCTCTACCGCTCCTGCAGCGCCTAGGCAATGTCCTAGCTGACCCTTAGTGGAGCTGACTGCAGGCACTTTGCCCTCACCGAAAAGCTCTTTTAACGCTGCGGTTTCGTTTTTATCGTTTATCGCAGTGGACGTTCCGTGGGCGTTGATATAATCAATCTTCGGGCGTCCTGCCATCTCGTAGGCCTTTTTCATAGCGCGAATCGGACCGTCTAGGCTAGGTGAAGTGATATGATAAGCATCGCCGCTAGCGCCGAATCCTACGAGCTCGCCGTAAATTTTAGCGCCGCGCGCTCTTGCGTCCTGCAGCTCTTCTAAAACTAAAGCCGCCGCGCCTTCGCCCATAACAAAGCCGTTTCGCTCCGCATCAAACGGACGTGAAGCGTGCGCAGGATCGTCATTTCTAGCACAAAGCGCCTTCATCGCAGCAAATCCACCGATACCTACGGGACAAACCGCAGCCTCGGCTCCCACTGCGAGCATCTTTTTCGCTTCACCGATCATGATAACTCTCGCAGCGTCTATAATCGCATGCGCAGAAGCCGCACAAGCCGTAACGCTGGATAAATTCGGACCTTTTAATTTATAATATATCGAAACAAAGCCGCCGAGCATATTTACTAATGCAGAAGGGATAAAAAACGGAGAAATTCGCCTAGGACCGCGCTGCAAGCAGGTATTGGCGTTTATTTCGATATTCGGCAAACCGCCTATACCGCTAGCGGAGCTAACGCCGAATTCGTCGCTATCAAAGCTACTAAATTTAGCGTCATCCATAGCTTCGCCCGCAGCTTTAAGCCCCAGTTGGATAAATCTATCCATCTTTTTTATCTCTTTTCCATCCTCGATTATGCTAGAAGGATCGAAACCTTTTACTTCAGCTGCAATTTGAACCGGGAATTCGCTAGCGTCAAAGAGCGAAATTTTATCAACCCCGGTTTTTCCGTTACAGATATTTTCAAAACTGCTCTGTTTGTCAAGCCCGAGAGAGGTTATCATCCCGATGCCCGTTACTACGACTCGTTTCAAAACCGCTTCCTTAAAATTTTATTTTTTAGGCAAATTTTCTATATAATCTACTACGTCTTTAATGCTTACTAATTTTTCGGACTCGCTATCAGGGATCTCGATACCGAATTTCTCCTCTAAAGCCATTACTAGCTCAACTACGTCAAGAGAGTCCGCGCCCAAATCCTCGATAATTTTAGAGTCAAGTTTAACCTGATCCGGGCTAACGCTGAGTTGTTCTACAACTACGTCTCTTACATCTTCAAATACTGCCATTTTAGCACTCCTTTAAAAAAATACCGCGTAATTTTATAATATTTAACCTTAAATTCCGCTATTTAACGCTACATATAGAGCCCGCCGTTGATTTTAAGCGACTCTCCAGTAATGTAGCCCGCGCCGTCGCTAAGCAAAAACGCAACTCCTTCGGCGACGTCGCTCGTGCTTCCGAGGCGCTTAAGCGGGATGCTCGCTTCGTAGCTTGCTTTTACGTCGTCGCTTAGCGCGTCCGTCATATCCGTAGCGATGAAGCCCGGAGTTATGCAATTAAAGCGGATGCCGCGCGCGGCGCCCTCTTTTGCGAAACTCTTGCTCATCGCGATCATTCCGCCCTTGCTCGCGCTGTAATTGACCTGCCCTGCGTTGCCCATTTCGCCTACGATCGAGGCGATATTTACGACCGCGCCGAAGCGCTTTTTGCTCATTAGCTTTAGAGCTTCGCGGCAGCCGATGAAAGCGCTGCTTAAATTTGCTTCGATCACGCCCATGAAGTCTTCCAGCTTCATCCTAAGCGCGAGTTTGTCGTTCGTGACGCCCGCATTATTTACGAGATAGCTTAGCTCGCTGTCGCTTTGTGCGATCAGGGCAATCGCCTCGCTAAATTCCGCCTCGTTCGTCGCGTCAAATTTTATCACCGCACCCTCTCCGCCGTTTGCGCGGATCTCCTCTAGCAGCGCGTCGGCTATCTCGGGCTTTGAGCGATAATTGATCCACACCTTAAGTCCGTAGCCCGCCAAAGTCCTTGCGATCTGTGCGCCGATACCGCGGCTCGCGCCCGTGATTAAAACGTTTTTCCCGCTAAATTTCATACTTGTCCTTTTGTTAAAATTTTAATCTCTAGCGTAAATTTATCCAAATTTACCTAAATTTTAGCAGTTTAAATCTACTCGCGACCCACGCCGTTGAAATTTCAAAATAGCGCCTCGTCCATCTCCGCGGGCTTTGGCAGCCCCATTAGTTTTAGCACGGTCGCTGCGACGTTGCTAAGCCCAAGTCCGCTTTTTAGTTCACGCACGCCGCGTCCCAGCACGAAGCAAAATACGTCAAAGGTCGTGTGGTTGGTTAAAATTTCGCCGTCAGCGTCTCGCATCGCCTCGCAGTTGCCGTGATCGCTAATCTGCACGTAGGCGTAATCGTGCGCCTTCGCCGCGTTTAAAATTTTACCGATGCACTCATCCACCGCCTCGACCGCCTTTACCGCGGCGTCGTAGTTGCCCGTGTGGCCAACCATATCGCCGTTTGCGAAATTTACGACGATGAAATCGATCCCCGCTTTGATACCGCGGATCACCGAGTTGCACACCGCTGGCGCGCTCATCTGCGGCTGCTCGTCGTAGGTTTTTACTTTGGGGCTTGGGATCAGCACGCGAATTTCGTTCGGCAGCGGCTCCTCAACGCCGCCGTTAAAGAAAAACGTCACGTGGGCGTATTTTTCGGTCTCGGCGGTGTGAAGCTGCGTAAGACCGGCTTCTGCGATCACTTCGCAAAGCGTGTTTTTTAGCACGGGCTTCTCAAAAAGCAGTGGAAATTTAAAGCTCGCGTCGTATTCGCTCATCGTGATTAAATTTTGCACGACGAGCTTTCGCTTGAATTCGCTAAAGCTCTCATCGCCCAAAGCCGCGCAAAGCTCTCTAGCGCGATCGTTTCTAAAATTTATAAAAATCACTCCGTCATCCGCGCCGATACCGCCAAAGCCATTAAAGCTCGCAGGCTCGATAAATTCGTCGCTCATGCCGTGCTCGTAGCTTTGCAGTATATACTCGATAGGCGAAATTTCAAGTGGCGCCGTCTCACCCATAAGCACGTCGTAAGCGCGCTTTACGCGATCAAAACGCTTGTCGCGATCCATAGCGTAAAAGCGCCCGCACACGCTCGCGACTTTAAATTTAGCCTGTAGATGCTTTAAAAATTCCGCTCCGCTGCTAGGCGAAACGTCGCGCCCGTCGGTGATAGCGTGCGCCCATGTCTCGCAACCCGCATTCTGCGCTATCTCGCAGATCGCGTCAAAATGGCGCATATGCGAATGCACGCCGCCGTCGCTGTAAAGCCCTATGACATGCACTCTGCGGCACTTTGAAAGCAGGCTTTGTAGCGCTTCGTTTTTCTCAAGCGAGCCCTCATCAATCGCGCGATCGATTTTAACTAGGTTTTGATACAGAATTCTACCGCTTCCGATCGTCATATGCCCTACTTCGCTGTTTCCCATCTGTCCTTGCGGCAAGCCAACGGCAAGCCCAGAGGTGCGCAGCAGCGTATTGGGCACGTTTTTAAAAAGATAATCATAGGCGGGCTTTTTCGCGTTTGCAAACGCGTTAAATTTATCGCTCGCATTAAAGCCGATGCCGTCGGTGATAAGTAAAATCGTCTTTTGCCCCATTTTGGCTCCTAAATTTCATCTAAATTTCGCTGCGCAGGTCTTTTGAGGCGGATCTGCGGCGCTGTTTTTACGAGCGGCATTATACTTTTTTTTGGCAAATGCGGCAAAATTTCATCCGTCCTAAAAGCTAAATTTTACCTCTTTTATACTAAAATGCGCGTTTTCGTATAAAATTTCATAAAATTTAAAAGGCAAACTTTGTTTTATTATCTTTACCATCTTACGAATATAAATTTTTTCCAATACATCACCGCGCGCGCAGGACTTGCGTTTTTTATCGCTTTTTGTTTTTCGGTCTGGGCTATGCCGCGATTTATCCGCTGGGCGCAAAATAGACACGCCGCGCAGCCCATCTACGAGCTCGCGCCGCAAAACCATCAGAAAAAGAGTAAAACTCCGACGATGGGCGGGCTCGTTTTCGTTACCGCTGCGGTGCTCGCAAGCCTGATGTGCGCCAAGCTAAACAACGTCTTCGTACTCTGCGGCCTGCTTTGCTTGGTAGGCTTCGGCTATATAGGCTTTAAGGATGATATCTCTAAAATTTTAGGCCGCCAAAACCACGCAGGTCTTAGCGCGCGGGCTAAATTTGCACTGCAAAATTTCTTGGCGTTTCTGATTGGGGCGACGCTTTATGCTTTTAGCGATCTAGGCGGGGAATTTTTTGTACCGTTTTTTAAATACCCTCTGCTAAATTTATGGATCTTCGCGCCGCTGTTTTGGACGATCGTAATAAGCGCTAGCTCAAACGCGGTAAATTTAACCGACGGCCTGGACGGACTAGCGACCATTCCGTCGGTGTTTTCGCTCTGCACTTTGGGCGTATTTGCCTATCTTTGCGGGCATGCGATCTACTCGCAATATCTCTTGCTACCGCGCGTCGCGGGCGCAGGCGAGGTCTGCATCATCGCCTCAGCGCTCATCGGCGCGCTGCTTGGGTTTTTGTGGTTTAACTGCTACCCCGCCGAAGTCTTTATGGGCGATAGCGGCAGCCTGAGCGTAGGCGCGTTTTTAGGATACTGCGCGGTCATCACGAAGAATGAAATTTTACTCATAATGATCGGCTTTGTCTTCGTCATCGAAACGCTCAGCGTGATCTTGCAGGTAGGCAGCTTTAAAATTTTTAAACGCAGAATTTTCCTTATGGCGCCTATACATCACCATTTCGAGCTTAAAGGCTGGGTCGAAAATAAAATCATCATCCGATTTTGGATCATCGCGCTGATCGCAAATATCATAGCGCTGACGTCGCTGAAACTGAGATAAAATGCGAGCGCAAATTGAACCCGACTTCGAAACGGCGCGCGAAAGATACGGCGAAATTGCCGGGCTTAGCGCGGACGAGATAACTCAAATTTCATGGGGCAAAAGGGGAGAAAAATGAAAAAATCGCTATTTGGCTACGGACTTACGACCAAAGCGATCGCCGAGCGCTATCGCGACGAAGGCGGCTGGGACATATACGACGATAAATTTGAAATTTCTTCGGGCGCGCCGAAGCTGGATGAGTTCGGCAACGCGCTTTTAAACCCGAGCGAGTTCGATCCCGCCGCAAGCGAGCTTGAAATCCCAAGTCCGGGCTTTCCGCCGTATCACGAGCTGGTGCGAAAGGCACGGAATTTAATCAGCGAATACGATTATTTTGATGATTACAAAGGCCTTAAAATTTGGATCAGCGGCACGAACGGCAAGACCACGACGACGAAGATGATGCAGCACCTACTCGAGCGATACGGCTCGCAAATGGGCGGCAACGTGGGCGTCCCGCTTGCAAAGCTTGATAAAAGCGCCAAAATTTGGGTGCTGGAGACGAGCTCGTTTACGCTGCACTACACCAAGCACGCGCGCCCCGACATCTACGTGCTGCTTGCGATCACGCCCGATCATCTCAGCTGGCACGGCGATTTCGCGGAGTATGAGCGTGCCAAACTCTCGCCCCTGATAGCGATGCGCGAAGGCTCCGTGGCGCTGATCCCGCGCGCCTACGAAAGCTCCGCCGCCGCGCAAAACAGCCTAGCCCGCGTGATCTGCTACGAGGACGAAGCGGATCTGGCGCAAAAATTCGGCATCGATTTAGGCGAGATAAAATTCCGAACTCCGTTTTTGATCGATGCGCTTTTGGCGCTGTGCGTGGAGAAAATTTTATTCGACAGATGCGACGCCATGCGACTAAACAACTTCGTGATCGAGGGTAATAAACTCGAGGAGTTTACCGACGCGCGCGGCAGGCTCTGGGTCAATGACACGAAGGCCACCAACATCGATGCGTGTGCGCAGGCGCTGAAGCGCTACTCGGGGCGCAAAATACATCTGATCCTAGGCGGCGACGATAAAGGCGTGGATCTGCACCCGCTTTTTGCGGAGTTTAAAAAATACGATCTGCAAATTTACGCGATCGGCTCAAACACCGATAAAATCGTGCTTTTGTGCGACGAATACAAAATTCCTTGCGTGCGCTGCGAAATTTTACAAACGGCGGTGAGCGAAATTTCGAAGCGGTATCGAGATGCGGACTTTAAAAAAAGCGGCGCGAGCGAATTGAAAGTACAAAATTTAGGCGCGGATGACGGATGCAACGGCGGTAAGGCGAAAGAAAACGCAAAGATCGGCGAGAATACGCCGCATAAAGGCGGCGGCTCATCTGCCGTAAACGACGACGCCTCTTCGCCGAAACGCCGCGCAAACGACGGTGAAACTCGGAATTCGCAGAATTCTAAAAATTTCGAAAATTTTAAAAATTCCATAAATTCTGCGAGCGAAATAGCGCTGTTAAGCCCTGCATGTGCCAGTTTGGATCAATTTAAAAGCTACGCTGAACGCGGTGAGCTATTTAAAAAACAAGTCGCACAACTCGGATAGATAAGCATATCAAGTTTAGATGGATCAGGTCGAGCCTTTATTAATACAATTTGCAATCGTATTTAAAATTTCAACGCTTCTGATGCGTGGATATCTAAATAAATTTAACCCCGAAGTAAACATCCCCATGTCACACTATTAGCTCGAGCACAATGTTTATAAAGATGCTTCGTCAAGTCCAAATTAAAGCCAATTTTCGATGCTAAATTTAACCAATCGCAGCTATCGCCCATTATGCGCGCAAATTTAAAACGATGCAGCGATTCTTTGGCGCAAATTTATCTACTTTGCACAGCCTAAAACCAAGCGTACAATTTGCAAAGTCGGCTAAATAGTAAAATTTTATACCACTTTGCTTTTTAGATCGATAGCCCTTTTTGATTATTGCAAATTGCTGCACAAGCAATATTTTTTGCTACTGAAATTTAAAAAATTTTAGCTGAGTAAATTTGGCTGTTTTCGAGCGCAACGTGCAAAAATCTAGCGAAAATCAAGGATTTTAACCGAGATTTAAGTATTGCATGGCTAAAATTACTTTTCTTTTTCGGTGGTTGGATAGCTCAGTCGGTAGAGCAGCAGACTGAAAATCTGCGTGTCGGCAGTTCGATTCTGCCTCTAACCACCATTAAGTCTTTTCTTTTTACTTTCATTTAATTCCGATATATAGGTGCTTACTTCATATTTAGATTACTTTTCTTTCTTGTTATTTTTGTTTGTAATATAACTATTTCTGAAAAAAATAAGGATCTTATTAGGGGCTTTTTCGCATTATAAGCTCACGCTACCATTAATATTAATAAGGAGCATTCAATGGCTAACGTATCAAGTGCAAATTTAACCGATAAAGATATTAGGGGTTTAGAATTTTAAAGATCGAATGCATTTTAAAGTTATAGGTAATCCGAAAGAGCTTTATGTATGTCTCTCCCAAAGGGCTAAAGACCTTTAAAATCAGACTTAGAAAAGACGACAAAGATACTTACTACTAAGACGCTTAGCGAATTCCGCCCGGGTATCTACTCCGTAGCAGATGCACGCAAGGATGCCAACGCCCTTCTAGCTCAACTATCACAAGGCAAGGAGCTAAACGTAATCTTAGGCAAATCGGATAAGTATAAATCCAAAAACTTGTTTGACGAATTTATAAAAATAAAACTTATATCAATCGTAATAATACTAGCATTTAAATAGGGTAAAATTTGCTTTAAATCTATCTCTTGTGGTCTTTTTAGCCGCTACGCCATACGCTTTGCGGTCAGATAAACCCACTGCCGCTTCTGCAAAATTGCCGCCCTAAACCGCTATGATTTCTTATGGCTTGACTTTAGCCTACACGATTTCTAGGCATTAGCTTAAACGCGTCGGTAATCGATTTGCCGATACCTTGCTGTAGTTCGGAGGTCTTTGGGGTAATTTTAGTTCTGCTTAAAAGTAGTGAGATTGAAATTTATGAGAAATCAGGGATTTACACCTTAAAATTCTAAAAAATATCGGCTCACCGTACCATAAAATAAAATCGCATCCGCAAGTTTAAATCGAACTGGAGGCTATAAATTTACGGCTGAATTTATAGCAAGTTACATTTACAGAATATGGACTAAATCTATGCATTTGCTACCCAACCCTTGCATTCGTCTCAAGCGCTAGACTTGTAGAATAATGAGCTAAGGTCGGGAGAAATTACTCCCCCCTCCCCTTCTTGCCCTTCTTACCTTTAGCCTTAGACGATCCCTCTTCTTTAGCTTCGTCTTTCATCTTAGCCGTAGAGTTTTTTACTTTACCATCCTCATTCATAGCCTTATCCATGCTATCATCCATTTTCTCTTGCATCTTTTCTGATTTGGCATTTGCTTTAGCTTTAGAAGATTTGACGGTATCTTTGGCTTTTTTGCTTGCTTTTTTCTTGGCAGATTTTAGATCACTAATGTCGGTCTGTCCGCTTACGGCAAGATCGTCCTTAATGGCTTCGAATCTCTTATCGCCTATGCCTTTAATGTTTTTGATATCCTCGATATCTTTAAATTTATTATCCTTGCGGTAATCTATGATAGCTTCCGCTTTTGCTTCTCCAATGCCCGGAAGCGCCATAAGCTCTTCTTTACTTGCTGTGTTTAAATTTACGGCTGCCAACATAAAAGCAGGAAGAGATAGAAATAGTGCGGATTTAAATAGGTTTTTCATTGAAAAGTCCTTTTAAGTTGAGATATTTGTATTGCCAAATAAAACGTTTATTAGCATTGAGAGCTTTTGCATACCTATCCCGTGCCAGTGCTAGAAAAGGAATGCGCCCATATGCTATTACGCTACCTTGCAATACGGTAAGGATTATATTTGCAGCGGGCTTAAAGGGAGATAAATTTAAGAGATATATTGAAATTTTATCTGCTTCGATCGTTTTATTAAATAAATACGTTAAATTTTAGCTTAATCTTAAAAAGCAGATAGGC
Organism: uncultured Campylobacter sp.; assembly: GCF_937980635.1. Classification (GTDB taxonomy): domain Bacteria; phylum Campylobacterota; class Campylobacteria; order Campylobacterales; family Campylobacteraceae; genus Campylobacter_B. The sequence continues at coordinate 162,100 of NZ_CALJPG010000020.1, forward strand.
GCGGATAAAGCTAGATATATTAAATTAAACCGCAAGCATTGAAACTGGATTTGGATTTAAATCATGTAAAAGGCTAAGCGGCGGTATTTATGAAATTTAACCCTACCTTGCTGCGCACGGAGACTTTTTACGTGCGAGACTATATACAATACGGCGACGGGATGCTGGTGTTATGAAAGGCAAGGATACTTTACATGCAAGGCCAGGCAGGCGATATTAATAAAAATTTAGCTGCATCAATTATAAAGCTTTCTTTTTGAGGACATGCTTTTTCTAAACTGATTTTTTATGGGACGTTTCATTATATTAAGTAACAGCGCTTGCCAAGCTTTATTTGGCATCTAGTTTAAATCATACGAAAGCCTTATAAGTTGCCGGTGGCTTTATAATTTAGATATAAAAGCGCGGTAATGTATTAAAAAACGAACGAACGTATAAATCATAAATGAGGCTCGTAGAGGTTAGAAATAAAGATCGCGCCATAGAAGCTAAAAAGCAAACGCAACAGATAGTATTAAAAAACAATACGAACGAGCAAATATTATAGAGAAAAATTTCAATCCGTATCATTTTTCACTCAATATAAGTCAAATTTAATGCAGAGTATTGAGATTTTGTATTGATGGAGGGCTAGATTTAAAATTTGTATTTGCAGAAGGTTCTAAAATCCTAAGAAGGCTATAGAATTTTAAATTTATCAAGCAATATTTATTGGCTAAAAGAAGCGATAAACTAAAGACACCGGAGTAGAATTTAAATTGAAAATTGTATGGAAAGTTATGGAATTCTAACAAAGCCTGCAGCGACCTACTTTCCCCGTCCGAGTAACGGATAGTATCATCAGCCAGGACGAGCTTAGCTTCTTGGTTCGAGATGGAGCAAGGCGTTTCCTCGTCTGTATAGCCACAGGCAGTGTTAAATAAGGGATTGCTTTTATTGTTTGATAGTAATATTATATACTGCGAATACCTTACGAGCTTTAACCGCGTAGCATAGGAGCTTTACTCGTTCCTGTCTGTTCGCCTTATATTAAAAATACTTCGTAATCTAATTTGTATTAATCGTAGATTACGGATATCTTTTATAATCTCTTATTTAACACTGCGTTCATCGTTAAAGTCAGATCTTGTTTTATAAAAACAAAGGTTGATAAGGCATAGTAAAAATTTACTATTTCGAATTGAGAACTAATTTTTTGCTAGGCGAGGCAAACGAGCAAAGACGAGGGAGCATACGTATGGTATGTGACCGAAGTCTGCAGCGAAGTTTAACGAAGCATAGTGAAAAATTAGGAATCAATTTTATCCTTAACAAGGAAGTAATGCTTAAAAGATAAGCAAACGAGCTATTAGTACCGGTCAGCTAAAGGACTTTCATCCATTACACATCCGGCCTATCAAACTAGTAGTCTACTAGAGCTCTTAAAAGAAGATTCATCTTGGAGTCGGCTTCGAGCTTAGATGCTTTCAGCTCTTATCGTATCCCGACTTAGCTACCCGGCGGTGCTCTTGGCAGAACAACCGGTACACCAGTGGTCGGTTCAACCCGGTCCTCTCGTACTAGGGTCAACTCTCCTCAATCTTCTTACGCCCACGGCAGATAGGGACCGAACTGTCTCACGACGTTCTGAACCCAGCTCGCGTACCGCTTT
>NZ_CALJPG010000021.1 GCF_937980635.1 uncultured Campylobacter sp.
GCGAGTGGTTGATCCGCATACTTTCGTGGAGGATAGCTTGCGCGTGTATCGCGCGGTACAGTTTGCCGCAAGATTTGAGCTTCGCACCGAGCCGCGCACCTTAGAGCTCATGCGTAGTATCGACGTTAGCGATCTTAGTCGCGAGCGCGTTAAAGCAGAGCTGATTAAATTTTTCCGTGCACCTGCGCACCGATATGGGATGATGCTAATGCAAGAGCTGGGGCTTTATGAGCGGGTTTTTGGATTGCAGATTGATACGCGTACGCATGAGCGGCTGATAAAATTCATAGAGCACGGCGAATCTTTCGTAAGAAATGAAATGTTTTTTTTATACGCGTTTTTGAATTTTTTAGGATTAGATAAAAATAAGATTTTAAAGAATTTAGGGCTAAATTCTCTTTATAAAAGGCTACTTAGAGAGCCGTTTTTTAAGCGGGTAAGCGACGAGCGACTATGTAAAATCGCTCTAAAAATGCCGCTTAAGCAGTGGCTCGGGCTGTATTGTAAAGGTAGGGTGCAAGCGGCAAAGCGGCTTGGGATTTGGGATAAGAAATTTAAAAGCTTGGTTTGCGCCGCGGATGTCGCTCGCAATCTGCGCGGCGCTGCGATCGGCAAGGAGATCGAGAGGATGCAAGAAGCGGAGATTAGGGCGTTTGTAGCGGCTTTAAAAGCGTAAATTTAGAGAGATTTTTGTAAAATCGCCGTTTTATTTAGGAGCTAGTTTTATGAAAAAATTCTATCGTCGCGACGAAATTTACGCGTTTTGTAAGAATGCTGCGTCTTTGCAAAAGCGCGCTTTTTGCTTTGATCGCAGGCAAAATTTCGTGATTTTTGTTGCGCGAAATTTTATCTTTTGCGACGAGCGAAATTTAAATTTTTGCGGCGTAAAATTCCATAGCGAAAAGCTTAGCTCGGTAGGATTTTATGACACAGAATTTTACCTATTAAAATTCCATCCGTCGTGCTGTCATACCAAAAAAGCCCACGAGGCGAAGTTTTATGGATCGAGCGAATTTCACAGATCACATCACTGTGGCGGGAAACTATATGAGCCGTGCAGCAGCGATGCGGAATTTCACGGCTCACATTGCAGCGAGATGAAATTTTGCGGATTAGGACATCTTGGCACAAAATCTCACAGCCTGCGTCATATTAAACGCATTAAAGCAAAATTTAGCGAGCCGTATCGCCCGTCCTGTGCTATGGGGGCAGTTCTCGCGCCGCATCATAGAAAGACGCAAGAGCCGTGTCGCTGCAAGGAGAGATCTGACATCCTGCAGCATCGCAAAATCATGAACCTAAATTTTATTTCGCAGAATTTCAAATTGTGGAATTTTGCCCATTTAAATTTGCAAGGCTTTACTGCGCGAAATTCCAAGCCGCATAATTTGGCTTTGCAAAATTCTAAATCTCAAAATCTCGCTTTGCGGAATTTTAAATCGCAAAATTGTGCTCGTTCAAAATCGGTGATTTTTGATGTTTAATATCGTGTTAGTATATCCGCAGATCCACACAAACACAGGCTCCATCGGGCGCATGTGCGTCAATGCGGGGTGTCCTTTGCATCTAATTAAGCCGCTAGGATTTCTCATCGACGACAAGCATCTGCGCCGCGCGGGGCTCGATTATTGGGCGAACTTGGATCTTAAAATTTGGGAAAATTGGGACGAGTTTATGGCGGCGAATGAGAAATTTAAGCAGCGCTTCTTTTTTGCGACGACGAAGACGAACAAACTCTACTGCGAGGCAAAATTTCAGCCGGGCGATTTTTTGATTTTCGGCTCGGAGGGACACGGACTACCGCTTGAGATAATGCGCACAAACCGCGAAAACTGCATCACGATCCCGATGAGCGGGGCGGGACGCAGTTTAAATTTAGCCACCAGCGTGGGTATCGTAACCTACGAAGCGATCCGTCAAAACATCGATAAATTCGACTTTAGGAGCGCGGTTTGCGAGTTTTAGCGCTACTTTTTGCGATGTTTTTCTACGGCGCGAGTGCGGCGGAGCTGAAAATCGCATCGTTTAACGTACAGAATTTATTCGATGGCAAGGACGACGGCACGGAGTACGCGGATTTTGAGATCGGGCGCGGAGGCTGGAGCAAGCAAAAATACGAGCGCAAGCTGCAAAAGGTAGCGGACGAGATAAGCGCGCTTAATGCCGATATTTTGGGGCTGCAAGAGATAGAAAACGAAGCCGTGCTAAAAGCACTTGCTCAGAAAGCGGGCTATAAATTCTACGCTTTTTCGCGCGCGCAAGCCGCACCTGCGGGCGTGGCAGTGATGTCACGCATACCGATAAAATTTCAAAAAACCTACCGCCCGATAGAGCTTAAAACACGAGATATTTTGCGCACTGATTTCGCGCTTGGCGGCGCTGATTTTAGCTTTTATGTCGTGCATATGCTCTCTGCACGCAATCCGCTTAGCGAGCGCAAGCGCAATTTCGCCTTTTTACGCGAGGTTTTGCAAGGGCACCAACGCGCTATCGTAGCGGGAGATTTTAATACGAATTTCGGGCGAAATTCTTTGCTAAACGAGCTTATCGAGCGCGACGGATTTAATGATTTGTGGGCGCTGCATCCCTGCTCGCAGTTAAAGCATTTTGGCTCTTGTGAATCTCATGAAAGTGGCGCGGTGCTCGATCATATCTTGCTTAGCGACGATTTTTTTAGTAGCGAGCCGGGATTTAAAAAGGATAGCTTCGCGGTTGCTAAATCCTCTACCGCTTCCGATCATTTCCCGATTAGCTTCATTCTGACAGACGAAGGCGCTTTAAAATCTATGCCGAAAAAGCAAGAATTTTTAGCTAAAAATACCGCTAGCTCCGCAAAGGCTGTCACGATAGAGGAGCTTTACGGGCGCATTATAAGCGAGCCTGTGCTGATAAAAGGCGCAGTCGTGAGCTTTACAAACCGCCACGGCTTTGCGATCTCCCAAGATGGAAGCGGAGTTTTTGTCTATGGCGGCAGCGGGCTGCAGCTAGGCGATAAACTCGATCTGCTAGTAAAAAAGACGAAATTTTACAAACAAAGCTTTGAAATCGATGATTTTGAGATCGTATCTAGAAGCGGCAACGTAGGCTCTATCGCGCCATACGTTTTGCCTAGCGCATTGGTGCGGCAGCTGCGCGCAGGAGATGTGATAAGCACGATCAAAGGCGACGTTAAAGACGGCATAATTGATCTAAAAAGCGCGGGCGAGTTTAGAATTTTTCGCAAAAGCGCTCCTGTACAAAACGGCAAAAATTTAGAATTTAAAAATGCCTATTTTACGATTTATAAAGGGCAAAAGGAATTTATAGTAGAATGATACATGCCGTTATAACCGCACTTTTCGTGCTTTTTATGATATTTATGATCGTAGGATTTAACCGCGAAATGATGGAGAAAAACGAAAAACGAAATCAACGAAAAAAGGATAAAGATGGAACTACTCATTGAGATTGGGGTCGAGGAGCTGCCTGCGATCCCGTTTTTAAAAGAGCGTGCGAATATCGCGCCAAAATGGCGCGCAGTGCTTGAGGCTAACCGCATAAATAGCGACTTTCGCTTTGAATTTAGCCCGCGTAGATTTGTGCTATTTCACGAGGATTTTCCGCAACGCGGCGATGATGCACAGATCGTAAGTACGGGTGCACCAAAATCCGTCGCGCTCAAAGACGGCGCGTGGAGCCCTGCAGCGCTAAGTTTTGCTAAAAAATGCGGCATAAGCGAAAGCGAGCTGGAATTTCGGCAGGTGGGCGGTAAAGAGGTGCTATATCACGCTGCGGTGCAAAAGGGGCGCGATAGTCGTGAAATTCTAGGCGAAATGATAGAGGAGTTTTTACGATCGCTAAATTTTGGACGCGCGATGCGCTGGGGTAGCGGCGAGTTTGAGTTTATCCGTCCGATAAGAAGTATAGCCTGCGTTTTGGGCGGTCAAAACGTAGATTTTGAAATTTATGGCGTGCGAAGCGCAGCTGCATTTTTTCCGCACCGAAAATTTGGCTACGAAGCGATTAAATTTAAAGACGCCGCGGATTATTTCGCACTGCTGGAGCGTAACGGCGTAATTTTAAGCGAGCAAAAAAGAAAAGATAAAATTCTAAGCGAGTTTGCAAAGCTCGAGAAAAAGCATGGTTTTAAGATTGAGGTCGATCCTGCGTTGCTAGATGAAGTAACGGCGATTACCGAGTATCCGACGGCGCTGTTAGGCAGCTTTGAGCGAGATTTTTTAAGCGTGCCAAAAGAGGTCATTATCACTTCGATGATGGAGAATCAGCGCTATTTTCCCGTTTTCGAGGGTAAAAGCCTAAGCAATCACTTCGTTGTCGTTAGTAATGCGATCACCGATGATGACGAGCTTGTAGTACGTGGTAATGAAAAAGTTTTACGCGCGCGCCTAAGCGATGCTATGTTTTTTTGGAAAAGCGATTTGCAAGCGGAATTTAGCCCTGAAAAACTTAAGCAAATTTCCTATATGCAAGCTCTTGGCTCAGTTTATGATAAGCAAGTGCGCGAGCTAGCTGTAGCAAGGGCGCTGAGCGCGGATTATGCTACGCAGATTGAGGCGGAGATCGGCAAAAAGGACTTCGCGCGGGATGTGGAAAATGCCGTAATGTTTAGTAAAGCAGACCTTAGCAGCACGATGGTGGGCGAATTTAGCGAGCTTCAAGGCATTATGGGTAGTTACTATGCCGCACACGCTGGACTGGCAGATCATGTATGCCGCGCGATACGCGAGCAATATCTGCCTAGCGGCGAGGATAGCGAGCTGCCAAGCGGCGTATTTAGTAGCGTAATTGCTGTAGCGATGAAATTTGAAACGCTCCTGGGACTTTTTAGTATCAATAAAGTTCCAAGCGGCAATAAAGATCCGTACGCGCTTCGCCGCGCAGCTACGGGGCTAATTAAAATTTTACTAAATCAAGGATTGAGCTTTGATGCGAATGCGTTGGCGCAAAAGCTGGCGCCAAATTATAAGAAATTTGACATTTCTAAGCTGCTGGATTTTATAAAAGATAGGTTATATGGAATTTTTGACGAGATAAATCCGTCCGTGATCAAGGCGTGCATCGCAAGCGGCGAGGACGATCTATTACTACTAAGCAAGGCTATAAAGGCGCTGGGCGAGATCGCAGCAGCAGCAGATTTTGCAGAGAATTTCGCAACTTTTAAGCGCCTAGCCAATATCATCAAGGACGAAAAAATAGGCGTGGTGGACGAAAACCTATTCGAACACGACGCTGAGCGTGCGCTAAATGCGGCGTTCAGGGCGATTAAGCTCAACGAAAACGACGTGAGTGGGTATCTGCGCTCACTATTTGGGCTTAAAGGCGTGATTGATGATTTTTTCGATAATGTGATGATAAACGTCCAGGATACCGCAATACGCGCAAATCGTATCGCAAATATCGGGCAAATTTATCGCGCGTTTTTGCAGTTTGCCGATATCAAAGAGATAGGATTTTAATCCCACTTAGAACTCATTTGCCCAAGGTTTACGAGAACCTTGGGCAAAATTTTACTGCGCAAAGGAGCGCAAATGCTAATCATCAACGCAAAATTACCAACTAAAAATCTAAAAATCACAAAATCTCTCTCACAGCTGATTCAGGGCTTTCTTTATCGCTGTCTGCCGGCTTCAGAGCACGTAGGATATAGGCACGAATCAAGCGGTAAAATTTTTAAACGCACGGTGTTTGATTTTATCTTGCGAGGAGAGGACTTGCGCGTGCGATTTGCTTCATGCGAGCCGGAGTTTGAACGTAAAATCGCGCTAGCAGTGCTAAAAGACGAGCTAAGCTTGGGTGAAATTCTATTTACGCAAACTACCGTCGAAGCAAAAAATCATAAAATTTGCGAGAACGAAGCTATTGTGCAAGGCTACGTGGCGTGCGCAGTAAGCGGGCTTTTGGGGCATAAAGTCTATTTGCAGCCGCAAGATAGCAGGCATTTAGAGATGATGAAGACGAATATTTTACAGCGATTTGAAACGATTATGGGGCGAAAATATGATGGCGAAATGGAGTTAAATTTATTGTGGCAAAAGCTGGGTGAATCTGTGAAATTCTATTACGGCAACAATCGCGAGCCAGTATATGCGTGGCAAGCAAGATGGAAAATTGTAGCTAATGCAGAACTAATAAATTTGATCCTTGGCACGGGCGTTGGAAGCGGGTGCATGAACTATGGAGTAGGGGTTTTGGAGGTTGTAAAGCAAGACTGCATTAAAGCACAAATTTCAAATCCTAAAAAGGATGATTGCTTGCTTTAAAACCGATTGTATAATAAAAATTTAAAAAAGGCAAATTATTTCATTAAAACACAATAACTATTGACAATATAATTAAAATTAGTTATAATTCGCGTATATTTTAGAAAGGATAAATTTTGGGCGATATAGTTAAAATTTTTTCTAGTATCGGCGAAATTTATGATAAACAGAAAACTAAAATCAACAACAAAAGCTATGAATACGATGCTATTAAAATTTATCTTTGTGATATTAAAAGTAAAGAAATATTGGTAAATAACAATATTTCAAGAGACGATTTAATAGTTTGTAGATTTGGCATAGGCGCGAATTCTGGCAATTTGTTCCCTAATGTCCAATTCATTAACAAAGCCGTAAAAGACGATACTCCTAAATTTATAAAAGGAATTTCAAAAGCCGTAAAAAATATGCTCTCTTGCTTCAATCCTGACGATATCAAAAATGATAAAATATTAACGGATTTATCTAGCTTAAACGAGAGCTTTTTTGATGATATTTTAAGTGAAATTGTAGCTCTACAAGAAGAGCCTAAGAAAAAGGGCATGAAAGTGGCTACTTTTTTTGCATTATCTTGGGAGGGTAGACCAGTTTCAGCGTATTTCAAAAATATTTTTACGAGTCATTTAAGCGATAGCGATAATGGTAAAACTGCCAAAATTTATGGTTATGATATGCTTACAAATAGTATTGGTATCGGTGGAGATGCGAATTTAGCGTTTTGTTCCGTAAATGAGCTGCCGACTGCTTTGCAAGACATTAAAGTTAGATTACTACCTCTAAATAGTGCTAATGCAAATTTGGTTAAAAACGGTTTTATGGCAATTGATAAGGAATTATCTTTTAATTTTTACGGGGATAAAATGGCGGTCTTACCGACGTTAATGGTAAATGATACAAATTTATTAGAAAAAATAGTGGAAATTTTAAAAGATCCGAGCGAAAAGAAAAAAGATCTGCAAAGCATACAGAATATCGAAGAAAGTATTAATTACGAGTTGGAATCCGTAGCTAAAGCGCAAGCAAATATGCCCGTGCTAAATACAATTCTATTTTATAAAAAAGGCAATGCTGCGGTTAATGTATTATTGCAAATAGATGATGTATTGCCGTCTTATATTTCTAAAATTTCCGATTTAATGGGTAGATATAATATTAAGGCGATTAGGCGAAAAGATAGTAAAGATCAACAAGATGATACTATTTACATGCAAAATTTATTTCTTAAAAACATCGATATTATGGATTTTTTATTATCGCAAAATAGGATGAATTTAGATGATATGATGGAAAAATATGCTGCTTTGATTTATAAAGGCAATATTAACTCTAGTTATGCGTCAAAAATAGAGTGGGGATTTTATTTTAATTGCGTTAAGACATATCAAAATAGAAGTATAAAAAGTATCGAAAAATATCAAAATTTCTTTAATGAAATAGGTGCTTTAAATAAAAAAATATCATTTGCAAGGGAGGTTAATTTGCAAGGCTTAAGTGATAAAAAAGAGTTAATAAACTCGATTTTGAAAAATAGCGAATTTCTAAAAGATAATGAAGTATTGCAGAGTGCATATTTGCTAGGGATGATGTCTGCAGGGTTGATAAATCGCCAATTTGCTATTAGCAAAAATAGTTCATTCGAAAAATGGCTGAATAATGCCGGATTAATTACGAAAGAGCTTTTAGAACGGATTTGGACCAAGTGCGATGAAACTAACAAAAAACTCTCCAATGTATCGCGAGGAAAAAGAAGTGCTAATATAGAAATCATGCGCGATATTTTGATTGGAATTTTACCAAGTGCGTTTTTATCTCAAAAGCGGGTTAAGAGCGCTTATGTAACGCTAGCTTTTGCTATGGGCGGAAGTGATTTTACGAAATATATTAAAGATAACACTCAAGGAGGCGAGTAATGAAAAAGAAGGAAATTCTATTTCTTTGGGACGGCGAAAATTTTAATCCAAACGGCGATATGCTAAGAGATAACGCTCCCAGGATAGACGATGAGACAGGTATAGCAGAAGTTACTGATGTACGTATAAAGCGAACAATTAGAGATGAAATTATGAAAAAAGACGAAAGTGCGATTTTCATTAAAGAGTATAAAAGAGATGAAAATATCTTAGATTGCAAAAGCGCAATACGTGAAGTAATTAACGTGAAGCAAGAAAAAATCGAGATTGAAAAAGAAATTTTATCTAAATTTATCGATATTCGCGCATTTGGTGGAGTTTTGCCGATATCGGATAAAGACGAGATGAAAAAAGAAGGCATAAAAACAGCCGGAATTCAATTTGTTGGACCAATTCAGTTTAGAATTAGCAGATCGCTTCATAGAGTTGCGGTAGAGCATATAAAAGGCACCGGCGCATTTGCAAGCGGTAGCGATAAGGCAAATAAAACGTTTAGAGAAGAAGATTTTTTAAATTATGCAATCTTTGCAACTTACGGAATAGTGGATAATCATAGTGCAAAGATTACAAATTTAAGTGAAGATGATGTGAAAGTGATTTTAGGAGCGCTTTGGAGCGGGACTAAAAATTTAATTACTCGCACGAAAATGGGTCAGATGCCTAGATTTATGCTAGTAATTACATATAAAAATGATACTTTCGCTGGAGATTTAAATAACTGTGTGGCTATAAATAGTAGCAAAGAAGACATAGAGATAAGAAGTATAAATGATTTTACGATTGATTTTTCTAGATTAAAAGCTAAACTTACCAGATACGCGCAAGAGATCGAAAAAATAGAGTATATGAGCGATTTTGACTTCGAGCAAAATAACAGATCACAATTTGATAGTAGTTGGATAAAAATAGGATTTTAAATGGATATAATAGCTTTTGAGCTATCGGGAGATTACGCGCATTTTTCTCATCCGGCTACTATATACTCGTCTCTTACATATCCCGTGCCGCCAAAGACTGCCGTCATGGGGCTTTTGGGATCGATTATAGGTGAAATGAATTATTTTAAACTTAACGATATAGGTTATAGCGTTATTTTAAGTTCGCAATTTCGCAAAAAAACTATGATTTTTAACGGTATAAAATTTGCTCTATCGTCAAATATGCATATCGAACAAGGCTATCAAGATTCTAGCGAGAAAAAGCAGTTTTATAAAGAGCTAATAAAAGATCCTAGATATGTCATATTCGTTGATTTAAGTGCTTTAAAAGCTTCTTATAAAGAAAATATAATCGACAGCTTAAAAGCTCATAGATGTGTCTTCACACCATATTTAGGTATAAATTTTTGTATAGCGGATTTTAAATATATCGAGATAAAAAATTGTGAATTGGTGCATGGAAAGGAAAGTTTTATAGATACGTTCGTTTTAATGGACGATTTTATATTTGATGCACAAAGCTTTGATATCAGACTTGCTACGGCTAGAATGGCTTGCGGATGTGAAGAGGGTAGAATTTTTAAGGATTTTAAAGATTTTGTTATTAAGTTAAGCGGCAATAGTCAAATCAAAGTAAAGAATAGAGGAAATATCTATCAAATAAATGACTACAAGGTCTACTTTGCAAAGTGAGCCGCTATCACATCCCAACAAACCACTAATAAAGCATATAGCAAATATGCTTGCTGAAGCGGATAGTAGGCTTTTACAATGCATTAAAATTTATCACGATATAGCTAAGCTAAAAACTAATTTTCAGATTTATATCAAAAACCCTACTGAAAAAATTGCAGATAAAAATCATGCTTTATTATCCTCTTACATATTTTTACTAAATTCAGAATTTAATGAGCTAGATACGGCTTTTGGATTTTTGTCCATCGTATCACACCATGGAAATGTAGAAAATTTTTGTGAGCTTACAACGCAAAATAAAAATTTCGGCAAATATTTTGAGAGCTCGAAAGAGCTAGACTTTTGAGATGAAGTCTTAGATAAAGCTTTAGGTTTAGAAATTTACAAAGATATTAAAAGCGATAAAAATGAGCTTTTAATTAAAGCTAAGCATTTAAGAGAATATTTCAAATTTGCGAAAAAGAAGTTTGATTATGATGACTTTTTAAATTTCAAAGACATATTTTCGTCGCTTATTTATAGTGATAAATATGAAGCTATTTTTAATCAAAGAATCCCTGTTTCTAAGCCGGCGAATTCTAATACGATCGAAAAATATATCAAAGCCCTGGAAAATCGTAAGCCAAATGCGAAAAGAAGCGAGTTTAGAAAATTTGTTTTAAATAATTTCGATGTAAATCATAATCTTTTTACTTTAACCGCGCCTACAGGCTACGGTAAGACTTTGACTGCGCTAAATTTTGCCGCTAAATTTAATAAAGAACGTATTATTTACGTGCTGCCGTTTACGGCTATCATAGATCAAGTTTATGATGAGATAAAAGAGATTTTCAAAGACGATAAAAATATATTAATTCATAAAATTCATCACAAAACTATGATAGATGAAAGCACCCCGCAAGATCGCTATTCTAAAGTTAAATTTTTGATGGATTCTTTTAGCGGAGATATTAACGTAACTACGCTATATCAATTTATATTTGCACTCTTTGGAAACAAAAATAAAGATAGCGTAAAATTTAACCGATTAAAAAGTAGTGTAATAATAATCGATGAAGCGCAGGCGGTACCGTATAAGTTCAGGGCGGATTTTATGAAACTTTGCGAGATGATGGCGGAAAGATTTGGCTGCATTTTTATTTTTATGTCCGCCACGATGCCTATTGTTGATACGACTAAATTTAAAGAAATTTCAAATTTAGATTATTTCAAAGACCAAAATAGATACGTTTTGAAGTGGTTTGATGGTGACGAGAGTGCCTTAAAAGACAATATTAAACAGTTGGCAAAAAGCAAAAATACACTAGTCGTCGTAAATACCATTAAAAAAGCGCAAGAGCTATTTTTGGAATTTTACGATGAATTTAAAGTTTTTTGCCTAAACGGATATATGTGCGACGATCACAAACGAAAAAATATCGAAAATATAAAAGATGCAATTGCTAAAAATAAGAGTGAGCACGGTGATTCGATCTTGCTAATTTCTACGCAGTCTATCGAAGCTGGCGTGGATTTGGATTTTGATGTCGGATTTAGAGAGATAGCGCCCATTAGCTCGATTATCCAAACTGCCGGTCGTATAAATAGAAATTTCGCAGCTCTGGGAGAATTATACGTATTTAACGATATTTGCGACTACTCCGATCTCATTTACGGTGATTTAAAACGCATTAGCGATAATATTTTGGTAAAAATTCTAAAGCAAATGGATATCATCGAAAGCGAAATTTTAGATATTTCCACTAGGTATTTCAGCGCCATAAAGCAAAGCTTAGAGGGCTTATTTTTGGCGGAACAGATACGAGAGCTCGGATTTTACGATATAAACGAAAAGATTAGCGAGGCTATGGATGATGGGCTTAAAATTTTAGTAATAATCGAGCCAAAAGAAGATTATATTAAAGAATTTCAAAATGAAATTTTTGAAATCAATAGGCTTGATATGGACAAATTTACTAAGAAAGATATATTTACGAATACTATTAAGAAAATTAATAGATTTGGTGTAAATATCACAGAATTTGATGCAAAGCGTTTAAATATAAAGCGTATTGATGGGCTAAAAGATGTCTATTATTTACCATTCGGCGATACTTCGTACAATAATAATTTCGGGATTAAAAAGGATGCCGCCTTAAATCTCAAGAATGAGTTTTTCGACTAATGTTTTGCAAGGACCAAATCACCGGCACGCTTGTGAATTATTACGTCACCTGTAAGCGCGAAGCATGGCTTTACGGACACAATATTCACGCCAATCAGGAGGATGAAAACATGCTGATGGGCAAGGCGCTAGCAGACATCAAAGAGAGCGGTTTGCAGGACTTCGCATTTTCAAATTTGAAATTCGACAAGCTTTCTAAGCAGCGTGGACATTATCTCATCACTGAATATAAAAAGAGCCTAAAAAATCCAGAAGCAGGCAAGATGCAGCTACTTTTTTATATCTATCTTTTAAAAACAGGCTTAAATTTAAAAGAGGTGAAAGGCAAATTAATTAGCGGCAAAACCGTCATAGCCATTGAGGATAATGCCGAAAATTTCACTAAAATCGAAACAATTCTAAACGGCATTGCCGCCCTTGTGAATGAGCCAAAGCCGCCTAAATTTAGCCTGCAAAAGATTTGCGAGAGTTGCGCTTATCGTGATTATTGCATTTAGGAGATAAAATGTACGCTATTTTATTTTACGATATTTCAAGCAGCGACGAAAAGGAGAAAAATAACGCTGCGCGCGTCCGAAAGGCGGTCGAGAAGTTTCTGCCTCGCGTGCAATTCAGCGTTTTTGAAGGTGAAATCAGAGCGAGCGATCTTAAAAAATTAATGGCGATTTTGCAAAAAGAATGCGCCAGCAAGCTTGATTCGGTAGTAATTTATACTTTTAATTCGCTTAAATATTCACAGCGTCTCGTCATCGGGTGCGATAAAAACGAGGCAATATTCAGCTAAAATTTAAGGATAAAGTATGCAAAAATCGGATCGCACGCATTTTATTTTAAGCCCAGGCCGATTGCGCCGCAAAGATAATAATCTATACTTCGATAAATTTAACGACGAGGGCGGAATTTTAACTAGTAAAATTTTGCCGATTAACGCAATTTATGAAATTTATATTTTGGCGCGGGTAGAGCTTGATACTTATGCTATGGCGTTTTTGGCTGATAATAACATTTTGCTGCATATTTTTAGCGCCTATCAGAGCTTCCGTGGCAGTTTTTTCCCGAACACTTCAAATTCTGTAAACAAAAGCGGCTTTGTGCTTTTGGCGCAGCTGCGGGCTTTTGACGATCTTTCTAAGCGCCTTTTTATCGCTCGCGAGATTACTCGCGCTCGCATCTTAAATGCAGCCATTAATTGCAAGGCTTACGGCGTCTCGCTCGATACTGTGCCGCATCTGGATGCTCTAGCGCGCGCCTGCGACATAGCAGCAGTAATGGCGGTGGAAGGTGGCTTTGCCAAGCAATATTTCGCGGCTTGGAACGAAATCATCGAGGATCAGCGCAGTTTTAAATTTACGACGCGCTCCAAACGCCCGCCGGCAGATAAAATTAATGCCCTCATTAGCTATGTAAATACGCGCATTTATAACATCTGCTTCAGCGAAATTTACAAAACCGAGCTTGATCCGCGCATCGGCTTTTTACACGAGCCAAACTACCGCGCGTTAAGCCTGCATCTTGATCTTGCAGAGATTTTTAAGCCTATTTTAGGTGATAGATTAATTTTTGGAATGTTAAACAAGCGCGAGATTACGGCAAAAGATTTTGAAACGGATGCGGGGCGTATTCAATTCGGTCGAGAAGCGGTGCAAAAGATCGAGCTAAAAATGATCGAGAAACTATCATCTTGCGCAAATGTAGCGGGACAGAACCTAACCTGGCGTCAAATCATCCGTCGCGAGGCCAATCAGATTAAAAAATACGTCTGTGAAGGCGTGCCTTACGAGGGGCTGGTATGGCGGTAGGTCTCAGGGCTTCAAGCCTAATTTATGCTTTTTAAATCTTCACTAGAATCATTTGCGCCTATAGATTGTGTCCTCTTAAGATGTATGTGCTTTTGAAATAAATTTGATCTGAAGCACGGAACGGCGAACGAATTGGCTTTAAAAATATATATGCTTTTAAAATTTTAGCTTTTTTTGTTATTCACACTTCGATTTTTTGAATGTCTTATATTGAGATTTTAACATTTGCACTCACGATACATATAGATAGCGATAAAGTTGCTTTTAAGATTTTGAAATGCCTAATTTTGGGCATTTAACAATCGGCGCTTTTTTAAATTTAGTCCATTTTAAGGCATAAAAATATATACTCCTAACGCTTTCTACCTAGAAAAATGGCAAAATTCGTGCTGTAGAATTCCATCCCGTTGGGAATTGAAACTTGTCGTTTATAATCGCGTTATTTGCAGCCTCGCGTAGAATTCCATCCCGTTGGGAATTGAAACAATTTCATCATTCCTTTTTCAATTCCTTTCAGATGAAGTAGAATTCCATCCCGTTGGGAATTGAAACAATGGCTGAGAAACTAAATATCAAGGATTTAGCGCGCGTAGAATTTCATCCTATTGGGAATTGAAGCGCTCTTTGTGCCGGCAGATATGGCTCGGCATAGGGTAAAATTCCATCTTGTTTGTAATTGCTGCCAGAACCGATCAAAAAAATCAAATCCCAAAAGCTTCGATGTGTAAAATTTCATCTATCCCCATTTTAAAATTTAATGTGCCGTTCTGTAATATGCCTGTTTGTGCAAGCTGGTTCATCTTTACGGCATAATATGCAAAATTTTATAAAATTTTATGTTTATTTTATGCAGTATTCTGTATAATTCACACGAATAAACGAAGTATTTTGCTATTTTTACTTATGAATGACACGATTTTTATTCATTTTATACGATTTTATGTATAATTAACGAATAAATTTGTATAATTTTCATATGTTAGAAACGAGCGATATATTCAACATTTTGCACAATGCCGTCGAAGCCAAAAATAATGGCAAAAAGATCTCGCACGCCGCGATGGCGCAGAGGTTAGGCGTGTCGATGCG
The DNA here is from genome assembly GCF_937980635.1 of uncultured Campylobacter sp. Classification (GTDB taxonomy): domain Bacteria; phylum Campylobacterota; class Campylobacteria; order Campylobacterales; family Campylobacteraceae; genus Campylobacter_B. The sequence continues at coordinate 14,857 of NZ_CALJPG010000021.1, forward strand.
GACGTATCAGGACTGGCGCTTGGGCACGACCAAGCCGCAAGCCGCGACCGCGATATGCCAGATGTTGTGCGAGCTCGATAGCGACGACGCTGCGTTTGTGCTGCATAAGATAAAAAAACTTATAGGAGAGTAGGGTGCAAAACATTACTTTGCAAGAAAAGCTGGATCTGCAGGGCGTCTTTAGCGTGATTTATGAGAAAAAAGAGTCAAAATTCGCGATCTTTTATAAAGCGGTTTTGAAGAAATTTTTTAAAAATTTTAAAAAATAATTGGCGGAGGCATTTAATTATTATACTTTGCGTGACAAAGGCGGTAGTATCCATTAAATTTAGATGATTTTTCCTTTTTATGACGACCACGCCGATATTCTTTGTTTTGCAGTTTCAAAGGTTACTGCTGAATTCTGCTTTATAAAATTTTTTCCATCTTTCTGCCTCTTTGGCATCATCTAATTTAATTTTAAATTCTATACTTTGGCTCATGATCTTAAATTTATGGCGTAAATTTAATTGAAATTAATGCAGAATTCCTTCTTTAACCTAGCTTTTAAGATCCCTAGCGTGCATTTTTACAAATATTTTGGAATTTGCTACTAAATGAGTTGCATTTAAATCTATTTATATTGCGGCAAATATACAGTTCGTTAAAATTTTAATTTGTGAGTAACTCCAAAATTTCATTCGTAACCTATAAATTTAATATATTTGGTGGCAAATTGAAACCGAATGAAATTTCGCATAAGTGCCCCATGCTGTATCCTATCCCAGCCACAACTAATCTTTTTAAATTTTATAGCGAGACGAGAATTTTACCCATTTCTGCCGCAAAAGTCGCATCGCGTGGATCCGTTTTGATTTCAACAAGATGAATTCTACCGCCTACGCAAATCGTGCAATAAGCCCATTTATGCATTTCAATTCCCAAAGGATAGAATTATTCCACATTCCTGCGGGACGCTATAAAATGCAGTGGCAGAAGTTTCAATTCCCAACGGGATGGAATTCTACGAGACCGAAATTTACCTTAAAAAACTAGAAGCTATGTTTCAATTCCCAACGGGATGGAAATCCCGCTAAAGATTTTAAATGAAAAGCTGTAAAATTCAATGCCTTTCTATTATTGGGAAATAAATCCCTAATGAGGCAATTCCTGGCAAGAAAATCCTCCCTAGCAATTCTTAGCGGGTAATCTTTATTGGCAAGATTTAGCCCTTTCTCTTATCCTTCTTATTCTTGCGAGAGGGGCTTTCCAGCTTGCGCCAAGCCTCGCTTTTTTGGCTATCCTCCATTAAGACTATCTCCCTGGCGCCGTTTCGCACGAGGTTTGGATCCACCGCAAGTTCCTTCGCACCAATTTTTTCGGGATAGTCTATGCGCGAGAGGATGCAACGGAAGGCGTTTAGCCGCGCGATCTTTTTGTCGTTGCTATCAAGGATCGTCCACGGCGCAAACTCGGTATTTGAAGCGAGCAGCATCGAGTATTTTGCGAGCGTGTATTGATTCCACAGCTCCTGCGATCTCGCATCCACCGGCGAGAGTTTGTATTGCTTCAGCGGGTCGGTGCGGCGCGATTCGAAGCGCCTTTTTTGCTCCTCTTTGGAGACCGAAAAGTAAAATTTAAACAAAATTATCCCCGCACTTACCAAAAGCTCCTCAAATTTAGGCACTTGGCGCAGGAAATCTTTATGCTCGGCGTGGGTGCAAAAGCCCATTACCGGCTCAACCATCGCGCGGTTGTACCAGCTGCGGTCAAATATCGTGATCTCGCCGCCGCTGGGTAGGTGCGAGACGTAGCGCTGGAAGTACCATTGAGTCTTTTCGACGTTGCTCGGCTTTTCGAGCGCTACGATGCGGCATCCGCGCGGATTTAGATGCTCGGTTAAACGCTTGATCGTGCCGCCTTTGCCCGCCGCATCGCGCCCCTCCATCAAAATCAAAATTTTTAGCCCCTTCTCTTTTACGAATTTTTGCAGCTTCAAAAGCTCGATCTGGTATCTCTCAAGCAGCGTTTCGTAGTCTTTGAACGATATTTTTTCATACTTTGAGCTTTTAAATTCTATCTCTTTCAGCGCTATTTCGCCCGTTTCGGTTTTGATCTCTTTACTCATATCGCCTCCTAAAAATTTTAAGGAATTTTACAAAAAAGTTCTTTATATTACACTATAAATTCATACTTATTACGTTAGAATGTAGGAAAAAATTTCAAAGGATAAAATTTGATCAGATCACTGATTTTGGCAGCGTTTTTTCTTTTAGGCTTGGGCGCCGAGCCCCTGAAACCCTCCGATGCGTTCAAGCTTAACGTGGCGGCGCAAAGCGATGGCGTAACGTTAAGCTTTGATATCGCGGACGGGGTCTATCTCTATCAAAACGAGATAAAAATTTTCATCGGCGGCGCGGAGGTGACGAATTTAATAAATCTGCCCGCCGCGACCGAATATAAGGATTATAAAATTTACGAGGGCAAATTTAGCATCGCCGTGCCTTTAGGCCTTGTGCTTGCAAATGCCGCAGACAGCGATGATTTCGTGCTTAACGGCGATTTTTTGGGTTGCACGAAATCTGGCTTTTGCTACCAACCGCAGCAGTTTGGCTTTAGCTTCAAGCGCGTGGTGGAGGGCTATCAGATCAGCAAAATTTCAAACTCCGAGCTGAAAAGATACCGAAGCGGCGGAAATTCCGCGCAGATTTCTGCCGCATACAGCGCACAAGGCGGGGCTGTAAATTTTAAAAGCAATACTACAGCAGCGGGCGCAGAGACAGATTCTGTGGCGGACTCGCACGCGGCGGGAAATTCCGCTACAAGCTTGACAGAAAACGCTGCTGTAAATTCCGATGAATCCTCCGCTCACAAAAACCCACGCGGCGCAAATTCCATCTCCGAGCAGGATAAAATTTTAAACGTTCTTGGCGGCAAGAGCTTCATCGCGGCGATCGCGCTGTTTTTCGGCTACGGCGTGCTGCTTTCGCTAAGCCCTTGCGTCTATCCGCTCATCCCGATCCTCTCGTCGATCATAGTGGCAAAAACCTCCTCCAAGCCGAGCGCGAAAACGAGCCTCGCCGTAAGCCTTGCGTATATTTTTGGGATGGCGAGCTCGTATGCGATTTTGGGGGCTTTCGTGGCGGTTTTCGGGCAAAATTTACAAGGCCTGCTGCAAACTCCGCTCGCGCTGATCTTAACCTCGCTCATATTCGCCGCGCTCGCGCTTTCGATGTTTGGATTTTACGAGATTCGCTTGCCTGCGCGCTTTCAAAACTTCTTAAACAGCAAAAGCGAAAAGAGCGGCGGTCTGATCGGAGTTTTTTCGATGGGGCTTATCTCGGCGCTCGTCGTATCACCGTGCATCTCCGCTCCGCTTGCGGGCGCGCTCGTTTATATCGCTGGCAGCGGCGACGTCCTGCTGGGCGCGGCAGCTCTTTTTGCGCTGGGGCTCGGAAGCGGCGCGCTGCTGCTTGTGGTGGGGCTTGGCGGCGCGCTACCGAGACCGGGAGCTTGGATGGAGGCGGTGCCTAAAATTTTCGGCTTTTTGCTGCTTTTTACGGCGGTGTGGATTTCGCGCACGCTCATCGGCGAAAATTTAAGCCTGCTGATTTATGCAGTTTTAGGCGCAATCTTCGCAGGATTTTTGGGGCTGTTTGACGGCGCTGCGGGCGGTATCAAGCGCGCTTTAGCCCTCATAATCGCTCTATATTCGGCGCTGCTGCTCGCGGGCTTTGCCAGCGGCGCAAAAGATTTTTCCAGGCCGCTTGGTAATCTAATCCCGCAAAACGCGAGATATTCCAGGGACGGCTTGGGCGAGAGCTTGCAGGCGGGTGAAATTTCTAGCGCTCAAAATTTTAGCGGTGCACATTTTTCGTTTGTGCGCGATCTGGCGCAGCTGCAGGGCGAAATAGAAAATTCTAAAAAGCCCGTGATAGTGGATTTTTGGGCTAGCTGGTGCAAAAATTGCGAGCAGAGCGAGCGAGCGTTTGCAGACCCTGCGCTTGCCGGCGCGCTTGATAAATTTAGCCTTTTAAAGATCGATCTTAGCGAAGATAGCGAGCAAAATAGGGCGATAAAAGCGCATTTTAACGTATTCGGTCCGCCTACGATTCTGTTTTTTAAAGAGGGCGCCGAGATTGCGAGCCTGCGCCAGATCGGCAGCGTAAATTCCGAAAAGCTGGCTGAGATTTTAAGCGAAATTTAGTGAAATTTAGATAGATTTCAAACAAAATTTAGTTTTAAGGATTGCGCGATGATAAGCAAAAATAGGGCTACGAAAGAGACTAAAATCGAGCTTGAGCTGGAGGTTTACGGGCGCGGCTCGGCGCAGATACAAACGGGCATCGGCTTTTTCGATCATATGCTTAGCGCGTTTGCCAAGCACGCGTGGATCGATCTAAACCTGCGCTGCGAGGGCGATTTGCAGGTCGATTTTCACCACAGTGTAGAGGACTGCGGCATCGTGCTCGGAAGCGCGATCAAAGAGGCGATCTATCCCGCGCAAAACATCGAGCGCTTCGGCGATAGCGTCGTCGTGATGGACGAAGCCGCCGTAAGCGCCGCGCTTGATTTTTCCAACCGCGCGTTTTTGGTATTTGATTGCCCGAGCCTAAAGCGCGGCAAGATCGGCGAATTCGACGCCGAGCTCGTGGAGGAATTTTTTCGCGCTTTGGCTTTCAATGCAAATTTCACGCTACATATAAACCAAATTCGCGGCGAAAATCTGCATCACGTCGCAGAAGCCGCGTTTAAGGCGTTTGCCGTCGCATTTCGCCGCGCGATAAGTATCAACGAGCGCGCCGGCGTGCCTAGCACGAAGGGCGTTTTATAGCAGTAAGTGCGCGCCAAGTTTAGTAAATTTGGCAATTCGCGGTTTTGTAATTTTATCGGCGTTTGAAATTTTACTCTTGCCGCCGCTTGAAATTTGCAAAATTTCGCTTTCGCTCGGGCGAGGATCGCCCGCTTTATTAAGAGCTTGCTTTAGGCGCATTTGCGCTTATGCTCTTGCTTGACTGGCGCGTAAATTTAATCGGCGCGCTAAAATGCCGCTTTGTACATTAAAATTTAAAGGTAAAGAATGAATATTTTTGGATCGCTTATGGAGATTTTAAATGTGCTCTTTTTGATCTGCTTTGTTTGGCTTGTCGCGTGCTTGATTAAATTTATCAGATCAAAAGACGAGCCGGAGCGCCATAAAAGAGATAAAAAATTTCTAATTATTTCGGCAGTTGCGTTTGCATGCGCTTTTACTCCACTCATATATTCTCAGTGGCTATTCGATCCTTTTTCCATGTTTATCTTGGTTTTTACTGGGCTGCCGGTAGTTTCGCTCATTTGGCTAATCGCAAGTTTAGTAAAATTTATTAAATCTGCTAAAAGTGCACCCGAGCGCCGCAGAAGAATTAGAAATCTTTTGATCCTCTCTGTGTTTTCGTTCATAATTTTTTTGAGCGTCCTAATGGGCTTTTTTTGGCTACTTAATCACGCAATCGAGCATATGTGAGGCGCAAAATGAGCGATGAAATTTTTCAAAAAACGATCGCCGTAATATTTACGGCTTGGGCGATTAGCGTTTGCGCGCTAGTCGCAGCGGCGCTATATCTTCAGAGTAAATGCTCGATCATCTCCTATATCGCAAACGGAAACTAAGATGAAGCGTGCAATTATCGCCATTTTTCTGGTGTTTATCTTGGCGGCTTTCGATTTTACGTTTTACCGCCTCGTCGTGAAGCGATACGTTAATCAAAGCAGCGCCGAGATGCAGGCCAAATCGATCGAGCTGCATAAATTTCTGCCGTTTGATGAGGGTTCGCAGATCGTGCGTGTTAGTTCTAGCTTAAAACTTAGCGGCGATCTGCCGATAATCGACGGAGCAGCGGCTTTGTATCCCGTCTTTTCGGCATTCGTCGCGGCGAGCTATCCGAAGGAAAGCGTGGAATTTGACGGGCAAAATTTCACGAGTGCTAGCAGGCTTAAATTTAGCAATACCCGCGGCGCCTACAAGGCCATAAGCGACGGCGAGGCGGATCTCATTTTCGTCGCTGCTCCTTCGAAGCAGCAGCTTGCTTATGCTCAGGAAAAGGGCGCGCGCTTGCGCTTTGTGCCGATCGGGCTGGAGGCGTTCGTCTTTATCGTAAATGCAAATAATAAAGTTTCAAATTTAAGCTTGGATCAGGTGCGAGGGATCTATTCTGGGGAGTTTGACGATTGGTCGCAGCTAGGCGGCGAGCGTATGCGAATAGATGCCGTGCAGCGAAACGCGGGCAGCGGCAGCCAGAGCGCGTTTTTAAAATTTATGGGCAAGACGCAGCCTAAGCGCAAGATCACGGGCTTTTTCGGCAGCGCGATCGGCTTTTCGTTTCGATACTACGTCGAAGGGATCGTGCAAAACGGCGGCGTGAAGATGCTTAGCCTAAACGGCGCATATCCGAATAAAGAAAATATCGCTAGCCGCAAATACCCGCTCGTAGCCGAAATTTACGCGGTTTACGATGAAAACAACAAAAACGAAAATATCCGCACGCTGATAGATTGGATCCTTTCGCCGCAGGGGCAAAGCATCATCGAAAATAGCGGCTACGTGCCGATTAAGGGCTAAGATCGCAGCTTAAATTTATACGGCGTTTGCCAAAAATTCAGCCAAATTTCGTTAAAATCACAAAATTTCAAAAAACGGAAAACGAAGTGATAAAGATCATATTTTTAGACGTAGACGGCTGCCTTAGCGACGGCGGGCTGTACCATTCAAACGGCGGCGAAGAGATGAAGAAATTTAACGTAAAAGACGGGTTTGGCATCCAGGAGTGGCAACGGCTGGGGCTAAAGGTCGCGATCATCACCGGCAAAAGCTCGCAAATCGTCGCAAATCGCGCGCGTGAGCTAAAGATCGATACGCTCTTTCAAGGCGAAAAAGACAAGCTCTCAAGAGCAGAGCAAATTTTAAAAAATTTTAACCTAAGCTTCGATGAGGCCGCTGCGATCGGCGATGATATAAATGATGCGAAGCTTTTAAATGCGGTCGCGATCAGCTTTAAGCCCGCCGATGCGTTAAGCTCGCTAAAAGCGGACGTCGCGTTAAGCAAAAACGGCGGCTGCGGTGCGGTGCGCGAGATGATCGAAATGCTCGTCGATAAAAACGGCATGCGCGAAGAGTGGAATAGCAAATGGCTGTAATTTTGCAAGCGCGCGTGAGAGAGCCTGCGAGAGGCGAAATTCTGCGCAGATCAAAGAGGACTGAGCGATGGTGATAAAAATTTTTTACGTCGCGATTGCGATCTTTTGCGTCGCGATGGTGTTTCTAAGCGTGCAGACGCCGTATTTTAGCGATATGTTTAGGCAGGATCTAAGCATTGCGAATATGGAGATGAAAAAGATCGTCGATTATCAGATCGGCGAGCGCGTGGATGCTAAATTTACCGCGGATAGCGGTACTCGCTACAAGGATCGCGACGAGTTTGTAAATTTTAAAGCCGAGGAGATTAGCGCGGATCTGAATCACACTCTGGTTTCAAAGACTGCGACGCGCGCAGGCGAGCTGATAAAATTTAACGGCGACGCGCATTATATCAACACGGACGGCTTTGATTACACGGCGCAGGAGATCATCTACGATACGAGCAGTAAGATCGTCTGCTCCGACGTGCCGTACGTGCTGCGCCAAGGCGGCGACCGCATCACGGGCACAAGCATCAGCTATGACACCAAAACTAAACAAACAAACTCAAAAGGAATCCACGCATGGTATTTAATAAAAGATCAAAACTCCACAAACTAATACTCGCAGCCGCGCTAATTACGGGCTTTAGCGCGTCAGCTCTCAGCGCCGCGCAGGAGCAGGTCGAGGTCACGGCGGATAATTTTTTCGCCGATGAGATCAAGCAGATCAGCGTCCTAACAGGCAACGTTCGCATCAAAAAGGGCGCTTACGATACGCTAAATTCCGATAAAGTGACGATCTACTTCGACGCCAAGCGCCAACCTACCAAATATGTCGCGACGGGAAATGCAAATTTTAAAATTTTACTCAATCAGAAGCATTACGACGGCAAGGGCGGCGTGCTGACCTACGATCCGACCATCGAAGCTTACACGCTTGAAAACAACGCCTATCTGCACGAAGCCGAGACCAAAAAGGAGGTTTACGGCGATAAGATCATCGTAAATCGCCAAAAGGGCACCTACGAAGTAAAAAGCGGCGGCGGCGAGAAAAAGCCCGTGCGTCTGATCTTTCAGGTCGAAGATCAAAACAAATGATCTATCCTAGCAGCGCGCAGTTTATCACCTCCGCCGCAAATATCGCGGGTGCGCCCGAGTTTGCGATGAGCGAAGTGGCGTTTTTGGGGCGTTCCAACGTCGGCAAAAGCAGCCTGATAAACGCGCTTACCGGGCGCAAAAATCTAGCCAAATCAAGCTCGACGCCGGGCAAAACGCAGCTGATAAATTTCTTTGAAGTTAAATTTAAACAAAAGCTTGCCGCAAGCGCGGACGGCTCGCAAAATGAAACATCGCTAGATTTAGCAAGCAAAGAGGCTTTAAGCTCGGCTGCGAATTGCGCGCAAGATCACGCGGACGCTGCGGCGTCTGAGCAAAATTTGAAGCAGGATTTCGTTTTAAATTTAAAAAGCGCCTCGGCGGATTTTAGATCGGATCGCGAGACAGATCTTGCGGCGGGTTTCGCGCCGAATTCCGCGCAAAACTCCGAATTAAATTTTACAGGTAGATCCGCGCTAAATTTAGCGGGCAATCCCGCTTTTTCGGATCTTGCTAGCTTGGGTGAAAATATCTCTTTGATCTTCGTGGATCTGCCGGGGTTCGGATATGCCAAGGTTTGCAAAAAACTGCATTATATCTGGCAAAAAAATCTCGACGAATTTATCAAAGAGCGCCTAAATATCAAGCTTTTCGTCCATCTCATCGACGCGAGGCAGTTTGATCTTGCGATAGATAAAAATTTGCAAAACTATCTCGCTAGTTTTCTGCGCGGCGATCAAAAGGTCGTGAGGCTCTACACCAAAGCCGACAAGCTTAACCAAAGCGAGCGCGCAAAGCTTTTGAGGCACGATCCGCAGGCTATTTTGGTCTCTACGCTAAAGGGTAGCGGGCTTGCGAAGGCTCGCGAAATAATCGTGCGCGGGGCGTTTGGATTATGAAATTTCTAAATTTAAATACGCAAAATTTTACGGCGCAGAATTTCAAAATAATTAAATTTAGCGGATATAAAATGCACCGCGAAAATTGCGCGAAGATTAGGGAAAATTTTAGATGATACGGCTAAAAAAAGCGCGCCTTTGCGACATTTCGCGTATGCAGGAGCTCGTAAAAGAGGAGGTGCAAAATGGCGTAATCTTGCCTCTTGAAAGCGATGAGATAGCTGCCAATATCCGCTCATACGTGCTGGCGTTTAGCTGCGATTTTAAGGCGGATATGAGTTTTGATTGCAAGGAAAATTTGAGTTTCGATTCTAAAGAAAATTCCGATTTAAATTTAGCACGCAATTCGGATTTAAATTTAGCGCGCAATTCCGATTTAAATTTAATCCAAAGCTCCGCCGCAAATTTTGCCGAAATTACTTCTGAAAATTCCACCGAAAATGCCGCGGGCAATTTTGCGTCGCAACGAGCTACGTCTCAAAATAGCGCAGCGCAAGCCGTATCCGGAGCGAGCCGCGCGCAAGCCGGCAAAGAGCAAATTTTGCGGAGCGAATATTCGCAAGAAGCGAGCGTTTCTCAGACCGAACGTTCTCAGCCCCACGAATCGCAGTGCTTAAAAGAAGCCGAAATTTTAGCGGGCTTTGCTTCGCTTAAAATTTTTAACGCAGATCTTGCCGAGGTGCGCTCGCTCATCGTCGCTCCGCAGTTTCGCAGGCGGGGCATTGCCAGAGCTATCGTAAATGAGCTGCTAGACGAGGCGAAATTTTACGGGCTAAAAAGCGTATTTACGCTCACCTATCAAAGGGAATTTTTCGAGCGGCTGGGGTTTACCGAAATCCCAAAGGATGAGCTGCCCGCGCAAAAAATTTGGGCCGATTGTATTAAATGCAAAAAGTTTCCGATATGCAACGAAATCGCACTTATCTATACCTTATAGCGGACACGCTTTTTAGCGCGGGAGTTCTTTTCTACCTGCTTCTAAGTGCGGTGTATAGGGGGCTGCCGCCGCTGATCGGATTTTTTTTCACGGCGATGGTGGTGCAAAAATATGAAAACGACGTGAAATTTAAAAAGTTCGGCTTTACCTGGTTTTTCTCTATTTTTTATCTGTTTTGCGCCGAGCAGATCCACGGATTTAACCTATTTAGCGTGGCTATCGCGTATTGTATATTTTATTTCGTAGTCTATGAAAACTCATTTAAATATATTAAATTTAGAAATTTTTTGATCTGCTTTTACGTGATGATCAGCTATGTTTTGGTCTTTGTGGTGAGCAACGCGATCTCGGCAATCAAAAAGAGCGAGTATCTGCCTCTAAGCGGCGAGTATTTAAATTATATCGTGATCGAAATTTTGCTCGCTTTGCTCTTTTTTAAGGGGCGGCTGGTATGAGGCTGAAGTTTGTATTTGCTTTCGTGATACTATTTTTTACTATGCTTTTGGTGAGAATCTATTATCTTTCGATCAAATCGAATGAATTCTACGAGCAGGTCGCTAAAAACAACGTCATCTCTACCGAATACATCCCGCCGGTGCGCGGTCAAATTTTAGACGCCAAAGGCCGCCCGCTCGCGATAAATAATCTCGGCTTTTCGCTATCGATCGCGCCGCATCTAAAAGACGCCGCGCTGCAAAGCGAGCTAAATAACATCTCGCGCTACTTCAAAGATCTCAACGTCACCGCGATGAGCAAGAGCTACAAGGACGCGAATTCCGCCTATAATCAAGACTTTATCGAAGTCGTGCCGTTTTTGGACTACAACGCCACGATACAGCATTTTGCAAGCCTAAGCCTGCACGAAAATATCAAAATTTCGCCCGCTTCACAGCGCTTCTACCCTTACGGCGCGCTTGCTTCGCACATCATCGGCTACGTCGGCCGCGCCAATAAAAAGGATATCCAAAGCAACCCCCTAAGCGCGCTTACCGGATACAACGGCAGAAGCGGCGTCGAGGGGTATTATAACGAGCTTTTGCAGGGCAGCAAGGGCGAGCGCAAAACGAAGGTTACGGCGCTAAATCAGGTCGTAGAGGAGATCTCGATGCAGGAGCCCAGCAGCAGTGAAATTTCGCTTACCATCGATCTTGAGCTGCAAAAATACCTCGAGGAAATTTTTAAAGATAAAGACGGCGTAGCGATCGTGATGGATCTGCGCGACGGCGCTATCATCGCGGCGGGCAGCTTCCCCGAGTACGATCTAAACACCTTCGTGGGCGGAATTTCACAGGCGCAGTGGGACGAGCTGATAAAAGATCCGCGTCATCCGTTTACGAATAAGCTCGTAAACGGCCTATATCCGCCCGGTTCGGTCATTAAGATGGCTGTGGGGATGAGCTTTTTAAACAGCGGCAAGATCAACGAAAACTGGAGCGTGTTTTGCAGTGGCGCGATAGAGCTAGGGGGGCGTAAATTTCGCTGCTGGAAGAGCTGGGGTCACGGCCGCGTGAGCTTAGTAGAGGCGATTAAAGGCAGCTGCGACGTGTATTTTTACGAAGGCTCGCTGCTAGTGGGGATCGACTATATGTCCGCGTATCTGCAGCGTCTGGGTTTCGGTAGCAAAACGGGCGTTGATCTACCCAATGAGTTCGTAGGCACGATGCCTAATAAGGCCTGGAAAATGCAGAAATTTAAGCGCGCGTGGTATCAGGGTGAGACGGTCAATGCCTCGATCGGCCAGGGCGACGTGCTTGTCACCCCTATGCAGGTGGCGAAAAACACCGCTCAGATCGCCGCGGGCAAGGCTATCACGCCGCATTTTTTAAAAAGCATCGACGGTAAGCCGGTGGAATTTGCCCCCACCGAGCTTTTCACGCCGAAAGAAAAGGCCCAGCTGCCGCTCGTAAGGCGCGGTATGTATGAAGTCGGCAACAACCCCGACGGAGGCACCGCCTACAAGCTCATCCATACCGCGGTAGTGCCTCTAGCGGTCAAGACCGGCACCGCGCAGGTCGTAGGCATCTCTCAGACCGCCAAAAAGCGAATGAAAGAGGCCGATATGGACTACTTCCACCGCTCACACGCCTGGATGACGAGCTTCGGGCCGTACGACAAGCCGCAATACGCCGTAACCGTGCTCGTAGAACACGGCGGCGGCGGCGGAAGCGCGGCAGGTCCCGTAATAATACAAATCTACGAAAAACTCGTCCAGATGGGCTACATCGACGCTAACGCAACGACTATCAAAGACAGCGCAAAGAAAACGAAGTAAAGCGGAATTTTAAAATTATAAAATTTTAGAATTCTACTCGTGCTTTGCTTGCTCGAAATTTTAAAATTTAGCAAGCCTTTGCGGGTTTAAAATTTTGAAATTTACCCCGCTTCCGTGAGCCTGAAATTTTAAAATTTAGCTTGGAGCATTGATGCATAATTTTAAAATTTTATAAAACTTGGAGGAGATAGAATTTTATCTCGCCTTTGCCTATTTGAAATTTTAAAATTTAGCGCAGTGTGGAGACTTTGAAATTTAGAATTTTACCCGTCCTTCGCAGACTCTAAATTTTAAAATTTAGAGCGGCGAAAGACCTTGAAATTTCGATATGGTAAAGCACTTTTAAATTTTAAATACATATATACTAGCGTATAGGCAGATATAAATATATCGTAGTATAATCCGAGAATTAAATTTTAAGGAGTGGAGAATGGCGTTTGAGAATGCAATCATCACAAAAGAGGATGATGAGAAGTATGGACTTAACGAGATTTACTATAAGTACAATCCATTATATAAGACACTGCCAAGTCAAAAGAGCTGGATTATAGATAAAAAACTGGATTGTTGGATTATGAAAACTCAATTATTTAATGATCCAGAGATAGATCACGCATATCTATCGAAAGTAATGTGGAAATTCTATTATAAAGGTGATATATTTGACATCGTTCTTGATTATGGATTAGATGAAAAAGTTTCAGGCATCCAATATAATAAAGTCTGGAAAGTATTGTCAATAGTGCCAAATGGTAGCGAAAAAATATCAGTAGATGAAATTTTATTACTTTTAAAAGAGCAACTTATGGTATTCGGGCTTGATGGATTATATAAGCAAGGTGAGAATTATAAAGTCACGCTGATAGATGCAAGAAAAGGATAAATAGTTTTTTATCCGATCATAATTCAGCTCGGTAAATTTTAAAATTTAGCGCAGCAAAAGACTAAAATTTGATGAGAGATCACGACAAAGAGTTTTGAAAACGTCGAAATAAAACGCAATATAAAAGCCGAATTGATCTTAAAAACTATAAAGTAGGGGCTAGGGTGATAAAAGAGTTCATTAAAAAATGTTTTGAGCTAAAAGGGGTGAGGATTTTATTCTGGATCGCCTTGCTCTTTTTTACTATAGACTGCCTGGGCATTATATTTGCCAGCATAGATGCGGTTTTTTGGCGGAGTATAGCGGTTACGATATCGCGCATCCGTTTTCTATCGTTTTAAAAGCTTTTGAACCAACTTGGCACGAAGAGGCAAGCGATAGCGAAAGCGATATTTTTGGCGCTATGATATTGTATCTATTTTGCGCGACGGTAATTTTGCCTCTAATCATTTGCTATTTTGTATTTTCTAAAATAAAAGCTTTTATTCTGCTAAATAAAATATCCGGCGCATCTGCATTTTTTATAAGTCTATTTTATACTTATTCGCTAGCTGTGATAATCCTAACAGGAGCCGATTTGACTTGGTTGGATCATCTGTTTGATCGCTCAAATTTTAATTTTAACATAATGATTATAAGCGCTTTATCATCGCTAGTAATCGCATCTGCGACAGTTTTTATTCTAAAAAGAAGAGATAAAATTTAATGCGGATAAGTTTATGAGATCATCTTTTTTCGGCTAAATTTCACGTAAATTAATACGTAAAATTTTATGAATATGGTTTGAGGAATAGAAATTTAAAAGGAGCAAATTTTGAAATAATCTTAAAATTTGCCCCCGCTTCAGATTTGAAATTTCAAGTTGCGCGGTTTGGAATTTCGATCATCGACTTCAAATTTTAAAATTCTAATCCCGCCTGCTTTCTTAAATTTTATAATCTAAAATCCTCGTGTTTTGAATCACGTAGCTTGAAGTCGCTGCTTCTTAAATTTAAAATTCTAAGCTCTGGGATACGGAACTCTACTCGATAAATTTTAAAATTTAAAGCCCAGAATTTTATTTGGTAAAAATTTTATCGGGCAGGATTCGGCTCGATAAATTCTATAGAATGCTAATATGTGAGAGGGAAAAATGAAATTTTAAATAGAGCATTTTAATTCCCAACGGGATGGAATTCTACGTTACCGCGGCGAAGCTCTCGCCGCCATTAATACGTTTCAATTCCCAACGGGATGGAATTCTACTCGAGAATGGCTGGAACAATATGGGGGGACTAGTCCTGTTTCAATTCCCAACGGGATGGAATTCTACGAAAGTTATCTTTTACCGTGCGCTTTAGTCCAAGCTGTTTCAATTCCCAACGGGATGGAATTCTACTTGTAGAAACCGCGCATACACCTTGATTGTCATATCGTTTCAATTCCCAACGGGATGGAATTCTACTTTACATCCTAGAGAGCATGAATAGGTTTCAATTCCCAAGGGATAGATTACCCACCAAATTTACTTAGCTAAGGTGTGAGATTTACCTCGCCTCGCCAAATTTACTTAGCAGAAGCGCGGAATTTACCCCGTAGGATAAATTCCGCCAAATTTTACTTCACTCTCTTTATCTCGATTTCGCTGCCGTGCGCGCCGATTTCGATCCGATCGCCGGTTTTGATCTCGTCGCTTAGGATCATATCGGCGATCTTATCCTCCACTAGGTCGTAGAGTGCCCTGCGCAGAGGCCTCGCGCCGTATTCGATATCAAAGCCCGCCGAGGCGATGAGCTTTTTGGCATTTTCGCTTAGGCTCGCGTTAATGCCGCGGTTTGCGAGCGTTTTTTGCAGGCTCTTAAACATAATGCCCACGATTTTTATAAGATCGTCCTCGCTTAGGGCATTGAAGATCACGATGTCGTCCAGGCGGTTGATAAATTCGGGCTTGAAATAATTCTTCAGCTCGCTCTTTACCGCCTCCTCTCGCTCGGCAAGCGCGATTTCGCGCGGCTTGTCCGCATTTTTGGCGTCAAGCTCCATAATCTTAGCCGAGCCGATATTGCTCGTTAGGATGATGATCGTGTTTTTGAAATCGACCGTAACGCCCTTGTTATCGGTCGCGCGCCCGTCGTCTAAAATTCCAAGTAGGATGTTAAAAACGTCCTTGTGCGCCTTTTCGATCTCATCAAAAAGTAGCACCGAGTAGGGCTTTCTGCGCACAGCTTCGGTAAGCTGTCCGCCCTCATCGTAGCCCACGTATCCAGGAGGCGCACCAAGCAAGCGCGAGACGCTGTGTTTTTCCATATACTCGCTCATATCAAAGCGGATCATCGCCCGCTCATCGTCGAATAAAAACCTAGCTAGGCTCTTTGCGCTTTCGGTCTTGCCGACGCCGGTAGGGCCCAAAAACAAAAAGCTTCCGATTGGACGGTTTTCATTCACGAGCCCCGCTTTGTTGCGCTTGACGGCGCGAGCGATAGCATGCAGCGCCTCATCCTGCCCAACGACACTCTCTTTTAGATGCTCTTCGATGTGGAGGAATTTCTCCTTTTCGGAGGAGAGCATTTTGCTTACCGAGATGCCCGTCCATTTGCTTAAAATTTCAGCTACGCTCTCCTCGTCCACGCGGTTTCGCAAAAGCACGCCGTTTTCTTTCATCGCGTCCCATTTCGCCTCAAGTTCCTTAACTTTCGCCTGCGCGGCGGGGATCTTGCCGTATTCGATCTCGGCAGCCTTACTAAGATCGCCGTTGCGTCTTGCTAAGCTCGCTTCGTTTTTGAGGCTGTCGATTGCTTTTTTCGCCTCGCTGATGCCGCCGAATACGGACTTTTCGTTTTCAAATTTAGCCTGAAGCGCGTTTTTCTGCTCGGTTAAATTTTCGATCTCTTTGTCGATCTGCGCGAGCCGCTCGTTGTTTTTGCTGTCATCCTCCATCTTAAGGGCTTCCTTTTCGACCTGAAGTGTTAGGATGTCGCGCTTAGCCTTGGCAAGCTCGTTGGGCTCGCTTTCGATCTGCATTTTAAGCTCCGCCGCCGCTTCGTCAATGAGATCGATCGCCTTATCCGGCAAAAATCTATCGCTGATGTAGCGGTCGCTTAGCCTTGCAGCCGCCACAAGCGCGCTATCGGTGATGGTGACGTTGTGATGCACCTCTAGCCGCTCTTTTATGCCGCGCAGGATCGCCGTAGCCTCGCTCACGCTAGGTTCCGCGACCGTTACGGGCTGGAAGCGGCGCTGAAGTGCGGCGTCTTTTTCAAAATACTTTCGGTACTCTTTCAGCGTTGTAGCACCGATAGCGTGCAGCTCGCCGCGCGCAAGAGCGGGCTTTAGGATGTTTGCGGCATCCATAGAGCCTTCGCTTGCGCCCGCGCCTACGATGGTGTGAATTTCATCGATGAAAAGCACGACGTTTGCGGCTTTTACGACCTCGTTTATGACGGCTTTGAGCCTATCTTCAAACTCGCCGCGGTACTTCGCGCCCGCGATCAACGCACTCATATCAAGCGCGATGACGCGTTTGTTTTGCAGGCTAAGCGGTACCTCTTTTTTGGCGATTAGCTGCGCAAGACCCTCGACGACCGCGGTTTTTCCCACGCCCGGCTCACCGAGCAGGATAGGGTTGTTTTTCGTCTTGCGGATTAAAATTTGCATCATTCGCGAGATTACTTCGTCGCGGCCGATTACCGGATCGAGTTCGCCCGCGATTGCCTTGGCGGTGAGATCGACGCCGAATTTGCTAAGCGCCTCAAGCGTCTCGTCGGCGGTTTGCGAATCGATGCTTTTACCGCCGCGAAGCGCCTCTAGCTCCTTTTTGATCTCGCTAAGATCTGCAAATTTAGACAGAATTTTCTTTAGCGGATCTGCGTTTAAATTTGCAATCAGCCAGGTATCTACGGCGATAAATTTATCGCCCGAGCTTGTCATCAGCCCTTTTGCGACCTCTAGCGAGTTCATCAGCTCGCGCGAGATTCGCACATTTTCCTTCGTGACGTTTGAGCTCGTAGGCAAATTTGAAATTTCGCTTTTGATCTCAAGCTCGACTGCGGTCTTTTCGATGCTAAATTTATTAAAAATTTGATTTAGCACAGAGCCGCTGTCGGCTACCAAAGCCCAGAGCATGTGCAATACGCCCACTTCGCTATTTTTGGAATGGATCGCCAAAGAAACGCTGCTTTCGAGCACGGAGCGCATTTTATCGGTTAAAATTTCTATAGTTTCGTTCATAAATTTTCTCCTAAAGTTGAAGTTGATTGCATTATATAACTTTAGTGTCTTTATGTCAAGGTTTTTTAGTGAGATTTTAAAATTTTCGGCTTAAATTTATCCGTAAACGCGCAAATTTCGTATGAAATTTACCTTATTTTTAGCCAATTTTCTATAAAATTCACTCCATTTTACTTTCAAGGATAAACTTTGCGACAAAAACACCTCTTCTTCGGCTTGGGATTCATATTTTCTCTATTTTTAGGCGTTAGTTTTTTTACCGGAAATTTACAAGCCAGAGAGGTCAATGCGACCAAAAAGCCAGACAGCGAAAAAACGCGTCTGGAGGCGCTAGCTAAGCTTACCAAAACACTTGCGATCGTCGAAAACAATTACGTCGATGAGATGACCTTCTCGGAGCTCGTGGATAAGACGATCTCGGGGCTTATGAATAACCTCGACGCGCACTCAAGCTATATGGACGAAAAGGCGTTTAACGATACAAAGGTGCAGACCGAGGGCGAGTTCGGCGGGCTTGGAATTCAGGTGGGTATGAAAGACGGCGCTCTAACCGTCATCTCGCCTATCGAGGGCACTCCTGCCGACAAGAAAGGCATTCAGGCCAACGACGTGATCTTGCGTATCGACGGCAACGCGACTTTCGGCATCACGATCGACGATGCGGTCTCAAAAATGCGCGGTAAGCCGAAAACCAAAATCACTCTAACGATCGTGCGCAAAGGTGTTAGCAAGCCTTTCGACGTCGAGATTATCCGCGACATAATCAAAGTAGAATCGGTCTATGCCAAGATGATCGAGGATGATAAAATTTTATATCTGCGCGTTACGAATTTCGATCAGCACGTAGTTTCGGATGCGAGTAAATTTATAAAAGAGCACAAAGACGCCAAGGGTATTATTTTGGATCTGCGAAACAACCCAGGCGGGCTTTTGGATCAAGCGATCGGGCTTGTAAATTTATTCGTCGGCAAAGGTCTTATCGTCTCTCAAAAAGGACGCGCGAAAAACGAAACCGAAGCGCATAGCGCCGATCCTAAAAAGAAGATCACTGATTTGCCACTGGTAGTACTAGTAAACGGCGGTAGCGCGAGCGCGAGCGAGATCGTAAGCGGCTCGCTTCAGGATCTAAAGCGCGCCGTGTTGGTTGGTGAAAAAACTTTTGGCAAGGGAAGCGTGCAGGTGATCCTGCCGATAGAGGATAAGGAGGCGCTGCGACTAACCATCGCGCGTTACTATCTATCAAGCGGCCGCACTATCCAAGCGGTGGGCGTGACGCCTGATCTCATAGTGGCGCCGGGCAAGGTGCCGAGCCGCGACGAGGATGAATTCTCGCTAAAAGAGGCCGATCTTAAAAAGCACCTGCAAGGCGAGCTAGCCAAGGTCGAGACTAAGAAAAAAGATGCTCAGAAAAAGGATGAGAAAAATTTCATCACAGCAGAGCAGATTAATAACGATATCCAGTTAAAAACCGCAATAGACGCGATAAAAATTCTAAACATCAAGTAAGGAGAGTGTGATGCAAGCTACCAAAAAAGAGCTCATCTACGAAGGCAAGGGCAAAAAGATGTGGTCGATTAACGAAAGTGACGACCTTTTGATTTCGGAATTTAAAGATTCGCTTACGGCGTTTAACGGCGTCAAGAAGGCCGAAGAGAGCGGTAAGGGCGCGCTGAATTGTAAAATTTCGACGCTGATTTTTGATCTGCTTAAAAAGCACGGCATCGCCACCGCGCTTGTTGAGACGATTAGCCCGACCGAGCAGCTCGTAAAAAAATGTAAGATTTTCCCTCTTGAGATCATCGCTCGCAATATCGCCACCGGCTCGCTTACAAAGCGCCTGGGCATCAAAGAGGGCACAAAGCTCCCGTTTGCTCTGGTGGAGTTTTGCTATAAAGACGATGAGCTGGGCGATCCGATCCTAAACGACGAGCATTGCTTGCTGCTTGGCGCCGTAAAGAGCCAAAGCGAGCTTGACGAGCTCAAAAAGATCGCGCGCAAGATCAATGAAATTTTGGTTAAATTTTTCGACGAGCGAAATTTAAAGCTCGTTGATTTCAAAATCGAGCTTGGCAGAGATAAGGACGGAAATATCCTACTTGCAGACGAGATCAGTCCAGATAGCTGCCGCTTTTGGGACAAACAGACCGATAAAAAGCTCGATAAGGACGTGTTCAGGCAGGATCTTGGTAGCGTAAAAGTGGCCTACGAAGAGGTCTTGCGTAGAATTTTAGGATAAGCGATGAAGGTAATCGTAAACGTAAGGCTTAAGCAGGGCGTGCTAGATCCGCAGGGCAAGGCGGTTTTGCACGCCCTCGCTTCGCTTGGATTTAGCGGCGTGCGAGATGTGCGCGTAGCCAAACAGATCGTCCTTGATATAGATGGCGAGGATAGGGATAAAATTTACGCCGACGTCGCTAGGATGTGCGATGAAATTTTGGCAAACACCGTCATCGAAGACTACGAGATCGTGATATGAAGGTAGCGATCGTCAATTTCCCCGGCACGAATTGCGAGCGCGACACCAAATACGTCTTTGATAAGCTCGGTTGCGAAACGCAGATAATCTGGCATAAGGAAGACAAAATAAATGCCGATCTGATCGTGCTTCCGGGCGGATTTAGCTACGGGGATTATTTGCGAACCGCGGCGATTGCTAAATTTAGCCCCGTAATGCAAGCGGTGCTTGATCACGCGCGAAAGGGCGGTTATATTTTGGGTATCTGCAACGGCTTTCAGATGCTTTTGGAGCTGAAGCTACTTGCCGGAGCGATGAGTAGAAATATAAATTTAAGCTTCATCTCAAAATTTCACCATCTGCGCGTCGTTTCAAACGATAATAAATTTCTGCACTGTTGCGAGAAAGGCGAAATTTTAAATATCCCGATCGCGCATGGCGAGGGAAACTATTATGCGCCTGCGGATACGTTAAAGTCGCTATACGACGAGGATTGCGTGCTGCTAAAATATTGTGACGAAAACGGCGCGGATCTAAATCCGAACGGCTCAGTAGACGCAATCGCAGGGATTTGCGATAAAAACAAAAAGATTTTCGGCCTGATGCCGCATCCTGAGCGCGCTATAGAGCCTATTTTGGGCGGCACGGACGGAGAGAAAATGCTAAAAGGCTTAATTTGCTAAAAAAAATTCTTACTATTTTAGGTGTCTGCACGCTTGCGTTTGCTGCGCCGGAGATTGAGATTGATTCGCTTGACGATCTAAGTAAATATGCACCGAAAAAAGCTGAGGATAAGCCCGACGAGCCGCAGACGCGCGATAATTCCAAGGTTATGCTGAAGTATAATAAAAAAGAGGTTATGTCGATGGATAATCTAAGCATCGACGATCTTAAGGCTTTGGCGCCTACTAACGAAGTCGATCTTGACGTATCCGACGATAAGGTCTATCAGGACATTAAGCCCAAGGAGCTTACGCTAAAAGCCAGCGGGATGCCTAGGAAGGTGTATTGCAATCAAATTTTTAAGATTGATTTCGCCGTATATTTGGGGCAGAAAATCACCGTTAAGCCAAAGCTAGAGATCAGCCGCACCAATGGTATGAAGTGGCTTAATGCCGACAATCTTACGTGGATTGAGGGCGACGAGATGTTTGAGACGACGCTGTGGTTTGCAGCAAGTGATAAGAGCGATAAGATAAATGAGCTCGTTTTGACCTTGCAGCGCAACGGAGAATTTTTTGAAAAAAGCTCTATCAAACCTGATAATCCGGAATTTATGAAGCTTGACACGAAGCCTAATTTTTCGCATATCGTAGCTGACGAGCTGAAACTTAAAAACTACAAAACTACCAAATTTGACGACGCTTCAAATTTACTCACGCTCGATCTTGGTATCCGAAACGGCGCAATCAGCGCTTTTAGCATTGATAATCCCGCTATTATCAAGCAGGGTGTGGACTCCGTGCGCGGCACATACGCGAGCCAAAGCGGATATTATTTCGCCGTCGTGGATAAAAATATCACAAATTTAGACTTCAGCTATTTTAATCTTAATACTAAAAAATTTGAAAATTTCGGGCTTGAACTCAATCCGCGCGCCGAGGATCTTAGCACACAGATCGGTCTAAATCCGAAAGAGAGTAAATTCGAAGCCTACAAGCAGATCGCGATCTACACGCTAGCTGCCGTGCTTTTGGTGATGTTTCTGCTTAGTAAAAATATCACGCCGCTCATCTTTGCGGTGCTGATTTTAGCGGTAAATTTCTATGCGCAAAAGCCTTACGGCACGGGCAGCATCGCGCAAAATTCCCCCGTTAGAATTCTGCCTATGCAAAGCTCCACCGTGTTTTACGTGACTAAAAATCCCGAAAAGGTTGAAATTTTGGGTACGAATAAGGAATTTTATAAAATTATGCTGGGCGGCAACAAAATCGGCTGGGTTAAAAAAGATGAGCTTAGCAAGGATTAGAGCGTTATTTTACGCGATTTGGTTTATTTTTACCGTCGTTTGCGTCGTAATCGCCATGGCTGTTAAAAACTCCTCTCATCGTCGCTTCCGCCGCATTTGGGGGCGCTTCCAGCGCTACGGCATTGGGTACGATATCCAGATCGTAGGCACTCCCGATCCGCGCGCGCAGCTAGTAATCGCCAACCACCAAAGCATAATGGATATCGTCGTGCTCGAAGAAACCCATCCCGCTGATATTTGCTGGATCGCTAAAAAGGAGATCGCAGACATCCCTATCATCGGCAAAATCATCACTCTTCCGAAGATGATCCAAGTCGATCGCTCTAATCCGCGCGATCTGGTGCGGATCGTGCACGAAGTGCAGCAGCGCGTGAGCGAAGGGCGCGTCATCACGATGTTTCCCGAGGGCACCAGACATCGCGGCACGCAGCTTTTGCAATTCCAAAGCGGCGCCAAAGCGATCGTTAGCAAGCTCGGTCTGCGCGTCCAGCCCGTGGTGCTCATCGGTACGCAGCATATCGCAAACTCTCACGATTTCACCGTCCACAGCGGACACGTCAAAATCATCTACCTAGACCTGCTCGATACGAGCGATAAAGATTGGCTGCAGCACGCCAGAGAGGCGATGCAAGCCGTAATCGACGAAAACGAAACCGCCGAAGCATAGGCGGGATTCATAAATTTTATCGATGAAATTCAAACGCGACTTTTGTTAGTTCGCGCGATTTCTGTGCGCTAGTGCGTTTATTTGCGCTTTGATTTGCGGCGGCAAAATTTTATAAAATTTCATCCGCTCGTGTTAAGCGGCGTGGAATTTTAAAATTTAGTTCGTGCGCGCGGACGACGAAATTTTAAAATTTTATCCATGCGTTTAGGTAGTGAAATTTTAAAATTTTATCTAAGCAGCAGGCGGCGAGCTATCGGCAAGAGACCCGCAAGAAAACAGCGCCTGCATAAAAGCGAAATTTTAAAATTTACGCGCTACGGCAAGATGAAATTTGGCGTATATTTAGCCATTTGCGAAAATGGCTAAACGATTTGTCGCAAGAGCAAAAAACGGCGGCAACCCGCAAGCAGTCTAAAATTTTAAATTCTTAAGGAGGAGAGAGTGGCGTTTGTTACAGAGCGTATTTCAAAAGAGGATGTCGAGAAATACGATTTACTAAAACCCTGCAATGAGATATGCGAAAAATATCATCAAGTTAATCTGGAATGGGCTATTTTAAATTCAAGAAGTTGGTGCATAGAACGAGAAAGAGGTATTTGGCTTTTTCCAATATGTAGTATCACTATCGGAGATCCTAGAGATATGAACTATAGCGGCGAGGATATATGGCTTTTGCACTATAAAGGTAAAGATATAGAGATTGATTTAAGAGATATAAATAACGAAAATACTGGTAAAAAAGATACGGATAATCCGTTTATACTAATATATGAACTGGAATCTATAAGAAGCGATCTTGGGGATATAACAAAGCAGGAGATTGTAGATATTTTAAAAGAAATTTTAAATGAGTTTAAGGGAGGAGACGTTATAACGTATTTTATCCCTAAAGAGAATATTCAAGTAATTTTCAGATCTAAAATTTAAAGAAGAGGGGATAAAGTGGCGTTTGTTACAGAACGTATTTCAAAAGAGGATATCGAAAAATACGACTTACTAAAACCGTGCAATGAGATATGCGAAAAGTATCATCAGGGTGAGCTTGTTTGGGCAAACTTAAATTCAAGAAGCTGGTGCATAGATCGAGAAAGGGATATTTGGCTTTTCCCTGTGCGCAGTATCACTATCGGAGATCCTAGAGATATGGAATTTAGCGGTGAAGATATATGGCTTTTGCACTATAAAGGTAAAGATATAGAGATCGATTTAAGAGATATATACAACGAAAATACTGGTAAAAAAGTTACAGATAATCCATTTAGAATAATATATGAACTAGAATCCATAAGAAGCGATATCGGGAATATACCAAAGCAAGAGATTGTGGATATTTTAAAAGAAATTTTAAATGAGTTTAAAAGAGGGGCTATAATAGATTCTATCCCCAGAGAAAATATTCAAGTAACTTTTATATCAAAAATTTAAAGTAAAGGATGAAATATGGGCTATACGGTAGAACAAGCAAGTGCTGAATTAAAGAAATAGTAGATGATTAAAGCGCCTGCGATTAAGAAAACTATTTGCTTTATACCGATCATCAATATGCAGTCGATTTAAAATTTTACCGTCGTAATAGGATAAATTTTAAAACCCCGTTCGCTTAAATCAGCATCGGCTTTAGTTTGCGCGCCGAAAAGTTGGGCCTCTCGCCGCGAGCTAGAGCGATGAGCTCATCCGTCGCAATTAGATAAAAGCCCGCGAGGTCTCTACCGAAAAGCCTTTGGATTTCATCGCTTCTGCCGTCTAAAAAATCAAGCGCGAGCTTGGAATTTACTAGCAAAAAATCGCTTCCGCTGTCAAACGCGTCAAATAAAATTTCACCCCCCAGCCGCAGCGCGCACTCCCGCTCGCGCTCGTATATCTGCGCTCCAAGCGGCGCGCCTTCACATTCAAAGTGCACGATCTGCGCGCCCAGCCTGCTAGCCAGCTCCTCCGCGGCCTCGTCGTACCACACGGCGACGTTAAAGCCGCTAAAATCGTGCTTCGCGCCCGCCGCGTCAAATTCCGCCATGCTTTGCGCGCTTAAAATTTTATTGCTGCGCGCGGGCTCAAATTTTAAAATATCGCAAAACGCCCTGTATGCCGCGCGGTCGTCAAACTCCATCCCTACGGCGTCGCACTTCGTAAAATACGCCATCTGCGGCTCGATGATCTCCAAAATCCTCATGCGCTCGCTCGGGTGCGTCTGCATCAGGCGGTGCGCGAAGATAAAGGCGCTGTTGCCCAAAAACTCCTGCGAGCATGCGGGGATTTTCGTCGAGTAAAAATAGGGCGCGAGGCTTTTGTAAAACTCGAAATCAGAGACATCCGCAATGCTTTCAAAGGCTTGAAATTTGTCCAAAAACGCTCGCGGCTCGCAGCGCAGATCCTTTATCGCCTCTTTTTCGCTAAAAGGAGCGATGATTAGCTCGCTTCCAAAGTGCGCTATGAGCGTATCCAGCGGCTCTTTTACGCTCACCGTCGTGCCGCCGATTTTTACAAATTCCACTCCCTGCGCGCTAAAATAGGGATCGTGCGCGCAGATGTCGTCAAGCAGTGCCGCAAGATCGGCAAAGGGCGCGCTTTCATAAACATAGGGCTTGAAGTAGCTTGCGACGTCGCAGTGCGGGTCGAAGCGAAAGAGCCTGATTCGAAGCATTTTTCATCCTTTTTTTATGGCGAATGATACTAGAATTTGCCTTAATAATGAGTTTTTTAGGCTCAATTTTATAAAATTGCGCCTTAGATTAACGCAAAGGCCGGCTATGAAAATTTTATACACCCTAAATCACGCGCCGATAAATGCGCATTTTAGTAAAAACTCCAGCGATTTCGTCGTGCGCGAAGTGCCGCTTTACGAGCCTAGCAATGAGGGCGAGCACTGCATTTTGCTGCTACAAAAAAAAGGCATCAGCACGCACGAAGCGCTGCGGATTTTAAGCGAACATACGGGCGCTAAGATGCGCGAGTTCGGCTACGCGGGGCTTAAGGACAAACAGGGCCTTACGACGCAGCACGTTAGCATGCCCGCTAAATTTGAGCCTGCGCTGGGCGGATTTTCGCACGAAAGTCTTAAAATTTTAAGCGTGCAAAGGCACAAAAACAAGCTTAAAATCGGGCATCTAAAGGGCAACGACTTTTTCATCCGCCTAAAAAAGGTTCTACCGCCCGACGCCGTCAAGCTCGCAGCCGCGCTAGATACGCTAGGGCGCGAGGGCTTTGCGAACTACTTCGGCTATCAGCGCTTCGGCAAGTTCGGCGATAACGCAGCACAGGGCGAGGAGGTGCTGCGCGGACAGAGGCGGCTTAAAAACCCCAAAATGCGCGACTTTCTAATCAGCGCCTATCAGAGTGAGCTTTTTAATCGCTGGCTTAGCAAGCGGGTCGAAATTTCAAAATTTGCGGCGGAATTTAGCCTTGGCGAGTTTTCTAAAATTTACGGACTAAGCAAGGAGGAGGCGCGCGAGATCGCGGCTCAGCCGCAGTTTTTTAAGCTTTTAAGGGGCGAGATTTTAGGACATTTTCCGCACGGCGCGTTTTTTAGCTGCGACGATCTGGGCGCGGAGTGCGAGAGGTTTGCGAGGCGAGAAATCACGAGCGCAGGCCTTATCGTGGGGCGAGCTAAGCTGCGAGCTAGCGGGCTTGGCGGCAGATTTGAAGATGAAATTTTCGCGCCTGCTCGCGAGTTTGAGGCACAGATGAACGGCTCGCGCAGGTTTGCGTGGAGCTTTATGGAGCGCGTGCAGCACGCCTATGATACGCAAAATGCGCATTTTAGCTTTAGTTTTTATCTGCCGAAAGGCTCTTACGCGACGGTCGTTTTGGAAGAAATTTTGCACCGAGATATATTTGAGGGCGCCGCGACAGACGAGGATTGAGCCGCATCGCGCCGTGGATTATGGCTCACGTCGCGTCAAACCGCGCCGTAGAGTAGGGGGGGTTCGCACCGCATCGCGGAGTGGGACTCCGTCACCCCGCGCCCCACGTTAAACCGCGCCGCGCCGCGCAGAATTTTGCGAAATATTAAAACCGACTGCGTGGATTTAAATTTATGCGGCAGATAAAATTTTATGAAATTTCGTGAAATTTCATCGCAGCAAGCGCGCCGTTTTGTCTGAGCCATAGAATTTCAAATTTAAAATTTTATTCGGCTCGGTCGTAGGTAAAATTTGCTAAATTTCACCTTTTTATAGTTGTCCAAATTTATTTTCGTCAATAACCAGCAAAATATTATTAAGCTTAAAATCGCTTAAGTCTTTTATCTACTATTGCCCGTTTACAATATTTTCAAAAAAATTATTCTCTTCCCAAAAGTAGCATTCTAACATTTTTAAAATTCCATTTTCCAAAAGAACCATTGCTCCTCCAATGTTTTCATCAGAAAGCATTAAATTTACATTGCCGACAAAACCGTTGTTTTTGCTTTTTTCTAATATTTTTTTACACTCGAAATGGCAATAATATCCGGCTGTCGAAACCTCTCTTTTAGTAATTTCTGAATTTTCAAACTGCTCATAAAGCGCATAATCGCCTAAATCATCACTTATTAGCTTAACAATTTCAGCTTCGATATTTGCAATATCCGTAAAATTGTCTAAGGATAAACATTGTTCCGATTTCTGATTTTCCATTTTTTATAACTCCACGTACAGTAATTTCATAGCCTTTAATATTGACTTTATGACCATTAGTAAAATTATTTGGCAACTTACCATTTGCCATATCTTTTTCAAGTTCTTTAATTATAGCATTATAAGCTTGTTGTTGATTATTTTCAAATTTATTTAAAAATCATCTAATTTTATGCTATTTTTTTGTTAAAGATGTGATTTAATTTATTAGCTTCTTTATCGTCGTCATCCTCCGGCGGCAATGGTGCAGAGGCGGGAGTTTATACTTGCTCACGCCAAAAATTCCGTCCCTTAAATTCCGCAAGCCCTGAAGTTTAAGCCAAAAAAGCTATAATTGCGCTCGGGTGTGGCGTGCGGTCGCTCCGCAAGGAGAGGAAAGTCCGAGCTGCGATAAGACAAGGTTGCGTCTAACGGACGCCGGGGGCAACCCTAGGGAAAGTACAACAGAAAGCAAACCGCCGCGCAAGCGGTAAGGGTGAAAGGGCGGGGTAAGAGCCCACCGCGCGCGTGGAGACACGAGCGGCAATGCAAACCCAACCTGCAGCAAGAACGGGTGGTTTCGTCTTATATTCGAACCGTTCGCTCGAACCGATTTGCAAAAATCGGTCTAGATAAATGACCGCTGTAACGGAACTCGGCTTATAACCACACCTATTTTTACGCCGAATTTATTTACTTGGAATAAGGAAAAAATTTTGAAAAGCTTAATTTTATGCGGTACGCTTTGCGCCGTCGTTTTAGGGCTCGGAGGCTGCGCGAGTGCGGGCGCTGATAAATCTATAATCTTGCAAGGCGACGCCCACGATCGCGCTTGTGCAGAGGTTTATGAGCATTATAAAGAGCTCGAAGCGGAGCTTTTAGCGGTCGAGAATCGATATGCAAACCCAAGCGTCGCAAACGATTATATACAGAATTACGACGAGTACGAGCGCACCATCGCCTACTACAATGAAAATTGCGCAACTGATAAATAAGTGGTGTGGATTGAGCGTGATTTGGTATAAGCATGGCTGCGGGCAGCGGCGTAAAGCGCTCAAAATTTTATAAAATTTCTAAAAAATATTGAAAATTTTACGCGAAGCAAAAAGCGTCTAAAATTTATTTCGTACGCTTGGATCTAGCGATACGAAGTCGCGGCGTGAAGCATAGCGTGGTGCCTATTTTTGCCCGCATTTAGCTTAGCACGCCAAATTTGCTGTAATCGTATAACGGCGCCACATACTCGCGCATTGGCTAAAGGGCGCGCGATTTATTAATTGGATCGGCGCGAAGCCTTGAAGTTGCGAAGTCGCGCTCAAAAATTCCGTCGCGCGGATTTGAATTAGTGGCTTAAAGTGTCAAAGCAATACCCCAAAATTTAGCCGCGAGGCGGACGAAGAACGATTTATTAATCGGATCGGTATAAAGTCACACTAAAAATTTCGTCAAGTGGAGTTGGTTGCCGTGCCCGTTTATGCGTCCACTAAAGCCTTGTAGCCTCAAAATTCCGTCGCGTAGATTTGATCAGCGCCTAGGCGCTTGGATCGATCGTAAAATCAGGTTTCAAAAATCCTGTTACTCGGTTTTTGACCTGCTGCGCGATTTTCGCGGCATATAAAGGCGGTAAAACGAGATCGTTAGGGTAGCTTTAAGGTGCAGCGATTTTTTCGCTTGCGTATGCGGTTTTTGAGGCGCTTGGTAATTTCAGTTTACTCGCAGAATTTTAAGATGTGCGGTTTTTTTGGGACTATAGCAGCGGGTTTTTGGGTTTTTAGCGCGAAGGTATTTGGCGAACTTGCAGTGCTATGGCTCTGATTTTTGTCGAGAAATTTTGGAATCTTACGATTTTACAGGAGAATTTTGTGTGTTTTGGCGCCGCGTCGAACTTAAAATTTCATCTTGTCGCCGCGTAAGATTGCGCATCTAATCTTTCTGTTTTTTAAATACGGCATCCGTTTTGAGATTCGCGTCCGTTTTTGAAATTTTACTCCGAATAGACGCCGAATTCGCAAAATGAGCCGCCCGGCGATAATTTTAGAAAGCCATGCAGGCTTGCAATGCAAAAGCAAAGCTTTATGAGAGACAGAGTTTAAGGCCTTTGTCGATAATTTAGCCACGCAGAATACCGCGACTTTAGAATTTCACGAGTTAAATTTTTAAAATTTACGCCGCTTGCTGTGGCTGGTAAAATTTCGCAAGTTAAATTGCGCTTAAATTTTACGAATGGCGACAGAAATATTAGGCGCAGAATTTTATTTGGCTTGTTTATGCGGAGCGAGGGTTTAAGCTTGCAAGTAACCGCGATTTTTGCTTTACGCTTGCACCAACCGCCCAAAGTACCACCGCGTATTAGTGCGATGTTTATCTTGACTACGCTTTAATGCGCGAGGTTTTTGTGTCGCCGTAAAATGCAAATTTACGAGCTTTTGGGATTGCAGATTAATTTTGCGTGCTTGCAGATCGCTTTTGAAATTTTGTCAAAATCTGAAATTATATCCGCGCAACGCCCATAAATTTCTTAGCGTCAAACGGCTAATCCTGCTCGCAGCGCTATTGTCTTAAATTCGTAATGCCTATAAGCCGCTTTTTAAAGTTTCGCCAAAATACGAAATTTCGCTCATGAATCATGAATTTCACCTCTGAAATGTAGAATTTGCCCACGACCGCAAATTTACGCATGCAATATGTGGCGTCAAATTTTGTTTCGGTATAGCAGCGCTGAATTTCTGGAGCGGAAAGCGTAGCGATTGATCTTACTCACATCGTGACGAGGGCGTTTAATGCTTAAGCGGATTAAATTTACTCGCGCGCCCATGAAATTTAGTTAATCAAATTTTATGCGTGTCAGACAGCCTTTGAATTCTGCTTGCTCGCGTAACAAATCCATTAAGCTGAGTTTTAAATTCCGTCTATCTACCCCAAATGGGAATTTTATTTGCAAAATAGGCGAGGTGCAAATTTAATTTGAATGCCACTCGCCCACCTGTGGAATTCCGCCGCGTTATAAGCTTGCTAAAGCACTCCAAGCTGCATTGTACGCTACGTTTGCCCGCCTCACAGTTCGCTAAAACGCTCGAAGCGGGCTTTTAGAGATTTTGCATTTTTGTTTAAAAGCTCCGCTTGCGCAGCGAGCTTATCTGCGTATGTTTGAAGCGCCGTCGCATACTTAGCATGCGCCTCAAAGTCCGATTTTAGCGCGTAAATTTTATCTTTTACCGATTTTATATTTTGCGCTAGCGCCTCGTCTTTTACAAAGATTCGGATCGTGCCTAAAAGCGCCAGCAGCGTCGTGGGTGATGCCGCAAAAATGCCGATTTGCGCGCAGTATTCAAGCACCTGCGGCAGCCTCTCGCAGACGTAGACGAAAACCGCCTCACTCGGCACGAATAGCACCGCAAACTCCGTGCTAAGAGGCGGTATGATGTATTTTTCCGCGATATCTGCGGCGTGCTTTTTCATATCTGCGGCTAGCTGTTTATCCGCACTAGCAAGCGCTGCGGCGTCGTTTGAAGCGGAGGCGGCGATAATTTTTTCATAGCTTTGAAGTGGAAATTTTGAGTCGATGCAAAGAATTTTTTCTTTTGCGATATGTAGCGCGCAGTCCGCGATCCTGCCGTTTGGAAGGTGCTTTTGCAGCTCGTAAAACGAGGCGTTTTGCCCATAAATCATCGATAAAATTCTCTCTAATCGGTACTCGCCGAAGTTACCGCGTAGTTTGACATTACCTAAAATCGAGTTTAGCCTTGCGATTTCGTCACGCACCTGAAGTGAAGTTTTATTTTGCTCGCTCATTCGCGCTAGATTTTCCGCTATGTCCTTAAAGCCGCGATCCAGCGAGCTTAAATTTTCGCTAAGCGCGCTGTTTTGACGCTGCAAACCCTCGCCTAGGGATCTATTAAGATAATAGAGCTTATCGTTAAAGCCGTCATTTAGGCTTTGATTTAGCTTAAAAAGCTCGGCACTTGCTCTCGCACTTTGAGCTGTGAGCCTTTCGCTTAAAAGCTCACTAAGTGTGGAGTTTGCATCGCTTATGCGGCGGTTTTGCAGCACGAGCGCGATTAGCAGGGCAAGCACTAGTGCAGCAAAAAACGCAAACGCCGCGAGTAAAATCCCATCAGCGCCCATTTTCTTGCACGCTTTGCGGATCTAAAATTTCATTTTTGTAACGCAGATATTCGATATCGTTGTTAAGCGCGCGATTTTCCTCAAGCAAAACTTCGTGCTTGGTACGAAGCGCGGCGATGTCGCGGCTGATGTAATAAATTTCGTTGCGGATATAAATCGCCGGTACCGTCAGCAAAAACGCAAATCCGATCAGCAGATAAACAACTAAAAGCTGATAAAGCGTGAGATTTTTCTCCTTTTTTTTCTCAGCGTCGTAGTTGCGTAGCAGCTCGTCTTGCGCGCCAGCAAAGCCGCCGTAGCCACGCCCTGCAGCAAGGCTTGAATAATCCTGCGCGCCCAGATCCGCGTAATTTTGATTTTGCGCGCCTGTAAAGCTTGCATCTGCAAACGCCGCGTAATCCGCCTTGCCGGTAAAATTGGCACCTACGAAATCGCCGTAGCTCGCTCCGGTTGCGTAATTCTCGCTGCCTCGAGTGGTTGAAAGATTTGCGTCGTCGCGTCCTTTTAATTTTACTTTACTGCTTTTATTAAATTTTGTTCCGCCGCTTTCGGAATTTAGGTAGTTTTGGGTATTTATAAAGCCTGAACTTTCGAATTCTAAGCCGGTAAAATCGTCGTAGCCGTCAGCTGCGCCCGCGTAGTTTCGTTTTACGGAAAGATCCGCGGCAAGCTTATCCTCTAGCTCCTCATCCGTCAGATCCTCCATAGCTCGTCTTTTTGCGAGCTCTATGCCCGCTAGATCGGATGTCCCTGCGAAGTCGTGCCCGTCATCGTCGTCGGCAAAATATTCATATTTATTCATCTAAAATCTCCATAAATTTAAAACCACGATCCTATTTTTACTTGCTGCCAAAGCGCCTGCGTCAAGATAAATTCTGCTCGAAGCTCACAGCTAGCGTGCGCTCAGCAAATAGCCGTTAAGGTAAAATTTAAAAGCCAAAATCACGAGCAAAATTTTTCTTTGCAATTTTACCTCGGTAAATGGAATTTTATCTTAACTTACCAAATTCTATCTCGGCCAGCAAAAGCAAAATTTCACTTTAGCGGCTATTGCGTTTATTTATCTGGCTCTTTGCACGATACTGTATAGTAGCGGAAGCTACAAAAGAAGCATCACATTAATTTTGCTCGTTTTTTTGCACCGCCCGCTTGGGAAAAATCGCTTTGGCGGGTAAAAATCGAGCTCACTTTACCGAGATTGACTATTTATAAAATTTTTGTCAAATCGTCTGAAAAACCGCTTAAAATTTTACTGCGTCTTCGATACGCCTTAAAACGCTAAGCGAAGGATATCGCTTGCAAGATAGGCTCTATCGTCTAAAAAGGTCAATGAAACTACTGCTCGCTTACAAAATTTCGTTAAAGCAAAGAACGAGATTTGGCATTACGCCGCTTGCTTTAGGCGCCAAATTTTAACTCTCGCTCGGTTCTGTATCTATGTTGCCACTTAGTTTTTAAAATATGCAGCAGCTAAATCTCATAAAATTATACGTTAAATATAGCGTAAAATTCAACGTTAAATTTTATGATTTAGACATTGCGCGTTCGAAATAACGCTGAAAATATCATAAATTCTAAAGCCAATCTTTGAAAGCTGGATTTCAAAATTCCGTAAAATTTTAAAATTTAATGCCTGCAAATCTGTAAATTTTACAAAATTTCGTCAAAATTTAAAATTCATAGCAAGCAAAGGCGGTTATTTTAGCCGAAAAATTCTAAGCTTCGCGCTCGCTGCTCGCGAGTTTTGCGCAAGCTCTTGCGCGTCCGCTATTATAGGGCTTTTGGTTAGGATTTTGCCTAACGAATGCCCGCCGCCGCATTCGCAGCGCATAAACTCGATAGGACAGACGCAATCGCGCTCCCACGCCTTAAATCGCTCCTTTACTATGCGGTCTTCAAGCGAATGAAACGAGATTATAGCGACAGTTGCATTAGTTAGAATTGAATCGCGCGATTTTTGCTCAATGAGCGCGAGCAGGCGCTTTAGCTCGCCAAGCTCGTCGTTTACTTCGATGCGGATCGCCTGAAATGCTAGCGTAGCCGCGCTGATGTTGCGTCCTTTAACGGGCTTTGTTCCGATTAAATTTGCCAAAGCTTTAGCACTTGTTAGTGGTGCGTTAGTCCGCGCAGTAGCTATTTTGGAAGCGATTGCGTTAGCGTTTGTTAGCTCGCCATATTCGCGGAAAATGCGCGCCAGATCCGCTTGTGAGTAGCGGTTTACGACATACGCCGCATCTAGCATTGCACTCTCGTCCATTCGCATATCCAGCGCGTCGCTTTTAGTGGAAAAGCCGCGGCAGTTTTTATCCAGCTGAAGAGATGAAACGCCGATGTCGGCTAAGATCCCGCGAACTGCGCGGAGCTTTTGCTCGGGCAGAATTTCTAAAATTTCACTAAATTTCGCTTTGTGGATTTCTATGCGATCTTTAAATTTACTGAGCCGCTCGCGCGAAAATTTTATCGCTTCGGCGTCTCTGTCGCAAGCGATGAGCTTAAGGCGCGGATTAGCGGTCAAAATGCCTTCGCTGTGCCCTCCATAGCCTAGCGTGCAGTCGATAACGTAGCCGTCCTCAAGCTGCGAAAATGCTGCGATCGTTTGCGAAAAAAGTACCGGAATATGTGGAGCTTGCACCTGAATTTATCCTTTTGAAATTTCTAATCCTATATAATATCGAAATTTTTTACAAAGGCGAGAGATGGACGAGTATTATTATGAAATTTTACGCAAAATTTCGCTTTCGATGTTTAGAGATAGGCTTTTTGGGATCTTTCACGGCTCGATTTCAGCAAAAATTAAAGAAAATCAGTTCTTGATCAACAAAAAAGACGCGATTTTTGATAGCCTGGATAGGGATGATTTTATAACGCTGTTTTCAAAAAAGGACTACCGCTGGCAGGATGCTAGCATCGATAGCGACATACATATAAATATCTACAAAAATATAAAAGAGGCGAAATTCGTAACCTACGCGACACCACCATATCTCGTCGCATATACGCTGGAGCATGATTTTATTTTGCCGCGAGATTACTTTGGGGCGAGTAAATTTAAACGCATTGAAATTTACGATCCCAAGAGTTACGACGATTGGCACGAGCGTGCGCCGTATGAAATTTGTAACTATATGATAAATGAAAATAGCGATATAATGGTGATTCGTGGCTATGGGGTTTTTGCCCATGCAAGGAGCGCGCAGCAAATGGCAAAAAAAATAGCGATTTTAGAAATGAGTTCAAAGCTGCTTTTGCTAAGCTAAGATTAATGTATACCAAATCGTTTACTAACGCGTTATAATTCGCCAAAAATGCCTATTTTTCAGCCTTACATAAGGTTTTATCTGTATAATTACTAACAAAAAATTTCTTTAGTTAGCTATTTAAGGATTTAGATGATAGAATGGATGCAAAAGCATAAGAAGTCGCTTATACCGACGATCTGGATAAGCACGATAGCCTTCGTGGGCGCAGGCTTCGTCGGCTGGGGCGCATATGATATGAACGCTAACCGCGCAGGCTCAATCGCTAGAGTAGGGCAGATTTCCATAACCAATCAAGAATATAAGATAAAATCAACCGAGTTATACAATAGATTAAACGCTATGAGCGATGGGCAATTTACTCAAGAACAAGCCAAAAATATGCATCTAGATCAGATTGCAGTAGATCAGCTAATCGGTGAGGCATATTTTCTAAATTTTGCTAAAGACTTAGGTGTTCAGGCTAGTGATAAAGATGTGGCGGAATTTGTACTGAACTCGCCAAATTTCCAAGAAAATGGCGCATTTAGTAAGGAACTTTACAACAACGTAGTAAAAAATTCAGGACTTACCAAGAAAGAATTTGAGCGCAATCTACAAAAGGTCTTAACTTTAGAAAAGCTCGGCAAAGCGCTAAAAATAACGCCTAGCCCTAAGATCGTAGAAGCATTTGCAGCATCGCAGCTGATGCAGGATAAGGTTTCTGCAGAGATAATCTACGCAGACGCTAACGTCACTTTTAATGACGACGAGCTAAAGAAATTTTGGGAAGGCGAGAAATCGCACTTTATGACCGAGAAAAAATATAATCTAGGGGCCTATTTCGTGGCGCCTAGTAAAGCCGACGTGAATGAGACGGAACTAAGTAAATTTTATGAAGAACACAGAGGTGAGTATAGAAGCCTGGATGATAAACTATTGGATTTTGCAGAAGCCAAACCTAACGTCTTAAAAGATTACCGAATGGATCAGGTTAAAAAAGACGCTACAAAGGATTATTTGGAGATCAAAAAAGGCAAGCTTGATACTAATGAAACTATAGTTGCTACGGCTAGCAATTTTCCAATATCTGAGATTGAGGTTGCAAAGCCGGGAGATGTCATAAAGCCTTTCGAGTACAAAGGCGGATATTTGATTGCTAAACTAAACGGTGTAGAGCAGCCTAGGCAGATGAGCTTTGAAGAGGCTAAGCCTTTGGCTTCTAAAGAATTTGAAACGAAAAGACGCAAAGAGCTGCTTGAAAAAAGAGCTCAAGATGCGCTTAAAAATTTTAAAGGCGAAGATTTCGGCACGCTATCTCTTAATAGTAAAAATAATACCAAGCTAAGCGATGACGAATTTTATAAATTTCTTATCGATATGTTTAATAAGCCTGCGAAAGAAGGGATAGTGATGTTTGATAACAAAGCCGTAGTGTATAAAATTTCACAGCAGAGCCTGGGCAGCAGCGAAGAGATAGATAAAGAAAAAACGATCGTAGCCGATAGGATAACCACTTTATTAAATTCTAATCTACAAGACGATTTAACCAAAATGCTAGAAAAGCGCTATAAAACCGAAAGATATTTTAAAGGTAAAGACAGTGAGTGAGTATATTTTAGGTCTAGATATAGGCTCAACTAAAATTCGCGCGATAATCGCTAAAAATGATGGCATTTTTACGGTCTTAGGTGTCGGTGGAGCCGATACTTTAGGTATCAAAAAGGGCGTCATAACAAACATAGAGCAGGCCGCGGGCTCAATAAAGCAGGCGGTGAAAGCAGCAGTAAAAGGCGCTGGTAGAAGCTATGATAAAGCCATTATATCTATCTCGGGCTCATACGCCAAAAGCGTTAAATCTCGCGGCGTCATAACTATGGAAAATGAGATTGGACTGGATGAAATCAAGCGCGCTATGCAGGTTGCCGAAGCGCAAGCAAATGTGCCTAGCGATAGTGTGATTTTACATGTGCTTCCGTATGATTTTAGAGTCGATGAGCAGGAACACATCGAAGACCCCCTCGGTATGAGTGGCACGCGTCTAGAGGTATCTACGCATATCGTTATTGCGCCAGAAAGCTCTATTAAAAATTTGAAAAAATCCGTTGAGATGGCGGGCGTAAAGGTAGATAACATCGTCCTTTCAGGCTACGCATCATCCATATCTACGCTTAGCAAGGACGAAAAAGAGCTAGGTGTCGTACTGATCGATATGGGCGGTGCTACTTGCGATATAGTCATCCACCTGGGGAATTCCTTACGTTATAACGATGTTGTGATGTTTGGCTCCAATAACGTTACTAATGATC
Organism: uncultured Campylobacter sp.; assembly: GCF_937980635.1. Classification (GTDB taxonomy): domain Bacteria; phylum Campylobacterota; class Campylobacteria; order Campylobacterales; family Campylobacteraceae; genus Campylobacter_B. The sequence continues at coordinate 51,636 of NZ_CALJPG010000021.1, forward strand.
TATCGCGCGCCCTACACACGCCGCTTCCGTATGCGGAAAACATTAAAATTACCTATAACGATCTAATCAATCAAGGCAATAGCGAAGTCGAATTGCCTGCTTTAGGAGATAGCGAGTCAGAAAACCACATCATAAGCCTTGAGATCATCTCTCAGGTCATCCTCGCTCGCGTTAAAGAGACCTTCGATATGATAGCCGATAAGATCGAAAGAAGCGGCTATAAAGACCGCATAGGCGCAGGTATCGTGATCACCGGCGGCATGGCGAAGTTAGACGATGTGCGCGATCTAGCGGCGATAGTTTTTGATAACACTTCCGTTAGGGTTGCAAGAGCAAAGAGCGTGGGCGGCCTGCACGAGATTGCTGATGATATTTCAAATTCTTGCGCACTAGGACTTTGCATGTATGGCTTTGGCGAATTTACCCCTTACGAGATGGACTCTAACGGCAAACTCCGCTACAAAGACGAAGTTATAAACAAGGCTCCGAAACGAAATGTGAACGAATATTATGAAAAAGAGGTCAGTAAGGCGATAGAAAAAGAGGGCATCAGAGCGGATAGCGGTGCGGCTAAGAAGGAGGAACTAAATATCCAACTTCCCAAAAAAGACGGACAGAATTTTTTCAATAAAATTTGGTCGTCTATGAAAAATTGGTTTTAAATTTTAAGCTAAGGAGATACTCGTGAAAGGATACAGCATGGAAGAAAGAAAGGGCATCTACGGTGCCAAGATGAAGGTTATCGGCGTCGGCGGCGGCGGATGCAATATGATCAATCATATGATTCGCGAGGGTTTTACCAAAACCGACGTTGAGCTTATGGTGGCTAACACCGACGCACAGGCGTTAGAAAAGTCGATCGCAAATACTAGAATTTTACTAGGCGAAAACACCACCAAAGGCCTTGGCTGCGGTATGGATCCAGCGCTTGCTAAGATGGCTGCGGAGGAGAACTATGACGATCTTAAAGACCGCTTGGATTACTCCGACATCGTTTTCGTGGGCTCCGGTCTAGGTGGCGGTACTGGTACGGGCGCTGCACCTATCGTTGCAAAAGCTGCGAAAGAGAAAAAAGCGCTAACTATCGGCGTTGTTACCACCCCTTTCGGTTTTGAGGGCAAAAAGCGCATGCGACTAGCCCAAGAGGGTCTTGAAGAGCTTAAAAAAGAGTGCGATTCCATAATCGTTATCCCAAATCAAAATTTATTAAAAATCATCGATAAAAAAACCGGCCTAAAAGATGCCTTTAAGATCGTAGATAATGTCCTATTCCAAGCCGTAAATGGCATGATCTCCGTGATCTTAGAATCGGGCGATAGTGATATCAACGTCGATTATGCCGACGTTAAAAAAGTAATGACTCATCGCGGTTTGGCGCTAATGGGTATAGGCGTTAGCGAGGGCGACGGCGCGGCAGAGGAAGCGCTAAAAAGTGCGATCCAGTCTCCGCTTTTGGATAACACCTCCATCCACGGCGCTATGGGCGTATTGGTGCATTTTAAAATGTCGCCTGATTGCTCCTTGCTTGAGATCGAATCTGCAATGAATATCATCGAAGATACCGTAGATAAGGATGCCGACGTTACTTGGGGCACCACCACCGATCCTAAGATGGAAAACAACCGCGTCGAAGTTACTCTCATCGCCACCGGCTTTGAAAGGAGCATCGAGGAAAAAAAGCAGGTCGCCAGCGATAATGTAGCCGATCGCAGGAAGGCGCTTTTGGAGAGCATGGGTCGAAATTCTATCTTTTCTAGACAGAAGGTAAGCAGCGGCGATTTTAACGGAGACGAAACCTACGACGAGCTCGACGAGCCCGCATTCCTACGAAACCAGATGGACTAAATGCGCAGACGAGATAGGCAGCTAAGCGAAGATGAGGCGTTAAAAATCATCGACGAGAGCGAGTACGCTACGCTTAGCTGCATAGACGATAGCGGCGAAATTTTTAGCGTGCCTATCTCGCCGGTGCGCGATGCAGACATTATTTATATCCACGGCGCGCCTGCCGGCACAAAGGCGAAACTCTTTCAAAACGGACGCGCGGTAACGGCGGTTTTTGTTAGCTACAACCGCGTTCCTACCCCAAGCGACGAAGAATACCGATCTATCGCAAACGACGCTGCCGCTTTAGGCTCTAGAGTTTATACGACAGAATACCGCAGCACGATCGCCGTTTGCGAAGCAAACGAAGTGTTAGATGACGAGCGTAAAATTTACGCCCTGCGGATACTTTGCGAAAAATACACCCCAAACTACATGTCGCGCGTAGAATTCGCCTCCAAAGCATCATTAAAGCGCACGAAAATTTACGAACTCAAAATAAAATCCGTAACCGCAAAGGCTAAAATTTTATATAATTAAATTTAAGAAATCTAAATTTAAATTGCTTGATTTCTTAAAATTTCAAGCTTGAATGTTAGACAAATTTTAATCTGAAATTTCGTATCGCAAAATTTTAAAGCGTAAAAATTTGGCGTTTATTTATCGCTCGCCTCATCGAAAGCGCGCTGCTGGAGGTAGATAGCGGCGTGATCGAGGCAGCGAAGAGCTTCGGCGCGAGCAAGACGCAAATAATCTTTCGCGTGATGTTCGTCGAGGCGCTACCTAGTATCATCGGCGCGATTACTCTGACGCTCATCGTCATCATTGGATTTACGGCGATGGCGGGCACGGTCGGCGGCGGCGGGCTCGGCGACGTGGCGATCCGCTACGGCTTTCAGCGCTTCCGCCCAGATATAATGGCATACACCGTCGTGATTCTGATCGTGCTTGTGCAGATAATCCAAAGCATTGGAAATTTACTCTATAAAATTACGAAAAAGTAGGCGGCATATGGGCGGCAGAATTTTATGATGAAATTTTGACCGCTTCGCTTTTGCTGCGGAATTCTACTCTTGCTTCGGAATTTCATCTTTGTTTGAGACTCTGCGTTTGCTCGTGAAATTCTGCTCTTGCTAGCGAGATTCGGTATTCACTCGCAAGGCTCCGCTTTCGCTCATTTGATTGTACTCTCGCCGTGAAATTTTGCCGTAAAATTTAAATTTGAAATTTTGTATCGTAAATTTTAAAGCGGCATAGAATTTTGCGAATTATCTTGCGCCGCTTGCGGTAAAATTTTATGCGGGCGGATACTGCGCGTTTAATAAGATCATTATCGCATAAGAGCGAATCTATGAAATTTATCTAGTGCATAGCGTCTAAATTTAAAAAGGGGCGAGAAATCTCCCGCCCCTGAAATTTTAAGTATAGGATTTGATTTTATAGATGCGTGAGCTAGAGCTTACGCATCTCTTAAAATTTAAAACATAATCTCAAACCCTGCATTGATAGCACCGCCTCTTGTTTTACCTACGTAGCCCTTGCCTCCTAGGCTAAAGATTAGGTTTTTACTCTCATACTTATAGCCGGCTTCAAATACTCCGGTAGAGCCTTTTAAGCTAGGCTTAGGAGCATCAAGCCCCATAGTAGATGCTTTGGTATCTCCGCTAAACTCATACTCGTATGCTCCGCCAAAGTATAGGTTATGCTCATCTTTTAGATTTATAGTATCTCTAAGACCTACTCTTAGCCTATTAGATGTAACGCTATCAAAGTGATATCTCTCGCCAGAGCTTATAGTAGCATCTGCATCATCCGTGTAAGCATATAGCCATTTAGTATAAACGTCTAGTTTATTACTTTGGCTTAGATCAAAGATCTGACCTATTCCTATATGAGTAGCCATATAGGTTGAGCTGATATCAAACTTCTCATTATGAGCTAATACTCCAGGAGCTATGGCATAGGTCCAGTCGTTACTATTGTAATCGCTACTTATCTTACCTACGTGAAAGCTTGCATCTACGTAGGTGCCGCTAGTAAAGTTTTGCTTTAGCATCAAGCCTCCGCCTATATACTCGCTATCTCCGTCTGCATGTAGGCCGCTATCTAAGTAGCTATCGTAGTTGGCTCTTCCATATTCAACGAATACTCCGCTTAAGATATCTCCTGCGAAATTCTCAGTTAAGCTGGCAAGTCCTGCTGCTACTCCATAGCCTTTGGAATTTACGTGTGAGCCCGTCTCATGCCTTAGATCATAAGCTTCGCTTATAGCAAAAGGAAATAGCTCTAAATGACCATCCGGTATTAGCTTATCTAGGTAGTTAGTGATTAACTCACTTCCGCTCTTTAAGCTAGCTAAGCTTGCTGCTCTGGTTTCTGCGAAGGATTTGGTATCGTCTTTTACTCTTCTTTTACCGCTAAATCTAAGATCTAAAGCTCTTCCGTTTGCATCTACCATACCGTAGGTCTCATACTCTATGGTAGCTCCTTGCTGAACTCTGGTTTGTAGATGCGAAGGATCGGGAAGTAGTAATCGTCCGCTTCCTTGCTTATCTATCAGATGGATCGTGCTGGTATCTCCTACATCGGTATTGCCGCTAACGTAAGCGGTGATCTTACCTCTCATATTGCTTAGATCGGTATTAGCCGTAGGATCGGTAAGCTTAATCATAGAATCGCCGTCTTTAACGGTAGGTGGCATAAAGATATTGATATTGTCAAACCCTCCGATATTCTTAGCGGTTATAGAGTTAGGAGCTGCCGGATTGGTAGGGTTTTTACCTACGTTTAGAGTGCTTCCAGCTCCGCCGGTGATATTTCCGATATTATTGCCGCCGGTTAAATTTACGGTAGAGCCATTGCCGCCGTCGATATCTAAGCCGTTAAAATCCGTAGGATTAGAAGGATCTTCGTTAACTACGTTTATTACAGGGTTTGGGATCGGACTATATCTATTGATCTCATCGTTTCCAAACTCGCCGCCGGTGATATTTCTAGAGGTAAGCTTGCTTCCTTGAATCAAGATAGATTGATCGTCGCCGCTCTTAATTAAGCCTTTTAGCATTATATCGTAGGTGGTAGAATTTCTAAGCGTAAACTCCTTTGTTGTTTGCTTAGCCTTCTCTGTAAAGCTCGTAAAGGTATTACCGGTATTGCGGATAAGGTGATACTCCTTACCCTCCTCTATATTTAAAGAGCCGTAGCTATCATTGCTTGGATCGTAATCTATTCCGTTTAGTTGGAATTTAGCATTATTGATATCGGTGTTGCCGGCAGTGGTTAAATTTAAAGCTGCGGCATCTGCGCTACCGTTAGCGTTTGAAATTCCATTGAAGTTTAATACATTTAGATTTGCTATATCGCCTGCGGTTTTTTGAGTAGAGGCGTTATATACGTTTAGGCTATTGTTGGTACCGCTTGTATTAGATAGACCATAGATCGTTCCTCCTACGCTTCCGCTATGGAAATTTACGCTGTTACCGCTACCGCTGCTTGCATCTGCAGCGTAAACGTTACCGTCAACTCTAGCTGAGCCTTTTAAATTTACTGCGTTATTGGTTGCGGAGCCGCTAGCTTTTGCGCCTTTTATGTCGCCGGTAACTTTGCCGTCGTTTAGAGTTATAGTGTTGCTATCCGCATTACCATTTGCTGCTTCACCGCCGTAAGCGTTTCCGTTAATAACGGTATCGTTTGTAGTTACGGTATTATCGTGAACGTTTCCGTTTAAGGCATAACCTGCGCTTACGTTTCCGTTTACCACCGCACCTTTTGAGCTATCTTCAAAGCTTAGCTCGTTGTGGTGAACCTCTTGGGTTCCGCTATCGCCGTAACCTGCATTTACGTTACCGAAATTTGTTCCTCCCTTAACTACAGTCTTATTGTTATAGATGGTATTTGGAGTTACGCTGTCTTTGACATCAGCTCTACCCGAGCTTATATTCTTACCGTTTAGATCTCCTGCGCTTTGAGATACGTTTACGGTGTTTCCTTTATTACCGAATAACTTATGAGCTCCTACTTGAGCATCATTGTTAGCTTGGTTCTTGGTTAGCTCCGTGCTATCGAAACCGTTATCGATCCAAGCATCCGTAATGGTGCCCTTTCTATATACTAGCTCTTTATCTGCGTTTTGTTTACGGAAGGTTTCACCGTCATATTGGTAGTGATCTTTATCGGTAATGGTATAGACCTGATCTTTTTGGGTGCTTCTATCTTGGAAATTTATAGTACCGTTATCCTTGCTGATTAACTTATAGTCTTTATTATCATCAAGGTTATTGGTATTTACATTAACATTCGTCTGGCTAAGATCGGTAATAGTACTTCCTGTAAGCTTAAGTGCAGGATCGTTTCCGTTGTAGTTGTTAGGGAGATTAAAATCGATCTTCTTAAAGCCTGCGATGTTTTCTGCTTCTATACTTCCAGGGGTCATAGAGCCGTCATCTTTACCTATCTTTAAAGTATCGTCGTCATCGCCGGTAATAGTTCCTATATTATTACCCTCTACTAGAGTAACGGTTGCTTTTATAGGTTTAGCAGGATCGGCATTTACCGTATTTATTTTAAGTCCGTTAAAGTTCTTGTTTTCGCCGGCTTTACCTACGTTGATTATAGTACCTGCGGTAAGATCGGGATCATATTTTAAGACCTCTTCGCTATCGAAGTTTTTATCTGATGAGATATTGCGTTTGGTATCCTTTACTCCTTGGATAAAGATGGAGTGGTTATCCGTGCTCTTTAACATACCCTTTAAAGAGATCTCATAGGTAGAAGCATCGGTGATATTAAATACGTTTGTCTGCTGCTTAGCTTTCTCTTTGAAATTTGAGTAATCGCCTCCGTTTTTAATTAGATAATACTCCTTACCCTCTTCGATATTTAAAGAGCCGTAGCTATCGTTACTTGGATCGTAGTCTATTCCGTTTAGTTGGAACTTAGCGTTATTGATATCGGTATTGCCAGCAGTGGTTAAATTTAAAGCTGCGGCATCTGCGCTACCGTTAGCGTTTGAAATTCCATTGAAGTTTAATACATTTAGATTTGCTATATCGCCTGCGGTTTTTTGAGTAGAGGCGTTATATACGTTTAGGCTATTGTTGGTACCGCTTGTATTAGATAGACCATAGATCGTTCCTCCTACGCTTCCGCTATGGAAATTTACGCTGTTACCGCTACCGCTGCTTGCATCTGCAGCGTAAACGTTACCGTCAACTCTAGCTGAGCCTTTTAAATTTACTGCGTTATTGGTTGCGGAGCCGCTAGCTTTTGCGCCTTTTATGTCGCCGGTAACTTTGCCGTCGTTTAGAGTTATAGTGTTGCTATCCGCATTACCATTTGCTGCTTCACCGCCGTAAGCGTTTCCGTTAATAACGGTATCGTTTGTAGTTACGGTATTATCGTGAACGTTTCCGTTTAAGGCATAACCTGCGCTTACGTTTCCGTTTACCACCGCACCTTTTGAGCTATCTTCAAAGCTTAGCTCGTTGTGGTGAACCTCTTGGGTTCCGCTATCGCCGTAACCTGCATTTACGTTACCGAAATTTGTTCCTCCCTTAACTACAGTCTTATTGTTATAGATGGTATTTGGAGTTACGCTGTCTTTGACATCAGCTCTACCCGAGCTTATATTCTTACCGTTTAGATCTCCTGCGCTTTGAGATACGTTTACGGTGTTTCCTTTATTACCGAATAACTTATGAGCTCCTACTTGAGCATCATTGTTAGCTTGGTTCTTGGTTAGCTCCGTGCTATCGAAACCGTTATCGATCCAAGCATCCGTAATGGTGCCCTTTCTATATACTAGCTCTTTATCTGCGTTTTGTTTACGGAAGGTTTCACCGTCATATTGGTAGTGATCTTTATCGGTAATGGTATAGACCTGATCTTTTTGGGTGCTTCTATCTTGGAAATTTATAGTACCGTTATCCTTGCTGATTAACTTATAGTCTTTATTATCATCAAGGTTATTGGTATTTACATTAACATTCGTCTGGCTAAGATCGGTAATAGTACTTCCTGTAAGCTTAAGTGCAGGATCGTTTCCGTTGTAGTTGTTAGGGAGATTAAAATTTAACTTACCGACTCCCTCGATATTTTTAGCGGCAATATTGCCCGGCACTAGCGGATTGGCACCGTCTTTACCGACATTTACAACGTCATTGGCGTCGCCTTTTATCGTCCCGATGTCGTTGCTGCCGATCAAATTTACGGTAGCGTTAGTTACGTTGGTGGTATCGATATCTAGCCCACCGAAATTCTGCGGTGCATTTGGATTTTCGCCTACGTCGATAGTAGGATCGCCTGCAGGACCGGAGTATTTACCAACCTCGCCGTTATCGAACGCTCCATCGATAGTGCGATCGGTTTTCTTTTTACCTTGGATTACGATGGATTTTCCGTCATCATCTTTCATCAGACCCTTTAAATTCATCGAGTAGGTAGTGGCGTTTTTGATCGTAAATACGTTATCGGTGCGCTTGGTCGTTTGCGTTTCGTCAAAACCGGTAAATCCGTTTTCATTGTGGATCAGATAACGCTTCTCGCCGTCGCCTATAGCATAGGTATCTACATTATAATCGGCGCCGTCAAGTTGAAATTTAGCGTTATTTATATCGGTTTGAGCTCCGCCCGTGATTTGAAGAGCGGCTTTGCTTGCATCGGAATTCGCATTTGATATACCTAAGAAATTTAAAACGTCAAATCTAGCGATATTGCCTGCTTTATTAGGAGCAATAGTGTTTGAAGCATTTATCAAGGTATTGCCACTGCCACTGCCGCTACCGAATAATCCGTAAATCGTGCCGGTAACGGTGCTATTCGTTAAATTTACCGTATTATTATTGCTGCCTGCAGCGGTAGCTTGCGCACCATAAACTACTCCGTTTATCGTGGAGCCTTGCAAAATTACGGTGTTATTGGTTGCAGAGCCCGCCATAGCGTTACCGCCTTTTACTTGGCTATTTCCGTTGACTGTAGAATTTACCAAGGATAAAGCGTTTTGTACGGCATTGCCGCTTGAGGTAGTTCCGCCAGAAACGTGGTTGTTGATAGTCGTTCCGGTCGCGAAGAATTCATTGCCGCTGACGCCTTGTTCGCCGCGTCCGCCCAGAGCAGGACCGTTTAGTGTTCCGCCGGTTATTTGGACGTGGTTATTGTTTGCCGTTCCGCTGCCGCTACTGATTTTATTAGTTCCGCCGATTACCTGAAAGACGCTTTTGCCGGTTAAATCAGCTACTACCCAGTTAGCCTCGGCCTTGCCTTCTTCACTTCTACCGCCGATGATATCGTGGCTCATCGTAGCGCCGTTTGCGATCTCTACTCTGGCGCCCGTAACGTCGCCGTTAACGCTATTTCCGCCGATGACATCGTGGCTCACTTCACCACCGTTTAGAGTTACTTTGGTGTTTGAAATTTTGCCATTAATGCTGTTTCCGCCTATAGCATCTTGTGCTACTTTGCCTCCGCTCATTTCAACGTAACTATTTTTTATCTCTCCATTTGCGTTGCGGAAGCCGTAAGCGCTACCGCCTATCTCGCCGCCGCTTATTTTGACGTAATCATTCGTGCTAGTAGCGACGTGATTGGTACCAGAACCTCCGCCGAAGCCTCCGTGAACGTCACCTATAACCTTTCCGCCGCTGATTTCAGAGTAATTGTCGTTAGAAACGGCTGCCATATATGAGCCCGTAGTAGATTGAACCTCTCCGTTTTGTAGCTTTACGTAGTTTTTGCTAGCCGTAGCGTTGCTTCCAATGGTAATACCCTCTCTAGTAGCATTGGCGCCTGTTATATTTTGAAGCTTAGCACCGGCGCTGTTTATGACGACATAGTTTTTCTCTAACGTACTAGCGGAATTTGGAGATACCGATACCGCGCCGTCTATTTCTTGACCGTTGCTTAAGACGATAGCGCCCGTAATATTTACGCCATTGCCTTTCGCGGAGCCGCCTTGGTGTATGGTAGCGCCCTCTATCCTATATTTATCTATTTGCGCTGCACCTTTAATATTTACCGTATTATTTTCTGCGGAGCGACCATATCTAGCACGACCTCCTGATACTATAGCTTCGAAGCTCCCCATGGTGTTATTATCGCCGATTATATGGCTATTGCCTTCGATATTTACGGTGTTGCCGACGGCGTTTCCCGAATATCCTGGCTTTCCAGCCCAAGTGCCGTTGCCGCCGAGAACGACTCTATTAACGGTTGCATTTATTATGTTTACGGTATTGCCTGTTGCGCCTATGCCTTCACCGCCTATTACGGTGGTAACGGTAGCGCGGTTTTGAACGGTGATCTGATTTCCATCGGCCGATGTCGTAGGCGTAATGCTAGGATGGCCCATACCGCCGCCGTATATACTGTAGCCAGACATATCAGTACCTGAAGCATTTCCGGTGATAGTTACTATATGATTTTTGGAGCCGCCTCCGTTACCGGCACCTTCATAACCACCCGAGTAATACCCGCCGCCTGGAGTATGCAAAACACCATCACTACCGCCGCCGGTTACTGTCGCTTTTGCATTGTCGGCTAAAGCTTGCACCGGCATCAGTGCTAGCGTAGCAGCGATGCTCAGACCTGAGATAATTGGTATCTTAATATCTTTCATAGTTGTAATCCTTCGTAAAAAATAAAAACTATCCATTATACTATAAAAATACCTATTTATAATAAATTTAATAAAATTTCTAACGAAAGGTAGCTTAACGCGAAAAAATGGGTATCGCGATGTAACGTTTTCGATAATAAAGTAAAATTTCAGCTTATTTTTGTTATTGAAGCTTAAACGAAAAATTACGATTACAAAATGATGAAATTTTAAAATTCCGACCTTAGAATTTAACCAACGGAACTCCCAAGAAGCGTCGCTGCTAGAAAAGCATTAGAATCAAGAGGCAGTAGTTTCTGATGTCAAGAAATAGGGTAGGGCATAAATTTTATAAATTTGGATTTGTAGAATTTAAAGTGAAGTAATATACAAGAGGAATTAAAATTTGAAGTAATTCTAGGTTAAAAGCACATATTTCTGCGGTATGTTGTTAGCAAAGAGATTAAAATTTTAAAGCAGTCCCAGACGAGGCGATAAAAACGATAAAGTAGCGGCGTGGAGGGTTAAATTTTAAAAATTCTAAGTGAAAACAAAAGCAAAAAAGTAAAATTCTAAGAATTTCAAGCGAAAAATCTGGGCTTTCAGTTGTGTTTGAAATGGCAAAGGGCTTTTGGAGCTGTTTAATTAAAATAACAGAGGGCTTTCAGAGGTGCTTGAAATAACAGAGAGCTTCCGGTAGCTTTAATGCCTGCCAAAAGCCCATTTTTATAGTTTATGTATCTCTTACGCTCGAAAGCTAGGAATTCCGCTTGTCAAAAAGTCCAAAACCTCAAAAGATTCTGTTAGCTTATTCGCATGTTCCGTAATGCTTTGTCCTGGGCTTGCCGCGGTTAAATTTTAACGCTTTCGCGTTTCTCGCCGCTAAGCTTAGTGGACCAAGCTTAGCGGATTACAAGACCTTGCGGAATTCCGCGTCTGATAACCCAGACTAGGGTTTTCTTGCCCTTGTAATCTTTGATATATCGATCAAAGTCGTCTGAGCTTTTGACATCGTTTTGACCGACTTGGATGATCACGTCGCCTACCTCAAAGCCGTAATCATCGGCTTTTGAGCCATCTTTGACGCTTAAGACGAGGGCACCCGAGACATCGTCGTCGAGGTTATATTTGCGGCGCAAGCTGTCATTTAACGTCCTTAGCTTTAGCCCCTCTATTGCGCTTTTTGAGTCCTCGCCAGCTGAGCCTAAGGTGGTGGAGTCGGATTTCATCGCGTCTAGCTTGATAGTCGTGCTCTTGCTTTTGCCGTCGCGTTCAAATTCTACATCTACCGAACTTCCCGGAGCCATTGAGCCGATTAAATTCTTTAGCTCGTTGGCGTTTTTGATAGACTTGCCATTTATTTTGGTAATCAAATCGCCGCGCTTGATGCCTGCTTTATCGGCAGGCATGTCTTTTTCGACGCTTGAGATTAGCGCGCCCTCTTTGCTTTCATAGAGCTCTTTTTGATCTTTAGACATATCTGAGATCGTAACGCCTATAAAGCCACGCTCGATCTTGCCGTTTGTGATGAGCTTTTCGGCGATCTCTTTTACCATATTTGAAGGGATCGCAAAGCCTACGCCGTTATTTCCGCCGCCGCGACTTAAAATAGCGGAATTTATTCCCAAAAGCGCGCCGCGACTATCCACTAGTGCACCGCCTGAGTTGCCCGGATTGATCGAAGCGTCGGTTTGGATGAAATTTTCATATTGATTTAGCCCGATATTGTTTTTATTTAGCGCCGAGATTATGCCTTGAGTGATGGTGCCGCCCACGCCGAAAGGATTTCCGATAGCAAAGACGATATCGCCCTCCATAGCCTTGGACGAGTCTGCAAATTTAACCGCAGAGAGATTTTTTTCGTCGATTTTAATAATTGCAAGGTCGGTTTTAGGGTCGGTGCCGATCACCTTGGCTTTATATTCCTTATCGCCTTCTAATAGCGTAACTACGATTTCGTCGGCGTTTTCTATTACGTGATTATTTGTGACAATATAGCCGTCTTCGGAGATGATGACACCAGAGCCTAGTGAGCTTCCCTCGCGCTCCTGCTGCTGCGGAATGTCAAAGTCGAAAAATTGCTTAAAAAACGGATCGTCAAACATCTGTGACATCGGGCTGTTGCCTGCTTTGATCTTGGTTTTAGTTGCAATATTGACGACGGATTTTTTTACGTCCGCAACGGAGCTGTGATATGAGAGCACCACGTCTTGATTAAAGCCCGGATTTACGCGCTCATAATTGCTTGGAGCTTCTTTAATGTCTATATTAGCGCCAAAAAGCGCACCTGCTAAAGCTATCGATATGATGATCGATTTTTTCATTTTTGCTTCCTTTGTGATAATGAAATTTTGGCGGAATTATAAATTTTGTCCGCTAATATATTCTTAACGCAAAATTAAAATTTATAAATAGAATTTAGCAAACTTGATTGACACTCACTAAAGTTTTATGATATAATCTACATAAATTTTAAGATTTTAAGGATTAAAATGGCAAGCACAAGCAGTTTATACGAAACCTTAGGCGTAGATAAATCAGCAAGCGCCGAGGAGATTAAAAAAGCTTACCGCAGGTTAGCTCGCAAGTATCACCCGGATATCAATAAAGAACCAGGAGCTGAGGATAAATTTAAAGAGATTAACGCCGCGTATGAAATTTTAAGCGACGAGAAGAAGCGGGCGCAGTATGACCGCCATGGCGATGAGATGTTCGGTGGGCAGAATTTCCACGATTTCGCGCAGGGCTCGGCAAACATGGGCGATCTAAACGACATCCTAAACAGCATTTTCGGCGGCTCCTTCGGCGCAAAAAGCGCAGGTTCGCGCGGTGGATTTAGTTTCAGCTCTTTTGGTGGCGGCGAAGGTTTTAGTGGCTTTAGCGGCAGCAGTTTCGGTGGCGGATTTGGCGGCGCGCAGAGCCTAGATACGCACAGCTCGATTGAAATTCCTTTTGAAACCGCGATACAAGGTGGCGAGATGAGCGTGCGCGTAAGCGGCGAGACGGTTAAATTTAAAGTGCCCGCGGGCATCAATGCAGGCGAGAAGCTGCGCATCAGGGGAAAAGGACAAAAATCAGGCGCTCAAAGCGGCGATCTGATTTTAGAGATAAAAATCGCGCCAAGTGCCGAGTATAGCCGCGAAGGCGACGATCTTTTCAAAAAGATTGACGTGCCTTTGAAAACGGCGATGTTTGGCGGAAAGGTAGAAATTTCGACGCCGAGCAAAAGCGCAACAATAAAGATCGCAAAAAATACCAAAAACGGGCAGAAATACCGCCTAAAAGGCTACGGCGTGCAAAATCGCAAGAGTAAAATTTTAGGCGATCTATACGCGGTGGTAAATGTCGTTTTGCCCGACGTCGATTCGCTGAGCGAGGACGTCAAAGCCGCGCTACAAAAGCTATAAGGAGGCACCAAAATGTATGATTACGATGAGCCGGTTTATCTCATATCGATAGTTTCGAAGGTTCTAGATATCCATCCGCAGACGCTGCGGCAATACGAGCGCGAAGGGCTCGTAAGCCCGGGGCGCACTGAGGGTAAGATGCGCCTGTACTCGGCGCATGATATGGATCGCATACGCATGATTTTAAACCTTACAAAGGAGCTTGGCGTCAATCTTGCGGGCGTGGACGTGATCTTTCGCCTGCAAGAAAGGATTGCCGAGTATGAGCGCGAGATCGAGGAGCTGCGGGCTAGAATTTTAGAGCTTGGCGGAGAGACAGATTAAAGTTTGCGAAATAAAAATTTTAAAGCTCAGCAAAAATCAGATCCTGGTGCTATAAGCTGAGATTTTAATGCTATCAAAAAGCAAGATCGCCTCGCAAGCGTAGATCCAAGCGATAAATTTTGATTTTCAGTGCGGATTTGTGGGCGCGTTAAATTTCGCGTTAAATTTAAAGTTGCGCTAAGCAAACCCAAGTAAATTTGCTTGCGATTAAATTTAAAAGCCGTCTTATATAATTTAGTTTTAAAATTTAAAATTTCAAGCCGCGTTAGATTTTAAAATTTTGTCGCGAGCCTCTAAATTTAGCGATAAAGTGCGACATAATTTCTCTATTTTTAAGCGGGATTTTAGTAAAATCACATTATAAAATTTACCCGTAAATTTATATGAAAAGATAAAATTTCATCGATTATCGCCTCCGGTAAATGGTCGCGGATAATGTAAAATTTGACAATAAATTTAGCGCTAAATTTTATGCATAATCTTACAAAAAAGGGAGTTAATGGAGCTTGTTATAGAGCTATTTCTTGCGATCACCGCGCTTGCGATAGTGCTAAATATCGTCTTTAAAATTTTTGAAATTCCCACCATCATCGGCTATATCGTCGCGGGCGTGTGCTTTTCGCAGATCTATAGTCTAAGCAGTGTCGAAAACGCCCATATGTCTGAGCTGGCAGAATTCGGAATTGTTTTTTTGATGTTTACCATCGGGCTTGAGTTTAGTTTCCATCACCTGATGAGTATGAAAAAGGACGTATTTTTTAACGGCATACTCCAAGTACTCGGCACCGGTATTATCTTGGCACTCATCATCGATCAAGCTTTCGGCGGAAATATAAAAACCGTGATGATTATCGGGCTTGCGCTCGCGCTTAGCTCTACGGCGATCGTGCTAAAAACGCTCAACGAAACAGGCGAAATCAACCAAAACTACGGGCGCAAGGTGCTTGGCATCCTGCTATTTCAAGACCTCGCCGTCATCCCTATTTTGCTGATGATTGACATATTCGGCTCGACTGACAATACCCCCGTGAACTATCTAATCTTAAAAACCGCTGTAAGCGCCGCCATAGTGGTAGTGATCCTTTTCGTGCTCGGTAAATTTGCTTTTAACCGCTTCCTCTACTACGTCGTAAGGACAAATTCTAAAGAAATTTTCATCGCGACCATTCTTTTTACTGTCGTGGGGGCTAGCTTTTTGGCGCATGTTTTTGGTTTTTCGTACACGCTGGGCGCATTCATCGCGGGCATGCTCATCGCAGAAACCGAGTATAAACACGAGATAGAGGCCGATCTGACGCCGTTTCGAGACATACTGCTGGGGCTTTTCTTTATCACGATTGGCATGCAGATAAATTTTGAAGTAATCGTCTCGCACTATGGGCTGATCCTGCTCGCTATTATCGTTATAATGGCGCTTAAAACGGTTGTGATTTACGCGATCTTATTTCTCTCGACCGGCAAAAGGATAGCGCTAAAAGCGGCGCTGTCGCTATGCCAGATAGGTGAGTTTGCGCTTGCGATCTTTTCGCTACTGATGAGCCGCGATATGCTAAGTAAGGAAAACGGGCAAATTTTAATTACAGTCGTAACCGCGACGATGATTTTAACGCCGTTTATTCTTAAAAATTTAAACAAAATCGCCAACCGTTTCGAATCTAAGGTTGAAAAGCTCGAGGATGAGGAGCATAAAACTCAAATCCCGCCGATGAAAAATCACATCATTGTAGCAGGCTACGGCAGGATAGGGCAAGAAGTTGTGCTACGCCTTAAAGATCAGGGGCTGCTATACGTAGTCGCCGAGAGTGATTTAGAGCTTGTGGATCTGGGCAAATCGCGCGGAGAGAATATATACTTTGTAAATATAATGCAAAAAACTGCGATCGACGAGCTGCATGCGCGCGATGCGTCGGTCATCATCCTGACGATCGCAAATCAGCAAAAGCTCGACATCGTCGCTAAGATGCTAAACGGCTCTAATTTAAAAGCAAATATCATAGTGATGCATACGGGCGCCGATCCGCAAAGTGAGTTGCAGAGCGAATACGGCGAAAATTTTATCTTCGTAAAAAAGGAGAGAGTAGTAGCCAATGCACTTTTGCAAGAGGCGCTGAAATGCAAGCTAACGCAGTAGCCTTGAGCGTTTAAGATCAAATTTAAACGCATTTGCTATGCCTAAAATCTCCACGCTTCTTTATTCTTACTTCTACACTCAGCTAATTTGGAGCGTTTTAATAAACGCAGATAATAGATATATTTAAAGATGGCGGGCTTGCAAATTTAAAGACGCAAAGTGCTGCTTTGGATTGATTTAAATTCTAAATTCAAGCTGTTATTCCACAGCAAAAGGATACTCCGACAAGGAGCTGATGAAATATATTTGCGCGATAAAGTTATTTAAAAATTCGTTTAAATTTTACTAATTTCACTCTTTTATCTCTTTATAAACGCTTAAGTTGCGTGCTAGGCAAACAAGGGTAGTAATAACGGACACAGGCGTCACTGCTAGAAGATAAAATAAGCCAAAAAATAGCCCTATATCGTTAGATTCACTACCGCCGCCGGCAAGCCATAACGCTATAGCCATAATGGGATAATACAAAACTAATGTCACAATCGCAAAATTTTCTATCGCGAAAATCGTATTGCTTTTTTCGGGATTTTCTACGAAAAATTTGCTGTATCTGCGTTTTGAAAAGAAAAATATAATCGTGCAAACGGCGCTAACTATAAACGCCCAGTGTAATTCATACGAATCTGGTGAAAATAAAATCAAAAAAACCGTTGTCGCAAAACTCGCGAAAGCAAATCTGATCAAACGGTGAAGTTGATATTTTTGCTTTAAATTTTTTGCAATTTGTGCTAGAGCTTTGCCGTATTCCAGCGCTTCCTCTTTGCTTTGGATAGATTCTGTTTCAAGGCTCGCGTCATTAAATTTTTGCTCAAATTTAGCGGCTTCATCTTGGGCACCTTGCGCCTTGTCGTTTATTTTGTTAAAATTTTGCTCGCCGGAAATTTTATCAGCGACCGCTCCGCCGATTTTTGTCTGCGATTTTGGTGCCAGTAGATACACGGTCTCATCGGCGTCAAATTCCGGATTTGCGTTATATGTTATTATCGCCACCGGAATAGCTATAAAAATAGCGGGTATAATCTGACGTGTATCCCAGTCTATGTGATATTTTATCTGTAAATAAAATCCGATTAAAGCATAAAGGACGTAAAATATCGCAGCCACATGTATGCATATAAGCATAAAGGCTTTATCTGCATCGCTAAATAAAAGCAGGGCGTATTTTTTATACTTCAGCCTGTTTAGGCAGACGAGTATATTTATCGCAGATAGCGCAAGCATGCATAAAAACGACATTATGGGCGCATCATGTACAAACGTAAGAAACACGACGATATAAATCAGGAAGGTCAAAAGTGCCCCTAAAAACAGATATCTACAAAAGCGAAATCTATCGTAGCTTTTTAAAATTTCTTGCGGAATTTGGCTGATGTCCGCGGGGATTTTGTCTTTTTGCGTTTGCATTTTACCGCCTTTCCTGGTTATTTTAGCTCAAATTTTGCTTTTTTACTCCGTAGTGTTTTAAATTTAATGAAGCGAGATTTTTTTGGCTTGCTTCTTTTTTAGCAGGCAAACAATCTCGATTTTGCATTAAATTTTTAAAAATGAATACTTACCGGCTCTTGCAATTTTATCGATAAAATTTTTGGCAGGCTAAATTTACGCTTTTTTTCTAGCTAAATTTAGCTTCAAAATTTATCCTGCTTCATTCATAAAATAAGGCAACCAAGCTAAAGCTCATCCATTTTATCCACCCGCACGAACGCCCAGTGCATAAAATCTCGCTTTGGCTCGTATTTGCCGCTGTTAAAATACTCCGCCAGCCGTGCTTCCTCCGTGCTGCTTAGCTCGCCGCCTAGCATCCAGCGCGTCTTTTGCACAAACTCCTCCGCGCTTTTAGCTCCGCCGCCGTGGCACTGGGCTTTGATATAGCTGAGGCTCGGCAGATAGCCCATTTGAAACAAGATATTTAAAAGATAGACGAAGCCTGGCTTTTGTTCCACTTCGCGCCCTATCGCGTCCAAAATATCCCCGTCCACGAAGCTGCCGCCCACCTTAAACGTGATGTAAAGCGATTTTTTAGTCTTTGAAAGAAGCTTATTAAGTGCAGTTTTTAGATCGTCCACCTCAAGGCAGCGCGAGGCAAAAACCACGTCGCACGCGGGCACGTCCGACCAGTCGTCCTCGAAGGCCTTTTGCGCAAATTTTGCGTTTTTTGCGCCGTAAATTTGAGCGTTCTCGCGGGCGAATTCCAGCATTTTGGGCGAAAAGTCGTAGCCGTAAATTTGATCCACCTTTTCCGCCGCCAGTACGCTTAGCGCGCCCGCTCCGCATGCGAAATCAAGCAGCGTAGAAACACCCGTAAAATCGACCTTGTCTATAAACTCGCGCGCGTAGGCGCTTTTCATCACGCCCTCGTTGAAGCTCGGCGCCTTTTTGTCCCAATGCTCGGCCAGCTTTTTGCCGAATGAGCTTTTTGCCTTTTGCGCCCTATAAAGCGCGTCAAAGTCGATTTCATCGTAGTTTGAAGCTAAAATCATAATTATCCTTTCCTGAATTTATCGGGCAGATCGCACCGATTTTCGTTAAATTTTTAACGTAATTTTATGCGCCACGCCCAAATTCGCCTGAAATTTCAAACCGCCCGACGAGAAGTGCTAAGGCGAGCCAACCTTTGCATATTTTATCCGCTAGAAATTCTTTAAATTTCTACCGAACGATCGCAGTTAAATTTTAAAAGTCCGCTCATAAATCAAAATTTTTAGTCTATCGCCCGCACTTGTTCGCTCCGCATTTAAATCGCCGCTGTGGATTTATTGCAAAGCTCCCAATCTAGCCGCTATAACCTTTTGCATCGCTTGATTTTTCTTGTTTTTGGCTAAAATTTGCAGCCTCCTTTTGCCGATGCGCTTGTCGGCGGCCTTTAGGATATTTGCAAGCCCCCATTCATCGGCACCAAAGTGCTTTGCAAACAGCTCCTCTTTGGGCGTGTCGATATATTCGCGTATAAGCTCGCCGATGCCGCTTATGTCGTTACCATACGGATAAATTTTCGTTAGAGCGCCCCCTGCTAGGCTTTTTACGCCACCGCTTTTTAGCACGAAATCCTTCGGGTAGTCAAAAATAATCTCGCCCGCAAGCGTGATAAAATATCGTGGCAAATCCGTGCTGCCGCGTCTGCTTTGCATCCTATAGACCGTGCAGTGGAGCTTAAAATCAGTGCTTTCATCCACGAGCTCGTAAAGCCGTTTTTGAAGTTTGCTCCAACGTTTCATTTTGCCTCCCATTATCTATTTATCACCTCTTGCGGTTTCGCGCGTAGCTTTTTCCGCCCTTTGCGATGATCGCGCCTGAAGGCTGCGCGCCTTTTCTATTTTTTTGCAAATCGCTTTGTAAAATTCTGCCGCGCTAAACGGTCTCCCAAAATCTCGTCTCCGTCTTGATCGCGCCTCGGTTTTTCTCGCGTAAAATTTGCAAAAATTCTTTAAAGCTAGGCTCAAAAATCGAAGCGGCGGGCGCAAATTTATACTCGCTTGCGCCGTCTTGCTCAGGCTTGTTCGTACTGCTGCGTTCAAGCTCGCTCGCGCCGCCTGCAAAGCGGATCCGCCAAATCCTAGCATGATTTATCCGAATTTTTGTAACTTCAAGCGTCAAAATTTGCTCAAATTTATACCTCGCCGCGAGCTTTTGTCCATCAAAAACGTAGATGAAATCCTGATCAAACCAAAGGCTCTCGCACGAGATAAAAAACCGCTCCAGCCAGAACAAAAACGGCCTCACGGAAAGCCTTTTTACCGCGCCTGCTTCGCTTATCCCATCTATCGCGGTAAGTCGGCGCGAGCTAAGCTTGCGAGGGTTGCGCCGAATGAGTACCCAAATAATCCCGCCCAGAAGCAAAACGCTAAAAACAACGATTAAAATTTGAATTAAAATTTCAGCCATTTAAAATTTTAAGTCCTTTTACAAATGCGAATTTGGCCTCCGTATCGCCCATAAACGAACTCCTGCTAAAATCCGCCTCCGCGCCGTTTGCAAGCTCTTCGTAAAGCTTATAAAATCGCCCTTTGTAGGTGCAATCGCTTAGGCAGATGTTGAAAAACGCCTCCGCCGCGTCCTTGCCGCCGAAATAATATACAAAGTAGATCGGGTACAGATCGAAGGCGCTTAGATTTTTGTTAAATTTAGCCCCGCGTTGCGTCATAAACTCCACCGCCTTTTGCTTGTCCGCAAAGAGCTCAAAAATAGGCAGCGCGTAGTCTTTGATAGCCGCGCTAATCTCGCGAACGCTGGGCTCAAAGCTAGCACCTGCGAGCTGCCAGTCGCGAAACTGTTTGCGCGGCGTGAGATAGCCCAGGTGCGATACGAAAACAAGGTTGGTCGAGTAGGACAGCTCCTCTTGCATTAGCTTTTTTAGGCGCTTGCAGTAGATCGCGATCTGCGGTAGGATGCTCACGCTGCCCGAGTAATTGCGCATGCTGGAGCTAAAATAAATTTCAAATAAAATTTCCTTATCGCTTGCAAGCTTTGTTAGTTTTTGCCCCTTTTGCGTGGGCTTGAAGTACGTAAAATTTGCCGCGATCTCATTGCAGCCGTTTAAAAATATCTCACGAGGAGTCATGATTTTCCTTTTAAATTTATCGTTTAAATTTTAGACGTTTTGCTCGCTAGCAATTCGGTTTGCTGCTTGCATTGCCGAAGTCGCGATTCGCAGCTTGGCGTCTTATCGGCGCGCTGTCTTGCCGCCGAAAAGTTCTTCTATGCGCGCAATTTTACCCTAGTTCGGCTAAATTTAACGGCGCTACGCACCCGTAAAATTTATAATCTATCCTCGTACTTTTCGTAGTTTATGCCGTAAATTTTATCGATATTTTCGGCGTTTATGAGCTGCTCGCTGCGCCCGAAGACTAAAATTTCTCCGTCTTTTAAAAACAGCGTCAAATTTGAAACAAACTTTGCGTGGCGCGGGTAGTGCGTCGTCTGCACGAAGGTGTAGCCCTCGTCGCCTAGCGCCTTTATCATCTCGAGCAGCTTGATCTGATTGCCGAAGTCCAGCCCGTTTGTCGGCTCGTCCATAAAGATCACTTTCGCGCCCTGAACCAGCGTGCGCGATGTACGCCAGCTGCCGCCACTTGAAATTTCGCCTTTTAAGATTCTGTCTTTATATGGATTGCGCTTAGAATTTTATATCGTCGCGTCTTTGAAATTTTTCATCACTGTAAATAAAATTTTATCGAAGTTTAAAATTTAATATCGCATTACCGCACCGCGTAAAATTTCAAATAACGCGCTAAATTTTAAGTGGTATGCAAAATTAAGCATTGCGCTAAATTTCAAGTTACGCGCCCGATTTGGCTTGCGCGGCAAATCAAGCGCGCCGCCTAATAAAAGCGGTATAAAATTCACTCGCGCTATAAGGCCCGTCTTTCGGGGCTTAGGCGTATAAAATTCTACCCAGGCGGATCATGTTCGAGCCGCATTTGATCGCGAGCTCAAAATCATCGCTCATCCCCATCGAGCAGATCCGCGCGCCGTACGGCACGAGTGCATCGAATATCTCACGCGTCGCCTCGAAGCTTCGCGCGATCTGCGCGGGCTCGCTCACGTGCGCTCCGATGCTCATCACGCCGATTAAATTTAGATTTTTGCATTCCTGCTTGATGCGCAAAAACTCCTCCACCGCGCGGTTTTTATCGAGTCCCGTTTTAGAGCTCTCGCCCGCAGCGTTGATCTCCAGCAGCGTATCTAGCGGATAAGTTAGCCGCTTATTTACGGCAAGCGCGAGCTCGCAACTGTTGCAGCTCTGCCACAGCGTCGGGCGCAGAGCGATGAGCTGATTGATTTTGTTGCTTTGTAGCGTGCCGATGAAGTGCCACTTTAGCGGCAGTTCGCGCAGTAGTTCGCTTTTGCGCTTCAGCTCCTGCACTCTGTTTTCTCCAAACGCGATCTGTCCTTGCGAATACAGCTCGCACACCTCATCCGTGCCTACGTTTTTGCTCACCGCGACTAGCTGCACATCGCCTGCGCCTGCTTTTGCAGCCTCAACGCGCTTTAAAATTTCATCCAGTCTCATTTGTAAAATCCAAAAATTCTAGCAAAATCATTCAGCACCGTAAATATCATCAAAAGCGCTAAAATCCCCATACCTACGTAGCTGGCACCCACGAATACCCGCTTTGGCACCGGGCGGCGGAAGATGAGCTCAAAGAGATTAAACGCGATGTGCCCGCCGTCGAGCGCAGGGATCGGAAAGAGGTTGATAAGCCCTAAATTTACCGATATGAGCGCCACGAGCGCGAGTAAGACCGCCGCGCCGTAATCGACCGCCTTTGAGGTGATGTCGGTGATAGCGACGATACCGCCCATCTCCTTGGGCGAAACGACGCCGCTGGCGAGCTTCTCGAGCCCCACCAAGATGAGCTTTGATGCCTCCACCGTTTGATCCCATGCGAAGCTAAGCGAGCGAGCACCTTTGTGATATAGCGTCACGGTCGCGTTGTAATCGGGCGAAATGCCGATGAGCGGCACTCTGATGCTCTCGCGCCAGATGGTTTTTTTCTCGCCGAGCTTTGGCGTGAGCTGCAGGCTCAGTCGCTCGCCGCCGCGTAAAATTTCTAAGCTTAGAGGTGCTGCGGTTACCTGCTTTGAGATGTCGTCCCACTCGCGGATCTGCTTGCCGTCGATCGATAAAATTTCATCGTTTAGCATAAGACCTGCGCTTGCCGCGGCGGAATTTGGCGAAATTTTGCCGACCTTCGGCGCTAGCTTTTCGACGCCGATGTAGCCCAGCGCGATGTAGATCAAAAACGCAAGCAGCAGGTTAAAAAACGGCCCCGCAAAAAGTATGATTATGCGCGCGATCGGGCCTTTGGAGTTGTAGCTGTCGGGATCCGTGCTTGCCGCGGCGGGATCTAGATCCTCCTGCCCCTTAAGGCTTACATAGCCTCCCAGAGGGATCGCGCTGATGGCGTACTGCGTCGCGCCGATGCGCTTAGTAAAGACCTTCTCACCGAAGCCCACGCTAAAGACGTTCACCCCCACGCCCAGCGCCCGCGCCGCCAAAAAATGCCCCAACTCGTGGAAAAAGATGAGGAAGCTGATCGCCAGCACTGTGACCATAAAATTTATCGAGTAAAAATAAAATCCGACCGCCAGGATCGCGAGCGTTAAAATTATGCTTTTCAAATTTCAGACCTTTGTAAAAAATGGGCTAAGCTTACTATTATTTTGCAAATTTTAAACTTAGAAAAGAGATTGTCTAAAAGCATAGCGGTATAAGCATGCTTTAAAATATATAAATTTAAAATTTTTTATTTCGCAATATCGGCAAGATGCAGATAATAATCAATTAGTTTTTGCGTATAATTTTGTTTAATTTCTTTTATGAAATTTTCCATTAAAGTAAAATTTGGATTTCCATTGCCATTGACCGGGAGCGCAATTTTTTCCTTTTTTAAAGCAGTTTGAGAGCACATTTGATTAAAAGAATAACGATCTCCAAAGGACTTATTTAAAATAGATACTATGAAAAATCCAATATTTTGATTAAGTTCAAATTTTGGTTTTAAAATATTTATACGACCATGGGATACTGCATAAAAATTTTTTGGCTGATAAAAACATTTCCCAAACATATCTACACTTAAAGAATTACCGTCGAATTTTTCACTTAGCTCATCACAATTTTGCACATACGCAACTATCCCATTATTAAAATTCCCAGAGCTTATTAAATGATTGTTTCCACTTTGAAGTCTTTTAGCTTGCAAATCACCTTTGGCTAGCAGAATTTCAAACAAATTTGCAAGTTCAAACTCATCCCATTTGCAATTAAGTTTACCAAAAAGACTTGCAGCTATTCGCATGATAGCCTCTTGGATATAATTTGCCAAATGTGAATTCGTAATAAAAACATCGCCGTTAGGCGAATTATTCTCTCTCTCTCAAAGGGCAAGCGCGTTATGATATAAAATCAGTTTTTGCATTTTAGCTTCTATACTTTTTATATAATTTTCCATAAAATTAAAATCAATCATATCGTTAGTTACAGGAAGCCTTATGTATGACTTTTTTAAATCGGTACTCGAAATTTGATCATTATAAACGCCATTGAATGATTTTTTAAATAGATTTACCAAAAATAAAGCAGTGTATTTATTAAGCATATATCCTATTGGCTTTAAACTATGAACTTTCATATCTAAACTCGCCTTATACGGATGATAAAAACAAGTTCCCAAAAAAGAAAAAGATATAAAATTTTCTTAACTCTGTAATTATTTGACGACAAATCATTATAATATCCAGAAATGCCATTATCTAAATTTGTCACAGATATTCTTGGAGTTTTTCCAGATTTTAATTCATTTTGTGGTATATTTGCTCCGGTTTCAACTATAAAAATATCTGTTACTTTAAAATTTCTATACTCCAATTTCAAACCTTTATCTTTATCTCGTCATCGTCTAAATTTATCTCACTTCCATATAAAACGCTATCCAAAATAGTTTTTTCAAACTCCTTTTTATCGATACCGTTTTCAAAAAGCATATAATCAAGCACGACTTTTTTAAAATCTTGCTCGGTTATCTCAAATTTAGGCTCGGGCATTTTATACTGCAAGCTCTCATTCGGCTTTATCCATTGGCAGCTTTCATCGCCGCTTTGCTTATATATCACATCTACCCAGTAATCTTCAAGTTCTTGCCATTTGCCTTTTAAGTCATGACGCCCTTGATTTTTAACGGTTTCCAGTCCATCTTCTTTTATATAGCAACCGAAAATTTCTTTATTTCCTTGTGGTTCATGCGCTTTAAATATAAAAATCGATGTTTCGTTCGCACCTTTCATACGAGCAAAAACTTCTTTTGGAAGTTTGATGATTTTCAAAAGAGAGTGCTTTTTAAGCCATTTCGAAACTTGCTTTTTGCCGACTTCAAGTTTATTACTCGGTAATAAAAACGCGCAAATCGCGCCGTCCTCGACATTATCAAGTACGTTTTTTACTATTTTTAAGCAACCAAATTTATTTTCATAAGGTGGATTCATCAAAACTTTTGTGATATTTTTGCTTTTTATCCATTCACAGGCCGCCTCGCTTCTAGCATCGTCATGAGTCAAATTGGTTTTCCCGTCTTTATGGATTAACATATTCGCACAAGCTAGAGCAAATAGCTCTTTATCAAATTCTATTCCAAAAAGTCTATCATTTTGTATAATTTTAACCGCGCTTTCATTGAAATTTCCGCCGACTTCGTTTATCATATTATTCATAGCTTTTACTAAAAATGCACCGCTACCGCAGCATGCGTCTAAAATTTTATCTTTGTAGCTAACGTTCGCGATACGATACATTAGGCTTGTAATATGATCCGGCGTAAAAACTTGACCCGCTTCACTCTTGCCCTTATAGCGAGTAAATTCGTTAAAGAAAATTCCCATAACGTCTTTACCGTTCCAACTTTCGGCTTTTATATAGCCTGAAATCGAAACGACATCGTCGATAAAGCTATCAATCGCTTTTTGATTTTTTGTATAGTTAAAACTGATTAGATTAAACTGCTCTTTTATGATGTCTAGCTTTAAATTTAACGCCTTTTGTTCACTATACGAGCTTTCGAGAGTTTTTATGATTTCGCTTTGTAGCGTTGCGAAATCGCGCCCTTTAAGACCGGCTAAATTTGCGCCTTTTCTATCGGCTACCAAAGCACAAGCCGTAAAAATCATCCTATGCTTTAGGTTGTTGATGCCAAAATTTATATGTAGGTTATCATTTATTGATTTGGTACATGAGTAAATTTTAGGCTTATCTATATTGCTCTGAGTAAATAGCTTAAGATAGTAATCTTTGCTAAAAAGCTCACTATCTTCTCTATAAAATTTATCGTTTTTATAAATTATCGCTTCGTTGCCATTGTATAAAATACCTATTACTTGATTGTATTTGCTTCTTGTTATGTTTATATATTCTTGAAGTTGCGGTAAATTTTGATCCAGATTTGAATTCGGCTCATAGGCTTTGGTCTCTAAAATTATGGCAACTTCGTTTATATCGTGCGGAAAATACCAACCGTCGGGCTTTTTATTAACCCCGCTAAAACCAAGTTCATTAAACGTAGTTATTTGTCCGATACCACTTTTAGCGTATTTTGAATCTTGAAATTTTAGTAACGCTCCAGCATTTTGCCTAATTACATCTTCGCTAACTCTCGAAGTCCCATACATCATAACAATTTTCCTTAATTTTGCCTATATATTACTATTAATCTAATGAGCGGCACGTAGATTTTTATCCTACATACACCCAAGGATAAGATCGCATAATTTGTGATCCATCATATTTCATTTGGTTCAAATTTTATTCCAAATTTAAACCAAACTCTAACTCTTTTTTGTCGCCTTAGCATACGCCGCGACGTATTCAAAGCCCGAATATAGCGTCAGCGCAACCGCGATCCAGAGTAGGGTGTTTGCGTAGGGCCACTGCATCGTTAGCCAGCCGATAGCGATCATCTGAAAGACCGTCTTTACCTTGCCCGCCATCGACGCGGCGACCTCTACGCCGTCGCCCGCCATCGCTACGCGAAGACCCGTGATGAAAAACTCGCGGATTAGGATCAGATAGATCGCCCACGGGCTAGCGCGTCCGATAAACATAAGCCCTAAAAAGCCCGCAAGCGTCAGCATCTTATCGGCGAGCGGATCGATGATGGCGCCTAGCCTCGTTTTTTGGTTCCAAGAGCGCGCGATGTATCCGTCAAAAAAGTCCGTGACGGAGGCGATGACGAAGACGAGCGCGGCGAAATAATCGATCCAGCTTACATGCACCGAGCCTATCATGCCGCCGTTCGCATGACCGGCTAGTAAGATCAGCCAAAAAAACAGCGGCGCCAGCGCAACGCGAAAGCTCGCTAAAATATTGGGTAAATTTAGCATTATTTAAAGGTCGTTCCGCCGTCGACGATGAAGGTGTGCCCCGTCACCCAGCTAGCCTTGCTCGAGCATAGAAATAAACATGCTCCCGCCAAATCCTGCGGCTGCCCCATGCGTCCTAGCGGGCTAAGCTCGGCGGTCTTGTCGCGCACCTCTTCGTAGTTCGTAAAGGCCCTAAGCGCGTCTGTCTCGATCGGGCCGCCGCTTACTACGTTTACGCGGATGTTTTTCTCTCCAAGCTCGGTTGCGGCGTAGCGCGCCATCGCTTCGACGGCGGCTTTTGCCGTGCCGTGACCCGCGTAGTTCTCGATATAGACTAAATTTCCCGTGGAGCTAAGCGAGATGATCGAGCCGCCGCTTACCGCCTCCATGCGTTTTGCGGCTTCTTGCGCGCCCACGACGAAGGCATTTACGGTCGCGGTAAAGATATTGTTGATGCCTCGCGGCTTTAGCCTCATAAATTTCGTGTATCCGCCCGCGACTGCGCGACCGGAGATGATGGCATTTGAGATGAAAAAATCCACTCGCGCAAAATCCTCGTCGATCTTGGCAAAGAGCTCCTTGTAGGTTTCGGGCTCTAAGATATTTAGCGCATAAGCGCGCGCCTTGATGCCGTAAGCCTTCTCAAGCTCGGTTGCTTGCGAAGTCGCTAGCTCCTCGTTGGAATTATACGTAAAAGCGATATTCGCTCCCGCAGCTGCGAATTCCAAAACGATCGCCCTGCCTATGCCTCTCGTGCCGCCGCTGATAACTAGCGTTTTTCCTTTAAATTCGTTCGTCAATTAAAATCCTTTGATAGTGTATTGTTTCATTACGTTTTCTATTTTTTTGAGGTTTTCCGCGCTCGGCTCGCAAAGCGGCAAGCGGTACTCTAAACTCGGCGTTAGGCCTGCGATATACATCGCCGCTTTGATCGGGATCGGATTGCTCTCGCAGAATAAAATTTTATTGATCGCGTAGAGATCGTCGTTGATCTGCTTGGCTTTTAAAAACTCATTTTGCAGCGCAAATTTCGTTAGTCTCGCCGTGTAATCGGGCAGTAAATTTGCAGTGACCGAGATCACGCCCTTGCCGCCGTTACTTAGGATCGGATAGTTGATCGCATCCTCGCCGCTAAGCACGCTAAGGCGCGGCTCGTGCGCGAGCAGATCGACGCATTTATCGATGCTGCCGCTGGCTTCTTTAACGCCGTAGATGTTCTCGCAGTCGTTAAAAAGCTTGATGATAGTATCTGCGGCTATGTCGCAGCCGGTGCGCCCTGGCACGTTGTAGAGCAGTACCGGCAGATCTACCGAGCTTGCGATCGCCTTGTAGTGCAGATACAGCCCCTTTTGGGTGGGTTTATTGTAGTAGGGCGCTACGGATAAAATTCCATCCGCGCCGTGAGCCTGCGCAAACTGCGCGAGCCCGATCGCTTCGTGAGTTGCGTTGCTGCCCGCGCCCGCTAGCACCTTGACGTCCGTGCCCTTGCACGCGTCTACTGCGATCTCGATACAGACACGGTGCTCGTCGTGCGTCAGTGTCGCGCTCTCGCCCGTGGTGCCAACGGGCACGACCACGCTTATGCCGTTTGCGATCTGTCTTTTGATGAGCTTGGCGTAGGTCTGCTCGTCGAGTTTGCCCTCTTTAAAAGGCGTGATCAGCGCCGTCATAGAGCCGATTATGACATTTTTATTCATCGTTTTCCTTTCGTAAGATAATGCTCGTGGAGCTTTTAAGGCTTAGATAGGTTTTCATCGCTTTTTTAACCGCGCTTTTATCTAGACTTTTGATCTCGCGCTCCAGCCTAAATAGCGCGTCCAGATCGCCGCGGACGATGTAGCTGCCGTACATCTGAGCTACCTTGCTAGCGCTGTCGAGGGAGTAGATCAGATCGCTGCTTAGGGTGTTTTTGATCTTTAACATATCATCGTCGCTTATTTTAGCTTTTTTGGCTTTTTCGATCAGCGCCAAAATTTCATCTCTTAGCGCCTCGCCGCTTACGCCCTGGTTGCAAACGGCAAAGACTATAAATAAATTCTCGTCCTTGGCGCTCATATCGTAGATGTTGATCTGATTGGCGAGCTTTTTCTCATCGACTAGCACGCGCTGCAAAAGTGAGCTCTTGCCGCCGCTAAGATATATATCCATCGCTTTGATCGCCGCGGCGTCAGGGTGGTTAAACGGCGGAATTTTAAAGGCGACTGCTACGATCTGCGCCTCGCTGTTTTTGTAAATAACGCTAAGCTTCTCGCCGTCTTGCGCGGGCTCGGTGCAGTGAAGGCACGGAATTTCGCTTTTGTTTTTTACGGGCGCGAAGTGTTTTTTGGCTGCATCAAACGCCGTCTTTTCGCCGATGTCGCCGGTGATCAGCAGCACGGCGTTTTGCGGCTGATAAAATTTAGCGTGAAATTCCTTGATATCTTTGATGCTCCAGTTTTCGATATCCTTGCGAAAGCCGATCGGCGTCCAGTGGTACGGGTGGTACAAAAACGCGGCGTTGTAGAGCCTAAAAAATAGATATCCGAACGGATCGTTATCGGTGCGCCACAGCCGCTCCTCGAGTACGACCTTGCGCTCGGGCTGAAATTCTTTGTCTTTGAGGCTTAAATTTTGCATTATGTCGGCGTAAAGATTCAAGCAAACCTCTAAATTTGAGCTCGCGCACTTTATGAAATAGTGCGTGTAATCAAAGCCCGTGCTTGCGTTGTTCACGCCGCCAAAGCCCTTTACGATCGCGTCGAACTCGCCCGCCTTGCGATTTTTCGTGGATTTAAAATTTAGATGCTCCAGCATGTGCGCGATGCCGCTTTTGCCCATCGTCTCGTCGCGCGAGCCGACGTTGTAAAACACGTCCACGCTGATGACGCCGCTGCCTTTATTCATCGGGATGTGATAAATTTGAAGCCCGTTTTGCAGCGTGATTTTCTTAAATTTCGGAAACATTAATCTTTTTTCGCCTTTCGTTTTTTGCTTGAGTTTTGCTCTGCGCTTTGGGTGTCGGTCGCTTCTTTGACCTCTTTGGCCTCGGCATTTTTAGTTTTGGCGCTGCTTCGTTTTACGTTTTTAGCCTTGGAGCTTTTGCTTTCTGCGCTACTTTTTGACGCGGCTTTAGTTGCGGTTTTATTTTTCGACGCAGTTTTAGTTGCGGTTTTATTTTTCTGCGCGGTTTTAGTTTTGGCGGTTTTACTTGCCGTGCCGCTTTGCTTTGTGTTTTTAGCCTCTAAATTCTCACTCTTTACGCCGCTTTTCGAGAAATTTTTTGCTTCGGCGCCATTTTGCTGCGAGGCGTTGTTATCCTGCACGATGTCCTTCCGTGAGGCGCCATCATCCTGCGTAATACCCTTCTGCGCGGCATCTTTTTGCGTAGCGTCCTTTGAAATTTTACCGCGTTTGGAGCTTACGCCGCTTTTTGAAATTTGACTTTGTTTTTGATCCGCATCGCTTTTGGAGGTAGTTTTTGAAATTTTATCCTGCTTATGATCCGCGCTGCCTTGCTTTGCGCTTTTAGCTTCTAAATTTTCGCTTTTTGCGCTGCTTCGTTTTGTATTTTTAACCTCGGAAATTTTGTTCTCCGCGCTACTTTGCTCGGCTGAGCTTTGATCCGTCGCGGTATCTGCGCTTACCAAGGCGTTTAAATTTGCCGAAGTGCTAGAATTTTCGTCCGATTCAGAGATTGAGTTTGTTTGAGCGCTCAGAATTTCATCTGTTTTAGCGACGAGAATTTCATCAGCTTGGGCGCTCGATATCTCGCTTTTGCCGTCGTTTAAAATTTCATCCACATCCTTGCCCTCGGGCGCGTTTGAAATTTCGCTCGTTTCCTCGCCTTTGGCTGCGTTTGAAATTTTATCCGCTTTAGCATTCGCCTCTTTGTCTTCGCAAGCGCGCAAATCCGCGCCGCTGCCGCGATTTTCCGCCTGATCGTCTCTCGCGCCGTATCCTTCGCCCGCGCGAGTTTTTAAATTTACTCCGACCGCCTCGCCGATGCTATTGAAGCCGTCTGCGCGCAGAAGCTTCGCGAGCCCCTCGTTGATCGATTTTGCGACGAACGGACCTTTGAAGATAAAGGCGGTAAAAATTTGAACCAGGCTCGCGCCCGATTTGATGCGCTCGTAGGCCTCCTGCGCGCTGTCTATGCCGCCGCAGCTGATTAGGATCGTGCGGCCGAAGAGCTCGCGAGCGACCTGTGCGAAAAGCTTTCGCGATTTTTCGGTGATCAGCCTGCCGCTTAGGCCGCCGAAGTCCCTAGCGTTGGGGCTTAGCGAGTAATCAACGCTCGTGTTGTTTATGATGATGCCGCTTGCGCCGCTTTGCACCGCGCACTCGCACAGCGCGATCGCCTGATCCGCGCTCATATCGGGCGCCAGCTTTAAGACGAGTGGTCTGTTTGTGATTTTTTTCATCGCTCCGATCAGCTCGCTTATGAAGCTGTTTTCTTGCAAAGCACGCAGATTGGGGGTGTTCGGCGAGCTTACGTTGATGATGAAAAAATCGCACAGCCCGTTAAATTTACGACCCAGGGCTTCGTAATCGCTTAGCGCGTCCTCGTTCGAAGTGGCCTTATTTTTGCCGATATTTGCGGCGATCGGGATTTTAAAAGGATAAATTTTTCGCACGCGACGCTCGATAACATCGGCGCCCTCATTGTTAAAGCCCATCGCGTTTTGAATGCTCTGCTCGCTAACGAGGCGAAAAAGTCGCGGCTTTTCGTTGCCACTTTGAGGACGCGGCGTAAAGGTGCCAAAATCGATGTGTCCGAAACCAAGAGCAGCTAGCGGCGCGATCATCGTGGCGTTTTTGTCGAATCCGCCCGCGATACCTACTGGATTATCGAAGCTTAAATTCCATATATTTTGAGTTAAAATTTCATCTTTATAAACGCCGAATTTTGCCAAAGCCTCAAGCCCGCCCGGAGTCGCATAGAGCGCGCGAAGTCCGAATTCTGCGATCTTGTGGGCGGTTTCGGGATCAAATCGAAAAAAGATTTTTTTCAAGGTATCGTAATTCATAATTTTTCCTCAAATTTTGCATAATGGTAGCTAAAATTTAATTAAATATAGATAAGGGTTTCGCGCTGAATTGCAATTCGCGGCGGTTAAATTTAATTTTAGAATTACGCGCCGAAATGCTGCGTAAAATTTCTACGGCTCACCGCGTTGATCTGAATTTACGCAGAAGTTCAAAGATGCGCGGCGCAAATTTTATAAATTTAGCGCGTCCGAGTGCGTGCTGAAACGCGCGGCGTCCGTGGCGCAGCTCGCGATGGCGGGCATCGCCGCGATTTTATCTTGCGCCAATATGCGCTCAATCCCGCTGAAGCTAAATTTTAAAATTTAAAGCGTCCACTCGCGCCGTTTGAGCTTTAGTGTGCGTCTTTGTCAGCGAAGGCAACGATCATCGTGCCCAGAGGAATGATCGTAACGCCCAAGATAATCGCCAGAGGATTTAGCAAGGACAGCTTGGCAAGCAGGTAGATCGCCGTCACGAGCGCTGCGTAGGACAAAATTTTAAACGGAGAGAAAAACGCTTCCGCAAAATTGCTCCGAACTTCGCCTCTTTTGCGCTCATCATCCCAACCATCAATGCTGTCGTCCGCGCCTTCGAAATCATCCTTTGATCCATCGCGCGCGCCGCTAATCCCGCCCCCAAAA
The DNA here is from genome assembly GCF_937980635.1 of uncultured Campylobacter sp. Taxonomy (GTDB): domain Bacteria; phylum Campylobacterota; class Campylobacteria; order Campylobacterales; family Campylobacteraceae; genus Campylobacter_B. The sequence continues at coordinate 84,411 of NZ_CALJPG010000021.1, forward strand.
TCGCTCGTATCGTCGCCAGGCTCGCTGCTATCTACATCGCCGCCACGATTGCCGCTATCTGCGCCGTCGCTATGATTGTTACGATCTGCGCCGTCGCCCAGGCCGCCACTATCTACGTCGTCGTCCAAGTTACTGCCCGCTCCGCTTTTTAAGTCGTCGCAACGCGCGCCTATGTCGCCTTGCGAACTATCGCTAGCTTCGTCGTTTATGCCGCCGTGTGAGTTGTCGCAAGTCGCGCAATCTTTCATATTAAATTTATCGGCGGCGGCGCGTCCCAAAGCGGTTACGCCGCAAGCGGAGGTTTTGTCGTCGCTCTTCGTAGAATTTACGTCGCACTCGCCAGCGGCGGCTCTGCCGTATTCGGCGTCTAAATTTGAGCCGCGAGTAAAATTTATATCGGCGGAGCTTGCGGCGCGCTCGGCGGAGGTTTCATCGTACAGAGCGTGGCTATCATCGTTTTCGGTGCTGGTCTCGCCGCTAGTGAAATTTACCGCGCCTTTGGAATTTTGAGCATTTAAAATTTCAGCGCCTGAATTTAGATCGCTAAAGCTTTTGCTCTTTAAAATTTCATTGCCGCAAATTTTGCCGTATGAAATTTCATCGCCGCTGCTCGCGCCGCCTAGATTTTCGCCGCCAAAGCTTGCGGAATTCGTATCGTTTGCGGAAGTTTTGCCGTTCATAAAACCAGTGGAATTTTTAGGGCTTTGCCGTAAAATTTCATCGTATTTGCCGGCTCTGAGCTCATCTTCTATTTTATTGCGGTAAGCGCGAAACGAAAAATATACCGCGCCGAATGCACCCAAAAATCCAGCCTCCAAGCTAAGAAGCCACGCAAGCGCCCGCACGCCGAAAGAGCCCGAGCCGAAAAATCCTGCGCCGCAAAGCGCTAGCCCAAGCAGGGTCAACGCCGCGTTTAGCGCGCAGTATATGAGCAAAAACCGCCTATTCAATCTCGCTCATTCCATTCGTCGTCGTCGAAATTTTTCGGATCCGCCTTGTATTTCGGATCGTCCTCAAGCTCTTTTAGGCTCGAGTTTAGCGCCTTGCACGCGCGGTAAACATTCAAAAAAGCCGCCGCGATGCCGATAGCGATGCCGAGCCATAATAAAAGCAGCGAGCCTGTGAGGTGCCGCAGTCCAAGCCCGATCGCTACGCCGATGCCGATCGCTACGACGATTGAGATGCCTAGGCTGATGTCACAGGCGTCCTTTACGATTTTGTTTAAATTTTTCGTTACCCTCATCTAAAATCCGTAAAATTTTAAAATGCAGCCCTTAAAGCGCCGCCATCGCTTCATCCGCGGCGTTTAGCGCAAAGTCGATCTGCATTTCGTTCATCGTGGCGCAGATAAAGCCCGTCTCAAACTGACTAGGCGCCAAAAATACGCCGCGCTTAATCATCTCGCCGTGAAATTTCGCAAAACGCGCGGTGTCTGCCCGCAGGGCACCGTCATAGTCGCGCACTTCTTCGTCCGCAAAAAAGTAGCCGAACATCGAGCCTACGCAGGCGGTTTGAAGCGCGATGCCGCGGCGCTGCGCTATGGCGCAAAGCCCGTCCGTAAGCCTGCGCGCCAGCTCACTGAGCCTTTCGTAAAGGCCGCTGCTAGCGTAAATTTTACTTAGGCTAGCGATGCCCGCAGCCATTGCGACGGGGTTCCCGCTTAGCGTGCCTGCTTGATACACCGCTCCTAGCGGGCTTATCATATCCATGATTTCGCGCTTGCCTGCAAACGCCGCCACGCTCATGCCGCCTCCGATGACCTTGCCGAAGGTTACCAGATCGCCGCGGACGCCGTAGATGCCGTAGCTGCCTAGCTCGCTCGCGCGAAAGCCGCTCATTACCTCGTCTATTATCAGCACGATCTTTTTCTCGTCGCACAGCGCGCGAAGCTCGGTCAAAAATTCGGGACTCGCCGGCACCAAGCCCATATTTCCCGCGATCGGCTCGATGATGATCGTGCCGATGTCATTTTGCGCTAGGACGTCCTTTACACTTTGTATGTCGTTGTATCTGGCTAGGTAGGTGTTTTTTGCGACGTCCTGCGGTACGCCCGCGCTGCTTGCGTTACCGAAGGTGCTTGCGCCGCTGCCTGCTTTGACGAGCAGACTGTCGCTGTGGCCGTGGTAGCAGCCCTCAAATTTTAAAATTTTATCTCGTCCGCTAAAGGCGCGCGCAAGGCGGATCGCGCTCATCGTAGCTTCCGTGCCGCTGCTGGTAAAGCGGATCTTATCTAGGAAATCGAAATTTTTTAGCACCAGCGAGGCAAGCTGCGTCTCAAGCGGGCTGGATGCGCCGAAGCTTAGCCCCTTTTTGGCGGTTTGCACAACGGCGCGCTCAATGTCAGCATCGGCGTGACCGAAGATGAGCGGGCCCCAGCTCTGCACGAAGTCGAGATATTTTTTGCCCTCGACGTCGTAGATGTACGAGCCCTCGCCGCGATCCACCATAAAAGGCTCGCTGCCTACGTTGCCGAATGCTCGCACCGGCGAATCGACGCCGCCGGGGATAAGTTTTTGCGCTGCTAAAAATTCGTCGTGATTATTCATTTTTTCTCCTTCTTTTTGGGTTGATTTATCGATTTTATATATTTGTAGATGATGATGATCTCGTTTTGCGTCAGGAAGTAGCTTGGCATCACGTCGCGCGAGCTGCTGATCCCGTCGGCGAGCTCCTGAAGCGATAGAGCGTTAATCGGCGGCGCGTTTAGGGCGCGCTCGTAGTAGGCGCCCGCGGTGCGGTTAAATTCTTTATACGTCGCGATCAGCAAGCCCTCGCCCTTCTCGCCGTGGCACTTGTCGCAGCCGATGCCGCGGGGGTTTTTATACAGCATCGCGCCGTATTCTTCGTCGGTGATGAAGCTCTCGGCTTGTGCGCCGCGAGGTAGAAAAAATATGGTCGCGTTTAAAAACAGCGCTAAAAATATGAAATTTCGCATCTTCTCGTTTCGAATTTTTGGCGCAATAATATAAAAAATGTGCTTAAATTTCATAACGTAGCTATCTTTTCGATTCCCTCGAAATAAAAGACATTTAGCTCGTTCTGCCTGCGGTAGAGGAATTTTAGCCCGTGCGCCTTGGCGATGTTATCGACAATGTAAAGCCCAAGGCCGAAGCTTTGTTTGGCGTTCGTGCCCTTGACGAAGGCCTCTTTGTAGTAGCTAAAGTCCTTCTGCAGCGGCTCGCCGAGCGTTATAAAGTCCATCGTCTCGGCGTTTAGGCGGATTAAAATTTTACCGTCTGCGGCGTATTTTACGGCGTTGTCGATTAAATTTTTCACCGCGACGCAAAAGAGCTTCAGATCGACGTTTAAGCTCAGGCCTAGCGGATTTTGCAGCGTTACGCAGCCGGGCTCGATCATCGCGATACTAAGCGCTTCTTTTAAAATTTCATCCATTGAAAAAATCCCGCATTCGCCTAGCGCCGTGCCCGCAGTCGCGCGCTCGACTGCCGCAAATTCGTTGATTAGACTCTCCAGTCGCTCAAAGACCGAGATGAGGCGCTCCTGATTTTTGCCGTGCTCGATCATCTCGACGGCGATGCGACCCTTTGTGATGGGAGTTTTAAGCTCGTGCATTATGTTTCGCAAAAACAGATGGCGCGATTCGTTAAGCTTATTTATCTGCGTGACCGCCTCGTAAAATGCGTGCGAAACCTCGGAAATTTCGTCGTTTCCCGCGCTTACGTCCTTGATCTGAAGATCGCCTTTAGCAAATTTATCGATCTGGCGCTTGAGTTTGCGAAGAGGGCGAATTTTGCGGATGATGAAAATATACGCAAGCAGGATGATCACCAAAATGACGCCATAGATCGCTTTGAAAATATCGTAGCGGTAGGGCTGATACTCCTTGTCGTTTAAAAGCCGCGTCTCGCCAGCGTGAGTGATTTTTAGATAGTGCTTGCGTTTAAAAAGCAAGATGTCTGCAGAGCCGATGTCTGCGGAGATGCTGTCTAAAATTTCAGCGCCTTTAATGATCTCATCGCGCTTGGCTTCATCGCGGATGGTCGAAAACTCGAAATTCGCGACTTGCCGTTCGTATTCGACATCGCTGATGAGCTTGCTCATTTGATATAGGTTCGCGCGCGCAACGATGGAGTATTTGGAGTTTAGCTCGCGGGTGTAGTTTTGCTGATCGTAGCCAATGAGCCAGAGTAGAGCGAGCGAAACGCCCACGGCAGCAAGCGCGAAGATGAACGTGATGGTATAAAAAATCGACGATCTGACTTTCATTAAATTTATATGATCCTTAAATTTTTAAAATTTCAAAGCTTTGAAGCCGCGGGCTTGCTTTAGTTTTGGCGCGCGGACCGGCTTGCCCTACTTTAAATTTACGGCGCGGCTTAAAGGCGCGCTGCTTTAAATTTTAAAATTTTACTGCAAAGCAGGGCGCTTTTAAATTTAATAGCCGCGCTGCTTTAAATTTTAAAATTTTTCTCGCTGCCCTGGGCTCTGTCTTTTACAACTCGCCTCGCGCGTAGAGCCGAACTGCTTGTCAAATTCGACGATAAAATCCCGCGCGCATCTAACCGCGTGCTAAATTTATAACTACAAATTTTATCGTAAAATTTTAACGCTTCAGTTGCGGCGTCTTAAATTCAAAGGGCAAAATCGCGCGAGCCGGCTTGCGATTTCAGTTTCGCCGCGCGAGTGCCTATTAAATTTTAAAGCCGCGGGCGGCTAAATTCTATCGCGCCGCCCGCCGGACGCAAGTGCGCTCATTGTATCAGCTTGTATCCTACGCCGCGGATAGCATGGATGTAGCTGGGCGCTTTGGACGTTTCGCCGAGCTTTAGGCGTATGCGGCCGATGATGACGTCGATGCTCTTGCTCGAGGACTCCTCGCTTATGGAGCTGCAGTTATAGATGAGCTCCTCGCGGGTGATCGCGCCGCCTTCCTTTTTGATGAGATACGAAAGCACGTCGTATTCGGCGATGGTGAGCGACAGGGGCTGTCCTTTGAAGCTGATGACGTGGCGGAAATCGTCCACTTCGAGGTCTTTTTTTGGCTTTGCGGCGCGCTGGATAGAGTTTATGTCGTAGCGCTCGATGTGGCGTTTGATGCGCGCTAAAAGCTCTTGCGGATTATAGGGCTTTGGCAGATAATCGTCCGCGCCGAAGTCAAAAGCGTTGATCTTATCGGTCAGATCGTGGCGGGCGCTTGAGATTATGATCGGTATATCGGTGTTTTTGCGGATCTCTTTGCAGACCTCAAGCCCATCCATCCCAGGAAGCGTGAGATCTAAAATCACGAGGTTGAAATTTTCTAAATTTAACTTAGAAAGCCCCAAGAACGGATCGTCCGCGACGGTTACGTCAATATCGTATTGTTGCAGATATTCGCTTAAAATTTCGGCGAGCTCTAAATCGTCCTCTATCATTAAAATTTTAGTCATAAAAAACCTTTGAAATTTTGCGCGGATTATAACAAAATATAGTTTATATATTTTAAAGCGGCAAATTTGGGCGAAATTTTACAAAAATGAAGCTCGGAGAGGAGAAATTTTAAAATTTTTCAAAACCGGGCGAAATTTCAAAAATCAGCCCCAAAAATATGGCGGAATTTTGAAATTTAAAGAAGCAAAATCTGGAAAATTGACGAATTTGGGCTAAATTCGGCTAAATTTTGCCGATTTTTGCGTTTTTTTCTTAAAAAACTATTGTATTTTTTGCGAAACTATTGTAGAATACCGCCGAAACCACTTTATTTTAAAGGATTAGCATGAAAAAAGCTGATTTTATCCAAGTAGTTGCCGAGAAGGCAGGTCTTTCTAAAAAAGATACCGTTAAGGTAGTAGATTCTGCACTTGAGGCTATCAAAGAGCTTTTGGTAAAAGGTGATGACATAAGCTTCATCGGCTTCGGATCTTTCGGCATCGCAGAGCGTGCAGCTCGCGAGGGTAAAGTTCCTGGCACAAACAGAACTTACAAATCTCCTGCTACTAAAGTAGTAAAATTTAAAGTCGGCAAACAGCTAAAAGAGGCTGTTGCAGCTGCAAAAGGCAAGAAGAAAAAATAATTTTCTTGCTCCAAGCCCCGTCTTCGGGGCTTATCTTTTTTAAATTTATACAATCATAACTTTTCAAAATGCCCGAGTGGTGAAATTGGTAGACGCACCAGACTCAAAATCTGGCGAGGGCGACCTCGTGTCGGTTCGATTCCGACCTCGGGCACCATAAATCTTCTTTAAATTTTATCCGTAATTTCAACCGCCTTTTGTAAATTTCAACTTGCTATAAAATTTTTTATACTATTATTACCGCGGTATTTCTTTAAAAAAGGCAATTATTTATGATACGTAAAATTCTTATCGCTAATCGCGGCGAGATCGCGGTTAGGATCATTAGGGCCTGCAGAGATCTGCATATCGGAAGCGTCGCGATCTACACCAAACCCGACGTTGATTGTTTGCACGTAAAAATCGCCGACGAGGCCTACGAGGTAAGCACCGATGCGCTAAAAGGCTATCTGAACGCCAAAAAGATCGTCGAAGTCGCCAAAGAGTGCGGCGCTGATGCGATACATCCAGGATACGGCTTTTTGAGCGAGAATTACGACTTTGCAAGAGAAGTCGAGGACGCGGGTATTATTTTCATCGGCCCAAAGCCCGACGTTATTCGCAAAATGGGCAACAAAAACATTGCTCGCTATCTAATGCGCAAAAACGGCATTCCGATCGTGCCCGGCACCGAGAAGCTAAATCACGAGAGCATGGATACGATTAAAAAATATGCGCGGGAGATCGGCTACCCCGTGATTTTAAAAGCTAGCGGCGGCGGCGGCGGACGCGGTATCCGCGAGGTGTGGGAAGAGAAGGATATGGAGAGCGCCTACGACTCGTGCACGAGGGAGGCGAAGACCTTTTTTAACAACGATGAAATTTTTATGGAAAAACTCGTCGTCAAGCCGCGCCACATCGAGTTTCAGATCATCGGCGATAATTACGGCAACATCATTCACCTTTGCGAGCGCGATTGCTCGATCCAGCGCCGCCACCAAAAGATCATCGAGATTGCGCCGTGCCCCTCGATAAGCGAGCATCTGCGAAAGACGATGGGTACGACCGCGGTAGCTGCGGCAAAAGCGGTGAATTACACAAACGTCGGCACGGTGGAATTTTTGCTCGATGACTACAACAACTTCTATTTTATGGAGATGAATACCCGTATCCAGGTCGAGCACGGCATCACCGAGGAAGTTACGGGCGTCGATCTGGTCGTGCGCCAGATCCGCATAGCAAACGGCGAAATTTTAGAGCTTGAGCAAAGTGATATTAAGCCGCACGGCTACGCGATCGAGGCGCGCATTACCTCTGAAAATGTCTGGAAAAATTTCACCCCGGTCCCCGGCACCGTTAGTGATTATTATCCCGCGCTAGGTCCCTCCGTGCGCGTTGATAGCCATATCTACAAGGGTTATAAAATTCCGCCGTTTTACGACTCGCTTCTAGCCAAGCTCATCATCAAAACCACCGACTACGACCTAGCCGTTAATAAGCTAGAGCGCGCGCTGAAGGAGTTTCGCATCGAGGGAGTGCGCACCATCATTCCGTTTTTGCTTAGCATCAGCAAATCGCGCGAATTCCGACTCGGCTTTTTCGACACGAGCTACGTAGAGAAAAATTTAGACAAAATTTTAGAAAACACCATCGACGATATGCAGCCGAATAAAAACGAAGCGATCGCCGCTATCATCGCTGCGATGCGTAAATCTGCGCGGATTTAGGAAAGAGCATGGATTTTTTAGATAGCCTAAAAGATATAAAAAAGGATATGCTTAAGGACAAGGCGGCAAGCTCCGCCCCCAAAAAGCCTAAAAGGCCCAATCCAAATCGCGATGAGTTTAAAGATATTTTCAGAGATGATGATAGCGGGGGCGGCTTAGACGGCGTCGCAGAGGAATTTGACGTAGCCAAAGAGAGCATCGCCGCACGCGAAAAGCGTCTTAAAGACGAGTTTTTAAAATACGTGGACGCGGCGAATATCAAAAAGCTGAATGACTGAAATTCCATTTTGCACGCTGGATTTTGCCTGCCCCTATCTGGACGGCAGAGCCGCGCGCAGCGAGTATCTCTACATAAAAGACTGCGACTTCGAGTATAATTCAAGCTTAGTGCAGCACGGCTACCGCCGCTTCGGCAGGTATTTTCAAAAGCCCATTTGCGCAGCTTGTGCAGAGTGTAAAAGTTTGCGCATCGATGCCGCAAATTTTAAGTTTAGCAGATCGCACCGCCGCGTCTATAAAAATAATCGCACGACCGCCTATGTATGGCAATCTCGCCCGCTTTTAAACGATGCGCGTTTAGAACTTTTCGCGCTTTATCACGACTACATGCATCTAAAAAAAGGCTGGCCTCTGCAAGAGATCGATTTTAGGCGATATGATGAAATTTACGTCCAGGGCCACGGCGACTTCGGCAAAGAAATTTCTTACTACGGTGAGGACGGACGGCTTATCTGCGTCGATCTCATTGATATCGTGGATGACGGCATCAGCTCGGTGTATTGCTACTACGATCCGTATTTGCCGCATCTAAGTCTGGGTAAATTTTCGCTTTTAAAACAGATCGAGTTTGCCCAAGATTTGGGGTTGCGTTGGATTTATTTGGGCTATGCGGTTGAGCAGTGCCCGAGCCTGGCGTATAAATTTAGCTACGAGCCGTATGAAATTTTATCTAACTATTCTGGCCTAAACGAAAAGGCGACCTGGAAATAGATAGTATAAATTCGGCGTTAATGCTTGTTATTTTATGCTTTTGGATATCTGTTATAGTTGCCAACTTTTCGTTTGCGGAAATCAATTCTTATTAAAGTCTATGAAGTTTAAATCAAATCCTAGTATATTTTTTGCTACGTAGCATTTTATTTTAAAAATTTATGTATTAAATCAAAAAACTATTTAAATTATATTAATTTTTTAAGGTATCTTTTATATGCACGTCTATATAATTCCAGCTAATTTTTTCATTAAAGGAGTTTAGTTGAAATATATTTTTTGTATTATGGTTGCGTTACTATTTTGCGGTTGCGGGCAAAAATATAGAGAAATTTTACTTGTACCGGATAGTAAAAAAATCGGCATAAAAAGTTTCTATGTAGTTAAAAACCCGTCTGATCAAAGTGGTATCTCTGGTATGATTGAACGTTCTATATCTCGTCAAGGTTTTAATATTACATCCGATCAAAAAAGTGCAGATTTAGTAGTGACCTATGATGTTATACATCTAAGTTATGGAGTACTCTATATTTTCTTTAGAGATGCTAAAGATAATTTTCCTATGGTTATATGTAATGACATACGATATGGCTCTGAGGCCATAAATAGAGAACTTGCGGTTCAAGAAATAATCGAAGCCATGCTGAAAAAAGAAGGAATTTAGATGAGATATGCATTAATTTTAATTACGGCGCTACTTTTAGGTGGTTGTGTCCAAAAGACCACTTATACCGAGCTTACACCAAATTTTGCAGGGGTAAATACGTTTAATAAAAGTGTAGAAATTCACGCTTCGGGTGTGGCAATGCAAGAAACGGGGTTTTATGATGAATTTGAAAAGGCGATTGGAGAGAGCATACAAAGATCTAATTTGTTTACTCAAGTAGCTACAAATGGTTCAGATGTAACTCTAAATGCATTTTTGGTTAGAGTCTCCATGCCAATAATGGCCCTTAGTTTTGACGCTACAGTAGAGGTTGCATGGACGTTAAAACAGAATGGACAAGTGATTTATAGACGCTCATTTACGACTAGCTCATCTCAAGTTCGAGTGAGTTTTGCTGCAGCAGATCGTGCAAAATCTGCAATCAATGCAGCGGTAAAAGAAAATATTGCTCTTGCGCTTACCGATATATCGAGGCAGAAGCTTTAAGAAAAAAGATATATTCAGGATATGAATTTAGTTAAATTCTATGTCTTAAGATATTAAGCTTTGTAGAGTGGCTATTTGAGACTACTTGCAAATTCCTAAGCCGATTTGAAATTTACAAATTTTAAATCGGCTTGAGAAGTTGTGGAATTTTTAAAATTTTTATGGCAAATTTATCAGCTCGACTTTGTTTTCCAGCGTTTTTGGGATCAATAAAACCTTGCCGTCGCTTGAGATGTCCGCAGGTCTTTGCATCGCGCCGAGGTTTATTTTGCGTATCTGTCCGTTCGCATCGATACGCCAAATTTTACCGCTTAAAAGGTTCTCACCCCAGTCGCTAATTAAAATTTCGCCGTCTTTTCCGCGCGCTATGCCGTAGAAAACCCCTTTCATATCGGCAAAGATCGAAATTTCGCGAGATTTAAGATCCATGCTTAGCACTCGTCCGTCGGTCTTGCCCGCGGGATCAAAAGTCGTGATCAAAAGCCTCTCGCCTTTAGCCAAAAGCCCGTTTGGACTGCCTAGCGATGGATCGATGCGTGCAAACTCTTCTGCAACGCGCGAGAGCAGATCGATACGCCAGATCGTCCCACGCGAGGGATCGCTTGCGAGCAAAACCTCGCTGCCGAGCGTCGTAATGTCGCCAAGAGACTGCGCTCCTTCGATTTTTAGGTTAAAAACCTCCTCGCCTTTGGTAAAACCCCTGATCGTATCGATATCGCAGACATACAGCACATCTGCGATCTGCGCCATTCCGCCCGGATTTACCAGATCGTCTATAAAATTCGTCTCAACGACACCCGAGTTTTTTACTATGCGGCTGATGAAGCCGTCGCGCTCTTGTGGATCTTCGCTACTGCCACGATTTGCGATATAAAAAGCGTCATCGGTAATGAGCGAACCACTAGGTGCGCTAAATCCGTCGATCTCTAGGCCAAAAAGCGCGCCCGCCAAGGCGCACGAAAGTAGAACTTTTTTCATAATCTCTCCTTGATCTCGCCAAAATTTTAAGAATTTTAAAATTTTAAGGGAAGCGACGAGTGCTGGGTTAAAATTTTAAAATTCGCAGCGAGCTTTAAGATGAGCGAAATTTAAACCCGCAGAGCAAATAAAAGCGCAATTTTAATTAAACAAGGTGGCTTAATCGGCAAAATTCTAGCGGGTTGGAAGGCCTTGCTTCGCGCGTCGCTTTTAATTTGATGCGTCGAAGCTGAAGCGAGTAGGTTTTGTGTGCGCTTTAGTTTATGCCATCACTCGCGGAATTTAGCCGTGAAATTAGACAGCATCTCGCGCGTAATTTCAAGCACCGTTGCATATGTAATTCATTTGCGGCTGTGTTCGTTTTGAAATTTAATTCTACGAGCGGATATTCTTTGCAAACTGCCGCGTGATTTTGATGCGCAGATGAAAGCATTACGTTTAAAGACGCCTCACGCTTTAAAATTTGATTTAATTTAAACAAAGTGCGATTACAATGCGATTTAAATTTTATGTACCGCGGGTGTAAATTTCGGTCGCGAAAAGAGAACCTACAGCAAAAATTATTTAAAATTTGCAGTGCACAAAATACCTTTTGAAATTTAAAAATTTTAAAACGAACCTGGGCACTTTTCAAAAATTTAATACGCGAAATTCAAGCGCACGGCTAGTTGCAGCCGTTTGCTTGAAATTTAAATCGCAGAACTTAAATTATAGAATTTAACTGCGCGCGCCGAAAAAAAAAGGGGGGGGCTAAAAATCTAAAACGCCTTTGCCGGCTTAGATGCTAAAATCCTCGCCGAGGTAGAATTTGCGCACATTCGGATCGCTAGCTATCTCTTTTGCGGTGCCGCCTGCAAATAGCTCGCCGTCTTTGATGACGTAGGCGCGGTCGCAGATAGCGAGCGTTTCGCGGACATTGTGATCGGTGATGAGCACGCCGATGCCAAGATCGCTTAAATCGCGCACGATGCTTTGGATGTCATTAACGGCGATCGGATCGACGCCTGCAAATGGCTCATCTAAAAGTAGGAATTTCGGCGTTATCATCAGGCTTCGCGCGATCTCGCAGCGCCTGCGCTCGCCGCCACTTAGGCTTACGCCCTTGCGCAATCTGATCGGCTCGATGTTGAGCAGATTTAGCATCTCATCGACCTTACGTGAGGCTTCGGCTTTATTTTTATAGGTAATCTCTGCAGCGAGCATTAAATTTTCCTCAACGCTGAGCTCCTTAAAGATGCTGCTTTCTTGTGGCAGGTAGCCAATGCCGAGCTTGGCGCGCTTATGAAGCGGAACCTTTGCGATGCTATTTTCATTAAGCAAGATATCGCCACCGCTAGCGCTTATCAGCCCGCAGATCATATAAAACGTCGTGGTTTTGCCCGCGCCATTGGGCCCTAGCAGCCCTACGATCTCGCCATTGTAAAGTTCTAGCGAGATTCCTTTGATGATCGGCGTGCCTTTTATGGTTTTTTTTAGACCCCTGACTTCCAGTTTATGCATAGCTTACCTCGTATTTTCGCCCTTGCGCGTGCGGCGTGATCCTCACTACGCAAAAATCAAGCTCATATTTTTTAAGTAAATTTATCAAATTTTCATCCGCCCATTCGATCAGATGAAGTCCCTCTTCAAATAAATTTTCAAATAGTCCGTTTTTTAAAATCCCCTCGCAGCCGCCGTTGTAGATGTCGTAATGATAAATTTCGCCGTAGTTTTGCATGATCGAAAACGTAGGCGAGCTCACGTGCTCGTCTAGCCCGTGCGCCCGCACGATCGCGCGCGCAAGCGTCGTTTTGCCGCTGGCAAGATCGCCGATTAGCAATATTATGCCGCTTTTTGGCAGCGCTTGCACGAGGCGCGAAATTTCATCCTCGCCGCAGATGAGTTCAAAGCTCTTGGACATACTTTGCCTGCTCGCTTTTGGGCGTATTTTTTGCGCTAGGAAAGGCTAGGACTTTAAAGCTTTGTTTTCTATCTAAAAAGCTTATTGTGATTACATCGCCGATTTTAAGCTCTTTGGCGGGCTTTGCTACCGCGCCGTTTACGGCTACGACGCCGCTTTTGCACATATCTTCGCTGATGGCGCGCCGCTTAGTGATATTTACTGCGTTTAAAAATTTATCGATTCTCATAGGCGTGAGTTTAGCGATATTTGCCTTAAAAGCAACTATTAAACTATTTTTGGTAGAATTTCGCCAAATTTTACGTAAAGGATTTGAGATGGCAAAAGATGTAAAAAAGGTCGTTTTGGCGTATTCCGGAGGACTAGATACTAGCATTATTTTAAAGTGGCTCGGCGATACTTACGGCTGCGATGTGGTGACTTTCACCGCAGATATCGGTCAGAATGAGGATTTGGAGCCGATCAAAAACAAAGCTGTGAAACTGGGCATCAAAAAGGAAAATATCTTCGTAGAGGATCTGCGCGAGGAATTTGTGCGCGATTACGTATTTCCGATGTTTCGCGCAAATGCCGTCTATGAGGGCGAGTATCTTTTAGGCACGTCGATCGCGCGCCCGCTGATCGCTAAAAAGCTAGTCGAAATCGCTAAAAAAACTGGCGCGGACGCCATAAGCCACGGCGCAACCGGCAAGGGCAACGATCAAGTCCGCTTCGAACTTGGCGCATACGCGCTAAATCCCGATATTAAGGTGATTGCGCCGTGGAGGTTGTGGGATCTGAACTCTCGCGAGAAGTTGCTTGCCTACGCTAAGAAAAACGGCATCGACATCGCCTCAAAGCCCGGCAAGTCGCCGTATTCGATGGATGCGAATATCCTTCACATCTCCTACGAGGGCTTGGTGCTGGAAGATCCCGCTCATGCGCCTGAAGAGGATATGTGGCGATGGACCGTGAGCCCTAAAAATGCGCCAGATAAGAGCGAGATCATCGAGATCGAATACAAGCACGGCGATCCCGTAAAGCTAAACGGCAAGGCGCTTAAGCCGCACGAGATGCTGGCCGCGCTTAACGAGCTCGGCGCTAAAAACGGCATCGGCAGGCTCGATCTAGTAGAAAATCGCTACGTCGGCATGAAGAGTCGCGGCTGCTACGAAACTCCGGGCGGCACGATCATGCTAAAGGCTCATCGCGCGATCGAGAGCATCACGCTAGATCGCGGCGCGGCGCATCTAAAAGACGATCTGATGCCGCGCTACGCCGAGCTCATCTACAATGGCTTTTGGTTCAGCCCGGAGCGCTTGCTGCTTCAAGAGCTGATAAACAAATCCCAAGAGCACGTAAACGGTAAGGTTAAGCTAGAGCTTTATAAGGGCAACGTGACCGTGCTGGGCAGGGAAAGCAAGAACGATAGTTTGTTTAATACCGATTTCGTGACGTTTGAAGAGGACAAGGTTTTCAATCAAAAAGACGGCGACGGATTTATCAAACTAAGCGCGCTAAGATTTATCATCGCGGGCAAGAACGGACGCAAGCTTTAGCTGAAATTTTGCCACAGGGCGGACGGGCAAATTTCACAAAACGAAATTTTAAAATTTTATCGAAAAAGTAGCGAGCGGCTGCGGGCAGGTTTCATGAAATTTCACTAAATTTCATATCCGCCCGCGCCGCTTATAAAATTTTATAAATTTAAAGCTAAATTTAAAAGGATAATGGATGAAAGTATTACTGATTAAAGACGTTAAGGGGCTCGGAAAGGCGGGCGAGGTAAAGGAGGTCAAGGACGGCTACGGCAACAACTTCCTAATCGGCAAAGGCTACGCTAAAGCCGCTACGACTGAGGTTTTGCGTAAATTTGAAGCGGATAAGAAAAAGCAAGCCGAGCTAGAAAAATACGAGGTCGCGAGCCTGCAAAAACTAGCCGAGGAGCTAGCTAAGATCCGCGTAAAGATCGTAAAGCAGACGGGCGAGAGCGGCGCGCTTTTCGGTTCGGTTACCAAAGATGAGATCGCAACCGCGCTAAAAGAGCAAAAGGGGATCGAAATCGATAAGAAAATTTTAGAGACCGAGGCTATCAAAACGACCGGGATCTACGACGTAAATGCCAAGCTAAAGCACGGTATAAGCGCTAAATTTGAGATAGAGGTGGCTAGTGTTTGAAGCGACTACCATTTTAGCCTACAAAGGCGCGAAAGGCTCCGTCATCGGCGGCGACGGGCAGGTTACGTTTGGAAACACCGTCTTAAAGGGCAATGCGACTAAAATTCGAAAGATCGGTAAAGAGGGTAACGTCTTGGCGGGCTTTGCGGGCAGCACTGCCGATGCGTTTAATCTTTTTGATATGTTTGAGAAGTGCTTAGATGGCGCAAAGGGCGATCTTTTAAGGGCTGTGATAGAATTTAGCAAGCAGTGGCGCAAGGATAAGTATCTGCGAAAGCTCGAAGCGATGATGCTGGTGCTGGACCGCAAAAATATCTTTTTGCTTAGCGGCACGGGCGATGTGGTAGAGCCGGACGACGGCAAGATCGCGGCGATCGGAAGCGGCGGGAATTACGCTCTTAGCGCGGCGCGAGCTTTGGATAAATTTGCAAGCTTAGACGAAGAGGAGCTCGTAAAGCAAAGCCTTAAAATCGCGGGTGAGATTTGCATTTACACGAACGAAAATATCAAAACATACGCAATTTGGGACGAAAAGAGATGATGACGCCAAAGCAGATCGTAGAAAAACTAGACGAATATATAATTGGACAAAATAGCGCTAAACGCACAATAGCAGTGGCTTTGCGAAATCGCTACCGCAGAATGGCGCTTGAAGATGAGATGAAAAACGAGGTGATGCCCAAAAACATCCTAATGATCGGCTCTACCGGCGTGGGCAAGACTGAGATCGCGCGCAGACTTTCGAAGATGTTTGGGCTTCCTTTTATCAAGGTTGAGGCGAGCAAATATACTGAAGTGGGCTTCGTGGGACGCGACGTGGAGAGCATGGTGCGCGATCTGGCCGCCGCGTCGGTAAATTTAGTGCGCGGCGAGGAATTTGAAAAGAACAAAGACAAGATCGATGATTATATCAAGCGTAAAATTTTAGAAAAAGTCCTTCCGCCGCTTCCGCGCGGCGCGAGCGAGGAGAAGGTTGCCGATTACGAAAAAAGCTACGAAAAGATGGCAGCCAAGCTCGAGCGCGGCGATCTGGACGATCTTAGTATCGAGATCGAAGTAAGCGAAAATGCGCTTGAATCGAATCCGAATTTGCCGCCCGAGATGGCAAATATGCAGGAAAGCTTCATCAAAGTAATCGGAATTTCGACGCGCAAAAGCAAAAAAGAGATGAAGGTCAAAGACGCCAAGGTTGCCCTTAAAAGCGAGGCTAGCGAGAAGGTCCTCGATATGGAGAGCATCAAAGCGGAAGCCGTTAGGCGCGCGCAAAACGAGGGCATCATCTTTATCGACGAGATCGATAAGGTGGCGGTCTCAAGCGGCAATAGCGGTAGGCAGGATCCGAGCAAAGAGGGGGTGCA
The DNA here is from genome assembly GCF_937980635.1 of uncultured Campylobacter sp. Lineage (GTDB taxonomy): Bacteria > Campylobacterota > Campylobacteria > Campylobacterales > Campylobacteraceae > Campylobacter_B. The sequence goes on from NZ_CALJPG010000021.1 coordinate 100,666, forward strand.
GCGCGATCTGCTTCCGATCGTGGAGGGTAGCAGCGTAAGCACGAAATTCGGCAATATCGACACCGATCACATCCTTTTTATCGCCGCGGGCGCCTTTCATATCAGCAAGCCGAGCGATCTCATACCCGAGCTTCAGGGGCGCTTCCCGCTTCGCGTCGAGCTTGACAGCTTAGACGAGGCGGCGCTGTGCGAAATTTTAACCAAGCCAAAAAATTCGCTTCTTAAGCAGTACTCGGCGCTTTTAAAGACCGAGGGCGTGGAGCTAGAGTTTAGCGAAGACGGGGTCAAAGCGATTGCGAAATTTGCGGCAAGCACGAACGAAAAGGTCGAAGACATCGGCGCTAGAAGGCTACATACGATAATGGAAAAGGTGCTTGAAGATATCAGCTTCGAAGCGGATAAGTTTAAAGGGCAAAATATCGTCGTGGATGAAAAGCTCGTAAGCGAAAAGCTCGCAGGCATCGCAAGCGACGAGGATTTGGCAAAATACATTTTATAAGACTGCTGATGGCTACTCTTAGAATTCTGCAGAGTCGCGGAATTTGGCGGTTTTGAAAATTGCAAAGCGTTAGAATTTTAGGTTTGAGATTTAGCGAAATTTTAAAAATGCGCAGAATTTCGTCCTTTTAAATTTGGTGATACTTTGAAATTTTAAGTCTGTAAAATTTCAAGGATGATTGAATTCTGCGCGGTGCGGGCTATATATAATGTAGTCGTGGGATGAAATTTAAAATTTTGCAGATAATTTACGAAGCTGTAGAATTCGCGGCTCGCGGGATTTGTAGTAGATAGAAATCCGCGCTGTGACGGGTAAAATTTATCGCTACCGCGCGGCTTAAAATTTTGAAATTTTACCCGCTTATGTGATGGCGGAATTTCAAATTTTAGCCGCTTATGCGGAGTCAGCCTACGCAAAACGAGATTTTAAATTTGCCCATTGGAGCTTAGCGCTGCGGTCTCAAGATAAAATTTATAAATTTAAGGAAAATATGAAAAGCGGATTTGTAACGCTCATTGGGCGGACGAATGCGGGCAAGAGCTCGCTGTTAAACTATCTCTGCGGCGAGAAAATTTCGCTCGTCTCGCACAAGATCAATGCCACGCGCCGCAAGATTAACGGCATCGCGATGAACGGCGCAGATCAGGTGATTTTCACGGATACGCCGGGGCTGCACGAAAGCGCCAAGCTGATGAATAAGCTGATGGTCGAAGTGGCGCTCGGGGCGATTGAGGGCTGCGATTTGGTGCTGTTTTTGGCGCCGGTACACGATGATACCGCGGAATATGAAAAATTTTTAAATTTAAACGCAGGCACCAAACACATCGTGATTTTAACTAAAATTGACGAAGTAAATGACGAAAAGATCGTACAAAAGCTGCTGCAATATCAAAGATTTACCGATAAATTCGAAGCGATAATCCCCGTTAGCATCAAAAAAAGGGTCTATAAAAAGCAGGTTTTGGACGAAATTTGCAAAATTTTACCCGAGCATGAGTATTTTTACGACCCCGAAATTTTAAGCGCGACGAATGAGCGTGAAATTTATCGCGACTTCATACTTGAGGCGATCTTTGAGAGTATGAGCGACGAGATCCCGTATTGCAGCGACGTCGTGATGGAAAAAATAGTAGAAAAACCCGGTCTGATCTCGGTATATGCGCGGATCATAACGGACAGCAATTCACACAAAGAGATGCTGATCGGAAAAAACGGCGAGGCGATCAAGCGGATCGGAATTCGAGCCAAAAAGTTAATTTCAAATTTTTCTAAGGTCAAAATTTACTTAAAATTAACAGTTTTTGTAAAAAAAAGCTGGAAAAATGACGAATTTATGGTGAAAACCGATTTTATCTATTGACATTTTATTTTATTTCTATTAGTATTAGCAGCGTAGAAAATTTCATTTGGAAGTGGAGTGTTATGGCAAAGAATAGTAAAAATGCTAGTTCGATTGTTGCGATTAACAAAGTCACGCAAACCATATTCGGTCTAAGTGAGAATGAAGTTTTCGAGCACGACTTCTCAAAAGCGAATCGTGCGAAGGAAACTTACGTCTCATATATTCCGTATAAGGATATAATGACTGCGACGGTCGAAATAAGCAGATCGGTAGAGGACGCGGATCTTTTAGATGCGATCGTCGTTAAGGTGTATGAGGAGCTGGGGCTTGACACCGCTTTGGATTACAAAATCACTTATAGTGAGGTAATAGGTGCTGGCGGCGATGATAGAATTTTCAATGTCTTCGTCGTAGATAATGCCAAACTCACTTCAGAATTCGATGCGATCGCCGCTAGGACGAACTACATCGACTATGTGGCTATGGCTCCGTTTTTATATGAGGGCTTGTATAATAGAGGCGTCCTAACTCGCGACGGAATCGACTGCTTCATCTACTTGCAGCGCGACGATGCGTTTTTGGTAGTGTATCAAAACGGCGAATATTTTCAATCTCGTCAAGTAAGATACAACCTAAAATTCTTGCATGAAAAATATGTCGAGCTAGTCGGTAGCAGGGTCGATGAAGAGAGCTTTTATAGATTGCTCTCCAAACAGGGAGTAAATTTAGAAAATCCGACCGAACGCGATTATATGATCCAAATTTTTGACGATATGTTTTACTACATCAACGACGTATTGAACGGTATTAGTAAAATTTACAACGTCAATATTCAAAACGTCTATATCGGAACGGATATTGGTAAAATTCCTGCGATCGAGGTTTTTGTAGAAAATAATCTGAAGCTAAGATACAAGGATTTTAATTTTAACGTTGCAATCAACGCAAAAGATTATCCACTCACTCAGCTAGATATTTTGATGTTCTTGGTGGGTCAAGATTATTTGGTTACTAAAGACGATGATCACAACTATTCGCCGTTTATGAGACCTCCGCCTTTGACCCAAAGATCAACCGGCAAGCTGATAGGCTATATGCTGCTAGGCTGCTTACTTGGCGCTGTGTATCCTGCGTATAACTTCGGCTATGGATATTATAATAATATGGTAGCTAACGATAAAACTAGCGAATATCAGGGTTTAGAAGATCAGATGGTTCCTGCTAGAGCAGAAAATGCGCGTTTGGATAAAGAGACTAAAGAGGTAAATGCCCAGGCTGCTAAGAGTGGCAAGGAGCTTAATGACAGGCGCGATCTAATTAATGCCATCTTAGATAAGAAAAATAATTACGCTATGAAGGGTGTTTCTATTTTCGAGCTAACCAATATGGTCGTTAAAAATAAGGGCAATATGGTTAGGATCGGTGATGAGAATAGGACTCTGACTGTTCAGGTGCGCACCAAAAACGATAAGCAGATGACCGAGCTTTTAGAGGATATCAGTAAAAAAGAGGTGTATGGCGTGGATACTAAAACAATCGCGCTACAAGAGGGTAATAAAACCGTCTTTTACGATAGTAATATCAGTGTGGAGGTTAGATAATGAAAAAGAAAAGTTCATTAGATCAACTTGATCAATGGTTTGCCTCCAAGGGAAATAGTGCAAATAACTATTTTTACATAGCTTTATTGTTTGTAGGTGTGGTAGCTTACTTTATTTTGAGTGGCTATGCGGATCCGTATTTAGAGGAGAGCGAAACAAATCTAAGTACTGCCACGACTAAGCTTGAAGGCGCACAAAGAGAATATAATGAGTTTTTTGGCGGTGATCCTAAAGCTTTCGTTGATAATAAGCGCAATATCCTCAATGGTGCTAGGACCAACCTTAACAATATCATTGAAGAGCGTGGGTATCTAGACGGTAAGCTAAAAGAAATTTCAAAGCTTACCTATAATGAAAAGAACTGGGCTAAATTTATGGATAGCCTCTCAACGATCGCAGAGAATAACAATATTAAAATTTACGCTATTCACAGCGATAGAAGAGAGCCTAGCATCAAACAAATTTTTCAGCCTGAGGCTTTGCTGGATATAGATGTGAAATTTGAAGGAGCATTTTCGAATGTCCTTAGGTATATCAACCTAATCGAACAATCGGAGATGATCGTAGATGTAAATAAGATGGATATCAATGCCACTAAAAATGGCAAAATCGGTGGAAGTATCGGTATATCTATCTGGGGAGTAAATTACTAATGAAAAAGTTAATTTTATGCTCTTTGCTGATTTCTACTGCTTTATTTGCTGTAGATAATAATCAGACGGTAGCGCCTAGTAATGGAGCCTATAAAGCTAAATACGATGCGATATTCGATGATCTTAGTAAGCCTAGAGTGGGTCTTAGCGATGAGCAGATAGCTTCTTTGCAAGATCCATTTTATCCTAAAGAAGCCAATGCGCCTAGAGAAGCTAATCAGCAGGTGGATCTAGGTTATCAGCTAGTAGGTATTATGGGCGATAAGGTTAAGCTAAACGATAAGTGGTATGGTTTGGGCGAGTATGTAGGCTCATATAAGATCGTGCAAATAACGGGTAATAGCGTTATTATTACCAACGACGATGAAAATAAAGTCGAACTAACACTAAAACAAGGAAGTCAAAATGTCATTATTACATATAAGTAAAAAGCTTAGCATAGCTGCTATGCTTGCTTTGTCTGTTACGGCTACTAGTCTATATGCCGCTCCCGCAACTGCAGGTAACTGCGATAGGAAGGCGCTAAATATTAAGATTAACGATACCGTTACGCTAAACGAGATGCTAACTCAGCTATCCGATATGTGCCGCTTTTCGGTGGTAGCAAAAGACGCTATCGCTCAAGAGGAGATGAGCAAGCCGCTGCAAGGCGTAAGCATCAAAGACCTTTCTTTACGCGAAGTTTTAGATCTACTCATAAAAGAGAATAATCTAAGCTATGAGTATTCTCATGGTATATTAAAAATTTCGGCGCTAGAGACTAGGACTTTTAAGGTGGATTACATCACTTCTATTAGAGAAGGTACTGCTGTTACTAAATCTTCTGTCGATTCCGCACCTACGAAAGTGGATGATAGCGACGATAAAGAAAATAAAGAAGACAATAAGATCACTACCAAAGAGAAATTTGATTTTTGGGAGAAGATTAGCGAGGAAATCACCTCTGTTTTAAATAACGGTACCGAAAAATACGTCGCAGTCGCTCCTATTATAAATCAAAATGCCGGTTTAGTAACCGTTACTGCTATGAAGTCTCAGATAGCTCGCGTAGATAGATATCTAAGCGGTATGCAAAAACGCCTTAGTCGCCAAGTCTTGCTAGACGTAAATATCATATCTGTCGAGCTAAATAACGAATACACTACCGGTATTGATTGGAGTAAATTTCAACTAGGATTTAATACTTATGTAGGTGGAGATCCGACTAAGCTTTCAGGATATCACATAGATAACGGAAATAGAGGAAAGGCTAGCGATACTCACGGAACTTGGACGATAGGGGCTAATCTAAATTTCAATATCGACGGTTTGATTAACTTCCTAGAGACTAAAGGTAAAACCAAGATTATTTCAAGCCCTAAAGTAACTACGATGAATAATCAGCCTGCTATTATCTCTGTAGGTGATACCATTAACTATGTATTGAAATCTACTACTACAGGCGATTATCAAGGTGGAGATACTCAGTCGGATGATCAGTATTCAATATTTGTAGGTATTCTTTTGAATATCTTGCCTGAAATTTCAGACGATAATAGGATTATGCTACGAATTAATCCATCTTTAAGTTCTCTTAAATATGCTGAAGATAATGTAAGGAGAGAGAATGGCAGAAGAGATATCGCACCTGATACCTTGCAAAAGAAACTCTCTAGTGTAGTTTGGGTAGATGATGGCGATACTGTAATTTTAGGCGGTTTGATTGGTGCAACTAAGTCCAAGAATAATACTAGGGTACCTGTGCTAGCTGAAATTCCATTAATCGGAAATCTTTTCAAAAGTACTGCCGATGTTTTGAGTACATCAGAGCTAATCTTCGTAGTAACTCCACATATCATCGACAATACCGGCGCGCCGCTTGCTACCTCTCTTAAAGAGCTAGGTTACTCAAAATCTATCTACGAAAATGAGTAATAATAATTATACGGCGATCAAGGAGATTTTTATCGAGGATAACGAAGTCTCGGACTTCGTTAATCTCGATAAATCGACCCTTGCTTATCATAAAATTTTAAATGCTTTGCAAAAGCCGTTAAAACTTATACTTTTCTACGGCAAACCGGGTTGCGGCAAGACATTTTTGCTTAATAAGATCAAGGTCGATCTTGAAAAAAAGGTAAGAGTCGTATTTGTGCCGCAGCCGTTTTTTGATGAGAAAGAATTTTTCTTAGAGCTTTATTCGCAGATTTTTCATTCAACTCCTAGCGAGCCAATTGATAATTATGAAAATTTTATGCGGGTTTATAGAGAGAGATTTGGAATTTCTACGAATGTGGGAGCGGTGGAGCAGGTCGTTATTTTGCTCGACGAAGCTCAGCTGTATCCAGGAAATTTAATAGAAAAAATTCGCCTTATGGCGGATACCAGATTATTTAAATTTTTATTTACGGTTCATAAGACAGACGAGGAAGATCGCCTCGCAAAGGATTATTTTAAAACTAGAATTTGGGAGAGCATCGAGCTTCCTAATTCAAATTTAGGTGAAGTCAAGCTGTATATTGAAAAAAAGCTCGTGCTTCATGGCTTTCAACAATACTATTTTATGTTTAGCGACGATAATTTCGATTTGATTTTAAATTTAACGGATGGCAATATGAGGAATATCAACAAGCTTATGTATAAGATGTATGAGCTTTTTGAGTATTACGAAGTAAATAAACCTACGGAAATTAGTTTTTCGCAGATTAATAATAAAATTATAGAGATGGCAGCGATAGGCTCGGGGATAATAAATGCTTGAATTTTACGAAGTAAACGAACTTGAAAAAAAATGGGAAGAGTATAACAAAAACAGAAAGCAGTTTTCTTTCCTGAAATCTAAGCCGAATTTCGTATTGAGATTCGACAAGACGATTTTGGGGCTTTTGATATTGATCTCGGTTGCGATCGGAGCGATATTCTGGCTGCTTAAAGATAGTGATAGCGTCAGTATGGCAAGTATCAATCAAAATATTGAAGACAAAGGTGGTGCTTCAAATTCTGCTAATGATGCCGAGCAGCAGGCGGCAGATCTTGCAGTGCAAAATAATATCTCCAAAGAAGATTACAATATCAGCGCGCCGAAAGTTGCCCGCGCCTCTAAACACGAAAAGGAACGCCCAAGCTTAAATTTAAACGATGTGGGTGTGCTATCTAGCGAGGATTCCGGTGGGTTTAAGATGACCAATAATTACGAAAATGGCGGAAACTATGGCGGGCAAGCTCAGGCTCAGAATTTCGGCGGTCAAAATTTTGGTGGACAGAATTTTGGCAATCAAAATGTTCCTACGTTTAACGTACCTAATACCAATAACGCAGCTTTTGCAAATCAGCCACCCAAAAATGAGGTTATAGATTTTGGACGCGCTCCATTGCCACCTAAATCAAATTTCTCGGGAGGTTCTACAAATGCCGCAAGTAGCGCTCCGCTAAGTTCCAGGATTGAGATAAAAACTTCAAATTTAAGCGAAGATAAACAGAGCTTGGAGAGCAAATTTTACGCGACAAATAAGATTGAGTATTCGCTATCGCTAGCCGAAGAAGCGTATAATAAGAAAGACTACGACAATGCGATCAAATGGGCTCTTACGTCAAATGAGCTTGATAAGGACAACGTCGCTAGCTGGATAATTTTTGCTAAAGCCAATTATAAAAAGGGTCGTAAAGAAGACGCGCTTTACGCTCTTGAGACCTTTAACGCAAAGGCGAAAAATAGTGAAATTTCTAACCTCATTTCAAAGATAAGAAGCGATAAACTATGAAAATTTTATATATTTTAGCTTTTGCGATCGCGTCGTTATTTGCAGTTAGCGCCGATGACGTGCGCAACTGGGATCAGATCGGTCAGTATAACCGTATCTGCCAAGAAAGCGTGCGAAATTTATTCATCGAGGAGCAGAGCGAGGCGCTTGCGAATATGTATGCTAAAGCATGCCTCAAGATGGATAAAGTAAATGAGCTCGTCGTGCCTACGGTGATGCTGTATAAAACGAAAGAGGCTCGCGAGAATGCTTCTCTTTATTCGACTATAATTTTTCAAAAAAAGATGCTTTATTTGGCGCTTTGCGACGGCGTAGACATAAGCTATATAAGAACGCCTAAGATCAATTATATTTTATCTGAAATTTTTGATAAATTTACGGAGAGAGCATACGTAAAAAAGAGTGATACGTATGTCTTTACCCTAGAAAACGGCGAGCGTGCCGAGCTTTTTATCAAAGAAGAGGAAGAGGTAAAAAAGATGGTAATTGCAATTTATGCTGGCGATAAGCTTAGCTCGATTAAAATTTATTGGTGATCGCGATGACGAAGATTGAAGAGCAGATTGTTGCGATTTTAATACGAAACAATATCCTTACTAGCACCGTTGTTCCAGAAATCAAGGACAAGATGGATATCGGCTTGACGCTGGGCGAGGTTTTAGTCGGAGATAACTATCTAAGTCAGGATGATTTTTGCTCAATTTTAGTTGAGTTATACAAGCGTCGTCAGATAGAATTTGATGATATAAGCGAAAAATTTTCGATGGATCCGAAAGAATTTTTGCAAATTCTAGCCAAGAAAATGAACCTATCGTATATGAACTTAGACGATATCGACATAGATTTCAGACTATCGGAACGCACTCCTACCGCACAGCTTAAAAGATACGGCGTGATACCGGTTAAAGCGGATGATCTGAATATTTACGTTGCTTTTTCTGATCCGTTTAATCTTGAGTCGCAAGATAAAGCGCAGGCTATGTTTAGCAAACAGCTGCTTAAAATCGTAGTAGCCGATCCAAATCAAGTAAATAAATATCTATCTAAGCTTGAGCTTTCAGAGAGCATTAAAGGGCTCGTAGCGGAGATCCGCAAAGAGCTTGCTAACACCGGCGGTAGCGGAAGCAGTGATGATACCTCGGCGATTTTAAAGCTCATTGAGATGATAATCAGTCAGTCTATTAAGATGCGCGGTAGCGATATTCACATAGAGCCGACCGAGAATAACTGCGTCGTGCGCACGCGTATCGACGGAATGCTTGCTGAAATTTTTATCTTCGATAAAGACATCTATCCGCCGCTAGTAAGCCGATTGAAGCTGCTTTCGAATATGGATATCGCCGAGCGCCGCAAGCCGCAGGACGGCAGGTTTAGTATGAAAATTTCAGGTCGCGAATACGACTTTCGTATCTCGACGCTGCCTATTATCAACGGCGAATCTACCGTTATGCGTATCCTAGATAAATCCAAGGTTATCATCAGCCTGGAAAAGCTCGGCATGCACCCTGATAGCTTTAAGAAATTTAATAACGCTATGAAGGCTCCATATGGTATTATCTTGGTTACCGGACCTACGGGAAGCGGTAAGTCTACGACGCTATATGCGGCGCTAAACGATATTAAAAATATCGATACAAAGGTTATTACCGTAGAAGATCCAGTCGAGTATCAAGTAAATTTAATCCAACAAGTTCAAGTTAACGAAAAAGCAGGTCTTACCTTTGCTTCAGCACTGCGCTCGATCTTAAGACAAGATCCCGACATCATAATGATCGGTGAGATCCGTGATCAAGAGACCCTTAGGATTGCAATCCAGGCTGCTCTTACGGGACACTTGGTTTTCTCGACCCTGCACACAAACGACGCCGTTAGTGCGATCCCGCGAATAGTGGATATGGGTATCGAAGCCTATCTCATAAGTGGTGCACTGATTGCGGTAGAGGCGCAGCGTCTTGTGCGAAAGCTTTGCCCACACTGCAAGCAGCCTACGAATCTTCCTAAATCGATGCTTGATCAGCTGAAGGAATTTTTGCCTGAAAAATACACATTTTTCAAGGCCGTAGGTTGTGATCAATGCGGTCAAACGGGCTACATGGGGCGTGAGATGATTAGTGAAATTTTACCTATTACCGATAAAATGCAGAGCTTGATCGCTAACGGTGGCTCGAAGGACGATATGAGAGCCTTGGCGAAGGAGGAGGGTTTTATAGATATGTTTGAAGACGGTGTTATACGTGCTGCGCGCGGAGTAACTAGTATAGAAGAAATTTATAGGGTGGCTAAACAATGAAAAAGCAATTAGAAGTTGAATACAACGCCAAGGGCGCAAGAAGAAAGATGTTTTTGCAAGCTAGCGATAAGGTGCAAGCAAACAATCTCATGAAGCAGCGCGTAGGCGGGACGATCGTAAAAAGAGGTGAAACCCAAGTCGTAGCCAATACGGGCGGCGATTTTAAGGCGCAGGTTTCGCGCATGCTAGGTGGAAGCGGAAGAGTTAGAACGCTGCCGTTAGTAGCGTCGATCCGCCAGCTTTCGGTTATGACAAATGCCGGAATTTCAATCCACGACTCGATCAAAGAGGTCGCAAGAGCGGCAGAGGATAAGACGCTAAAAGAAATTTTCAGCGCGATGAACGATGATCTTAACGCAGGTCTTAGCTTGACAGAGTCTACGGAGAAATTTAGAGGCCAGCTCGGCGATGTCGTCGTTGCGATGGTAAGTCTGGGCGAAGCTACCGGTAATATGGCAGAATCTCTAGCCAAGCTTGCCGCTATGCTTCAAGAGCTTTGGGAAAACCAGCGTAAATTTAAAAAGGCGATGCGTTATCCGATGATCCTTATGATCGTTATGGCGATTGCATTTTCGGTCTTGATGATGTATGTCGTGCCGAAATTCCGTGAGATTTTTGAGGATTTAGGCGCGGATTTGCCACTACCTACTAGAATTCTACTTGGTATCGAAAGCACGCTTAATAATTATGGAATTTTTGTTTTAGCGGGCATCATAGGCACTATCATAGCTCTTAGATGGGCATATCGCAATAATCCCGAGTTTAAAAAGGGCTTTGACAAGACGATTTTAAAGGTCTATCTATTCGGTAAGATCATATTTTTCTCGACGATGTCGCGATTTATGCTTATTTTTACAGAGCTCGTGCGAGCGGGTATTCCTATCGCTGATGCGCTGGATACATCTGTTTTAATGGTGGATAATCATACTTTAAAAGAGAAGCTCTCTACCGTTAAAATTGCCGTGCAGCAAGGTGTAAGCCTAACCGAGGCGTTTAACAATACAGGGCTTTATGAGAGTATGCTTATTCAGATGATCAGCGCGGGCGAGCAGGCCGGTAACCTCGATAAGATGCTCGGCAACGTTACAGATTATTATAAAGAGAAATTCGACGATATTATCGATAATATCTCAAGCTACGTAGAGCCGATCATGCTATTTTTTATGGCGGGCATGGTTCTTCTTTTGGCTCTGGGTATCTTCATGCCTATGTGGGATCTGGGCAAAGCCGTCAAAAACTAACCCCTTTAATTCCGCGCCTGCGAGGGCGCGGAATTTTATCAAAGCATTAAAATTTCGTCCTTCAAATAAAATTTTAACCTTCGTTTGGCTAAAATACCGCTTTAAATTTAAGGATCAATCATAGTTAAAGAAGTATATTTTATCGTCGTATCGGCTATCATAATATTTTTTGGGCTTGCTACTATTGCGCCCGATTCCGCGCTTGTAGGCAGCGCAGGCAATGCCATCCGCTCGTTTAATACCCAGCTATTTGGTTATTTTGCATACATCTATCCGCTATTTTTGCTCGCTTTAGCATACGTAGCCTATAAGCATTTTCGCGGTTTTGACTTTAGATTTTTTGAGTTTAGCATCGGCGCGATTTTGCTGTTTTTTACCATTTTGATGGTGCAGTCGAGTCTCTTTGGTGCTAGCGGCGGAGCAGTCGGCAGCTTTGCAGTGGACGGGCTTAGGCGAATGATCGGAAGCGTCGGCGTGTGGATTTTTAATATTACGATTTTTGTGCTTTCGCTAGTGCTTATATTTGAAGATCGCTTTACCGACATCATCAAAAACTGCTTTATTGGCTCAAGAGATGAAAGCTCGCAGGATGAAATTGGGGATGATTTTGCTAGCGACGCGGATGCAGCACAAAGGGGCGGGCTCGCAAGGCATTCGTCTGCGCAAGGATTGAGAGGTGCGGAAAATTTTAACGCTTCGAATGACACTTTAAGCGCAGAGGAAAATTCGGCGAAACAGGGTAATTTTGCGGAGCAGGGCGCAAGCGGACGCGGTTTTGAAAGCGGGCAAAATTTTCAAAATTTAAACGATGCTCGCGAGCCCGAGAATGAGCAGAATTTCGGTGACGCGCAGGGTCCGCAGGCTTCCGCTGAACGCGAGCTTAAAATGCCGCAAAAGGGAAAGCCGAGCAGACTAAAAAGGGTCGAGCGCCTAAGCGAGGTCGCCGAAAATAAAAGGCTTTTGGATCAGCTCGATAAGGGCAGGATGGCTAAGCCCAAGGATTTTAAGCTGCCGCCGCTTGATTTTTTAAACTTGCCGCCGAAAAAGAAAAGTAGCATCGACGAGAGCGAGATCGATCGTAAAATTTACGACCTGCTCGATAAGCTGCGTAAATTTAAGATCGACGGCGACGTAGTGCGGACCTACTCAGGCCCAGTCGTTACGACCTTTGAGTTTCGCCCCGCCGCGCACATCAAGGTGAGTAAAATTCTAACGCTGCAAGACGATCTGGCGATGGCGCTTCGGGCGCAGACCATCCGTATCCAGGCGCCGGTTCCGGGCAAAGACGTCGTAGGCATCGAGATACCGAATCAAAATATCGATACGATCTATCTGCGCGAAATTTTAGAAAGCGACGTGTTTAAAAGCGCCTCCAGCCCGCTTACCATCGTGCTTGGCAAGGACATCGTGGGGCAGCCTTTCGTCACCGATCTTAAGAAGCTGCCGCACCTTCTCATCGCAGGCACCACCGGAAGCGGCAAGAGCGTGGGCATCAACGCCATGCTGCTTAGCCTTTTGTATCGCAACTCGCCCAAGAGCCTGCGCCTTATAATGATCGATCCGAAGATGCTCGAGTTTAGCATCTACAACGACATCCCGCACCTGCTAACGCCCGTCATCACGCAGCCTAAGCAGGCGATCATCGCGCTAAGTAATCTTGTTTCAGAGATGGAGCAGCGCTACTCGCTCATGGCGCAAAACAGGACGAAAAACATCGATAACTACAATGAAAAGATGCTACGCGAGGGCGGTGAAATTTTGCCTTACATCGTCGTTATCATCGACGAGCTCGCGGATCTGATGATGACGAGCGGCAAGGACGTGGAGCACTACATCGCGCGTCTGGCGCAGATGGCGCGCGCCAGCGGCATCCATCTCATCGTAGCGACGCAGCGCCCTAGCGTGGACGTCGTCACGGGGCTTATAAAGGCGAATCTGCCTAGCCGCATCAGCTTCCGAGTGGGCTCGAAGGTTGATAGTAAGGTGATTTTGGATCAGATGGGCGCGGACAGCCTGCTCGGGCGGGGCGATATGCTCTTTACGCCGCCTACCGCGCCGGGGCTCATCCGCCTGCACGCGCCGTTTACGACCGAGAATGAGATCAACAAGATCGCGGAATTTTTAAAGGCGCAAGAAAGCGTCGTTTATGACGAGAGATTTTTGATCGAAAACGAGGGCGCCAAGCAAGAAGGCGGTATAATCAATCCGCAAAATATCGTGCTTGACGAGCTTTACGACGAGGCGAAGGCGATTGTTTTGGAGGAGGAGAAGACCTCGATCAGCTACCTGCAGCGCCGCTTGCGTATCGGGTATAATCGCGCCGCGACGATCATCGAGCAGCTCGAACAGATGGGCGTTTTAAGCGAGATCAACGCCAAAGGCCAGCGCGATATAATTAAGTAAGCTTCAAAATTTCGATAAAATTTAAGCGGCGAAATTTTGAAATTTATTGGATTTGCGGGCGCCAGAATTTTTAAAATTTAATCGATCTGCGTCGGTGAAATTTTAAAATTTATCGGATATGAAGCGGTAGAATTTTAAAATTTTTTGATCTGCATGGCGGATTTTAAATTTTAAAATTTGCGCGTTTCGCAGCTCGCGCTTGTGCCTCTGTGGCTGCAGCAAGGCAGACGGTTTATACGGATGCGAGGATGTGTCGAAGTTCTTTGCGGTGCGGCAGGCGTTTTAAAGTAGTGCTCGGCGGGTATAAACAAGCGCGTTTTACAGCTTGCGCTTGCGACGTGCGCGCTGTCTAAATTTATTATAAGGCGCGAGTTTAATGTGCGCTGTGCTCTTGGCACTAAATTTCAACTGCGGTGTGAAATTTCAAAGTGCAAGCGGAGTAGAAATAGGGCAGTTTTAAAATTGAGTACTAAAAATTTTACGGTTTTAAATTTTATAAATTTACAAAGCTCCGCAGAATTTAAAATTTTAAAATTTTGCTTCTTTTTGGGCTTTGGAATTTTGAAATTTTAAAATTTGCCGCAACGGACCCGAATTTAAATCGCGCCGCGCCGATATGAAACGTCTTGCGACTGCGCAAGCGGAAGAAGTTGCTGCAGACTTGGCTTGCGGCGCGCGAGTACATGAGTAAAAAGTTCGTTGTGTGCTGAAGGTTAGTAGCAAAGTATTGCGGTTGTGCGTGGCGACCGACGTGCGGCACGAGTGCTCGCGCTGCACACTAAAAGCCGTTGTGTCGAAAGCCGCTCGACAAAAGCTGTTTGGCGCGCGGCGTTTTGTGTGGGTATAATTCGCAGTGCGGCTGCATTGGCGGTATGTTTTGTGATGCGAATATGCTTACATGCTCTGCGATGTAAAAATTTTAGAATAAAATTTTATCGCTGTGCGTATAAATTTAATGAAATTTGCGACGTAGCAGCGAATGAATTTAAAACGAAATTGCGCACGGACTATGCAGTGCAAACGCGGTTTTGCAGCTAAGTCATATTTTACAGTGTGGCTGCGTTGTAAGATGCGACATGTTTTACGCCACTGCGCGTTGAAAATAGATCGGCACGCGAGCGCGTTTGCAATGATGTTGCGGCGTAAAATTTTGTAACTACCGCGCGCTACTCTTGTGTGATTTTGCGTAGTTGTGGTTTGCGACCTTGTTATCGCGTGCCGAAAGTCGTCGCGATACGCCTACCAGAGCAGAATGCACCCGCCTGTAATTAAAAGGTTGCGCTCTACGGTGCGGCAGCGTGCGTCAAAAGTCGTCGCGATATGTTAGAATAGAACGTACGCAATGCACACTTGCGGGATAACTAGAGATCGTACCTTGTGGCGCGCTACCCTGCAGTGTACGCCGAAAAGCCGCCTATGTGTGAGAATAAAATTCGCGCCGCGTTCCAAAAGACAATGTGTGATCGTGCCACGCGTAAAAGATGCGCGATCGCGCTGCATGCCAAAAAAATGATGCGCGATCGGCGCCATGCAGCACGGGCGCGATGCGAAGTCCGAGCCTCGCGCAGCAGACGAAGCGTGCACGGCACACGCAAATGCGAATAAATTTTAAAACGGAGAGATGATTGAAAACCGATAAATGGCTTTATTACTTCACCTGCGCGCTCATTACGATCGGCATGATATTTTCGCTGTCGCTGAGCTCATATACGGTGCTTCTGCTGGGTGCTACGCCGTTACATTTTTTTTATCGTCAGTGCGCGGTAGGGATCGCGTGCATCGCGGTGATGTGGATCGTCTCGCGCGCCGATCCCGATAAATGCTTAACGCCGGTGTGCATGTCGCTTTTTGCGATAATGGGGATTTTGATGCTCGCGATGGGCTTTTTGCCCAAATCCCTGGTCGCCGACGTAAACGGCGCGGCGCGCTGGATCAGACTGCCGTTTTTTAACCTCGCGCCGGTGGAATTTTTCAAGGTGGGCTTCATCTACTTTTTAGCGTGGAGCTTCTCGCGCAAGCTCGATCACTCCAAAAAAAGCATCGGGCGCGAGATTGCGACGCTGCTTCCTTACGTAGCGCTTTTCGGCTTTGTAGTGATCCTAGTCGCCATCGTGCAAAACGATCTAGGGCAGGTCGCGGTACTGGGGCTTACGATGATTTTTATGTCGCTTTTTGCGGGCACGAGCTTCAAGCTCATCGGCTTTAGCTTTATGGGGATTTTGGGGCTTGCTTACGTCTTTATCGTCACTAGCGCGCACAGGGTCGATCGCGTGCGCTCGTGGTGGGGCGGCGTGCAGGATTTCGTGCTGTCATTTATGTCGCCGGAAACTGCCGCTGGGCTGCGCATAGAGGACGCTAGCGCGCCGTATCAGGTCGGACACTCGCTAAATGCGATAAACAACGGCGAGTTTTTCGGACAGGGGCTCGGGCTTGGAAGCTTTAAGCTAGGATATCTGAGCGAGGTGCATACAGACTTCGTGCTCGCGGGTATCGCCGAAGAATGGGGATTTGTCGGGATTTTGCTCATCGTGGCGCTATTTTATGCGATGCTATTTCGCATCTTTCAGACCGCGAGTAAGTCGCCGAGTAACGTAAATTTCCTCTTTTGCCTGGGTATCGGCTTTATGTTTTTCTTTTCGTTCATTATCAATTCCTACGGTATTACGTCGATCTCACCAGTAAAGGGTATCGCCGTGCCGTTTCTAAGCTACGGCGGCAGCCACCTGCTCGCGGCGTCGTTTGCGGTGGGGCTCGTTTTGATGGCGTCGAAAAGAGCAAAATTTTAAGGCTTTTGCGGGTTTGTGGCGAGCGCTGTTTAAATTTAGACGTAAAATTTAGAGCCGAATTTGCGCTTAAAATTCTGCGCCGAAGTGCGCTGAGGCTTAAATTTAGCGGCGAAATTTTATAAATTTAAAGGAAAAGTATGGTCATAGCAATCAGCGGCGGCGGCACCGGCGGGCATCTGATAATCGCTAAAAATTTAGCCGCCCGCCTTGCAAAGCAGGGCATCAGAGCGATCTTCATCGGCTCAAATCGCGGACAGGATCGCGCGTGGTTTGAGGGTAGCGAGCTTTTTGCGCGCACCTATTTTTTGCAAAGCTCGGGCGTTGTCGATAAAAAGGGATTTGCCAAGCTAGCCTCGCTGCTAAATATCCTGCGCCTTTCGCTTACGGCGCGTAAAATTTTAAAGCAAAACGGCGTCCGCGCACTCATCAGCGTGGGCGGATACAGCTCGGCGCCCGCATCCATCGCGGCGATCCTTTCTCGCGTGCCGTTTTTTATCCATGAGCAAAATGCCGTTTGCGGGCGGCTCAACCGCCTGCTGAGGCCCTTTGCGCGCGCGTTTTACAGCTCCTATGAAAAGCCCGCGTTTGCTTATCCGATCGCGGATATTTTTTTTGAGACGGCACGGCCGCGCACGGCGCTTAAGACGGTCATCTTTTTGGGCGGCTCGCAGGGGGCGAGCTTTATCAACTCACTTGCTGTGGAGCTTGTGCCTAAGCTTTTGGGCCTCGGATACGGCGTGATCCATCAGTGCGGCGAGCGCGAGTTTGAGCGTATCTCGCAAATTTACGCACAGCAGGGCCTTGACGTGCAGCTCGTGGGCTTTTGCAAAAACATGCACGAGCTCATCGCAAGCGCCGATCTTTGCGTCGGACGCAGCGGCGCCAGCACGCTGTGGGAGCTCTGCGCAAACGGCCTGCCCGCGATATTCGTGCCGTTTCCGTTCGCGGCGGCGGACCATCAGTTTTATAACGCGAAATTTCTTAAAGAGCGCGGGCTTTGCGAAATTTTACGTCAAGAGGACGCGAGCGGCGAGCGGATTTTAGGTTTGATTGAGAGCTTCGACGTGGCGCGCGCGAGCAAAGGACTGCTTGAGCTTGCGGATCGAAACGGCGCGCAAGCGATAATCGACGATGTGATGAGTAAAATTTAAGGCGCTTCTGTTTTTATGCCTGCGCTTTGCACGTAAATTTCGTCGCATGGCAGGGTGAGTAAAATTTAAAATTCACTTTTTCATGCGCTTTGCTACGCGCGAATACGGCGAAAGAGGGCAGGATACGATGCTTTAAGAACAAAAGGCGGCGCAAGGATCGGCTACTACGCAAGGGCGGCGCAAACGAGAGCAGCGAAAATTTAAATTTGATTTGGGAAAATTTGAGAGGTTTTACCCGAGCTAAATTTGTGCTCGGGTAAAATTCGGATTATTTTAGTAATTCATACATATCGCAAGCTTCTTGAAGATATTCTGCATCGTCAGTATTTTTTACAAGCTCGCAAGTTTTCTTATAATATTGCGCAGCTTCGTCATTATATTCATACTGATAAAGAATTTTGGCTATATCATTGCACGCATATGGGTATCCGCCGTCGCAAGACTTTTTATAATACTCGCTACCTTTTTCTTCATCTTTGGGTATTGTTCTATATATATCTCTCCTATCCCCCTCAAAATATATATATCCTAATCTATAATATACCTCCTCAAGCTTACCATCATAAGCCGTATTAAATAGTTCAAAAGCTTTTTTATCGTCTTTCTCAACGCCAAGCCCTCGAAGATACATATATCCTAGGCAAAAGTAAGCCTCTCTAACATCAAACTTGTCCTCTTTTTTAACGTTGTCTTTTTTGCAAGCTTTTTCAAGGAAAAATTTTGCTTTTATATAATCCCTGCGAATATAATCGCTAGAGGTCATATATGTACCAAAAAGATATTTTATGCCATAACTAAGACAAGTATCAACGCTTCCACTCTCACACTCTTTTTTATTCTCTGAAAAATTTTCTCCTCTTGCAAATGCCAAATTCGCTAGAACTGCTAAAACCAAAATTGCTTTTTTCATTCTTTTCTCCTTTGAAATTATTTGTGAATGCAATACGCTAAACACGCAAGTAGAGCCATTATTATGAGCAAAAGAACAATCAGAATAGGAAATCCTATCTTTTTATCTAATTTCTTATCGTACCAAGTTATTGTTGCATAGACAATAAAGCCCGCTACAGCTATAGTTAATACATTAATCCATAAATCTTTATCTAATATATTAGCCCATGCGCCGCCTACTATACCGCCCAAAATCGATAAAGAAACCTGGACAAAAGCTTCATTTTCTTTATCTTCATTTATATTTTTCGTTTCACTTTCTTTTTTATTGTTGTCCGTGCCGTTTTGGGTCAAGACTTCGTTCTCATTAATTTTATTCTCAGCCATATTTTTCCTTTCAACCAAAAATTTAGCGCATTCTATCCCCCCCACTTAAAAATCTATAAATTTAATTATCGGCTTTTCGTTTTTCCTTTTTGCAATGAATACTCACTGCAATACGCCTAAATTTTTATTAAAATTTTACGTCGAGTGAGCGGCTATTTCATAGGTAGCAAATCGAGCGAAATTCCACGTTAAATTTTAAAGCGAGCCTCTAAATTTACAAAACTTGATAGTATTCATATCAAGTTTATTTATTCTACTCTTGACAAGATTAGCACTCCATGATATAATCTGCCAAAATTTTTAAAAAGGACCGCATAATGGCAAAGAAAAAATTTAAGACCGAAGTGAATGATCTGCTAAATTTGATGATCCATTCGCTTTATTCAAACAAGGAGATTTTCCTGCGCGAGCTCATCTCAAACGCAAGCGACGCGCTGGATAAATTAAACTATTTGTGCCTTACAAACGACGAATATAAGGCGCTTTCGTATGTGCCGCGCATCGATATAAAGATCGACAAAGAGGCCAAAACGCTAAGCATCGGCGACAACGGCATCGGCATGGACGAGGCCGAGCTCGAGAGCAATCTAGGCACTATCGCGCGCAGCGGTACGAAGGGCTTTATGGCGAGCCTTAGCGGCGATGCGGCGAAGGATAGCAACCTCATCGGACAGTTCGGCGTCGGGTTTTATTCGGCGTTTATGGTAGCGGATCGTATCGAGGTGATCAGCCGCAAGCCGCTCTCGCAGGATGCCTTTAAATGGAGCAGCGACGCGAGCAACTACGCGATCGAAAAAGCGCAAAAAGAGGACTTCGGCACGACGATAATCCTGCATATGAAAGATGAAGAGTTTTTGGACGGCTACAGGCTCGAGGGCATTATCAAAAAATACTCCAACCACATCCCTTATCCGATCTTTATGGATAAAGAAGAATACATTCCCGCGCAAAAAGAGGGCGAGCAGGGACATAGCGAGGTTAAAAACGTCCAGATCAACCGCGCGAGCGCGCTTTGGCAACTGCCAAAAAGCAGCCTAAAGTCAAGCGATTACAATGAATTTTACAAGCAGATCAGCCACGACAGCGGCGATCCACTGTTTTATATCCATACTAAGGCTGAGGGCACGCACGAATACACGACGCTTTTTTACGTGCCGAGTAGCGAGCCCTTCGATCTGTACCGCGTCGATTATCAAAGCGGCGTGAAGCTCTACGTCAAGCGCGTTTTCATCACCGATGACGCTAAAGAGCTGCTACCTAGCTACCTGCGCTTCGTGCGCGGCATAATGGACGTCGAGGATCTGCCGCTAAACGTAAGCCGCGAAATTTTGCAAGAAAATCGAATTCTAGCCTACGTCCGCGAGCAGAGCGTCAAAAAAATTCTATCCGAGCTGCAGAAGCTTTTGCAAAGCGATCGCGAAAAATACATAAAATTTTACGAATTATTCGGCAAGGTTCTGAAAGAGGGGCTTTACGGCTTCGGCGCAAACAAAGAGGAAATTTTAAAGCTTTGTCTTTTCAAATCAAATCTGCGAGACGGTCTCATCACGCTTAGCGAGTATAAGGAAAAAATGAAAGAGGGTCAAAAAGAGATCTATTATATCGCGGGAAACAGCGCCGCGATGCTTAAAAGCTCGCCTCTGATCGAGAAATTTAACGCCGAAGGCACGGAGGTGTTGCTCTGCGATGATGAGATCGATACGATCGTGATGCCGGGCGTTTTTGAGTTTGATAAGACGCCGGTTAAAAATGCGACTTCGATCAAGCAAGAAGCTGCGGACGACGACGCTGCGACGCCGCAAGCCAAAGAGATCGCCGCAAAGATCAAAGAAATTTTAGGCGAACGCGTCAAGGACGTTAAAATTTCATCGCGTCTAAGTGGCTCGCTTTCCTGCCTTGTTTTTGACGAGAACGATCCCGATTTTGCGACGCAGCAGCTGCTTAAGCAGATGGGAGGCCGCAATCTGCCGCCAATAAAGCCGATTTTGGAGATCAACGCAGATCACGAGATCATCAAAAAGCTGCAGGCCGACAAACTGATGCTGCCGCAGGTAGCCGAGATAATCTACGATCTGGCGCGCCTTAGCGAGGGGCAGGAGCTAGAAAATCCGAGCGAGTTTATCAAAAACGTAAATGAGCTGATCGCAAAGGCTCTGTAGATTATCTAAATTTAGAGCTTCGATCCGCTACCTAAATTCCGCGCGGCTGCATAGGCTGTATAAATCTATGGAGTCGCGCTTTAAATTTAAAAAGAAATTTTAGCTTGCAAACTTCACCGCGCTTTCTAAATTTTAAAATTTAAAAGCGGCGTAATTTCACTCTTTGATTTCGGTAAAATTTTATCCGGCGGCTCGGTTTGGCGTTTTGGAAATTTTGAGGTTTTGATCGCTTTTATTCGCGAGTCGAGGTCGGGGTGAGAGCCGAAAATATTCGTCAAATCATGAAATCATAAATAGGGCGATAAATTTCACTATTCATTAATTTAATCTTTACAAAGTTGCGTAATTTTATTTTAATTTCCCCCTTTTTATCGCAAACAGCGAGATTGTTTGATATAATTCATTTTATAAATATTTGTAAATCTTTATGAAAGGAGATTTCGAATGAAACTCATCAAACTAAGTTTGGCTACGGCAGTTTGCGCATGCGCTGTATCATCGCTAAGCGCGGCGGACAGCGTAGCCGATGCGATTACTAACGGTAAGCTTGGCGGAACGGTAAAGACAACTTACGCCAATAAAACCGTAGACAATAGAGGCGAAGCCGCTACGGGCGATAACGACTACGAGGCATTCGGCGTGGGTCTTGAGCTTGGATACGTTACTGATCCTCTTTACGGCTTTAGAATAGGGCTTACCGGGCAAGGCTGGTTGATGCCGTATCACGTAGGCTCAAGCAATAAGATCGCCTACGATAAGGAGTGGTATACCAAGGGTGCGGTATTGTCTGAATTATACCTGGGATACGGCATAGGCAATACCGATATAAAAGCAGGAAGACAATATGTCGTTACTCCGCTGGTAGCAGGCAACTATACGAGGGCGTTTAAAGAAGCTTTCGAGGGCGTGGCGATATCTAATAAAGATATCCCCGATACTACCTTGTGGGGCGGATGGTTTTATAAATTCCAAGGAAGGAGTAAAACCGCTATGGGCGCTCCGGCTGGCGAAGGAAAGGCTCCTTTGTTTAAAGATCGGGTGATTCTGGGTAATATGACGGGTCCCGTCACCGTAAAATTTGAAAATATCTTCTCCGCATACGTTCAAAACAAATCCTTGCCTTATACTACTTTAACTGGCGCTTACGCAGCGATAACGGACGTAAAACCCGCTAACGCGTTAAAAGACGGCGACGTTAACCTATATCTTGCCGAGGCAAATGTAAAAGTGCCGGTAGGCGAGATTTTAAAGCTAGGATTTGATCTTAACTACAAAGGCTCGCGCGTAAACGGAGGGCTGGAGCCAAGAAGGCTTGACGGCGATATGTTCGGAGCAAGAGTCTCGGTTAGCGAGTTTTTCGGATTCGGTCTATCGTATGCCTATACGACCGTTAGCGACGATGATGCCGTTATTTTGGGCGTCGGCAACGGCCCGGGATCATACACCGCTCTGCCTATTAGAGGTCCATTCGTATTCACAGGATACGCGGGTATGGATACGCATAAGATCGTACTTGATTACAACTTCGGCGCTATCGGCCTAGATGGCTTCAAAACCGCACTGCACTACGTAAAAGGCGATCAAGACAGAGTAGGCGGCACAAATAATATCAATGCTAGCAGGGCTGCGGGACAAAGGGTCGGCACCAGCATGGACGTAGAGGGCTGGGCGGTAACGGCAAACTATGCTCCTAAGGCAGTGAAGGGGCTAAGCTTGGGCGTGAGCTATACTGCGCTTGAGAGGAGCGACCACTATGCTAGCGGCGTAAATAGAAAGTTCGACGAGAACGAGATATGGTTACAGGCTGCGTATAAATTTGATTTAAGCGGCAAGTAAAATTTTAAAGAGCGGAGTATTTCCGCTCTTTTTCATCTGCATTATTTTACCTCGTATATGACGCAAAAAGGGGCGTTAAACCCGAAATTTACTCTTTACCATCTGCATTATCAAGCAGGCTCGCGCTTGATAAATGTTTCATCCAAACTAAACTCCTTAAATTAAACATGCTCTTAAATTTTAAATGAAACGGAGGTGGAATTTATCTAAAATTTCGCCGCAGAGCTTGACGTACCAAAATTTAAATAAAGCCTGGGTGTTGAAATTTTGGCGAGGATTTTGTTCCGCGTGCTTTATAGGAATTTTAAATTTATAAGATTTTAGAAATTTCCTTATAATTACAAGAAATATACCTTTCTAGCGTTTTAAATCTTTTGATATGAAAGCGCGTGTATATTCTTTTAGGTGCATCGTTACAGACTCTCTTATTCCAGGCACATTTAAAATTCCTTTTGGAATATACTCTGCAACAAACACCATTTTATTTCTCTTACTTATCGATTAAGTTTTGTAACTCCATAGTGTAGTTCTCTCTTGATTTATATAGATCAATATCTCTATATGTTTTCAATGCAGCTTCTAATATATTTAAAATATCTTGAAATTTTAAGGTTAAAGTATATTTTGGTTTTAAACTTAAAAGTTGCCAAATTCTATGAAACTCATTCGGTATTTTTGTTTTATTGATTTTACAACTTTCGTCTAAAATAGCTTTGATATATTCTCCATCATAATATAAAACCCAAATAGATTTAGAAAGAAAAGCTCTATCATAATTTGGATCCGGAAAGCTATAAATTTTTAAAAGCCAACAGTCTAATTGCCTATCTATTGTAAAATTTAGATTTGGCAACTTTGCTCCATAATTATATTTACCATATAGCGCACTCAATCCATACTTCTCATCATCCTCTTTCGTGATGATTGCGTTTTCAAAAGCCATCGCTTCCTCCTAAAATTTTAATTCGATTATACCCTCGATAATTTATGCTAGCCTTATGCTCTCATAAATGTATCGTGAGTATGAAATTTCAAGTTAGCACTATAGTAAGGCTAAATATGCAAATTTAAGGGTTTTTGTCGATACTTTTCGTTTACAAGCTGGTGAGTAAGAAGCGCATAAACTTAAGTTGCGGGCAGTTGGTTTAAATATAGTCTGATAGATGAAATTTTAAATCGAGAATTCGGGTAAATTTTAAATCTAAAAACCGATAAATTTAATAAAAACTTCGCAAAACTTCGTCAAAATTTCAAAAATCCCGTCAAGGTCTCAGCTAAACCTCGGCGGAATTTTGAAATTTAGAAATTCTAGGATTTCAAGCGGCGTTATTTCTTCGCGCTAGAAGCGTCCATAAAGGCCTGCTCTTCGGCGCTCGGTTTATACTCATCGCCGAAGAATTTCTTCTTCGCCTTGATCTTCTCCTCCATCATCTTTTTTTCGTAAATTTTATACGTCGGTCGCCAGTACTCTAGGTAGTTGCGAAGCCCGATGCCGTGGCCCGCGCTTACGTGGCAGCTCGCGCATTTAAGCTCGCGCTCGGTGCCTAGGAGCTTTTTGTAGTGCGCGTGCATGCGTTGCGCCTGCTCGGAGGTGATCTTGCTGTCGATCACGGTGGCGTGGCAGCTCGTGCAGCCGTTGTCAAACACATAGTGCTCGCGGTTTTCGCGCCTTTTATTCCAATCAAATTTTTCGGGCTCGTCGAAGAAGTGCGAGTAGCCTTCCAGCACGCCGTTTTTGGCCTTTTGATAGACGTATTTTACGATATTGTCGTGCGGTAGGTGGCAGTCGACGCATTTGGCTTTGATGCCCGTTTTGCCCTTGCCCGAGTGGACGTCGTCTTGATAGGCGATCACCATCGGATCCATCTCGTGGCAGACGTCGCAAAATTTATCGGTGCTCGTTTTCTCAAGCGCATAGTGCACCGGCACGACGACGAAAAACCCTATAATACCGCTTATTAAGATGATAAGCGCTAGTAATTTTTTAGAAATTCTCATGGCGTCACCCCCATCCATTGCGGCACTTCGTGCTCGTGGCATTCGGTACACATATTCGTAGATGCTTTATGCTCGGCATGGCATTCGTCGCAGTATAGCGTAGGACCGTCGTGGACGGAGTTGTGTGGATTGGCCTTAAGCGTATCCATAAATTTTAGCCTCAAAGCGAGCTGCTTTTTGTCGCCGTGGCAGCTGATACAGCCCTTGTCGCCGATACTTTTAAATTTAGACGGATCGCTTCCTTGATTTATGTGGCAATCGACGCAGTCAAACGACAAATGCTCATGATGAGGTTTGATTTTATATTTTGCCCGAAGCTCATCTGAAACGACTATGTTCGTGGCGTTGGCGTCGTTAGCACTCGGCGCGCCGAACAAAGTCGCGATGATACAGCACAGAAACAGCGCCGTAAAACTGAAATTTTTCATTTACAACCTTTTGTAGAAGTGCCTTGCCGGCCCGCTTTCGCTAACCGGGCAAGGCTTAAAAGAGCTTGCGCTCAGACCAAATTAGGCGATCTGCTCGCCCGCGATCATTCCGAAAACTATGCAGTCGGTTATCGCAACGGTGCCTAAGCGGCTCGCGCCGTGAGTACCGCCGGTGATCTCGCCTGCAGCCCAGAGGCCTGGGATCGGTTTATTCGTCTTAGATGATAAGACCTCGGCTTTGGTATTGATTTTTAGTCCGCCCATCGTGTGGTGAGGCTTCGGCGATAGGCGGATGACGTAGAAAGGTCCCGCTTCGTTGATCTCGCTTAGCGCGCTTTCTTGTTTGCCGAACTCGTCTTTTTTAGCTCTCACGCCTTCGTTGTATTTTTTGACGCTCTGCTTTAGCGCATCCGCAGGCACGCCGTATTTACTGGCGATCTCATCTAGGCTCGCGCATTCGCCTACTAGCTTGCCGCTTGCCATGCCCTTGGAAATTACCTCTTCGCTTAGATCTTTAAACGCCATTTTGGTATCTGCAAATGTTATCGGATAGGCTTTCGGATCCTCGCGTAAAATTTTAAACTCGGCGTCCGCTCTAGTCTTGCGGTCTGCAAGCTCGTTCATAAAGCGTTTCCCCGTGCGAACGTCCACGGCGATACCGTATTTAAAGGTGCCTTGCTGAGTTAGGATCGGAGCGGTGCCGAAGCCCTTCTCATCGGGGCTTGCCCACGGACCAAACTGGATCCAATCGACCTGTACCGGATACGCGCCGATCTCAAAAGCTTTTAGCAGCGCGCCCGCGGTGGCTCCAGGATGGTTCGTGCTATCGACATCATCTGGGATGCGCGGGTCTTGAAGCTTGCGGAAAATTTTATCGCGGCAAAATCCGCCCGCTGCGAGCACTACGCCTTTTTTGGCTTTGAGCGTCTTTTTGGTACCGCTCGTGTTTTCAAGATCGTCGCTGTAAAGATTCGGATCAAATTTATACTCCTCGCGGATCACGACGCCCGCTACACGATCACCGTCCATTACGAAATCGTCAAATTTCGCGCGGCGGCGAAGCTCGCAGCCCTTATCTTTTAGCGCTTCAAATTTTTCAAGCATCGGCTGGATGTAACCTGAGCCGCTATCATTTGTAGTTAGCATCGAGCGCGCGACGCTGTGTCCGCCGAAGTGCGCGCAGTGATCCATTTTAAATTGCACGCCGTTATCTACGAGAAATTTAAACGCGTCTAAGCCACGATCGGCTAAGGTGCTTAAAAGCTCAGGGTGGTTGATGCCAAGTCCTGCTTTTAGACAGTCGTTCATAAATAGCTCTTTGCTATCCTTGATACCCGTTTTTTCCTGCACTGGGTTCATCGGCACGCTCATACCGCCGCCGTTGATGACGGAGTTTCCGCCGATACGGCCCATCTTTTCTAGGATTAGCACTTTATTGCCTTTTTGCGCGGCTTTTAAGCCTGCTGCAAGTCCCGCAAAGCCGCTGCCGATGATGATTACATCCCACTCCTCGTCAAATTTAACGTCCTTTGCGTCCACCGCACTTGCTTGCGCATTTACCGCGCCGAGTGCGAGCGCGCCGGCTCCTACCATACCCATTTTCAGTATGTCACGTCTCTGCATATTGCTCCTTTACTTTGAAATCCCTTAATCTTAAAGATTAATATTGTAATTTTATATTAAATCTTTATGTAAGTCAAATGTTATTTGGTATATAATTTAATAGCTAGAGGCTATAAAATTTCAACCGAAAGGGCAAAATATGAGCTTACGACATATGGAATTTGCGGTAAAAATTTCGGAGCTTAAAAGTTTTACAAAAGC
This sequence comes from uncultured Campylobacter sp., assembly GCF_937980635.1. GTDB lineage: Bacteria > Campylobacterota > Campylobacteria > Campylobacterales > Campylobacteraceae > Campylobacter_B. The sequence continues at coordinate 127,895 of NZ_CALJPG010000021.1, forward strand.
GGCGAACGAGCTTGGAATCGCGCAGCCGTCGCTTTCAAAAAGCATTATGCTTTTAGAAAAGGAGCTTGGGGTCGAAATTTTCGATAGAAAAAACGGGCTTGAGCTTACCTACGCGGGCGAAATTTACATCGCCAGAGCGAAAAATATGCTTAGGCTCAATAAGGAGCTAAATAACGAAATACGCGGGCTTTTGTCGATCAAGACGGGCAAGCTCATCATCGGCGCGACCTCGACCAGCTTTAAATTTATCGAAAAGATCATCGCGGTCTTTTGTAGTAGGTTTTCGAAGGCCGATATCAGGATCGTGCACGTCCACTCCGAGCCCGCGCTCATCGAGATGCTAAAAAGCGGCGAGCTTGATATCATCTATGCCGCGCACTTCGGCGAGCTTTCTGCAGAGGGGCTTGAGTGCGAGTTTATAAAAAAGCGTAGGCTGCTTCTAAGCGTCTGCTCCTCTCATCCGGCTGTTTCGCGAGCGAGTATAAATTCTACCGAGAAATACCCTAAAATCGCACTTAGCGAGTTTAAATCCGATAAATTTGCAATAAGCGGTAAAATTTTAAAAAGCGAATCGAACTTTAAAAAGATCTTTGAAAACGCGGGCTTTACGCCTCAAATTTTCTGCGACACCTCATATTTTTACGTAGCTAACGCGATGGTCGCGGCGGGGCTTTGCGTGAGCTTTAGCTTCGCGCGGTACATTTTTGAGACGCAAAAGGACTATATCACGCTCTTTGACGTCGCGGATGAGCCGCTTTTGGACGTGTCGTTTTCAGTCGTGTATAAAAAGCCATCCAAGCTCGCAAAGGAATTTATAAAGATGATAAAAGCGGGCAAAAGCGGCGAGTAGGGCGCGCGGGTTTAAATTTAATAATGCGCTACAAAGGTTTAAATTTAATAACGCACCGCGAGGCGCTGCAGTCAAAATGCTTTTAAAATTTCATCTTACAATCTTGCTCTTTAAATTTAAGCTCGCAGCTTGCTTGGCTGAAATTTTATCTAAAATTTTATTTTGCGCTAGTCGGTTAAATTTTATCTTGCGCCACGCCAGGCTAAATTTTATCTCGCGGCGAGTCAGATTAAATTTCATCCGCTGCGGCTGCGTAAATTTACGGCGCGCTCTTTTATAAAATTTTATCTGCAAGCGGGTAAAGAGCGTCTATTTAGTACTTTGGGCTCTTTGGCTCCCGCTTGATTAGCTTTTCTTGCTCGCCGCTAAAACTTGCGCCAAGATCGCCGCTAGCGCGATATTTAGGCTGACGCATAGCCCAAACAGCGCCACAGCCTTGGTAGAGCTAAAAGCAAGCGTAAAAAAAGAGATTATGCTGGTTAAAGATGCGAGCGTTATGCCGAAAATTTTATCGCTAAGCGCCATTTTATCGTTATTTGCAAAGATCATATAATCGATCCCCACGGCGCCTGAGAGGATCAGCGCAAAGATCGCAAAAATATTTACGCTCACGCCGAATGCGCTAAGTAGGGCGAGCACGGCTAAATTTGTCGCAAAGACACAGATGACGATCAGCCACGCCGTCCGCGCTCCGAAAAACGCCCATAGCAATGCGAGTGCGAGGGCGTATGCGGCGCATTTTAGATACAGAGCGTTGATTTTGATCTGCGAAAACGCCTCGCTTATGGCACTTCGCATGTTTAGATGCAGCGCGCCCATCTGAGCGGCAAGCTCACTTACGGCTGTTTTATCGTGCACGCCGCGCAAAAAAGCGATATGCGGATCGATGCTCGGCATCGCGGCAAAAAGAATAGAGCTTCTGGCCTGCTCGTAGCTTAAAATGGGCGCATCTGCAATCTTGGCAAAGTTTGCATCCACGAGCTCGCGGCTGAGCCCGAGATTTAAAAATGCACTTCTATCGTAGTTTGCAAAGGCTTGTTTGATAAATCTCTGCGTAGCGGGATCCAAAATCGGCGCACCCGCGTATGAGTCCGCAAGACCGCGCGCCACGGCCTCTTTGGCTACCGCACTCGCGTTCTTGCCCACTATCAGATCAAAGCTGGAGCCGCCGATGCTCGCGAGCTTAGCGCTCATCGCGATTAGGTTTTTATCCAAGCTCGCGTATTCGCTGACGTCGTCCTTAAGCTCCATTTTAAAATACAAAAACGCAAGCAACGCCGTGCAAATGATGGCGAGCGCTTTGAAGCTTAAGCTTATCTTGCAAAGCGCCTTTGCGTAGAGCTCAAGAGCTTTTGCAAAAGCCGTAGCGGGGCGAAATTCTACCCCTTCAAGAAGCAGCGGCAGGGCGAAGTAGCTAAAGCAAAACGCCCCCGCAAGTGCGGCTATGGCAAAGATCGCGATCTCTTTGAGCAGAAAAAACGGACTGAATAAAAATACGAAGTAGCCCCCCGCCGTGATGAAAAAGCCTAGAAGCAGGATGTTTCGCATGCTTTTTATCGAGCGAGCTTTGATCCGACGCGCGATGTTTGCGCCGAGCCAGTGCACGGCATAATCCAGCATCAGCCCGATTAGGCTCGTCGAAACCACGGCGCTTAGGATATGGATCGAGCCGCGGATCGCCATCGTGGCGGCTACGCCGCAGGCGAGCCCGAAAAGCGCGGGCAGCAGCAGGCAGAATATCCGTGCGCGCGAAAATGCCGCCAGCAGCAGCGCCGCGCACAGGCTAAGAGAAACGGCGCCCGCGACGGAGCTTTCGCGCACGCCCGCGCTTTTGCCCAATGCGCTAAAAAGGGCGGTGCCGGAGATTAAAATTTCGCTCTTTTGCGCCTCGCGCACCAGAGCGCTAAGCGCGTCGTCGTTTGCTTTCGGAGCGAGCCTAGCCGTAGCGAAGTAGTACGGCGCGCCGTCAATGGTCGCGATGAAGCGGTTTTGCGCAGGATCAAGTCTGATAGCGCCGTGAGTGCCGAGGCGCGAGTGAAGGCTGAGCGAGAAAAAATCCTGTGAGAGGCTAAGCGGGCGAAATTTTGAGTAAAGCTCACGCGCGCTACGCTCAAAAAAGGCCTGCGGATCGTTTTTCAAAAGCTCCACGCTCGCATCGTCTAGCATCGCGGGCGCAAAGCGCGCAAGCTCGCTCTGATACACGCTCGCGTCCTTTACTTCATAGATTATGCTCTCAAAAAGCCCGCTTTTTTGCATATCCGCAATGAACGCGTCAAAGCTCGCTTTCTCTGCGCTTGCGACGATTATTTGCCTCGCGATCTCGCGGTTGAAATCCTCGACGCTCTGTTTCTGCTCGCCGGAAATTTCAATACCGCTTAGCTCGTAAAAATCGGAATTTACGCGGTTTAAATTTAACGCTATAAATGCGCAAAGCGCGATGAATGCCGCGCCGAATACCGCTAAAACCGCACTCTTACTCATCTAAGCTCACGACGCTAGAAAATACGTTTTCGCTCACGTCGCCGTTAGCGCTGTTAATTCGTAGCACCCTGACGTAGGCGCCGCCCTCGATCACGATATTTTTAAAGATATTTTGCAGCATCCCTTTTGGGCTTAGCTCGGCGCGCCACGCATCTTTGCTGCCGCTTAGCGCGATCGAGAAATTTTTGCTAAGTCGCGCTACGTCCAGGCGCGAGATCGCCAAAAAGGTGTCCTTATCAAAAAGCGAATCGGCGCTTTTGACCCATACTTCGCCGCTGCGTTCAAAAACGCCGTCCGCGCCGATTTTTAGCTCGCTTCGCACCGGCTTTAGCGTCGTCCAAAACAGCTCGCCACCTTTGATCCTAAACTCGCCGCTGCTTCGTACGGGCTCAGCAAAGCCCTCAATGCTGAGCGTTTCGCTAAATTTGCCGCCGATATTGTCGGTCTTAAGCGCCAGATCGCTTACTTCAAGCGCGCTCGCAAGTCCCAAAATCGCTAAAAATAAAGCTAAAATTTTCATCGTAGTCCTTTAAATTTTTATGCTCGCTAAATTTCACTGCTCGTTATCGCTAGGCAAAATTTCATTCGCCGCGGCGTTTTGAGGGCAGTCTTGCTCGGAAGCGGCTTTGTTCGCTACTGAAATTTCATTCACTGTCGAAATTTTATCTGCCGCCGAAATTTTACCTGCGGGATTTTTCTCTGCTAAAATTTTATCCGCGCACGCCTTTAACTGCGGCGGTATCTCATACAGCGTCCTTTTGGAATCAAGCTCCACCGCAGCTTGAGACGTAGTTGCCTTGGCTAATAGCGCGCCCGACAGGCTTTTGATGCGGTAGGAAAATTTTATGATCGTATCGCATTCGAGCAGCTCGATGCTCACTGCAACCTCGTCGTCAAAAAGTATCGGCGCGATAAATTTAAACTCCATTTTGATAATGGGATATATAAATCCATCATCTCTCATCTGCATATATGTGTAGCCCGCGTCGCGCCAAAACTCGCATCTAGCGTCCTCACAGAGCTTTACGTAGTTGCCGTGCCACATCACGCCCATCGGATCTGCGTCGTAAAATCTGGCGCGAAATTTATACTCTTTCATTCCTCTCTCCGCTATGAAATTTTTCGTCTTGCGCGGAGGATTTTGCGGCGGCCAAATTTGAATTATCTAAATTTAGCGCAGTATCCGAGCTCGCCGTACTTTTTAAATTTGACGCGGCATTCGAACTTGCCGTGTCGTTTAAATCCGCTACGCCATTTAAATTTGACGCAGCGTTTGAACCCGTCTCGCCGAAATTTTGCGCGCCGTCGCGCTCCGCATCGCTCGCGTTTTCCTCTTGCGCCCAAAAATCAAAGAAATTATACCATTGAGAAGGAAATTCTTTGGCATAAAGCTCTAGCTGCCGCACGTAGCTTTTAAGAGGCGGCGCGACCGATCGCGCCTTATCGCGGCTCTTTAGCGGCGCGGGTAGCGGCTGCAGCCGAAGCTCGTGGCCGCTGCGCCCTTCGTAGCACCATAGGCTAAATAGCGGCGCGTCTAAAATTTTAGCGAGCAGATAGCCGCCGATCGGGAAGTTTGCGCTGCACCCTAAAAAATCCTCGCTTTGAAATTTATCCGAGCCCACCGGCATGCGATCGCCCATTATCGCGATGTGCTCGCCGTTTTGCAGAAGCTCTTTGATTTGCAGCATCTCGCCGATGCCGAGCTCGCCGACGTAAAGAATTTTCACGCCGCCGCCCATCTTTTCGATAAATTTCATAAAATTTTCGCTGTGTTTGCGAAAGATCAGCACGTTGATTTTTATCCCCGCCGTGCTTGCCGAAAGAGCGCGCGCGATCTCGGTGTTGCCGAAGTGCGAAGTGATTAAAATTTTGCCCGTTCCGTCGCTTAAAAGCTCCTTCATACCGCTTTGCACGCGAATTTGATCCAGCGCGATCTTGCCGTTCCAAACCGCGATTTTTTCGCACAGACTGAGGGAAAATTTATAAAAATTCGCGTAAATTTCGCGAATCTTGGGCTCGCGATCAAGCGCGCGCCGCAAAAACTCCCCGATCGCGCGTCGCTCGTTTTTAAGCAGCGCAAAATAGATCGCCGAGATGCAAAGTGCTGTGCCTCGCATACAAAAATCTGGCGTGTGAAGCGTGATGAAGCGGGCTAAATTTAAAAGCGCCGCGCCCGCCTTTTCGTTGTTTTCGCTCCAGTGCTTAGCCATCGCGCCCGTCCTTTGCGACGGCATGTTGCGACGAGGCTTTTACGAGCGAACTTTGCGCTGAATTTTCCGCCTGCGGGCTTTGTGCTGCGGCCTTGTCGCCGCATTTTTCGGTACCGGCTTTTTCGTCTGCGCCGCCGCCCATCTCTTTTTTCGCACCTTTGCAGCTATCGCGCCGCGCATCGCTGCAAAGGTTTTGCCCCGATAGCCCTTGCAAAATTTCGTCTGCACTCTGCTCATCCTGCAAGCCGCGCTTTTTAAATTTATCGCAGGCGCGCTTTAGCACCCTTTTTGCAAGCCAAAGCGGAAGCTCGCAAAATAGCCTCGCGTGCATCAGCGAAATTCCAAAATTATCTCGAAACGGCGCGAAATGGCTCACCCCGCCCGCTTCGTAGTGCACCGCCAGATCGAGCCATTTTATCTCTAGCCCCGCCCGCGCGGCCAGGATTAAAATTTCAGCATCAAAGCCCATCCTGCGGCTCTTAGTGTGAGGCAGAAGCGGCACGATCCCCTCTAGCGGGTAAATTCTAAAGCCGCACATTGCGTCTTTTATGCGGTGCGAAAGGGTGTTGATCACGCACCAAAAATTCATTATCTTGCGTCCGTGCAAGCGGGACTTGGGCGCGCTTTCGTCATACACGGGCGCGGCGCAGATCAGCGCGGCGGGCTTGCGCGCCGCAAGCGCCAAAAACTCCTCGCATCTGCTTACGTCGTGCTGAAAGTCCGCGTCGATCTGAAAGGCGTGCGTAAATCCAAGCTCCTTCGCCCACGCCAGCCCGTCGCACACTGCAGCGCCTTTTCCGCCGTTTTGCGCGCGGGCGTAAATTTGAGCTGCAAGCCCCTTTAGCGCGCTTTTGCTCGCCTCGTCGCTGCCGTCGTCCACGATCAGCACGGGCGCGATGGGCGCTAGGGCGCTTACGAGCTCGGCGATACGCGCGGGATGGTTGAAGTAGGGCAGTAAAAACGCAGGCTTAAAGGCAGATTCTTCCACTGGCGCAGACCTTGTCGTTTGAAATTTCAAAGCGGAGCTTGCCGCTTGCCTCGGTGATTTTGATTGAAATTCCATCGCCCGGGCGAATGAAATTCGTAAATTTTAAATTTTCTATCTTTTGCGTGCCGTCCAGCTCGTAGCCGAGGGCTTTTGCGCAGATCAATACGAAGTGAAGCTGCATAAACGCGGGCACCAGCGCAAATTTCGCAAAGTGTCCGTCAAAATAAAAGTCGCTGGCGCGCACCTTCGCGCGAAACTCATTCTCCGCGCTCCGCTCGAAAACGGGCACCTCGTAGCGCTGCAGAGCGCTTAAAAAGTCCTTTTTGCTTAGCTTTCCCTGCTCGTTAAAAGGCAGCCTGCTTGCGATTTTAAAGTAGCGTAAAATCGCGCCGAATTCGGGCTTCAAAAAGGCCTTTAGCTCGTCCGTGACGCCCTTTTTACCGCCTGCGCGAAACGCCTGCTCGCCGCGCTCGCTAAGCTTGATAAGAGCTACGGCGCGCTCGCGCTGCGGGTGCAGATCGATCCTGCATTCGCCGATAAATTCGTGCGAGCGGAGCTTAGCTTCGAGCAGATCGAGGCTCACGCGGTTTTCGTTGATCTTGACGGTGCGGTCGCCGCGCCCCAAAAGCGTGATCTCATCTGCGTGCACATAGCCAAAATCGCGGCTTTCAAAGCGCTCGCACCAAGGCGAGCTGATCGTAAACTCGCCCGTTTGCGAAAATTTGTCGGCGGGCCGCTTTGCCGTAAATTTATCGAAAAGCCCCTCTGTCTGCGCAAATTTATCGTCGTGTTTCGTCGCGGCGATTGGTGCGGGGCTGTTTTTCTGGCCGGCTGCGGTTTTATCGCTAGCGTCTGCATTAAATTTAGACGCTAGCTCGCTCGAGAGGTTTGTGTCTTGTCTGTCCGCATTTTGCCCATCCACACGGCTCGTTTTAGGCTTTACCGTAGAATTTTCGCCGCAAGAGCTTGCTGCAGGATCGAAAGGCTTGTTCTCGCGTTTTGCCGCGCCGCTATCAATATCTGCGCGGATATGCACGCTAACGGGAACGAATTTTTTAAGTCCTGCACCCTCGTTGCAGGCGATCACGCCCGTTTCGCTGGAGCCATAAATATCGACGATACGGGCACTACTAAGCGCTGCCAACCTATCTCGGATCGCAGGACTTAGCGGCGCACCCGCGCTAAAAATAGTGCTCAAAGGCGCTATATTTGCGGCGTCTGCGTGCTCGCACAGCGCACCGAGCACCGTGGGCGAGCTGATCAGCACGGCACCGGCAAGATCGGCCGCAAGGATGATTTCAGGGTAGTTTAGGCCGCCTTTTTGCGTGCGCGAGCCGCAAAGTAGCGGCACGAAGATGCTAAATGTGAGCCCAAACATATTTTGGTGCGAGACGCCCGATAAAAATCGATCGCTTGCGCAAAGGCCGAATCTTTCTATCAAAAATCCCGCCTCTAAAACCATATCGCGCAGGCTTTTTTCGATATTTTTCGCCTCGCCCGTGGAGCCCGAAGTTTTGATATAAAATTTTTGATCGGCGCGCAGTAGATGCAAAGAGATAGGCTCTTGCTCGCAGGGCGCGTGATTTCGCAACGCGTTTTTAGATGAAATTTTAGGTGCAGATTTTTCGGTATCGCAAGACGAAATGTTTTCTAAATCATTAGGGCTGAATTTGTCTAAATTTTGCGCTGCGGCGAGATTTGGAATTTTCACGTCGCCGCCTAGATGAAATTCGCCGCTAAATTTGGGCTCTCGCAGCAGTACGGGCGCAAAGCCCGCAATCAGCGCGCCGAAAAAAAACGCAATGAACTCTGCCGCGTCCTCGCCGTAAATTTCAATCATCGACGCGTTTTTTTGCTCTTGCGTCTGCGCCGTTTGCGTGGCGTGCGCGGTATCTGTACCGCCAGAATTTTCTGCATCATTTAGATTTGCGCTTCTGCTAGAATTTTTCTCGTCTTTTAAATTTACGCTTGCCGCGCCACTTTGGGATTTGTCCGCGCCTTTTAAGCTTGCCGTTTCGCTCTGCTTGCACCCCGTTTTTGTCAAATCGCGCGCAATAGCCGCCGCAGCAAGGATTTCGCGCTCATAAGGCTTTAAAGAATTAATCAAATTTTTTAACATAAAATTTCCTAAAAATCATCTCGCCGCCGATCAGCGCGCCGATGAGGACGTATGAGATCGCGCCGCAATAAACGCTCCAATAAATTTTATCTCGCGGTAGCAGCAGTGCCGCGCTAAGCAGGCCGTTTAGCACGAAAAATCCGAGCCACACCTCGGTCAGCTTGCGCGTGTAGGCGCGACCGCGCTCGTTAAGACCTGGCTGCTTCAAAAGCGCTAGGCGCGTGATCGCGGGCGTCGATCTTAGGCTGAGCGCAAAAAGCGCCGCGAGCGAGAAATTTATTATGAGCGGATACAGATACGCGAGCGTTCCGCCGCTAAATATGGCGCACAGCGCAAAAAATGCCGCGCTCGCGCCCTTAATAGCGCGATCTTTACTTTCAAAAACAGCTCGCGCTCCCCATAGCGCGCTCATCGCCGCGAGCAAGCAGACCCGCGCGCCGCCGTGCAAAAAATAGAGGCCAAAAGGGTAAAACACGCTCAAAATTATGGTAGCTGTTTTTAAAAATATCGTTCGTCGCAATCTTTGCAATCCTTAAATTTAGCCGCGAGGGCTTGGTTTTTTTACCGCGGCGGTTGGGCTTTTATCGCGGTGGCTTTAGTTTCGTCGCAGCGGTTTTTAGCTTTACCGCGGCTGGCTAGGCTTTTGCTGCTGCGATTTTGGTTTTACCGTGGCGGTTTTTTTGGTTTTGCCGCTAGCAGCGCAATCGGCTCGATCTATACCGCGCCGAGATACTTTAAATTTAACCTCGGTGCCACGGTTTTGGGCGCCATACTTTTAAAATTTTAATTCAGCCGCGCCTACCGCATTTAAATTTCAGCAGTGCCGCTTTTAAATTTAACTGCGTCCTAATTTAACTCGCGGCGCCGCACCCGCGATCAGATCTGCTAAATTTAAATCCAGTCAAATTTTAAAATTTTGAAATTTTATGAAAACGACGATCGCAAAAGAAACGACGCCTTTTAAAATTTCAAAATTTCACCCAGGCTCGCAGATTTAAATTTTAAAATTTTAATCTGCAAAGCGCTTTACATACTAGCTTAAAAGCGGCAGGTAAGCGGACTTTATGCCGTGCCGCTTAAGCGCTAAGCCCGTAAAAGCCGCGCGTCGCGCACCTTTGATAATATGTGCCGCGCGTTACCAAAACACCGCACGCCGTCAAATAAACGACGCCTATGTTATCCGCTCGCTCGCCGTCTTTGTGCCGCCGCAAAGTAAACTGCCAAACCGCAACACCCGCGATCTTGCCGCGCCGCACGGCGAAATTTAACTCTCGCCGCCCGTAGTTTCCCCGCTCGCGCCTTGATCGAGCTTCGCGGCTACGGCATCCACGATGTCGCCGAGAGTTTGGATGTTTTTAAAATCATCGGGCATCAGCTTGTAGCCCGTGTTTTTCTTGACGTAATCGACCAGATCTATCGCGTCGATACTGTCTATCTGCAGATCCTCGTAAATTTTAGCCTCCGGCACGACCTTGCTCTCGTCGATCTCGAAAAGCTCCACGAGCGCCTTTTTTAAAATTTCAAAAATTTCATCTTTACTCATTTTTACTCCTATTTTCGGCGATGTATTGCGCCAAAGACGCAACGGATGAGAAAATTTGCTTTAAATTTTGGGTTTTTGAGCTAAGCACGATGCCGTATTTTTTCTGCACCAAAAGCCCGAGCTCCAGCGCATCGACCGAATCAAGCCCCAGCCCGTCGCCAAAAAGCGGCTCATCGTCATTTATGTCGCCTGGCGCGACGTCTTCGAGGTTCAGCCCCGAGATGATCAGCTCCTTAAGTTCCAAAATTTCTTCGTTCACAGATTCTCCTTTTCATATAGATTTGATATTTTTTCGTAGAGTTTGCGCACTCGGATCGGGTTTGGGCGATCCGGCTCGAAGCCCGTTAGATCGAGCGCGCACAGCTCGTAGAGGTCGTACTTCATCCGAACCTCGGGCGTATCGTACCATACTTGTCCTTTTTTTAGGCTTTTAGGATCCATTTTTATCGCGATGCAATTCATATTTTTTGCGAAATTTATCGCGATGTAAAACGCCGCTTTGTGCATGGCGATGCGATCTGCGGTGCGCGTGCCCTCGGGGAAGATGATTAAGCTTTCTCCTTGCTCAAGGGCGCTGCGGCACGCATCTATCATCGCTTCCGAGCCGGTATTTGGGATATAGCCCGCGGCTGCGATGGCGGCGGACAGGAAAGGGTTTTTGCACAGGCTTTCCTTGACTACGCAGTTTGCGCGCCGCACGTGAGCTAAAAAGATCACCACGTCAAGCAGGCTGGGGTGGTTTGCGATGATGAGAGTGCCGCCGGGCGGGAGCTTGCAGCGCCAGCTTACGCCGATACTGCCGTAAAGTCGCGCGAGCAGCAAAAATATGCGCCACGAGATCATTATAAAATCGCGTACGAAATTTCGCACGGCGCCTATGCGGTTTAGCCTCAGTAGCGCTACCGGGAGAAAGAGCAGGTTGCCTATCATACATAGCGCGCCGAAGCTTGAGAAGCACAGCGCGATGCCGATCTGCTTGATTTTGCGCCTTAGCGGATTTGTCTGCTTCATCGCGCGGCGCCTCTTTCGGCGGAGATTTTGCGGCAGCTTTTGTTGGGAATTTTGCGGCTATCGGCGAGGGTTTTGTTGTTCTCGGCAGGGATTTGATGGTTCATCATGCGCGCGATCTCGATAAAATTTCTACGGCTTGCCGCTCGCCGCATCGCATTGAAATTTCTGCGGTTCTCTGCGCGCGATATTTCGCCTTGCGGCGTGCGCCGAAGTAATATATTTTTCGTGCTCTGAGCGGAGGCGATCTCGGCGCCGTGCATATGCCGAAGCAATATAATTTTTGTGACGCGCGGTAAACTGTGATCTTGTAGAATTCCCGCCGCTTGCTGTGCGTACTGTCTCGGTAAAATTTTCGCAGCTTGCCGCATGTTTCGTCGTGCGTATTGCTGCGATGAAATTTCTATCTTTTGCCGCACATATCGCTGCAGTGCAATTTCTACGGCTTGTCGCGCGCGCCGTCGCGACGAAATTTCTGCGAAATGCCATATATGGTGTTTTGGCGCCGCCATATGACGCGCCGTCTGATTAAATTTATAGCTCGCAGCGCCGTTAAATTTAAAATTCATCGCAACCGCCTTGCTGTGCACATCTTACCTGAGCGGCTACTCGGCTCATCGCGCGGCTAAATTTAAACTCGTAGCCCAAGCTTTGCTCTGCTAAATTTATAAAATTTACAGCCTGCCGCGCGTACCGTTTCAGCTCGCCGCATCTGTCTTTATAGTGGAATTTTACGGTGTTTTCCGCGCGCCGCTGCGGTAAAATTTTCATAGCCCGCAACTCGCACCGCTTAGGAAGATTTTTTTCAGTTCGTTGCATATGCCTCAGCAGCGCATTTTCGCAATGGACCTCATTGCAACGCGATTTGGGGGCGTATGGCGCGCGCCCTTTCAGCGTGCTTTTAAGATGCGCCGTTTGATCAAGCCTGTATTTGATAGCGCGGCTAAATTTAAAACTTTCACTATATCTGAGCTTGGCGGAGCGGCTAAATTTAAAGCTCGTCGTTCGCGCCTTTGCAGCTCCGTGTAGCCCGGAATTTTGGTCAAATTTGCTTGTCTCGCCGCGCTTGCTCATGCGATGAAATTTTGCTATTTTAACGCTCACGATCTTGCCTTAAAAAAGCTGCGATTTTAGCGGGATCTTTGACGCGCCAAAGATAGACCAAAACCCCGTCGCTGCTGCGCCATTCGCGCTTGCCGGAGAGGATTTTAGCCAAAAATTCCACCGCGGTATCCAGAGGGATTTCGCCACCCTCTTTAAAGCTTCGTAAAATTTCATTTTCGGCTCGCGATTTCGGATTTTGTGCCTCTATGCTCTGTGCCGTCGCATCCGTAACGTGCGGCGAAATTTCAATCTGCACGTCATCTCCTCGCTGAAGCACCAGAAGTAGGGCACAGGCAAAGTCGCAGCGCTTCAGATAGTCGTTATTTGCCTCTTCAAAATAGCAGAGCAGGGCGATTTTATCGTTATGCGACTTGCATTCGCCGTTTTTTCCATTTTCGTTCGCGTCCTGCGCGGAGCCGGAATTTTCCGCGCCTTCTTTCAGCCTCGCAGTGGCGATTATTGCGCCGTTTTCGAGCGCGCACGCTGCGGAGATCGTCGAAATTTCGGCGTGATTTTGCGTAAAAATAGCATTTTGCGCCGCAATCGCGTTGAGTACGCTGACGCAAAAGCTCGAAGGCGAGACGCTTTCCTCCATCGAACCGAGCAGGCTAAAACAGCGGTTGATTTCTCCCAAGCGCGAGCAAAAGACGAGCGGCATCCCTTCGTGCTGCATCGCGGTATTATCGTTCGTTTTGAAATTTTGCATTGCTGAATTTAAGGAATTTTCATTTATCAAATCTTGCGGCGTCGAATTTAAATTTTGCGGCATACAATTTAAAGAATTTTCGCTAGAAAAATCTTGCTGCTGCTGATTTTGTGCGGCGGTGCGGCTTTTATTCGCATCTAAAACTTGCGACGCGAAATTTAAGGAGCCTTTATCGGCTAGGCTCTGCGGCGTATTTTGCGAAATTTCGCCTAAAAGCGAGATGCAAAGTTTTGCCCCAAGCCCCAAGCGGCGGCGCTGTAATGGCGGAATGTGCGTAAGAGACGGCTTTTTCTTTAAAGCTTCGAGTGCTAAAATTTCCTCTTTTAAGCGGGCGTGAGCAGAAATTTTTAAATTTTCTACGGAGCTGTTTCGCAAAGCCTCGCCCTCGCGCGCGGCGAAATTTTTATAAAGCTCCGCCGCCTTTTCGGAGCTGCAATCAAAAGTGCGCGAGGGATTAAATTTAGACACATCCGCTTTGTAATTTAATACTTGCTGCGAGCCGAATTCGGTAGATTTTTCATCAAAACCTTCCGCGGCAAGGTCGCAACCTGCGCTTTTGTTATTTTCGCACACTGTAAAATTTGCAGAATTTATAGAATTTTGCTCGCAGTACGAAATATCTGTAAAATCTTGCGTAGAATTCGCCGTAAAATCATACGTAAAATTTTGATCCGTATCGCAAGCGGGATCGGATTTTTCGCCTAAGCTTACTTCGGAAATCCCGTCCGAGCAAGCGGCGAGGTTCTTATAAAACTCCGCCGGCTCGCCCGAAATTATCGCGCTTGCGTAAGATATACCGAAGCTTAGTTTATTTTGCAATGTAGCCTCTTAGCGTGACGCCGCTCATTATCGAGCCTACGCCGCACTCAAACTCTTTGTCGCTTACGAAAACGTTTTTGTAATAGTAGCTCGTGATATTGACGACCTTGTCTCCGCCCTCTTTTTTGGCGCGATCTTGAAAGCTAAGTAGCGCTGATAAAAACGCGCGGTTGCATGCGGCTTGATCGGTCTTATTGATACTGTTTGTTTTTTTGTTCGAGCTTAGCTGCTGCGTGATCTTTCTGCCTGCGGATTTATTGCCGAAGTAGAATTTTATGTTTGGATCAAGCTTGGCTTTAGCGTCGGGCTCTGCGAGTGCCGCGGCGATCGGGAAGCGCACGATATCGTTTTTGGCATAAGCCAAATTAGCGACAAAAAGTGTCGCAACTACGAAAAATAGAAATTTTTTCATTTTCTCTCCTTTAGTCGATAAATTTTTTAAAAATCAAAGATGTGTTTACGCCGCCGAAAGCGAAGTTGTTATTCATAACGTAATCCGTCTCTATCTCCTGCGGCTGCGTGAGGTACCTAAGCGGCGCGCACTGCGGATCGATATCTCGTAAATTTAGATTCGGATAGAATAGCCCCTCGTTCATCATCATCACCGAGATAAAGCTCTCCAGTGTCCCGCACGCACCTAAAGTATGACCCAAATAGCCTTTGTAGGAGCTCACGGGCGTTTGCGAGCCAAAAATTTCATGCGTTGCGGTAGATTCTGCGACGTCGCCCTGTCTGGTCGCCGTAGCGTGAGCGTTTACGTGCCCGATGAGATCCGGAGAAATCGCGGCGTCTTTGAGCGCCAGCTGCATCGCCGCGCGCATAGTCTCGCTCTGCGGACGGGTGATATGCGTGCCGTCGCAGGTCGTGCCGAAGCCCACTATCTCGGCGTAAATTTTAGCGCCGCGAGAAAGTGCGCTTTCGAGGCTTTCTAGCACGAACATAGCGCCGCCTTCGCCCAAAACCAGTCCATCGCGCGCTATATCAAAAGGTGCAGGGCTTAGGGTAGGGGTGTCGTTTTTACAGCTTGTCGCGTAGAGCTTGTCAAACACGAATGCCTGGCTTGGGTGCAGCTCGTCCGCGCCGCCTGCCAGCATCATATCTATCAGGCCGAATTTTATCGCTTCGTAGGAGTAGCCGATCGCTTGAGACGCGCTCGTGCACGCAGAGCTCGTGGGGATGAGCCTGCCTTTTAGCCCGTAGTGGATCGCGATATTTGCAGCGACGGTGTGAGGCATCATCTTGACGTAGGAGTTGGCGTTGAAGGTGCTATCCTTGCCATGCAAAATATCTATGACCTCGCCCGTAGCCTTTGCATCGCCGCTGCAGCTACCCGCTGCGACGCCCATACGGCCGTCCTTTATGCGCTCATCTTCCAAAAGACCCGCATCCGCCAGAGCCTCATTCGCAGCATCAACGCCAAGCATCGCTACCTTACCCATCGAGCGGGTATCTTTGCGGCTCCAGTGCGCGGGCGGCGCATAGTTTGGTATCGGCGCGCCCAGCCTAGTGTTTAGCTCCTCGCCGAAGATATCCCATTCGCTCATATAGACTACGGCGCTTTTTTGCTGCGCCAAATTCTGCTTTATGCTCGCCCAGTCCCGCCCGAATGCACAGACGTTGCCAAAACCCGTAATAACTACTCTATTTAACATAATCCACCGTCTATTTTGATAACCTCTTTTGTGATGTATGCGGAATTTTCGCTTAGTAAAAACTCCACCAAATGCGCCACCTCGCTCGGCTCGCCGATGCGGCCCAGCGGAATCGCGCCCAAAATTTGCTCGCTTGCGGCTTCGTTTATACCTTCGCTCATCGCCGTTTTGATGAGCCCGGGAGCTACCACGTTTACCGTGATCTTGCGGCTTGCAAGTTCTATCGCCAGCGATTTTGCCGCGGCGATTAGGCCTCCTTTGCTAGCTGCGTAGTTGCTCTGACCGCGGTTGCCGGCAATTCCGCTAACCGAGCTCATCACTACGATACGCCCGCCCTTTTTGGCGCGGATCATCGGCATCAGCGCGGGCTTTAGGACGTTATAAAACCCGCCTAAATTCGTATCTATCACGCTTTGCCAATCCTCGCGCTCGAACCACACGAAGGAGTTATCCCGCGTAATGCCGGCGTTTAACACGATGCCCCAGTACGCGCCGTTTGCCTCTATATCTGCTTCGATATGCTCCTGCGCCGTAGCGGTATCTACGACGTCAAATTTTAAAATTTGAACTTCCGCCGCGCCCGCGTCCAAGCAGCGCTTCGCCACATCTTTTAGCTTTGCTTCGTTGCGCCCGTTTAGCGCCAAGCCGTAACCCTTTTGCGCTAAATTTAACGCGCACGCCTCGCCGATACCGCCGCTTGCTCCGGTAATTAAAATTCTCTTAGCCATTTATACTCTTTATCATTTCGTCGCTCGCGCGCATTACGCTTAGCGTGGCGCTTGCGATATGTTCGCCGCCGCAGCGGATCTCGCAGTCGAAGATATATAACCCCTCGCCGTCGCTCACGCTCTGTCTCGCCGTCGTAATCACGCGCTCGCCCACCTTCAGGCTTGCGCGCGAAATATCGAGGTTTCGCACGCCCAGCAAAAACCCAAGCCTCGCCTCGCCGCCGTTTCGGTAGCCCGAATACACGCCGATACACTGCGCCATTATCTCCATATACGCGTAGCTGCCGAGCTTACCGTCTTCGGTAAACGGCGAGTCCTCTTTAACGCTAAACGCGCAGCTCGCATACCCGTCGCTAACCTCTAAAATTTCATCCGCGAAGACCATATATCCGCTCTGGGGTAGGATGCTAGAGGCTTTCATACGCGTCCTATTATGGTTACGGCGTTGTCTCCGCCGAAGGCAAAGCTTAGATTCATCGCGGTATCTACGCGCGCTTTTTTTGCTTCGCACGCGAGATTAAATTTAGACAGCGTCGCGGAGATTTCGCTCGTTTGCGAAGCTTGATCCGCAATGTCTTTTAAAATTTTATCTTCCGCGCCATGCAAAGCTTTAGACGCAGCCAAAATTTCATCCGCGCTGCTTTTTGAAATTTCACCCTGCGCGTTTTTCAAATTTTCATCGCCCAGTCTGGACGAAATTTGATCGCTTTCGCTGTTTAAAATTTCATCGTTTCGCTCGCCGTGACGCGCCTGCGCGCCGCGAAAAATTTTAGCCTCAGAGCCGAGCCAAATTTTATCGTTCGTAAAATTCGGCGGAATTACGCCCTGTCTGATCGCCTCGTAGCACACGGCAAGCTCGATCGCCCCCGCCGCGCCCAGGGTGTGTCCGATCGCCCATTTGGACGAGCTTGCGGGCGCTAAGGGTAGGGCGGCGCTCATAGCCAAGGCCTCCATCGCGTCGTTGGCCGCAGTGCCGGTGCCGTGCAGATTTACGTAGTCCACGCTTTGCAGCTGCGCCGATTTTAGCGCGGTTTTGATAGCCGTGATTTGCATTCGTGCGCTAGGATCGGGCTTGGTGATGTGGTAGGCGTCGGAGTTTGCTGCGTGAGCCAAAAGCGCGACGTCGCTTATGCGCTCGCGCGAAAGCACGAATGCGCAGGCTCCCTCGCCCAGATTTGTGCCTGATCGCGCCTCTGAAAACGGCTTTAGCGGCTGCTCGCTTAAAATTTCAAGCGCGCTAAATCCCTGCAGCGTGAGCTCGTCTAATGCATCGGCGCCGCCGAAAACGACCGCGTCGCAAAATCCGCAAGAAATGAGGCGCGAAGCTTCGATTAGAGCCTTGTTTCCGCTGGTGCACGCACTCGAAACTCCGATCGCGACGGATTTTAGTCCGAAGCGTTCGCGGATAAAATTTGCGGGGTTTGCGTGGGAGTTGCGCTCGAAGCAGAAGTTTTTAAATTTATCGTTTGCGTCTTTTGAATTTTTGACGAAATTTTCGCCGTTTGGAGTGGGAATTTCACTGCACGGCACGGGATTTTCGCCGTCTTGCGAGATAAAATTTCCCGCGCCCTTATTGCAAGCGAAAAATTCCGCATAGTTTTCCTGCACGCCGGTATTGGTGGTCGCAAACACCACTCCTACGCGGTGTGCGCCGAATTTTTGCACGGCTTGCTCTATTTGCTCTTGCACACCTAGGCAGGCGTAAAGCGTCAGGGCGTTTGTGCGCGTGGCGTAGGCGCGATCCTTGATCTGCGGCAGCGGCGTATCCACGCGCCCAAAGATGAAATTTTTGCCAGAAACGCTAAGCTTTCGCAGCGCGGATCTCTTCTCGCACAGCGCGCTAAAAAGCTCTGCGGCGCTGTTTGCGCCCGCACAGATGAGCCCCGGGTTACTTAGATACTGCGTCATATCGGCGCCCCTTTGCGTTTATGGTGAAATTTGCTTTATCCGCATTCTTAAGCAGGGTTAAAAATACTCGCTCGCTTCGCGAATCGGGCGGCAGGAAGCCGTCGTTGCGAAATTTTGCTTCGCCGCCTTCGATCGATAAAATTTTACGTGCGATCGGCGCGCCTAGCATATCGAGCCAGACGAGCTTGTAGCGGCTCTCCTCGCTGTTTGTGGGTGAAATTTTGGAGATCAGGGCTCTGCTTTTTGCGCCGAGCTCATCCGTTAGGATGAACTGCTTTTGGCTAAATTCCGCTATCCGCTCGGGCGCCTTGCGCGCGCATCCGCCTATAAAAAACGCGGCGTAAAGCAGAATGAAAGCCGTTTTAGAAATAGCGTAAAAACGATAAACAGGTCTCAAAAATTCTCCCTAAAAACGAGCGAAATCAAAATTTCGCCCTCTAAAATATAGCTCTTGTGTGACCATGCCTTGCCGCGCTCATCAAGCGCCAAAGCCTCACCGCCTGCGCCGCGCGCCAACCCCACACGAGCAAGTGCGTAAAAACCTAGACTTCGCGCCTTAATCAGCGCCTCTTTGATCGTGTAAATTTTATAAAAAATGAGTGCCTTTTCGCTCTCGTCCGCCGCCGCTAAAAGCTCGCGCTCAAAGACGTTGAAACAAAACTCGCTAACTGCGGCAAAATTCCGCGGTTTTAAAATTTCAAGATCGAGCCCGAATTTTTGCCTCGCAAAACCCACGGCGACGATCGTTTTGCTATCTGCGCTTTTGTGCGAGATGCAAAATTTGCCGCGTTTTTTAAAGCGCGCTTTAAGCGCCCGCGAAACGCGAAACTCGCGCAGATGGGCTCGCGCGCACGCCAGCTTCTTATCGCGCCTGCTCAAAAGCCGCCTCGGGGCGCACAGATCTTCGTCGGTGATTAAAATTTTTATCTCGCTCATAAAACCCTGATTTTACTAAAATAGTCTTTATAAAAATATAAAATAGCGCTGCAGCGTTAGAATTTCGTTTAAAATTTATTTGATGCGATTGGGTTCAAAGGCGCGCTAAAACATAAAATTTATCGCGTTTGCGCCAAGGCCTCGGACGCGGTAAAATTTTAAAATTTAGCTCGTTTTCGATCTGCGCCGCCCACTTTTTGGTTCGTCGCGTGTCGTTATGCGGCGTCGGTTGTGTTCGTTACGCTCGTCTTGTTCGTCGTATTTTGCGTGACCGTTCTGTTTGGTTAAATTTTAGAGTAGCGGCGGCAAGCGGCGCAGGGTTTGAAAACATCGGCGCGGAATTTTAAAAATCCGCGATAAAATTTCTACTGCGGGCGGCGTTTGTGCTAGAACTTTTGCGACGAAATTTAGATGCATCGTGCGATGAAATTTTAAAATTCCGAAGCGAAATTTTAAATCGCGAGCAGTGCGCGGCGCAGCAGGCATCGTAACATAACAGCGCAAAATTAGCCGCATTTGAATAAAACGGCATAAAATTTAAGCGCTCCTGAATACGGCAGCTTGAAATTTAAATACCCTTAAATTAAAGCGGCACGAAATTTAATCGTGCTAACTGCCGCAACCGCATTAAATACCGAGCCGTGCCGCGCTGCGCCGAGCAGAATGCTTTAAGATCCGTGCCGCAACACGTTATTTGTATTAAATTTTGTGTCGCGTCGCACTAAATTTGCGTTAAATTCCGAGCCGCATTAAATTTACGTCAAAATTCCGCCGCCGCAAGGACGGCGTTTGATTTTATTTTTTGATCATGCGCTTGTATGGGCCGAAGCGGTGATCGTTCTCGTCAAATCCGTCGTTGTAGGGCCCCACGTCCATATCCATCTGCTTGACGTCTAGATCGGGGAAATCTTTCTTCCTATCGGGTTTGATCTTGCGCGGTTTTGAGTTTATATACGCCGTCACGTCGAAAGCTTCCTCCCAGCTTAGCGAGGCGTCCCCTTTAGGCATAGTGGCTTTGACATACCTCGCTCCTTCGATGAGCCTATACATACCGGCGCCCGTATTGTAGCTATCATCACCCCAAAGTGCGGGGAATGTGTAGTAATCGCCGCTTTGAGCAAACCCCTCGTTTTTTATCCCTTCGCCGTTTTCGCCGTGGCAGGCGGCGCATTTTGCGGCGTAAATTTCGCGTCCTTTTTTAGGATCCGCCGCGCGGTCTAAAAACTGCGCCTTCGGTAGCCCCTGGCCTTTTACCTTTGCGCCGACCTCATATCCTGCGGAGAGCCAGTGCATGTAGGCGATCATCGCGCGCATCTCTTTGGAGTTCGTAGGGATCGCTTTGCCCGCCATCGAGCGCTGAAAACATCCGTTTATGCGGTCTTGCAGCGTGACTAGCTGATCCGATCTCGCGACATACTGCGGAAATCTCGCGTAGATACCCACGAACGGGCTTTGATCGGGCACGACGCCGCCGCTCGTATGACAGCTCGAACAGGAGAGGTTGTTGCCCGCAAAGCGCATTTTTTCGTCCTTTGCCTGCGGTCCGAGATACCTCGTCGTCTCGTTGATGAGCTTCGCGCCGTAGATGACGGTCTTTGCATAAGGCGAGTCGCCGAGCTTCGCCTCGTCTATGACGCCGTTTTCGTCGATGCCTACGGGCAGCCTAAATTCCTGTGTTTTTTGCTCGTACGGCACGGCTTTTTTGGCGTTGAGTTTGGCTACATCAAAGCCTAAAATGGGCGTAAAAAAGAGCGGAAGCGCTAAAACAAGGGCGGTTTTTCTCATATGTTCTCCTTTAAAAAAGTAAAATATACATTTGAAATTATTGAATTTTTTAGTTAAATGTGCGTTAAAATTTCAGAAAAGAAGCTATTGCGAGGGCTTGCGCGTAGCAAAAATTTAAAAGAGCCGAAATTTTAACTTAGCGCGGCGATGAAATTTAACGCAAATTTTGCGCGGCCTAGCGATAAAATTTAAAGTAAATGGCGAGATTTTTTAAAATTTGAGCGGGTGATTTTGTCAGAACCTGCGCGATTAGATTACTTGATTTCATCATGCGATAAATTTTGGCAGTGCGGCGAGCTACGCAGAAAAAGAAGCCTGGCTGTGACGCAGCGGAGTTTTTTTAAGTCTTGCGAGAGAAAAATTTAAAAGATTGCCTCACTCCTGCCGCTCGTTTCGTGCACCGCTCGGCCGCTTCCTGCGTTGTTGTATTTCGCGCCGCCGCGTTTTTTGCGTCGCGCACACGGACCGCTTCATTTTTGCGTCGCGGATACGGCGTCGCACCGCGTATAAATACGGAGTGCATGCAAGTGCTTGCGAGAAGCGAACGGGTAAAATTTAGGCGGGCATTTCGCTCGTGCGCAACCGCAGTATATTTGATCCGTGCCGCCCCTGCTACTCCGCCACAAACGAGCCGTTTGCAAAAACGTGTCGCGGTGTGTCGCCGAAATACAAGCGCAAATTAGTATTTTAGCGCGAGATCTGCAAAAGTGTGTCACGATGCATCGTAGCAGGATCACCGCCGTATTTGAAATTTTTCTAGGTCCGTCTGTGCGATAGGGCGAGGCGGATCGTCTCGTCTATGCGCCGTTTAGGCGGCGCGCGTATTTATGCTCGCCCTGCACGCGCTTTAAGACGGGTGCTAGGCTTGAAATTTAACCCGAGTGGGCTTGGAATTTTAAATTTAAGCGGACTTGGGCTTTGGCGGTCGGATCTGCCTGCGCGCCGCGCAGGACCGTATCCGCGCTAGAATTATCGTCGCCGAGATAAAATTTCGCGCGGCAGATGCCGTAATGCGGCGGTATGAAATTCTAAGCTCTTGAGTAAAACGTAAAGGAATTGGGGAAATCGAAGTAGCATCGGCAAGTATGAAATTTTAATGCTTTTGAATAAAACGGCGCGAAATTTAATCGTTCTTAAGTAGAGCAAGAGCAAATTAGCCTTTATCGCCAAGCTCGCGATAGTTATAATTTTGAATTAAACAGCGAAATTTAAATACTCTTGGATAAAACAGCATGGAATAAACTTAAACGCCTCGGATCAAAAACGTTAATTTTAACCGCACTGAACTTACCGCGCTATCTGAGCTAAGCCGAGTCGTATCGTGTTGTGATAGGCGGTTGAGTTAAATTCCGTGCTGCATCGCACCGGATTTGCTTTAAAATTCGTACCGAACTCGCCGTGCCACACTAAATTTGCCGCTAAGCTGCATTAAATTTTATGTAAAAATTTCGCTGCTAAGCTATGACAAATTTAGATCAAAATTTCGCTAGCGTGCCTATTTGTGGTAACTTTTTACGAATTTTTCTATGCGCTCAAAGCCGCGTTTTAGATTTTCCATAGAGCACGCAAAGCTTACGCGGAAGTGCCCATCCATGCCAAATCCGCTTCCTGGCACCGTGGCTACGAGCCCTTTATCTAGCAGTTGCATGCAGAATTTCATACTATCAGGTTCTACCTGGGAACAATCTATGAAGAAATAAAATGCGCCATCTGGTTTTACGACACTAAGACCTGGGATCGCACCTATCGCGTCCGTACCGAAGTCGCGCCTGCGCTCGTATTCGCGCCGCATCGTCTCGATATAATCGTCCGCCTCGCCGCGCAATACCGGCATCGCGCCTGCCTGGACGATGCTAGCTACGTTGCTGACGCTTTGGCTTTGTAAGTTTATCATCGCCTTATTTAGCTCATCGATCGCACAGGCGGTGTAGCCGAAGCGCCAGCCGGGCATCGCGCCGCATTTGCTTAGCCCGTTGATCGTCACGGTGCGCCTAAACATATCCTCGCTGATGCTTGCTGCGGCTATGAAGCTCTTGCCGAAGACGATTTTTTCGTAAATTTCATCGGCAATTACCAAAACATCCGTGCCTTTTAGCACTTCCGCAAGCTCTTGCAGCTCCTGGCGCGAATATACGGCGCCTGCGGGGTTACTCGGGTTGAAAAGGCACAGCGCCTTCGTGCGCGGCGTGATCGCGGCTTTGAGCTGCGAGGCGGTGATTTTATATCGGTTTTCCGCCTTGGTGTTTACGATGACGGGCTTGCTGCCACAAAATTTTACAATTTCGGGGTAGGTGACCCAATAAGGCGCCGGTATTATGACCTCATCGCCTTCGTTTAAGATGCAGTTAAAGGCGTTAAATAGCGAGTGCTTGGCGCCTACGTTGGTGATGATCTGATCGGGCCTGTAATCTAGGTCGTTGTCGCGCTTTAGCTTCTGCGCGATTAAATTTAAAATTTCAGGCGTACCGGCAACCGGCGTATATTTTCCGCAGCCCTTAGCCATAGCTTCTATGACCGCCTTTTTGGCGACCTCTGCAGTATCGAAATCAGGCTCACCCGCACTTAGGATTACGACGTCTTGCCCCTGCGCTTTCATCTGCTTGGCTTTGGTGCTGATTGCGATCGTTAGGCTTTCGCCGAGCTTGCTTACGCGACTTGAAAGTGTTAATTTCATTGATGCTCCTTGGATTGGTTTAGACAATTTAAAATTTGATTTTTGACGCTAAAAGCTCTGCCGCTACTTGGGTCTTGGTCGTAGATATCGTCGATTTTATAATCGCCTCCGCTACGGACGAGTTTGTAGATTATCGTCTGCGCACCGTAGGGGCAGGTCTGAGTTACTACGACGGTATCGCGTTGTCCTAGCTCAAAATCATATTTCGCATCGTCGCAGACATCTTGACCGCCGATTACCGGATCGTAGTCCAAGCAGCCTACCTCACCTTCGCCGGCAGAGGCTTCATCCTGCATAAGCGCGGATCTGAAAGAAGCTGATAGGGCATTTTTGTGATCGCCGAAATAGGTATCCTTGATGTATAGACTTTTTACTAGGCTTATTCTGGCGTCGTCCGCGGAATTTTTCGCGCTATTAGCATCGCTGCCGCTTGCCGATAAAATTGCACAAATTATAAAAAATAGAGCTTTTTTCACTTTAACCCTCTTATTTCAATGATTTCAGATACTCTTCGTAGAATTTGTTTAGATCCTCATCCATTGCGGCGATATCTTTTCTGCCGCTGCAGATGCACTCTTCTAAAATTTCGATACGCTTGATGAGATATTTGATAAGCTCCTGGCTGATATCGGGAATTTTATTATGCGCTAAAGGATCGCTCTCGCAGCCGCCTAAAATTCTAGCCGGCACGCCCACGGCGGTGCAGTTTGGCGCTACGTCCTTTACGACGACGGAATTTGCGCCGATTTTGGAATTTTCGCCGATAGTGATATTGCCTAATACTTTAGCTCCCGCACCCACTACGACGCCGTTTTGCAGCGTCGGATGGCGCTTTCCGTGCTCTAAGCTCACGCCGCCGAGAGTGACGCCCTGATAGATCAGACAGTTATCGCCGATGATCGCGGTTTCTCCAATGACAAGCCCCGTAGCGTGGTCAAAAAACACTCCTCTGCCGATCTGTGCGCCCGGGTTGATATCTACGGCGGTGATTATGCGGGTAAGTCCGCTGATCGCGCGAGCTATGAGCTTAAAACCTCGCTCGTAGAAAAAATGCGCGAAGCGGTAATTTATTAGCGCCCAGACGCCTGGATAGCAGAAAAATATCTCAAATACGCTATTGCATGCGGGGTCTTGACGCAAGGGCTCGGTAAAGTCCTGTTTTAAAATTTGCCAAAAACTCATTTGATCGTCTTTAAGTAGCTATTGTCGTTTAAAAACAGATATAGCTCGCCCAGGATATGCTTTTTCTCTTTATCTCCGATAAGATTTGATTTTTCGACGCGCTCGTTTAGGCTTTCGCGGATATCTACTACGTCGTAGTCCATATCCTCCAAGATGTCGATGACCGATTGAGATTCGATAAAATCCTTGATCTCAAAGCCGCCGTCATCCTTTAAAATCACGGTCGCCTCTGTTGGGTGTGCAAAGAGGTTGTGGCTCATGCCAAGCACCTCCTGATAGGCTCCGACAAGGAAAAAGCCCAAAAAATACTCCTCTTTTTCAGGATCGAAATCGTGCAGAAAGAGCGGATTTTTTTGATTGTCGAATTCTATCTCGCCGTCGCTATCGCAGGTGATATCCCAGATCGACGCAGATAGCGTGGCGCGCTCGTCCAGCCTCTCTAGAGGCATGATTGGGAAGTGCTGCTTGATGCCCCAAAAATCGGGCAGGCTTTGAAAGATCGAAAAATTTACTAAATAGCGCTCTTGGGCGTTGCCTAAGGAGTTTAAGAAATTACTATATTCTTGCTTGTTGCCTAAAATTCCATACGCCTTTCGCATTATTAGATGAACTAAAATTTCGCCGTTTGAGCGGTCGATCAGATCGACGTATCCCAGATCAAATAGAGTAAGCACGCTCTCCATGTGCGACATGGCGTCGTGCAGATACTCTAGCGCGTTGGAGGGTTTTAGAGTTTTATACAGATCGTATAGTTCGGCGACTACCGGCGGATTATCCTTTTTTAGGGCGAGCTTTTCTTCGGCGTATTCTTGGGTAAAAAGCTCCAAAATCGGCGCCACGAGCACCGCGTGACTGGCGGCTACGTATCTGCCGCTCTCGATAAAAATATCCGGCTCGGCCTCTTTTTTATCCTCTGCGATCGATTTTAGCAAAAAAACCACGTCGTTGGCGTATTCTTTTAGCGTATAGTTGCGGCTGGAGCTTTCTTTGGCTTGGGAGTATTCGATAGCGAGCCCTCCGCCTAAATTTATGGATTTTAAATTTTTCGCGCCCATTTTTCGAAGCTCAGTATAGATATTGCCCGCCTCGATGAGAGCCTTTTTGAGCGGGTGGATCTCGGTAATCTGCGAGCCGATATGAAAATGGATCATCGTAAACTGCTCGATGAGGTCGTTTTTCTTGAGTAAGTTTATCGCCTCTATAAGCTCGGTTGAGGTAAGACCGAATTTGGAATTTATCCCGCCGCTTTTCGCCCACAGTCCGCTTCCGGAGTTATGCAGCCTGATGCGTAGCCCGATGAAAGGCTTTGGCGCAAACCGCTCCTTAGCCGTTTCGATGATGGTTTCAAGCTCGTTTAGCCCCTCGATCGTAAGCGTTACGTTATGCCCCATCTCGGCAGCGATGAAGCCGATATTTATAAGCTCCTTATCTTTAAAACCGTTTACGGTAATCGGCGCGCCGTATTTGTTATACGCCATCGCTAGTAGCAGTTCAGGCTTGCTGCCGGCTTCGAGTCCATATCCGTAAGGCTCGCCGATATCGACTAAATTTTTAACGAAGCCCGGGAATTGATTTACCTTAAGTGGATAGACGGCGTGGAATTTTCCCTTGTAGCCAAACTCCTTAATAGCGCGGTTAAAATTTGAGTAAATTTCGACTATTTGCTTTTTGATGAGGTGCGGAAAGCGCAGCAGTATCGGGCCTCGCACGCCGTCTGCGCGGATCTCTTTTATGATATCCACCAAAGGCTGCTTGAAATCGGAGTTTAGGCATAGCTTACCGCCGTCTATTGTGAAGTTGGAATTCCCCCAAATATTTAGTCCGTAATCGCTCATGCTCTATCCTTAAAAAATGCTTCGACCTCTTTAAATTTAATCGCAAAGCTGCTTTGATCCTCTAAATTTTTGCACCACACCTCGGCTCGGTCAAACTCGTCCTGCCCGATGCAAAGGCAAAATTTCGCCTCCGCCCCGTCGGCTGCTTTTAAATGCTTGGCTAGGCTCTTGGGCTCGTATGAAATTTGAGTTTTACAAAGCTTTCGCAGCTTTAGCGCAAATGAAAATGCCGTGCTAACAAACGCCTCATCCAGCGCGCCGATATAAATCCCCTCGCGCTCTTGAGGGGCTTCGCGCGTTTTTAAAATTTCGGCTATTCGCTCGATGCCGATCGCAAAGCCCACGCCAGCCGTCTTTCTGCCGCCTAAAAACTCCACGAGTCTGTCATAGCGCCCGCCGCCGCCTACGGCACTTTGTGCGCCAAGCTCGGATGAGACGAACTCAAAGGCGGTTTTGCAGTAGTAATCAAGCCCGCGCACGAGCTTCGCATCGATCTCAAATTTTTGTCCGTTTTGGGTTAAGATTCTTTGCAGCTGCTCAAATTCCGCGGCGCAGGCGTCGTTTAAATTTTCCGTTATAAGCGGCGCGGCGGCTAAAATTTTCTGGCAGCTTTCGTTTTTGCAGTCCAGCACGCGGATCGGATTGGTATCGATGCGCCTTTGGCAGTCCTCGCAGAGCCTGTCTTTACGTTCTTGTAAGAAATTTACGAGCTTGGTTTTATATGCCGGCATGCACTCCTCATCGCCTAAAGAGTTGATTTTAAGCGTTGCGGCGACATTCAGCTCGCGTAAAATTTGAGCTAGCATCAAGATCACGCTCGCATCCTCATAAACGCTACTTTCGCCGAAGCACTCGACGCCGAATTGGTGAAACTCGCGCAGACGCCCCTTTTGCGGGCGCTCGTAGCGAAACATCGAGCCTTGATAATAAAATTTATGCACGCCGCCGCTGCGGTCTAGCTTTTTTTCGATAAAGGCGCGCACGACGCCCGCGGTGCCCTCGGGGCGCAGGCAGACGCTATCGCCGCTTTTATCGCTAAACTCATACATCTCCTTGCCGACGATGTCGCTGCTCTCGCCGACGCTGCGGCGAAATAGCGCGGTCTGTTCGAGCTTGGGCGTTTCGATGAGACAAAAGCCGTAATTGCGCGCCACGCGCTCGCATACGCTTAAAATTTGCGAGTAGATGCGCGCTTGCTCGCCTGAAATATCGTTCATACCGCGAAGTGCCTTGATCATCTATGAAATCCTTTGTGAAATTTAAAATTTTCAAATTTTTGCGGCGATTATAGTTAAATTTTCCTAAATTTTAAGCCCTGCCGCTCGCGGTTTTGTATCGGTTCTGCTTATTTGCATCGCGCACCGCAAAATAAAATACGCTTCATGATAAATTAAATTCGGCAAAGTACGGATAAAAAGGCAAACCTCAAAGGTCGCTAAATTTCAATCGCCTATGCAAGCTCGAGCGAAAGGATCTCCGTAACCTTGCCCGCTTCGTCCTCGCAGCTTACGGCAATATAATCAAAGCCGTTTGCTTTAACCTCATCCCACGAGGCGGTCCCGCCGTTTATCAGTAGGACTCTGCCGCTCTCGTCCGTTTCGTATTCGTCCATTTCGTCGTCGTAGAGGGTGCTATAGCCGAATTTTAAGCGGATTTTGCACGGCGGTAGGTTAAATTTCGCTAGCTCGCGGCGGGCTACTTTTTCTGCGTCAAGCTCGTCGCAAAACATCGCGTTGTAGCCGTGCGCGGCGCCGTCAAAAAGTAAAATTTCCTCGCCGGTTTTTACGCATTTGGCTATGAGCTTGCACGGCACGAGCTCGTCCTCGTCGTAAAAATCGGCGATATAATCGTTCGGCAAAGCTTCGCCGCGAAAAAGCTCGCCGAAATAATAAATTTCAAAATATTCGCCGCCCGCGCCGGATCTGATTTGGGCATTTAGATAATCGTCCCAAGTTACGTTAAATACGTTGTTTGCTAAATATGTCGGCACCCTCTCGTTCATCTTCGCTCCTTTAGCGTAAATTTTAAAATTTCGCAAAATTATAACATATCTCGCGTCCGAGGCGTCTGCTCGCGCAACCGAAAGACAGGTCGTTTGCAAGCCTGCTATCGCCGCGCACCGCATGAGTTTAATGTATCTCGCACTGCGAAGCGGTTTGATTTTAAAATTTAATTTGCGATGTGTCGCGCCAGCTCGCGCCATGCTATGTAAATTTAAAGCGCTACGCAAAATTTAACGCATTGCATAAAATTTTAAATTTTACCGCGGCGCAGATCACGCGCCGTTTCGGCTTAGGCGTCTATTTTAAACCGGCTAAGCTCGGCGGTAAAATTTCTACTTCGCCGCCTTGAAGCTCAAGAATTCCTCGTAGCGGCGATCGATGATCTCTTTGATCTCGGCGTAATTTTGCGGCGAGTTTTCTATGTAAAAATAGGCGTTGTCGAAGTTTTTATCGCCGAATTTGCGCGCGACGAAATCGTCGTAATCTTGCAAATACCAGCCGTGCGTTTTGGCAAATTTCGTGCGGTCCGTGGTGTAGTAGGCATTTGCAAAGGCCTTACCAGCGGTGTTTAGCTCGTCGCTGCTTAGCACGCCGTCCATGGCGTCGAAAAAATACTGACGATAATCAAAGCTATCGACCATCTTTGCTATATCGTCCGCGAAATCCGCCGCGAAGTCCTTGGAATAGAGCTTGCGCTCCATGCACCAGCGAAAGAAAAACGCTATGTGCGTCGCGCCGTTTTCCTGCGGAATGTCAGTCGGCGCGTTTTTCGCGCCCCAGTGCCATTTTGCCTTGTCGTAGGTCACGTAAGCCATTTTGCTCTCCTTTTTTTGGACTTTAAGTTGCATAAATTTTAGAAATTAAAAGCAAACGACGCTTGGTAAAGCTCTAAATTTTATCCGATGCAATCTGCGCCGTGAAATTTCAAATTTTATATCAGATCGCCCGTTACCTCATAATTACATTCGCTTCGTAAAATTTTGCCGCGACTAAATTACGTTTAAATTCTATCGCATCTCGTAGAATTTCACGCGCCTCGTCCTATGTCCTTTAGTCGCTGCTTTGCCGCAGCCGTCACGTCCTCTTCGTAATCATACCACGCAAACATCGCGCCGTGCTGCACCGAGCCGCCCAGTAGATCGCCTCCCTGGCGGTTTTTCAGATCGATATTTGCGACCTTAAATCCATCCAGCGTCGCTGCGAACTCGCGCAGGCGCTGCGGCGGGGATTTGAGCTTGGTGTATAGGTAGCAGCGCCCCGCCTGGCCCTTGCGCCCGACGCGCCCGCGCAGCTGATGAAGCGACGCAAGCCCCATCCGCTCGGCGCCCACGATTAAAATGACGCTAAGCCGCGGCAGCGAAATGCCCACTTCGACGATCGTCGTGGTTATCAGCAGTCGCCCCTCGTCTCGGAAGCGGCGCAGGATCTCCTCCTTGTCCTTGTCGCTGCCGTGAGTAATCATCACGTCCGCAAACTGAGCCTTCCAAAACGGCGCCGCCTCCTCAAGGCTTTGATAGACCGAGCTCTCGCTTTGCTGCACTAGCGGATAGACGATGATCGCTTGATTGCCCGCGGCAAGCTCGCGGCGCAGATCCTGCATAAAGCCCGCAAATCCGTCGTTTTGCAGGATTTTGGTTTTGATCTGCTTTTCAAACGGCAGCTGTTTTAAAAAGCTAAAGCTCACGAGTTCGGACTGGATCATGCTCAGCGTGCGCGGTATCGGCGTGGCGCTAAACTGAATGAAATGCGCTCGAAACTCGCCGTTTTCGGTGAGGCGCGCGATCTTTTCGCGCTGGTTGGAGCCGAAGCGGTGCTGCTCATCGACCATTATGAGATTTGACGGCGCGAGCTCGTGGTAGAGCAGGGCGTGAGTGCCGATGACAAGGTGCGCGCCTGCGAAATTCGGCTCGCGATCGCCGCTTTTTACGAGCAGGACTTTGATCCGCGGCGGCAGCAGACGGCGCGCCTCGGCGTAAATTTGCTCCGCCAATATGCTCGTAGGCGCCATCAGATAGCTGATGCGCGGATAGTTCATCGCCGCGCTCGCGAGGATCACGAGCGTCTTGCCGCTGCCTACGTCGCCCATGACGACGCGGCGGCGCGCCAGAGGGCTTTGCAGATCGCTAGCGATGTCCTTTATCGCGCTTAGCTGATCGCGCGTAGGCTCAAAAGGAAGCGAAACGAGCCAGTCCGAAATGTCGTGTAGCGGGTAAATTTGCGCCGGGAAACTTGTTTTTTTCGCGCTTAGCTTTTGCAGGTAGTTTAGAATTTCTACAAATTTCAGCGTGCGTAAAATCACAGCACCACTCATCTGCGTGACGGCTGCGGCTCGGACGGCCTCGGCGGCATGGACAGTTCCAGCGTCGCTTGCAATTTGAGCGATTGTAGGTATGGCGGTCGTAGCTTGGGCGGCTGCGGTCTGGATAGTTTTGGTTTGATAATGCGTAGGTTGCACGGCACAATCGCGCAATGCGCTCATCGGTGCGGCGAGCGCGTCTTGAACAGCCTCGGCATCGCTTGCATTTTGAGCGATCGTGGGCTTTGCGGTTGCGGTCTGCGCAGCTATTACCGTCTGAAAATTTTCGGTTTGATTGCATACAGGCTGCACGCTCGTAGCTTGCGCGCTCAAAGTTTGGGTAGTCGCGGCTTGCGCGCTCACTACTCGGCTTGAAGTTTGGATTGCCGTAGGTTTTCCACTTACCTCTTGAGTTTGGGGGGTTACGGGTTGCAAATCTGCGATTCGAACGTCTGAAGTTTGAATCGCTGCGGGTTGCCTACCTACGTCTTGAGTTTGGGTGGTCGCGGATTGCGTATCTACGTCTTGGGTGCTTGAATTTTGTTGGGCGGCTATGGACTGCTCAGTCACGATATGCTCTAGCATGGGTTGTGCGGTCATAGCTTGAGCGTCTGCTGACCGTGCCGCTGTTTGGGTGATGGATGCTAGGTCGTTTGAAATTTTATCGCCGCTCGCCACAGCGTCATTATTGTCTTTAAGATGGTCTGAAATTTCATCTTCGCGCGCTTCGGCGCCGTATGCGGCAAGAAAATCAGTGCCGCTTTGAACGCTAAAATTTTCGTCGTTATAAATCTCTGCATCGTGCGCTTGGCGCCCTTCGACATCTAAAATTTTATCGCTCGCAATCTCGCCGTCACGAAGGCTTGGGAGGAGCGAGGTCTCCGCAACCTTTGGAATTTCGCCGCTTAAAATTTCATTCGCTGTGTCGCGCTTTGTCTCGCAGGCAAGAACTCCGCCATTTTGCGGATGGACTGAAACTTTGCCCCTAAAAATTTCATCATTTTGCGATCCGTCCTTTAAAATTTCGGCGGCGAAGCTTTGCGAGCCTGGAATTTCGCCGTTATCTGAAATTCCGTCGCCATTTAAAATTTTGTCGCTGTTTGAAATTTCGCCATTTAAAATTTCACTGCCGCTCGGAATTATGCCGCTGTTTGAAATGTCGTCGCGCTCGCCGAAATTTTCCGCGCCGTCCCCCTTGAGCTGCCTATTTAGCGCGGCTAGCATTCGTACGCTGCGCGGCGAGCTCTCGTGTAGCGCAAGCAATACCGCCGCCTCGTCCGCGCGCAGTCCGCAGGCTAAAAGCGCATCCGCGCTTAGATATTTTTTGATCAGCTTTTGCGCTGCCGCGTCGCTCAGTGCGGCTTTATATTTGGGTGCGATCTTGCCTGGCTCGCTTACGATTTTTGGGTTTACGAACTGCCACGAGCCGAAGCTTTCGTCGCATTTGCCGTGGATGAAAAATTTTTTGCCGCGCTTAAAGGCGCCGAAGTGCCAGTTTTTGGCGTTGAAGATCACGATTTTGATCTCGCGTTCCCAGCTGAGGCAGTGCGCCGTGACGATGAGCATCGAGCCGCGCCTGTGTTGGAAGAGGCACTCGACCTCCGCCGTGCTCTCGCCCGCGCACGGCGCATCCCCCACGCTCAGATCGTCGAAGCTTTTGGGCAGAAGCAGCGCCAGATCCAAAAGCGTCGTGATGCCTGCCTTTTGCAGTGCCGCCGCGTCTTTTGCTTCAAAAATCAATTTTCATCCTTTAATTTTATAGGCATTAAGCCATTGCGCTACGAAATTTTATGCGCCGAAGCGAAATCGCCCACCTAAATTTGATCGAAATTTTACGCGCCGCATCGAACAATTGCTTAAATTTGGCCGAAATTTCGCTATTGCGGCAAATTTACTCGTCGGCTTCGCCTGCAAATTTTACTCGCCCTGCGCGTTGTTTTGTTTGGCAGCCGTACCTTTGCGGCGCGCACCGGGTTTTAAAACAGAGCGCGAGCACTTGAAATTTCACGGTGCGATTTGCGAACATGGACTTGGCGCCGCTCGTGAAAGCCCAAGTCGCGACTTTAAATTTCGCCGTGCGGTTCGCGGACATGAGCAGTATCCTAACGCGGCTTTTAAATTTCACGGCGCAGTTTGAAATCTAAGGCTTCGGCACGAGCTTTAATCGAGCGCGCGTTTTGAATTTCACGGCGCGGCTTACAAACGACGTGCGAAATCGAGCTTTATATTTTGCGCGCTAAAATTTTACCGAGCCGCGCACGGTGCCTTTAAAATTTCCCGCCGCCAGAAGCTATCCGAATTCTACACGCCGCGTAAGTTCTCCTCGCCGCAAGCCATGTCTTGCGCTGCCAAGCCGCACGTCGCGCTTCTTGCTAACGATTGCGCTTCGCGAGTGCAGTTTTAAAATTTAATCGGGCGGCTTGCAAGCTGAAAGAGCTCATCCAAACCGCCGGTACGGCGCAAAACGGCAGCGATCTGCTTGCGAGCAAATAGCGATTTGTCCGCCGCGCGCAAATTTTAAAATCTGCTCGCATAGAGGCCGTATGCCTGGGTTACGACACGAAGATCGCGCATAAATTTTGCTCCACGTCGGCGCGCCCGCAAATTTTCTTTGAATTTGCCGCGCCGTACGAAGCACGCAGACTTGACCGCGATTTTAAATTTAAACGCAAGCCGTCCGCAAACGGAGCGAAAAAGTAAAATTTAGCACCATTCGCGCCTTAATATCGTTCGCGCCGCTTTATAAATTTAGAATTTGCTCAAATTTTACGCCGATCGCGGATACGCGCCGCGACGGGCTAAATTTCAAGCCCCTTTTTCGCGGCGGCCTCGTCGCAAATGACGGAAAAGCTTAAGTTCATGATCTCGTCGTGCGACTTGATGAAATCGTTGAGCGCTCCAAGCTTTAGCGTCTCGATGCGCTTTAAATTTCGCTCGAACTCGCCGAATGCATAGCCCTTGTAATACTCGCTCTGCGCGATCGCCGCGCGCTTAAACATCGTCTCTTTTTGTAGCACGGCGCTTCCGATCAGGAATTTTTTAGCGCTTTTTAGCTCCGCTTCGCTCACGCCCGAGGCGATAAATTTTGCGATCTCCTCTTTTACGAGTGCGGCGGCGTTTTGTAAATTTTCGTTTTTGGTTTGTAGATAGCCCCAAAACTCGCGGTGGCTAAGCTCGAAATCGCCGCGCGCATAGACCGAGTACGCAAGCCCGTGCTTAACGCGGATACGCTCCATCAGCCTGCTGCCGAAACCGCTGCTTCCGAGCACGAAAAGCGCGGTGTTTGCGATGAACTCCTGCTCCTTCGGCAACGCAAAGGGCGCGCCGAAGTAGATGTAGGCTTGCTGCGTCTGCTCCTTTTGGATCTTTATCTTTTTCGCATCGCTCGGCGTGAAAAACGGCAGCTCGCGCTTTTTGCCGCTTGAAAAGAGGCTTAAAATTTCTACGATTTTCGGGTTTTTATCGCTCACGTCGCCGCATAAAACGACGTATAAATTCTCTAAACTCAGCGAGGCGAAAAACTCCCGCACGTCCTTCATCGTGATCCGCTCTATGCTCGCCTCGTCGCCTATGAGCGGCCGCTCGAGCCTCGTGCGCGGATACAGAAGCGCTTTTAGGTTGCACGTCGCGATGTAATCAAACTCGCTTTTTAGCACGGCGATCTCGCCTATGGTTTGCATTTTTAGCTTTTCCAGCACCGAGGGCGTTAGATTGGGCTCTTTAAGCAGCTCTCGCAGCATGTCTAAGCCGAAATCGAAGTGCTCTTTTAGGCAGTTTAGCTGGATGCCGAAGGTCTCAAAATTGCTCGCGGCGCTGATCTCGACCGCGCGGATATCGAGCTTGCGGTGAAATTCGCTCACTCCCAGCGTCTTTGAGCCCTCGCCCAAAACGCCCGCGCAGATGCGCGCAAGGCCCAGGGTCTTCTCGCTCACCGCGCCGCTTGCTTTAAAAATTAACTTGAAGCTCGCCACCGGCAGCGAGTCGTCGAACTGATACAAAAAGTCGATTTTAGCGCTCTTGCCGCCTTTGGTCTTAAGTGAAATCTCTTTTTTTTCCATCGTTTTCCTTTATAAAATTTTTAAATTTCATCGTTCTTGCGAGAGCGGTTTTAAAATTTTGGCGCAGCCAAGCGCATTGCTTTTGAAATTTACGCCGGGCTCGCTTTTAAAATTTCGCTAAAACGAGTTTTCAAAAATTTTGTTCAAAACTCGCTTCTAAAATTTCGCGCTAGAGCAGTTTTGCCCGTCCTGCTTAAAAATTTTAAATTTAATCGCGCCGCATTTTTATAAAATTTCAGCGCCCCAAACGGCACGTCGCCGCGCATTCCAACTATGAGGCGAAATTATCGCAGCGCATTTGCGGTCTAAAACGAAATATCCGCGCCTAAACGGGGTGCATTACCACTGCCAAACATACAGCTCTGCGGCGTATCGAAACCCGCAATATGTTTTCGCCGCAAACGCGGCAAGCGCCTTCACGAGATGCCTCTCATGTGCCGTCTCCGCCGCGTTGATCTTTCGGCGTAGAATTTCGCGTCCGAAAAATTTTAAGGCGAAATTCCGCAGCAAAATGAAATTTTACTGCGCAAATTCCGCTCGTGCCTATAAATTTAACCTCCGTACTGATACCAAAATTTTAAATTCCGTTGCAAAATTCCACGCTCGCGATCGCAAAAATTAGCCATCAGTTTTAAGCCAAATTTGCCGCTAAATTCGCCCCGTAAGCGCATAAATTCCTGCTGCAGATGCGCAAAAGCCCGCACCTAAGCGTACGTCTCCAAAATATTGTAGTTGGTGTTGCGCTTGGCGGGTATTTCGCCTACGTCGCGGATCAGCGCTATCATCTCGTCCTTGCTCATCCGAAAGCTCGCGCCCGCGGCCTTTACGACGTTTTCCTCCATCATCGTGCTTCCAAGATCGTTCGCGCCGAATTTCAGCGCCAACTGCCCGATGTAGCTGCCCTGCGTGACCCAGCTGCTTTGGATGTTTTTGAAATTATCCAAAAATAGCCGCGAGACGGCGAGCAGGCGCAGGTAGCGGTTCGGGCTTTGCTTTTTGATCTCTGGATGCTCGCGCAAAAGGCGGGTGTTTTGCCCCTGGAAGCTCCATAAAATGAACGCTCGAAAGCCGCCCGTGCGGTCTTGCAGCTCGCGGATTTTATCCCAGTGCTCTACGATCTCGCGCGTGCTTTCCAGCGTGCCGAACATCATCGTGGCAGTCGTTTTCATGCCGATGCCGTGCGCCTCCTCGTGAACTCTAAGCCACGTGGCGCTGTCGCTTTTGCGCGGCGCTACTAGCTCTCGCACGCGGTCGCTTAAAATTTCGGCTCCGGCTCCGGGCATCGAGTAGAGCCCCTTGGCTTGCAGCCTGCGAAGCACTTCAAGCGTGCTGATGCCGCTAAGGCGCGCGATATAATCGATCTCGATCGCCGAGAAGCCGTGGATCGTGATACTCGGATAATTTTTGTGGATGAACTCCACCAGATCTTCGTACCATTCGATTTTTAGCTTCGGATGGACGCCGCCTTGAAATAAAATTTGCGTGCCGCCCACGGCGATGAGCTCCTCAATCTTTTCGCTAATCTGCTCAAAGCTCAGCACGTAGGCATCAGCGTCGCTTGCGTGACGGTAAAATGCGCAAAATTTGCAATCCACCATGCAGGCGTTGGTGTAGTTTATGTTTCGATCGATGATGAAGGTCGTTACGCGGCCCGGGTGCAGCTCGCGCTTGCGCGCAAACGCCGCGCGCCCAAGCTCGTTTAGATCGGCGTGCTCTATTAAATTTATAGCTTCGTCTATACTTAGTCTTTTCAAATTTATCCTTCCGATTTGCCTTTGCGATACGGCTTTAGTGCGTCAATAATTTTTTGATTTAGCGTCGGTAGATAGTCCTTGATGGCTATCTCTATCAGCTCAAAATTTAGCCGTTCGTATTCGTGCGAAGCGATATTTCTGATGGCGTTGATAGCTCTTGTTTCATCTTTACTAAAGATCGCCAAAGCCTGCAAATCGTTGCTTTCTTGTAGCCCCTTTAGCAGGGCGTGGATATTGATGAACTGCATCATTATCGCAGGCTGCAAAACGTCCTCGTCTGCAAGCGCCTGCGCTACGCCGCCCTCGCATTTATTTAGGATGGATGAAATTTTATCAGATATCTTTTTTAACCGCTCTACGCTTGATTTTTCAAACATAAATCGCTCCTTGCAAAAGCTTCATTTTTTCTTCGCGACTTAAAGAGGTAGTATCGCACAGATCGACATTTGCATTAAATTTACTGGATAGCTTTTTTTTAAAATCGTCTAAAAAAACCAGCGCCGAAAAAGGGCTTCCTAGATTTTTTACCATTTTTGCTCCGTCGGTTTCGATCGCGATGTCGATGTCTGAAAACGCGTCGGCGCTGCCCTTAGCGTAGCTGCCGAAAAGCCCTAGCTCGGTAACGCCAACCGCAAAAAGCCTCTTTTTCTGCGACGATAAAAATTTTAAAATTTCATCTTTGCTGTTGATCGTTTTTTTCGGTGCGGTTTTAGCGCTCACTCTACGCCTCTTTCGGGTCTACGGGCGCTTCTTCTTTAGCGCCAGAGCTTTGCGCGTCTTTGCTAGCGGCGGCGTTAGAGCTTTTATCGTCGGCGCTCGTACTGTCCGCGCCGCCTAAATTTGCGTCGCCGTTATTTAAATTTACGCCGTCTGCGCTGCTGGAATTTCGACTGCTATCTTTTTTAAGCACGATCTGGCCGTTTTTTACGCCTAAAATTTCGACGCGGTCGCCCTCGTTAAGATTTGAAATTTCATCGCTTTTCCAAAACGTGCCTTTGAAATAGACCATGCCGTTTTTGACGGTGCCGGTGCCGCTTTCGTCTAAAAAATTATCCTTATGCTTCTCTTCTGGTTTGAAAAAGCGTGATTTTAGCGGCTTTTTAAATGTGATCAGAAGCACGAAAGAGAGCACGAACGAAAGTAGAATTTGCACGTCCCAATCAAGATGAAAGCCGAAGCTCAAAAGCCCCGTGATAAAAAATCCGGCGCTAAAAAATATAAAGGTAAAATCCATCACCAAAAGCTCGACGATCGCCAAAATCACGCCGATTATGATAAAAATCAGCGCGTTCATTTGAGCTCCTTCGCGCCGTTTTTGCCGAGGAATTCTTTAAGCACGCTAAGAGAGCCTAGAAGCTCGCTCGTTTCGTAAGGGATCAAAATTTTATCCTTGCTCGGGTTTTTGGACAGCTCGCTGAAAGCGTTTACGCGACCCTGCGCGAGCAGGTATTCCGCCGCGAAGCTGGAAGCGCTCATCGCTAAATTTATATTGTCCATCGCGTCTTTTTGACCTTGCGCAAGCGCGATCTGCTCATATTTTTTCGCATCCGCCATACGCTCGATCGCCTCGGCTTCAAGCACCTTCTCCTGCTTTAGCGCTTCGGCGTTTCGGATGAGGGCCGCTTTTTCAGCCTCGGCTTTAAGCTCGATCGCGCGCTTTTCGCGCTCGGCCTTCATCTGCATATTCATCGCCTCTTCGATGCCGTGCGGTACCGAAATTTCAGAAATCTCCACGCGCATGATCTTTACGCCCCAGTTATCCGCGGCGTCGCCTAGAGCGATTTGTAGCTTGGAATTTAGCTGATCGCGCGAGCTAAGCGTGTTGTCTAAGCTCATCTCGCCGATCGCGCTACGTAGCGTCGTCATCGCTAAATTTGAAATCGCGCGGCGATAATCCTCGACGTTGTAAAGCGCCATCTTGCCGTCGATGACCTTCAAAAACACGATACCGTCGACGCTTATGTTGACATTATCTTTGGTGATGACCTGCTGCTTGCTGATGTCCACGAGCTGCTCGCGCACGCTCATCTTCGCGCGCACCGCGTCAAAAAACGGCACGATGATGTGAAAGCCGCCGTCGAGCACTTTGTGAAAGCGACCCAGCCGCTCGATGATTAAAATTTCCGATTGCGAGACGATCTTGACCCCCATCTTTAGAATTGCCGCGATGAGGACGCAAAATACTATTACCGTAGTTACGAACCCTTCCATTTTCACTCCTGAATTAAAATTTCGCAATTATAGCATTTTTAGCTTATTTTGGCTTTTAAGGCGCGCCGTGATACAATCGCTTAAAATTTTTTATAATTAATTTACGGGATAAAATTTTATGATCAGATACATAGTGCTGCTTCGCCATTCACGCAACTACCGACTGCTCTTTTCGGCGGGTTTTATATGTATGTTCGGTTTGTGGTTTTCGGTCGTTGGGGTCGCTACGCTGCTGATTGAGCTTGGCGCGCCGGTATGGGCGATTACGGCAGTGGGCGTCGTTTCATTCGTGCCGAACGTTTTTTTAGCGCCCATCAACGGCATCATCGTGGATAAATTTCAACCAAAGCCTCTGATGACGGCGATGTTTATAACCGAGATGATCAGTATTTTCATGCTGATTTTTATCGATAGTTTGGATTATTTGTGGCTGCTGCTTTTGATCGTGGTCGTGCGCAGTGTCGCAGGCACGCTGTTTTTTCAAACCGAATCATCTACGCTGCCGAAATTTCTAAGCCGCCCCTATCTCAAGCTTGCTAACGAGATGACGGGCATTATTTGGACGATCACATATACTTTCGGTATGGCGAGCGCGGGTATTTTTATCCACTATTTCGGCGTGCGAGCGGCATTTATTTTGGATTTTTGTTTATATGTTTTTTCGTTTTTTATCCTACTGCGGCTAAATTTTAAAGACCTCGCGCAAAATACGCGTGAGTCGGTGTTTAAGATGCTAAAGGAGGGCTTTTCTTACCTGCGCTCGCATCCTTTGGTGGTGCATCTCATCGTCCTTCACGCCTTCGTCGCCGTCACCACCTACGATAATCTCATCGCGCTTCTTGCGAAGTATAAATACAAAGAAATTTTAAGCGCCTCGCTAGTCATCGGGCTTATGAATATGTCGCGCTCGGCGGCTGCATTTTTCGGGCAGATATGGCTAAGCAAAATCGTGAATAAACATACGTTTTTTTGGCTATTGCTGGGTCAGTTTACGGGCATCGCGCTGTGGGCGGTGCTGGAGATTAACTACTGGCTTTCGTTTGCGGGCATGATCGCGGCGGGATTTTTCATCACGACGGTGTGGTCGTATTCTTTTACGCAGCTGCAAAGCCACGTCGACAGGGAGTTTTTCGGGCGCGTTATCGCCTACAACGACATGGCGTATTTCATCGTCGCGACGCTCGTGTCGGCTGCGATCGGATTTTTTTTCGAGCTTGGATTTTCGCTTTCGCAAATCACCTTCGGCATGGGCTTTATGTTCGCAATCGCGGCGTTTTATTATAAATTTTTGATCTACGAAAAAATTTAAACCCCGGTCGCTATCTTTTAGGCGCGATCTCGGGGCGAAAGATAGCAAATATAAATAAAAAGCTCATCGCTGCGAAAAACACCCAGATAAAGCCGTTTGCGCCCAAAAATTTCATCATCGCGCCGATGATCAAAGGCGAGCAGAGAGACGCGCTCGAATAGATAAAAAGCATCGCCGCCGAAATTTGCACGCGAGAGGCGCCCTCGCCGGTGATGGAGTCGTTTGCGCGCGCGATGGCGAGCGAATACAAAGGAAAGGCGCCAAATCCTAACATCAACGCAAGTGCGCACGTTAGGATGAAGCTTTTAGCAAAAAATAGCGCCGCGCAGGAAGTAAGACCCACGACGCAAACTATCATTATGGCGCGTTTGCGACCAAACTTATCTGAAATAGTACCGCAGACGAGCTGCGCTAAGAAACCTCCTGCCATCGCCGATCCCATAAATGCACCCACTGAGCCCACTCCAAGCCCTGCGCTTAGCACGAAAACGCTCGCCATCGAAAAAAAGCCGTTAATCAAAATGCCCGCGCAAACCACCGTCGCAAACGCAAGCGGCGGCACGATCGAAATTTGCGGCATCGAAACTCGCATGCGAGCGGGAACTCTGGGAGGGTTGAAGCGGATTAAATTTACCGGCAGTAGTGCTAGGATGATGAAAAATGCGCTTAGCACGAAGACCTTCATCGTTCCGAAATTTAGCGCCAAAATTATAACTCCTATCGCAAACGCGCCGTAAAAAACCGCTTCGTAGATCGCCAGCACGCGGGAGCGGATGGAGTTTGTGATCTTTGAGTTGATCCAGCTTTCGATTATCATCAAAAGCGCGTAGTAGCAAAAGCCCAAAATAAAGCGCAAAATCGCCCAATACACGAGGTTTGAGCCAAGATCGTGCAGCATTGCAGCAATTCCGAAAAGCGCCGTAAAGACCGCGTATGCCCGCACGTACGAGAGCGCGCCGATTATCGAAGGCACGAAAAAGCCGCTAAAGATCGCACCTAAAAAGAAAAACGCCGAAATTAGTCCGATCTCAAGCTCGCTGTGGCCGGATTCTTTTAGCATGATGCCCGCGCTTGCGATGACTAGCGCGTCGCCGATAAACATAAAGAAAATCCCCAGAAATAGGGGGCTTAGCGAGCGTGCTGCGCGCATGGATTCAAACAATGACTTTCCCTTGGAATTAAATTTGGCGTTATTGTAGCCTTTTATTGATTAAAGCTCGGTTTTTATGTAAAAAATATTTGAAAAATTTCGATTCGGATAGGGATTTCAAAAAGATGGGAAAATTTATAAAGGAAAATAAAGCCAAAATTTTATCGCAGATGCCGAAGATCAAGTGCAGGTAGCGCGCCGAAAAGCCCAGCGCGCGATAAAATTTTACCGCAGCGGTTTTAAAACGGCGCGAGCGTTTAAATTTAGAGGCGGCTCGCAACGAAGCGCTGAAATTTTAAGATAAAATTTTAATCCAAAAGTTAAAGCTCCGGCAGCCGTGCCTCGTCGCACCAAAGAGACGAGCTTTATTAAAAAGCCCTGCAGCCAAAGCGGCGAGCTGCTAAATTCCCGCGCGCAGCAAAATTTCAAGGCAAAATTTCAATCTTTGCGGATAAATTTATGCGGCTTGCTTCAAAGATAAAATTTTAAAATTTCGTAGAGCAAAACCGGGCGCAAAAGGCGCAGAATTTTAAAGCTCTAGCTGTTTTGCATTATCCCCTTTAGGCCGCGATACTCCTCGCATTCGCCCGTTAGCTTCGCGTCGGTGCCGATGGCGAGGATGCGTCCGTTTTTCATCACGGCGATATTATCGGCGCGCTCGATCGTGGAGAGGCGGTGGGCGATTACAAAGACGATTTTGCTTTGTTTGATCTTTTCGATGACGTTTGAGATCTCCTTTTCGCTTGCGTTATCCAGCGCCGAAGTCGCCTCGTCGAATATTAAAATTTGCGGATCCTTATACAGCGCGCGCGCGATGGCGATACGCTGGCGCTGCCCGCCGCTAAGATTTGCGCCGAACTCGCTAAGCACGGTGTAAATTCCATCCTTCATCGAGCTTGCGAACTCATAGGCGTTGGCGAGCTTCAGCGCTTCAATGACGCGCTGCTCGTTAAATTCCGCGCCGTAGCTTACGTTTTGCGCGATCGTGTCGTTGAAAATATAGACGCGCTGGCTTACGAGGCCGATATTTTCGCGCAGGCTGGGGATGCTAAACTCGCCGATCTCGTCGTTGCCGTTGAATAAAATTTTACCGCTACTTGCGTCGTAAAAGCGCATCAGAAGGTTCACGACCGAGCTTTTGCCGCCGCCGCTGTTTCCGACGAGCGCTAAAATTTCGCCCTTTTTGACGCCAAAGCTTATATCTTTCAGCGCCGCCTTGTCGCCGTAGTTTAGCGATACGTCGCAAAAGCTCACCGAGCCTATCTCGCCCATCTGCTTTCCGCCTCCGACGATCGTAGGCTCCAAATCTATGAGCTCGAACGTCCGCTCGCTCGCCGCGATGGCGTCTTGCATGTTGTTGTAGAGCGATGAGACCTTTTTTATCGGAGTGTAAACCATAAAAAGTGCCGTAAGGAAGCTGAAAAAGCTGCCGATGCTCATCTGGCCCGCGATGACCTCCTGTCCTCCGACGATGATCACCACGGCGATACCCACGGCGCCTAGCATCTCCATGATCGGGCTTACCAGACACGTCGTTACGACCGCCTTTAAATTTAGACTGAAAAATTTCTTGTTTTCGGCGTTAAATTTCTCCACTTCAAAGCTCTCGGCGTTGCTTGCCTTGACGATTTCGATGTTGGAGTAAATTTGACTGAGCGCCGAGGAGATATCGGAGGTTTTCTCTTGAGATTCGCGTGAAATTTTTTTCATCCGCTTTGCAAGGCGCGAGAGCGGATATATCGCGCACGGAAAGACCACGAGCGCGAAAAACGAAAGCTTTGGGCTCTGATAGATCACGACGCCCAAAAGCCCCAAAATCGTAATGATCTGCGTGAAAAAATCGGGGATCATGTTTGAAACCACGACGCGGATACGCTCTATGTCGTTGATTGTGCGGCTGATGAGCTCACCCGTGCGGAAACGGTTGAAAAAATCCACGTCCAGCCGCACGAGGCTCGCAACGAGCCTGTCGCGGAAGCGGCGCACCGTGTCTTGACCGATGAAAGCGGTGAAGTAGTTTTGCATAAACGCGCCGCCGCTTTTCATCGCAAAAACCACGATGATCGCGATCGGAAGCGTATAGAGATACGGCTCGTTTTTTTCGACGAAAATTTTATTTAAAACGGGCTCGACCAGCTTCGCGCTCGCAGCAGTCGCCACACTCGTCATCACCATACCCAAAATCGCCAATGCAAACTGCGGCTTGTAATCCCTAAAATAGGGCTTAAAGCGCGATAGTAAAGTTTTAAAACCGTTCAAATACAATCCTTTTTTATAAAATTTTTAAAATTTATAATTCTAAAATTTATGAAATTTATGAAATCCCAAAATTCTTGAAATTTCAAAATTTATGCAATTCCAAAATTCCTTAAATTTTAGAATTTCGACCGCGAGGCAGCACAAAATTTATGGGGCGGCGCGGGACTAATTTGCGCTTCGCAAGCTCGCTAAATCAACTCACTCGCATGCGGCGACCGTGCGGACGACGCCGAGATTCAGCTTTTTTATTTGCTGCTTTTAAAGCGTTAAGCGCTTAAAGCAAGCGAGTTTTTATTTATCGCGATCTTTCGCTTTCGCAAGCCATTTTTAAAACGCCGAACGCTTTGAGGCGATATAAAGCGCTACAAAATGCCGTATCGTTATACATCGCGTTTATCGCGGCTTCGCATCGCCGCGCTGCATTGCTCTTTTGCATCACTGCGCTACCGAATAAAAATCGCGGCCTGCCTTGTGGTTTTGCCGTTGCATCAGCCGTATCGCCAAATGAAATTGTGACTTTCGTTGCTGCGCGCACCCGCGTACAATATCGCCGAATAAAATCGCGCCGAAATTTGCGCGTCGCCGCAGCGCATTCCACTGCACCTAGTCGCGTTAAAATTTACGCACAAGACGCGGCAGTGCTGCTTTTTACTGCGCTGCGGCACAACTCTGCATCGCCAATTGCCATAAAAAATCACACTGAAATTTACGCACAAGCAGACACATAGCGTTGCCGCTGTACCGCGCTAT
The DNA here is from genome assembly GCF_937980635.1 of uncultured Campylobacter sp. Lineage (GTDB taxonomy): Bacteria > Campylobacterota > Campylobacteria > Campylobacterales > Campylobacteraceae > Campylobacter_B. The sequence goes on from NZ_CALJPG010000021.1 coordinate 172,213, forward strand.
ATCACGCCGCCGCATCGTCCATTGCCGATAAAACGCGGTAAATACGCGCAGACGAGCCGTAGCGTTACTTCATTTTGCCGCGCTATATCGCGCCGCCGTATCAGCCGCGCCGACGAATGAAAATCGCTATCCACCTCGCGCTTCTGTCGCCGCGTCACGTCACACATCGCTCCTGCACCTTATCAATAAATAAAATCGCGCCGCGGCATAGCAATGCTTCAGATAAAAATCGCACTGAAATTTTCGCGCGGATTAGCATCCTGATTTACGCTTCGCATCGTAAAAATCACAAAATTTAATGTAAAATTTTACGCTAAATTTTACGTTTTATTCTGCTACTACCTCCCAAACGGTGCCACTAGCCGTATCCATCACTTCGATCTTCATATCCGTAAGGCGCGCCCTGATGGCGTCTGCACTCGCAAAGTCCTTTTCAGCCTTCGCCTGCGCGCGCTGTTTGATCAGCTCCTCTATCTGCGCTCTTTGCTTCTCGCTCACGCCAAAGCGAAAGTATTCGGTCTCATCCTCATATAAAATTCCGAGCGTCTGCTTTGCAAACTCCAAATTTGCGGCGATTATAGCCTTTAGCGCCTTATCTTTTGGCGCGCGATCTAGCGCTTCGTTCGCGCTTGCCACGAAGCTATCAAGCACCGCAAGCGCGCCTGAAGTATTGAGATCGTCGCTTAAAAACTCCATCATCTCCGATCTAAATTTAACCTCCGCAGCAGGCAGCTCGGACGCGAAATTTTGCCCTGCAGCGGGAACTAAAACGTCACGGACGCGCTTTTTAAGGCGGTAAATTTTATCTAGCCTCTTTTTACTCGCAAGCAGATCGGCTATCGAATAATTAAAATTTGCCCTATAATGCGAGCTTAAGAGATAAAATCTTAGCGCCTCGCCGGGTGCGATTTTTAGGGCGTCTCCTACAAAAAACGAGTTGCCGAGGCTCTTGCTCATTTTTTCGTTATTTACCTGCACGAAGCCGTTGTGAAGCCAGTATTTGCTTAGCGCTCTATGGCGGGCGCAGCGGCACTGCGCGGCTTCGTTTTCGTGATGTGGGAAGAGCAGATCGGCACCGCCTGCGTGAATGTCGATGCAAAATTTCGGATCGCCGCTATCAAGGTGCGCCAAAATCATCGCGACGCACTCGCTGTGCCAGCCCGGGCGCCCTTTGCCAAATGGGCTATCAAACCAGTTCTCGTCAAATTTCCACAGCACGAAGTCCTTCTCGTCGTGCTTGGCATCGTTTGAGGCGACGCGGGCGATGTTTTTGCCGGCACCCTCTTTTTTACCGCTAAGACTTAGATAATCCCCGTCCTTGCGCGTGTCGAAATAGATGCCGTCGCCTGCGATCTCGTAGGCAAAGCCTTTTTGAAGAAGCGAGGATATGAGCTCGCAGATCGCGGCGATATTTTCGGTTGCCTTGGGCGAAATGCTTGCGTCCGCGACGTTTAGCGCACTCATATCCTGCAAATATCTGCGAGTATAAAATTCTGTGATCTCCTCCAGACTTTTGCCGCTCTGCGCCATCTTTTTTAAAATTTTATCGTCGATGTCGGTAAAATTTCGCGCAAATTTAACCTCATAGCCCTCCGCTTGCAGCACGCGGCGCAGCAGATCGAAGCTCACGGCGCTCTTTGCGTGCCCCAAATGCGCGTCGTCATAGACGGTCGGACCGCAGGCGTAAATGCGCGCCAGCCCCTCGCTAATGGGCTTAAAAGGGAGCTTCTTTTTGCTCAAACTATCATAAATCACCATAATACAAGCCTTTTAAAATGTATAAAATCGCCGCTTCGCCCGCACAAAGCGCCGCGATCGCAATAATTTTTTTTGCGCGGATTATAGCTAAAAAGTTATTAAATCCAAAAAAATAGAGGTTAAAGCCGAGCAGAAACGCCCCCGTTATCGTGCTTGCAAACGCAAGCCCCACGGCTCCGAAGGGTTTAAAAAACAGCGCGCACAAAGCGACGTTTATAAAGACGCACCAGATCGAAATCTTCGCGCTTAGCTTCTGTTTCATATTCGCATACAGCCAGTGCGAAAAAATTCTAGACAGCCCAAACGGCACGAGCCCCACCATATACGCGCCGAGAACCGCGGCGCATTCGATGGAATTTTGACGGGTAAATTCTCCGCGCTCAAACAGCAGCTGCGTGATCTCGTTTCGCAGCATCACGCCGCCTATCGCAGAGAGCCCGAGCAGCGCCAAAAGGAAGTAAAATCCGCGCTCGACAAGCGCCAGAGCCTGCGCGTCGTCGTGAGCTTTTACGAATTTGCTCATGCGCGGAAAGATCGCCGTGCTAAGCGCGATCGCAAAAAGCGCGAGCGGCAGCTGAAATATGCGGTTGGCGTAGTAAAGATAGCTGATACTGCCGCTAGCAAGGAAACTCGCAAAAAAGGTATCTATAAACGAGCTTAGCTGAAGCGCCGACGCACCGAGTACGCCTGCGAAAAAATTTTTATAAAAGCCCTGCGTTTGCGCTTTATCACCCCGTGCAAGCCGCGCAAAGCCGCCAGCCAAGACGCGCAGCATGCCGGTAAACTTCAGCGCATAAACGTGCACCGCAAGCTGTAAAAGCCCGCCCGCTACGACGCCGAAGCTAAGATAGAGCACCGCCGTAGCGCCGTCTTTGCCGCGAGCTAGCAGAAGCGCCGCGATCATCGATAAATTTAAAAGCGCGGTCGAAAACGCCGTCGTAGCGAAGTGGTCGCGATACTGAAGCAGCGAAGCAAAGAGCGTAACGACGAAGATAAACGTAAGGTAGAAAAAATTTATCCGCACGTACGGCACCGCAAGACCGATCTGCTCGGCGCTAAATCCGTATGCCAAAACTTTGGTAAAAACGGGTGCGGCAAGCAGCACGAGCGCCGTTAAAAGCGCGATAAAAATGCTAAATTTAATAAGCACCGCTGCGGCAAAAATTCCTTTTTTACGCGCGGCGGTAAAGCTTGGCAAAAACGCTTGCGTAAAGGCTCCTTCGCCGAAGAGCCTGCGAAAAAGATTAGGCAGTTTAAACGCTACGAAAAACAGATCGCTGTAAATTCCCGCGCCCAAAACCGATGCGGTAAGCAGGTCGCGCACGAAGCCCAAAACTCGCGAAACCAGCGTGCCTGCGCTATTTGTAAAAAAGCCTCTGAGCATAAATCTCCATTAAATTTTATAAAATGCCAAGGTTGATTATATTATAATTTCCCCTATTTTTTGATTTTGGAGAGAAATTTTTGCGGAATTTAGCCTTTTCGCTCGAAAGCTCGGGCGGGAAAAACACCTTATCGCTACGCGGGCAGTGGAACTACAAAAGCTCGCGCTCGCAGCTGCTTGCACTAAAAAAAGCGGTAAAAAATCTAAACGAGCTGGAGCTAAGCTTAAGCGAAATTTCAAATTTAGACTATTTCATGGCGCTGATGATCAAAAACGCCCTTGCCGGCAAGCGAGTTAGCCTTGTGGAGGATAGCAGCAAAGCCGCCAAAATTCTAAGCTTTATGGATGATAAAACGATCGATTTTAGCTACGTACCCGAATCTCGCAGGCTAAATTTTTTAGCGCAGATCGGACTTTATTGCCATCTTGGAATTTTAGGCTTGCTAAGCCTTGCTAGCTTTTTGGGTGAGTTTTTCTCCAAACTCGTGGCTTTTATAATTCATCCGATGAAATTTCGCTTCAAAGAAACCGTAAATTTTATCAAAGATAGCGGCATAGACGCGCTTTTCATCGTCTCATTGACGGCATTTTTGATAGGTATCGTGCTTGCTTACATTGGTTCGGATATGCTTTCTAAATTTGGCGCCAGCATCTATATCATCGATATAATGGGCGCTTTGACGCTTCGCGAGGTAGCGCCTCTAATCGCCGCTATCGTTATCGCGGGTCGCTCGGCTTCTAGCTTTACGGCGCAGATCGGCGTGATGAAGATCACCGAAGAGATCGATGCGATGAGGACGATGGGCTTTGATCCGTTTTATTTTCTTGCGATGCCGCGCATTATCGCGATGGTACTAATCATGCCGCTAGTCATTTTTATCGCAGATTCGGTAAGTATTTTTGCTCAGATGATCGTGTGTGACGCGTATTTAGACATAGCCTTTAGCGATTATTTGGATAGATTTAAGGCTTCTGTAGAGCTCAGGCACTTTTTAGTAGGTGTGATTAAAGCGCCGTTTTTCGGGGCATTCATTGCTATCATCGGCTGCATGCGGGGTTTTGAGGTCAAAGGAAATACCCAAAGCATCGGCGAATACACCACCATTAGCGTCGTAAACGCGATATTTTGGGTTATCGCGATCGACGCGGTATTTGCGGTTTTGTTTTCGGAAATCGGGCTATGAGCGAGCAAGTGCAATCCGGCGAAAGCGCTAAAATTATAGTCGCGCGCGATGTTACTACCGCGTATGGATCGCGCGTTATGCACGATAGCGTGAGTTTTAGCGTTAGAAAGGGCGAAATTTACGGCTTCCTAGGCGGCAGCGGCAGCGGAAAAACGACGCTGATGAAAACGCTCATATTCTTAAAGCGCCCGCAAAGCGGCGAGATTAAAATTTTCGGACGCGATATTTGGGGCGCGAGCGAGGCGGATCAAAATGAGATCCGCCTAAAATGCGGCGTGATGTTTCAGTTCGGCGCACTTTACAGCTCGATGAGCGTGCTCGAAAACGTAGGCGTGCTGCTGCGCGAATACTCTAAATTTAGCGAGCGCGAGATAGATGAGCTATCGATGTTTTGGATCCAGAAGGTGGGGCTTAAGAAGGAGGCTGCCGCGCTTAGGCCAAACGAGCTTAGCGGCGGTATGAAAAAGCGCGTAGCACTGGCTCGCGCGCTCGCTCTCAGCCCTGAAATTTTATTTTTGGACGAGCCAAACTCGGGGCTTGATCCGCTCAGCGCCAGAGCCCTTGATAGGCTTGTTTGCGAGCTTAGAGACAGCCTCGGCGTCACGGTCGTGATGGTGACTCACGATGTGGACAGTATCTTTGACATTTTGGATCGATTTTTGATCGTGGATAATCAAAAAATCGCCTTTGAAGGAAGCATCAAAGAAATTTCAAGCCTAAAGAATAACCCGCTTGAAGAGCTATTTAAGATGCGGCAAAGGGATTGAGCTTTGAAATTTACCGAGCCGAAATACGCATCGCGGTGGGCAAAATTTAGATAGGTGCAAGCTGAAATTTTAAAATAGCGGCGGGAAAATTTTAAATTTTAAACCTAGCGAGGAATTCCGGGCTCCGCAGGGCTTAAATTTTAAAATTTAGACCTTAGCGGCTCAATCGAAATTTTAAAATTTAGGCGGGTCGTATTTAAGGGCGCATTTAGGTGCATTTATTGGATAGCGCATAAATTTTAAAATTTTAACAAGCAAGCGGCGTTAAATTAAACCGGAGCGATAAAATTTTACGCTAAAATACGGCGCGACGATATTTTGAAATTTCAAAATGCACGCTAAGCTTTAAAATTTAAACTCAGATGATTCTGCAAATTTTGCGACTATTTGAGAAAGTGCTAAGTTTTAAAATTTAAGCCCAAACGGCTATTTTTAAGGCATATCGCAGGGCTTAAATTTTACGCTCTGAAATTAGGAGAAAAGATTGGAAAATAGAACTTCATACACGATAGTAGGCGCATTTGTTATGATCTGCGTCGCGGCTCTTACGGCATTTATGTGGTGGATGCTTACTAAGACCGACCGCAGCGAGAGCTACCGCTCCTACTATATCCACACAAAAGAGCTTCCCGTAGGCATTAAGGAGAATTCCGAGGTTAAATTTATCGGCGTAAATGCGGGCATTATTAAAAGTATCGACTTTGCCGATATCGAAAATGCGATTATTGAGATTGAAATTTCGGTAAAAAGCAAGCTACCGATCTCGCAAGATAGCGTCGCTAAGGTAGAATCTCAAGGCATCAGTGGAATCGCGTTTATAAATATCACGAAAGGAAGTGGCAAACTTTTCCCGCCGAATGATAAAAAGCCGATAATTGCGCTGGATAAAACGCTTCTTGATAAAATCGGCTCTAAAGCTGAAGTCATAACCGACAGCGTGAGTGAGATGATCTTTAAGATTAATGGGCTGTTGTCTAAGCAAAATACCGATAAAGTGGATAGAATTCTATCTTCGATGGATAAATTTAGCGCCGAGTTAAGTGATGAGAAAAAATTCCAAAGCTTAGACGCGCTGCTTGCTAACGTAAATACTCTCATAGCAAATTTAAACGAGCGCGAGAAAGAACTAGACGCGCTGCTAGACAATCTAAACGCCTTTGCCGTGAGTGCTGCCAATCTATCGAATTCACTGGATAAAACCGCAGGCATCATCACTAAGCGTATCGATCGCGGCGAGTACAATCTAAAAGCGATCTTGGATCCTACGCTTGAGGAGGCAAAAAGCACTCTTGGCGAGCTAAAAAAATCGCTTAGAGAATTCCAAGGCGCGATGTTTAGGCTAGAGGACAATCCTTACGATTTCTTTTTTAAAGACACTTCTAAAGGCGCGGATCGCGACGATAAAAAGGAATAAAGATGAAAAATTTTATAAAGTTTACGCTTGCTGCGACGCTAGCAGCGATATTTTTAGGCGGCTGCTTAGCCAAGCAGGCTAAGCCATACACCTACTACGAGCTGCGTTATGATCAAAAGCGCTGCGTAAATCCTAGCGGTGCGCGCAAAAATATCTTTATCGACACCATCACGGCGACCGATCTCGTCGATAGGCGGGATATTTTAATAGTGGATTTTAGAAACCGAACGCGGTTCGCAAGCGACGCCAAATTTATCACGATGCCTAGCGAGATGGTATATAAGGCGCTGCTTGATGCGGCATTTTCCACCTGCTCGCTAAATCCGATCTTTGTGCCAAAAGAGCGGGATTTGCGCTTAAAAACCAGTATAGTAGCGCTTCAGATCAATAACGATCAGGCAACCGTCACGATGGGATATGAAATTTTAAATTCTTTAGAAAGCATAAAATCAGGCATCGTCACTAAGCGCGTTTTCGTGCCTGATCCCAGCTCGCAAAGCATTTATAATGCTCTAAATTTAGCGCTTAATGAGAGCATAAACGAAATTTTAAAGGCTCTTAGATGATAGCGGCGATCGAAGGAATTATCACGCGTAAGGAGCCCACTGCTTGCGTCATTAAATGCGCTAGCGGCGTGAGCTACGCTCTTTCATTGTCATTAAATACCTCCGCGAAGCTCACGCAGGGCAAGCTGACCGAGCTTGCGTGCGTACAAATTCTGCGCGAGGATGCCGATTTGCTGTACGGGTTTTTAGACGAGAGTGAAAAAAAGATGTTTGAAACCCTAATCAAACTTAGTGGCGTAGGTGCAAGCACGGCAATGGCGGTTTGTTCGACGCTCGCTCCGCAGGATTTCGCGCGTTGCGTAGCTACGGGGAATGCTGCGACGCTAACTTCAGTTCCGGGCATCGGCCCAAAGACCGCTAGACGGATCATTGCCGAACTAGGCGATGCGAAGCTAATGGAATTCGGTCCTAGCGAGACTTATAAAAACGAAGCGGCGTCCGCGCTACAAAGCCTTGGATTTAAGCGCGATAAGATCAATCAAATTTTAGCGGGATGCAGCAGCACGAATACGTCAGATCTTGTTAAAGAGGCGTTAAAAAAATTAGCGTAGAAAATAAAATTTGAAGGAAAGCAATGAAATTTGGCATAGTTTTTGGAGCTCAAAGCTACGAGCACGAAGTAAGTATCATCTCGGCAATTGCCGTTAAAAATGCCCTAAAAGGCTGGGACTTGGAGTTTGTATTTTGCGATAAAAATCGCAAATTTTACCGCATCGAGGATAAAAATATGCGCGCGGCATATTTTAAGCAGGGTGGCTATGCTAAAGCAAAAGAGCTTAGCATCGGCGCGGGCGGATTTTTTGAGAGTGGAATGTTTAGCAAAAGCATGCTAGAAGTCGGCACATATATCAATCTAATCCACGGCTGCGATGGCGAGGATGGCAAAATGGCAGCGCTATTTGAGTTTTTTGGCATCCCTTATATCGGACCTCGCATCGAAGCTAGCGTTCTAAGTTATAATAAAATTTTAACCAAGCACCTAGCTGCAATCGCAAATGTAAAAACCCTGCCGTATGAGATCGTAAATCGTACTAGTCTGCCTAATTTTAATTTTCCGATCATCGTTAAGCCCGCTCATTTGGGCTCTAGCATCGGAATTTCTATAGCCAAGAACGAAAGCGAGTTTAGCTATGCGCTGGATCAGGCTTTTGAGCTGGACGACAGCGCGATCGTAGAGCCGTACTGGGAAAACGTAAAGGAATTCAATCTCGCAGGCGCTAAAATAGACGGCAAAATCGTATTTTCAAACATCGAAGAGCCGAAAAAAGAGGGCTATTTAAATTTCGATCGTAAATATTTGGATTTTTCGCGTAGTGGCGCGATCGAGCCCGCTCGTCCTGGCGCTTTGCTAGAGGGCAAGATGAAAGATGCCTTTACGCGGCTTTATAACGCAGGATCATTCGATGGCGCGCTCATTCGCTGCGATTTTTTTGAAAAAGAGGGCGAAATTTATCTAAACGAGATAAATCCAAATCCTGGTAGCCTCGCAAACTACCTATTTGATGATTTCTCCGAGGTCTTAGCAGCTCTTGCTTCGTCGCTGCCGCCGATGAGACAGATCCCTGTAAGCTACGAGCTGATCACCAAAATCACCGCTAATAAGTAGCCAATCGTTTAAAATTTTACGCTAAATTTTGCGTAAAATTTTACTCTAAAAGGTCGAGTTATGATAAATCAAGACGAAATTTACACCGCTACCGAGATCGTGCGCAACTTCAGCACCGTTTTAAACAAGATCAAAAACCAAGAGATCAAAAAAGCCCTGATCGTCAAAAACAACAAATTCGAAGCCGTGATGATCAGTATGAGCGAGTTTGAGCGGCTCGAAAAGGCAGTCGAGCTGCTCAAAGCCGTTTACGCTAAAAGGAGCGGCGGTGGCGAGTAAGGAGCTCGTCTGCGGAGGCGAGAGCTACAAAATCAGCTACGAAATTTCAAACCTACAGCGCGAGCAATATATTTTGGTACTGCACGGTTGGGGCGCAAACAAGGCGCTTATGTCTAGGGTTTTTGCGGACAAATTCCGCCGTTACGCGATAGTGTGCGTCGATCTGCCGGGATTTGGCGCCAGCTCGCAGCCCGCGCGCGCCCTTGGCAGCGAGGGTTACGCGGAGATTATGCGCGCCTTTATCGCAGCTTTCGGCAAGCAACCCGCAGCAATAATGGGGCATAGTTTCGGCGGCAAGATCGCTGCATTGCTGGCTCC